>NZ_CP025113.1:3719020-4331030 GCF_002831585.1 Bradyrhizobium sp. SK17 | reverse complement strand
GCTTGATGTCCTGGATGATCGGGACGAAGTCCTGCCAGCGCGCATAGACGTTGACGTAACGCTCGCCGACGACCGAGCCGCCATTGCTCTTGAGCAGCTCCCGCATCACCCGGTTGGACTCGCGCGGATAGATGTAGTCCGAACCCACGAAATAGAACCGTGTTCCGAACGTATCCATCAGATAGCGGCACAGCGCGAGGCTGTTTTGATTCGGCGAGGCGCCTGTGTAGATGACGTTCGGCGACGCCTCGAACCCCTCGTAAAGCGTCGGGTACCAAAGCAGGCCGTTCAGCCGCTCGACGACTGGCAGCACCGCCTTGCGGCTCGACGAGGTGTAGCAGCCGAACATAGTCGTAACCTGATCCTCCACCATCAACCGTTTGGCGTAGTGGCCATAGGCGGCCGAATCCGAACCAGGGTCATAGGCGACGGGAACCAGCTCGCGGCCGCACACCCCGCCGGCCTCGTTAACCTCCTCGATCGCAAGTTGCGTGCCCTGATATTGGGTTTCCTCGATCACCGACATGAAGCCGGTTCGCGAGAACAGCACGCCGATCCGCCACGGAGCGGATGTTGTTTGGGTAAGGTTCGACATGATCAGGCCCTCGACAGAATAGGAGGGACGAGAGGGATTATTGTTCTTGTTGCTCTCGAACAGCATTGCCGGGAGCGGAAGATTGCATGTCATCTGCCGCGAGACAAGGACCCTCGCAGCTCATCCTGTCAGCGACGTTGACGCGAAAGCAGGCAAGCCAAGCCTCAACAGAGGCAGACCGCAGGTGCAGAGGTCCGCGGAGCAGCTATCTCCGGTAGTCGCGCGTTCGACTGCCCGCATCAAGCGCAGGAACGGATAGTCACTCCGGGGAAACCTACCGCCGGCGCCATTGCAGCAAGGAGTAAGGTGGGTTCGACTCGCCGTGATGCTCGAACACCCCGTCGACATCGGCGCCGATCGCAACCGCCTGTGCGGGATCGCCGAGCAGATTGCCGACCATGCGCACGCCGCCGGCATGCGGCAGCTCGACGAGCACGGCGATGTAGGGACCGTGCCCCTTCAATGCGGCGTGCGATGGATGCCACGCCCGCTCCCAACTGAAGATCCGGCCATGCGGCTCGACCTCGGTCCATTCCGGATCGAAGGCGTGGCAATGATGGCAGATCCATTCCGGACCGAACTGCCAGGTGTCGCAATGGCGGCAGCGTTGCACCAGAAGCCTGCCCTGGCGCAGTCCTTCCCAATACGGCGCGGAAAGTCCGTCGGGCTCCGCCACCGGGATCGGCAGCCCGGCCGGAAGATAGCGCGCGTTGGCGTCATTGCTCATAGAGTGGCGTCCGAACCGAGGATGAGGTTGCTGGCGGGAGAGACCATCGGACCTCCGATGACCATTGCGACGTCGTTGCAGCGGGCCTGGTTCGGCGATGTGCCGCGCACCTGGCGAACCGCTTCCAGGACCAGTTCGAAACCGTGCATGTAGCATTCGGCGAGATTGCCGCCGCTGGTGTTGAGCGGCAGCCGCCCGGAAGGCGCGATCAGATTGTCGAAGGTCAGGAAATCATTGGCCTCGTCCGGCCTGAAGAAGCCGTGCTCCGCCAGCGCCATCACGACGCCGCCGGTGAAATTCTCATACGCCTGCACCACGCCGACATCGGATGGCCCGACCCCGGCCATGCGATAGAGATCTGGCGCGACGGTCTCGAAGCTCGCGGTGGCGTAAAGCGGCGAATTGTGCGCCATCGTCGCCGCGCGATGTCCGGACCCGGAAGCCGCGCCAAGCACATAGGCGCCCTTGTGCCGGAAGTCGCCGGCGCGCTCCGCCGGAACCAGCAGCAAGGCTGCGGCGCCGTCATTCTCCATGCAGCAATCGAACAGATGAAACGGCTCCACGATCCAGCGCGAGGCGTCGTACTTGTCTGGCTCCAGCGGCTTGCCATGCATCACCGCGCGCGGATTGGCCTGCGCGTGATGGTAGGAGGCGAGCGCGATGGCACGCAACGCCTCCTGCCGAACGCCATGCTCGTGCATGTAGCGCTGGACCCGCATCGCAAACCGCTGCGGCGGCGCCAGCACGCCGTAAGGCATCAGATACGATCGTTCGCCCGAAACGGTGTGGATGCCGACCGCCTGCCCGAAGCGGCCGTACTGGCCCTGCGCCAGCGAGCGGAACACCACGACGCAGTCGGCAAGGCCCGCGACGATCGAGGCCGCCGCATTGGCAACCGCCGCGCAGCAGCCGCCGCCGCCACCGCCCCATTGCATCGTCGCGGTGCGCAGTTGGCGCGTGCCGAGCGCTGCGGCCAGCCGCGACGCCTCGCTGCGGTCGTCGCTATAGGAGGAGAACCCGTCGATGTCGCGTGGATCGAGCCCGGCATCCGCGCAAGCTGCCAGGATGGCTTTCAAAGCCAGCTTGAATTCCGGATCAGGAGACGCGCCATGACGATAATATTCGGTCTCGCCGATCCCGATCACCGCCACCCGGCCCCGCAGCGTCCGTTCGTCTCGTGCGCGTACCGTCACGGCTTGGTATCCTCCCGCGATGGCTGGCTGCCGAAAGCTCCGCCCGTAGCGAGTTGCGCGATGCGCGCGTCGTCATAGCCGAGCAGCTCACGCAGAACGTCTTCGGTATGCTGGCCGACGGCCGGTGCCGCGACGGGATCGACGATCGGCGTCCGCGAATAGCGGATCGGCAGGTTCACATTCGGCACCCAGCCGATCGTCTGGTGCGGAATCCTGGTGACGATTTCGCGCTCGCGCGCCTCCGGCGAGCGGATCGCCTCGCCGACACTGCGCACCTGGCCGCAGGGCACGCCGGCTGCCCGCATTCGTGACTGCCAGTGCGACCATGGCTGCCGGGCAAACGCCTCGCCGAGGATCGCAAACAACTCCTCGCGCCGGCGGATCCGGTCAGGACCCGTGGCGTAGATCTCGGCCGCGGCGAGATCCTCGCGCGCGAGCACCTGCGCCATCAAGCGCTGGAAGATCTTGTCGTTGCCGCAATTGATATAGAACGAACAATCGCTGGCCAGGAAGACGCCCGACGGGCAGGTGTCGGGACTGGTATTGCCGCTCCGCTTCGGATCGGCATTGTTGAAAAGCGACTGCATGGTCGCGTACCCGGTCATCAGGACGGCATTCTCGAACAATGATACTTCGATGGCCTGGCCGAGGCCACTGCGCTCACGCGCGAGCAGCGCGCCCAGGATCGCATTGCTCGCCATCATCGCGGTGCTGATGTCCATCACCGGCGACAAGGCCCGCACGCCTTCGCGATCGGCGTAGCCGTTCATCGAAACGAAGCCGCTCTCGACCTGCGCGATCGGGTCGAAGCCCAGCCGGTCGGCAAACGCGCCGTCGCGGCCATAGGCCGACACCGCGCAGTAGACGATCTCGGGCCTGAGCTTGCGGCAGCTCTCATAGTCGAGCCCGAGCCGCGTCATGACGCCGGCCGAGAAATTCTCGACGACGACGTCGGCGGTTGCGATCAGCTCACGCGCGACCTGCAATCCCTCCGGGGATTTGAGATCGAGCGCGACGCTGCGCTTGTTGCGGTTGGTCCACAGGAACGGCGCACCGTGCCTGAGGTCCGGATGCAGCGGAGGATACCGCCGCAGATCGTCGCCCCGGCCGGGCGCCTCGACCTTGATCACCTCGGCGCCCATGTCCGCCAGGATCATGGTCGCGAACGGCCCCGCGATGAAGTGCGAGAAGTCGACCACCCGGATTCCCTCGAGCGCCATCGGCGCGCCGGCCGGACGAGGCGTGTGCTCGGGGAATTCGGCTTCAAGCTGATCCAGCATGTGAGACATCCGTATGTCTTGAGAAAGGTTGATCCAGGTTCGCTGCCGTCGACGTCAATTGCTGGTCGGCGGCGCAACCAGCGAGCACCCGCCCTGATCGAGCGGCCGGAACGCCTCGGGACCCGTGAGCACGCCGACCTGCTCGAGCAAATCCCATTTGCTCTTCGATGCATTCGGGCTCTTGACCTTGAAGATGTACATGTTGTGGATGGCGCGGCCGTCCGCGCGCACCACGACGGGCCCGAACAAGGCGTCGTCGATCGGATTCTCCTTCAGCTTCCGGATCACTGCCTGCGCATCATTGGTTGCCGCAGCCTGTGCCGCATTCAGATAGGCCAGCACCGAGGAATAGACGCCGGCATGGAATGCGGTCGGTGATTGCCCGTGTTGCCGCTCACTGAACCTGCCCGACCAGGTGCGGCTGGCATCGTTGAGATCCCAGTAGAACGGCTGGGTAATGATCAACCCGTCGCCGACTGCTAGTCCGCTGGACTCGACGTCGTTGGTGGTGGTCAGCAGCGCTGCGAAGGTGCGCCCGCCCTGCTTCAGCCCGAATTCGGCGGATTGCTTGATCAGGCTGACGGTGTCGCCGCCGGCAGTGGCGAACGCGATCACGTCGGCGCCCGAGCCCTCGGCCTGCAGGATGAACGACGCATAGTCCGCATTGTTGATCGGCACATTGACCGATCCAAGAACGGTGCCGCCGCCCGTGCCGATCACCGCCGTGCCATCGCGGACCATCGATTTGCCGAGCGCATTGTCGGTGGCGATGAAGTACCATTTCTTGCCGCCATGCCGCACCAGATAGGCGCCGATCGTGTGCGATGCCACCCAGGTATCGAAGGTCCATTGAATCGTGTTCGGCGAGCAGTACTTTCCGGTCAGGTCCGAAGACGCCGCGCTCGATGCGATCAGCGCTGCCTTGCTGCCACGCACGACCTCGTTGACGGCAAGCCCGACCGCCGAGTTCGGCACGTCAGCGACCGCATCGACTTTCTCCTGGTCGATCCAGCGTCGCGCGATCGCGGCGCCGACATCGGCCTTGTTCTGATGGTCAGCCGAAACGATCTCGACCTTGAAATCGGGATGCAGCCGCATGAAGTCCTCGGCCGCCATCCTGGCTGCCGTCACCGACCCTTCGCCGGCATTGTCCGAATAGGGCCCGGATGCGTCGTTGAGCACGCCGATCTTCAGGGAACGCGCGGCGTCCGCCGATGCCGGTGAGGTGGCGCTAGCGGCCAGCAGCGACAGCGCGAGAATGCGAGAGAGATAGTTCACTTGTTTCCACCCATGTTGTGTTGTTGTTTTCAGAGATCGAGCACGAGCATGCCGGATTTGGCGCCCGAGCAGCAGATCATCACGCTCCGGTTCGTCGCCTGCTCTTCCTCGCTCAGGAACTGATCGCGGTGATCCGGTATGCCTTCGAGCACCCGCGTCTCGCAGGTGCCGCAGACCCCTTCGGTGCAGGCATAGCTCGCGGCGATCCCGGCATCGAGCAGCGCATCGAGAATGGTCTTGCCGGGCTCGACCGCAATCGTGCGGTTGCTCCGCGCGAGCCGGACCGCGAAGCCGCCCTCGGTCGCTGGCGCTTCCCGCGCCTTGAAATATTCGACATGCACGTGATCGGCCGGACGATCGGCGGTCACCGTCTCGAATGCCGCGAGCATGGGCACCGGCCCGCAACAATAGAGATGCGCGTCAGCCGGTGCGCTCCTGACGATGGCCGCGAGATCGAACACCCGTCCCGCCCGCGCGTCGTCGAAATCGACGTGCAGGCTGGCATCGGATCGGAACGCGCCGAGTTCATCGAGAAACGCGGCAGCGGCACGCGTCCGCGCGGCGTAGTACAGGTCCCAGGGGCGGCCGAGCGCCTCGAGGCGCCGGATCATCGACAGCAACGGTGTGATACCGATGCCCCCGGCGATCAAAACCGAGTGTTCGGCTTCTTCGCAAAGCGCGAAGTTATTGCGCGGCAGCGAGATCGTCATGATCTCCCCGACCCTGACGGTGTCGTGAACGAAGCTGGAGCCGCCGCGGCTCTCGGCATCCCGGTTCACCGCGATGACATAGCGATGCCGCTCGCGCTGATCGTTGAGCAGCGAGTAGCTGCGGATCATGCCGTTCGGCAGATGCAGGTCGATATGGCTGCCGGCGGTGAACGGGGCCAACTCACTGCCGGTCGGCGCGATCAGCTCATAGGAATGGATACGCTCGGCCTCGTAGCCGATGCGCTTGACCAGCACCTGCTGGGTGTCGGCCGTATGGCCGGATGCGCTCACAGCTCGTACCCGAAATCGGCGCCGAGCTTCGCCCGCATGAACGGCGCGCCGACATCGACCCAGGAATCCTCCGGCGGCAGCCGCAGCGACACCGCCCGCACCATGAACACGTCGGGATCCGAGACGCCCTTCGGCTTGATCGCATGATCGCGATAGGCACCGAGCGCCTCCAGAATGAAGCGCCGCGTCATCGCGATGCCGGTATCGCTCGAGCAGAGCGTCTCCTTGGTGCGATCGAAGATCGGCGAGACGCCGCTCTGACAGGCACCGTCCTGCACCCAGAGCCCCGGCAGGCCCGAGAACCAGGTGGTCCGCTGCGCCTCGTAGTCGAACTGGAAGCCGTTCTGTGGATTGTATTTGGTCCAGTAGCCGGCATACGGCACCGTCACCGGGTGCTCGACGAGCGCGTGCCGGCTGGCGTGGCCGCTTTCGCGACCCTTGTGGCCCTCCGCGAACACCTGCCGGGTTTTCTCCAACAGCGGTTCCGACGGATGATAGGAGAACATGATGCAGAGCGTGTTCTCGTCGTCGATCGGCACCCAGGCATGCCCGCTCAGATCCGGGAACGGCGAGAGTGGAGGCACCAGCGTGTAGAACGGCAGCATGAACTGGTTGACCCGCCAATACAGCGTGTTGGCGTCGTAGTTGCGCCGCGCCGCGATGCTCATGCCAAAATCCTGCTTGATGCATTCGAAGGTCGGCCGCAGGTCGCGCTTCTGGATCCAGGCGCTGGTGGTGCCCTGCGCATCGAGCCGCCCGTGCAGCAGCGGCGCGTGCGCGGAGTCGATCTCGCCCTCGACCGCCTGCAACCAGTTGCACTCCTGCACGCGCACCGAGATGTGCACCTGCTCGGCCGGCACCAGATTCCATTCGAGGTTCGGCAGCGGCGGAAGCTCGGCCTGGTCGGGACCCATATAGGTCCAGATCATTCCGTTGCGCTCCTTGCAGGGATAGGCCTTGATCCGCACCCGCTCCTTGAGGCGGCTGCGCACCGGCTCCGCCGGCATGTCGGTCACCGCGCCAGTGACGTCGAACTTCCAGCCGTGATAGACGCAGCGCAGCCCGCAATCCTCGTTTCGTGCGAAGATCAGCGGCGCACCGCGATGCGGACAGGCCTGGTCGACCAGCCCGACGCGGCCTTCGGTGTCGCGGAAGGCGACCAGATCCTCGCCAAGCAAACGGATGCGCTTCGGCTGCCCGTCCTTGGCGAGATCCGCCGACGGCAGGAACGGAATCCAGTACAGCCGAAACAGGTCACCGAGCGGCGTGCCTTTGCCGACCCTCACCAGGCGTTCATTGTCTTCGCGCGAGAGCATGGTTTGCCTCCTTCAATTGCGGGTGGTCGGACCGGCCGCATTGCCCAGCAGCGCGGCGACGCGGTCGGACAACCCGAGATCCTGTGCGGTCCAAAGCGGATCGGATGCGGCGAGCGGCTGGCGTGGAACGGGAGGTTGCTTGCCCTGCTCCACCAGGCCGACGATCAACTCGATGCGCCGCCGCTCGAGCGCTCTGAGGGCATCCTCGACGACGGCCGCCTCAGCCGTGCATCCCGGAAGCTCCGGATAGGCGAGACGAACCCGCCAATGTCCCGGCTCGGTCTCGACCGCCTCTGCCTCGAGCAGATAGGGAATCGACAGCAGCTCGCGCAGGTCCAACGGCAACCTCCCTGAACGACGTCTTCGCGTCCATTTGATACGTATACGTACTACATGGCCGAATGGCTGACAAGGGCCGAAAACCATTGCCTCGCTCCGGGAACAGACCGGGGTGCGATTGACCGCAGGGTTGAGGACGTCAGGCCAACCTGCTACGGGCTAACGCGAATTCGTGAAATCGAGGTCGAACGACGGCATGGCAGCCGACAAGGCAAGGAAGACCAGTTCGGCCGCAGACGTCGCGCGCGACTGGCAACTCGAAGGCGGCGTCGGATTTCTGCTGCGGCTGCTGGAGGCCCGCTACGACGGGCTCTATCAAAGCATGACGCGCCAGAGCGACATCACGCCGCGGCAATTCGGCGTGCTGATGGCGCTGTATCAGTTGGGACCGCTCACCCCCTCCGTGCTGGCGGACCGGATCAGTTGCGACCGCAACACGCTCAGCGAAATGCTGAAGCGGATGGTGGCACGCCGGCTGGTCGCGAAGAAGGACAACCCCGACGACCGCCGTTCGCTTCAGGTCCAGATCACCGCCAAGGGCGAGGAAGCGCTGCTGGCCGTGATCCCGGCGGCGGCCCAGCTGCAAGAGATCATGCTGGCTCCGCTGCGCAAGGAAGATCGCGCGCATTTCCTGAAATGCCTGCTGGCGATCGCGAAGGCTCCGCCGCCGGACGCGCCATCCGATCGTTGAGCCCCAGTCAGGCCGTTGCCTTCCCGAAGGTGCCTGATGCCGCAAGCGCCGCGACGGCGTCGGGCGACAGTCCCAAGATTTGCGACAGCACGTCATCGCGCTGCGCGCCGATGCCGGGCACATGACTGCCGATCGGCGTGTCGGCTCCGGACATTTGCCATGGCGCGCTGACGCCGACGAAGTCACCGGCACCATCCGTCACCGTCCCGAACACACCCCGCTGACGCAGGTGGGGATCGGTCAGCGCCGCGCCCGGCGCCCGGTATTCCGCACACGGGACGCCGGCGCGATCCAGCGCCGCGATGCATTCGGCAGCGGTGTGACGCTCCGTCCACTTTTCGATCACCTGCATCATGGCGGTCCAATTGGCGCCGCGCGCCGGAATGCTGGAAAAGCGCGGATCGCTGGTCAGCTCCTCCTGCCCGGTCACTTCGCAGAGCGCCGCGAAGTTGCGCGGCGTGACCGGTGCGATCAGGATATCGCCGTCGCGGGTGCGGACCGGCCCATAGGTCGGACGCGGCGAGCGGATCGGGAATTGTGCTTCCTGAAGCTCGTAGACCAGCAGGTTCAGCATGCAATCCATCAGCGCCACGTCGATACGCTGCCCCTCGCCCGTGCGCCCACGCTGAACCAGCGCGGTCTGGATCGCGGAATAGCCGAAGATGCCGCCAAGGATATCGGCGACGAAGATCGCGCCCGCCGCCGGACGTTCCCGGTCGCCGGCATAGCGCATCAGCGAGGTATCGAAACCGCTCTCGGCATGCACGATCATGGCGTAGGCCGCGCGCTCCGCGGCGGGGCCCGACTGTCCATAGCCCGAGATCGAGCAGTAGATCAGGCGCGGGTTGATGGCGCGAAGCGCCTCGTAGCCGAGACCGAGACGATCCATCACGCCGGGTCGGAAATTCTCGACGATGATATCCGCCTCCGCGACCATGCGATGCACCAGCTTGATCGCGTCGGCGTTCTTCAGGTCCAGCGCCAGGCTGCGCTTGCCGGCATTGAGCTGGCCGAAATAGGTGCTGTGGCCGTCGCGCAGCGGCGTGCGCAGCCGCATGTCGTCGCCTTCCGGCGGCTCGATCTTGATGACCTCGGCCCCGACATCGGCGAGCAGACGCGCGCAATAGGGGCCCGCCACCATGATGGAGAAATCCAGCACGCGCATACCCGCGAGCGGCGCCCTGTCGCCATCCTTCTGCATCCGATCTCTCCTATCTCGGCAGTCCGAGCGCGCGTTGCGCGATCAGGCTGCGCTGGATTTCGTTGGTTCCGATGCTGATCACCCACATCAGCGAGTGCCGCAGGTTCTGCTCGAAGCGGCCATTGTCGATCGCGCCTGGCATCTGTTCGGACAGCGCGGCGCGCATGCCGAGGATGTCGAGCGCGGCCTCGCCGAAGCGCTCCATCAGCTCGCCTGAGAACACCTTGCTGATGGCGCCATATTCCGGCGGCGTCACGCCATCGGCGGCAAGCTCGGCGCAGCGCATCATCAATTGCCGGCCGATCTCGATCTCGGAGGCCAGCGTCGCCATCCTGTCGCGGACGATCGGGTCACTAGCCAGCGACCGATCGCCCTCCCCGGCCATCACATCCGCGCGCAACTGCTCGAAGGCATGCGCGACCTTCAGCACGATGCCGCCACCGACCAGCCCGCGCTCGAAGGCGAGCGCGCCGGTCAACACTTTCCAGCCGCCATTGACCTCGCCGACGAGGTTTTCGGCGGGAATGCGGACATTGTCGTAAAAGATGTTGGCGAAGGTGCCGTCGTACATGGTTGCGGACGGACGGATCGTGATGCCCGGCGCGTCCATCGGCACGATGAACATGCTGATGCCGGCGTGCGGCGGCCTGGCGTCCTTGTCGGTGCGCGCGGCGAGGAACATGTATTTGCCCCACCAGGTGGTGGTCCAGATCTTCTGGCCGTTGATCACCCAGTGCTCGCCATTCCTCACGGCGCTGGTGCGCAGCGCCGCAAGGTCGGAGCCCGCCTGCGGCTCGCTGTAACCCATGCCGTGCATGGCTTCGCCGCGCAGGATCTCCGGCAAGTACTGCTGCTGCTGTTCCGGTGTGCCGAACATCATCAGCGCATTGGCCTGGATCGCGGCGCCGATCCGCGGCGCCTCGCCCTGCTCCATCGTCTCCATGAAGGCGATCTGCTCCAGCGGGGAGCGGGCCTGGCCGCCGAATTGTTCTGGCCAACCGAGGCCGATCCATCCCGTTTCACCCATATCGCGGGCGAAGCCGGCATCGAATTCGCGCTTGGCGAACGGCTTCTGATCGAACGCGTCCTTCCGTGCTCCGGACCAGCTTTGCGCGAGCCAGCGGCGGACCTGCTCACGATACGCGTTTCCGGCGGATCCGAGATCGTATTGCGGCAACCCGGCGCCGCCCGCATCCAGCAGGCGTGCGGCCAACCGGCGCTTCGCATCCGAGGCGCCGCCGAGCGCGATCGTATCGAGGTGCACGCGCTTGAAATGGATTGGCGCTTCGTGCTCCTCGGCGTAGCCGATCGCCCCGAACGTATGCTGGGTCTCCAGCGCGACCTGCCGCAGCGCGCTGCCGGAGAACGCCGACACGCAATCGGCGAAATAGCGCCAGTCGGCGTCGTCGCCATCGTGCAACCTGGCGGTATGATCGAGGATCAGCCTGACGCCTTCGAGCGCGATCAGGCAATTCGCCAGCTTGTGCTGGATCGCCTGGAACTTGCCGATCGGCTGCCCGAACTGGTGTCGTTCCCTGGCGTAGTCAACGGCCAGCTCGAACGCACGCCGCGCAGCGCCATAGGCGCGCGCGGCCAGCATCGCCTTGCTCTTGATGCGAAGGTCGTCCAGATCGACGGCGCCCGCGGCAATGCGCGTGAGCGGCGCCGCGTTCAGCCGGACCTCGTAGAGCCCCCACGCCCCCATCGCACGGGTCGCGATGCATTCGACGCCGGGACCGCCGAGCTCGATCAGCGCAAGATGAGCCCGATCGAGCGCGACCAGGAGGTGCGTGGCGCTTCCCGCCGCCTCGACACAGCGAAGCACGCCCGTTGCCGCGTCGTCCGCGGCCACGATCGAACCGGTGCCGCGATCGGGATCCAGCGCTCCGAACGAGAAGGCGACGATCGCCGTCCCGGCATGCAGCCGAGCCTGGAGATCGGCCACGACGCCGGCCTGCGATCCCGACACCGCAAGATTGGCCAGCGCCGCGGACCACATCGGCGCCGGACATCCGGCGCGGCCGAGTTCGGCCATGACGACGAGGATTTCGGCGAGCCCGCCTTCGCCTGCCTCCGCGCCGAGGGCAGCGACCCCCTGCCCGACCAGCTTGCGCCAGATCGCCGATATCTCGTCCGGCGAGGACGACGCCGTCGCGCCACGCGGACGCCAATGCTCATCGAGGAATCCACGTATGGACTCCCGCAGCATCGCCGTGACGTCATCCGGCTGTTCGGTCGCCGTCATCGCCCGGCCTAGCCCTGGCCGAACCGGGGCTTGCGCTTCTGCTTGAACGACATCGTTGCCTCCTTGTGGTCGGCAGTCTCGAACGTCACCTGCTCCAGCGCCATCGAGGCTTCCAGCAGCATGTTGACGCGCTCCTTGACGATCTGGTTGATCGACAGCTTGGTCCAGCGAATGGCCCAGGTCGGGCCGTTGGCGAGCTCGATCGCGATCTCGCGCGCCTTCGCCAGCACCTCCGCGCGCGGCGCGACGTGATTGACCAGCCCGATCCGCTCCGCCTCCTTGCCCTTCAGCAGGGTGCCGCGGATCAGGTATTCCTTGGCCTTGTTGATGCCGATCAGGAGCGGCCAGATCACAGTGCCGCCGTCGCCTGCGACCAGGCCGACGCGGGAGACGTGGGTGTCGCCGATCCGCGCGTCCTCGGCCATCACGGTGATGTCGCAGAGCAGCGCATGGGTCGCAGCCAGGCCGATGGCGTCGCCGTTGATCGCCGCGATGATCGGCTTGTCGAGCTCGAGCTGACGCGTCACGCCGCGCCGGCTGATCATGGGATCATGGACCTCGCCCTCTTCAAGGACGTCGCCGCCGGGCCGCTCCGACATCGCCTTCACGTCGCCACCGACGCTGAAGAAGTCGCCGGCGCCGGTCAGCACCACGACATTGACGGCGTGGTCGTCGGCGAGGTCGTCCCAGATCGTGCGCAGCTCGCGGATCAGCTTCTGATTGATGGCGTTGCGCGCCTGCGGGCGGTTCAAGGTCACGGTCGCGACCTTGTCGGCGACCTCGACCGTCAGGCATTCATATTTGGCGTAGTTGGACACGTTTACCTCCGTTGTTATTGCTGCTTGGGTTTTGGGATATTTTCCGGCGCGCTATCGAAGCATCCCGGGCTGCACGTCCGCCAAAGCGACGTGGAGCGACATCGCCCCGGGGTCCTGCTCCAGCATCCGCTGCACGGATTCCAGATGCGACCGCAGCAGCCGGCTCGCCAGCGCCACGTTTCGCTCGCTCAGCGCCGCCAGGAACTGGCGCCGCTTCTCCGCTAGCCGGGCCATCGCGACACCGCTGGAGGCGACCTTGGCATAGACGAAGCGCATGTGGATCTCGGTGACGGAGTCGACGATCATCGCGATCACCTTGTTGCCGGTCGACGCCGCCAGCAGCTTGTAGAATTCGCGCGAGCATTCGACCCGATCGAGCAGCCGCCCCTCCTTGGTGGCGAGCTCGGTCCGCTCGATATTGGCTTCCAGCGCATCCAGGTCGGCTCTCCGCGCATTCGCGCAGGCGAGCCTGACCACGAGGTCGAGCACATGGACCCGCGCCTCCGACAATTCCCGCACGGAAATCGTCCCGAGGCTCAGCATGTCCCGCATCACCTCGTTCATGCGGCGGGTGTCGCCCTGCTGGATGAAGGCGCCGCCCTTGACACCCTTCTGCAGCTTGAGAACGCCGGCCATTTCGAGGCTGCGCAGCGCCTCGCGCAGCACGTTGCGGCTGACGCCGAGCTGCTGCGCGAGCTCGCGCTCGGCCGGCAGCTTGTCGCCCGGCTTCAGCACGCCGAGCGCCAGCTGCTCGCGGATCCGCTCGCAGATCTCCTCGAATGTCCGCCTGGTGTGGATCGGCTTGAATGTCGGCGCTGCCGACGCTCCGGCGGCGCGGAGATCGGCGGCCCGCTCCCGCCGGTTCGGCGAGGCGGTACGGGAGCGCTGCGGCGTGCGAGGGCTTGACTTGGTGCTCATGCAGTGGATTATTAAATGGATCACCCATTCAATGGAAGCCCCTTTTTCGGCTTCCGGCAAAGAAAACGACGGGGAGTCCGTATGAGTTTTTCCGAGGAGCAGGTCGCGTTCCGCGACAACGTGCGCAGGATGGTCGCCAAGCACGTGGCGCCGATCGCCGCCGAGATCGACGAGACCGACCGCTTTCCGCTCGAGCTGGTCAAGCTGTTCGGCGAGATGGGACTGATGCAGCTCTGGGTGCCGGAGCGCTACGACGGCCCGAACGGCAATCTGACCATGGCCTGCATCGCGCGCGAGGAGATCTCGAAGGTCTCGCCGGCCTGCGCGTCGATCGCGGCGCTCAACACCATGTTCATCATGCCGCTGCTGCATTTCGGCTCTGAAGAGCAGCGCAAGAAGTATCTGCCGATCATCGCCAAGGGCGGCGTGGTCACGGCGATCGCGATCTCCGAGCCGCAGGCCGGCTCCGACGTTGCCGCGCTCAACACCCGCGCCCGCAAGGACGGCGACAGCTACGTCCTCAACGGCCGCAAGCAATGGTGCAGCTACGGTGTCGTCGCCGACTACATCGTGGTGATGGCGCGGACAAGTGACGGCGCCGGGGCCGACGGCATCAGCGCCTTCATCGTCGAACCGAAGAAGATGCAGGGCGTCACGTTCGGCCGCCACGAGCGCAAGATGGGCTTTCGCGGCGCGCCCAATACGCCGATCTTCTTCGACAATGTCCGGGTTCCGGTCGAAAACCTCGTCGGCGAGGAAGGCAAGGGTTTTCGCGCGTCGATGCGCGCACTCGACCTCAACCGTCCGACCATCGGCGCCCAGTCGGTTGGCCTGGCGCAGGGTGCGCTCGATGCGTGCATCGCCTACGCCAAGGAGCGCAAGCAATTCAAGAAGCCGATCGCCGAATTCCAGGGCGTGCAGTTCATGCTCGCCGACATGGCGATGCAGATCGAGGCGGCGCGCGCGCTGGTCTATGAATGCGCCCGGGCCGGCGATGCCGGCGACTGGAAGCGCCTCAACGTGCTGGCCAGCATGGCGAAATGTGTCGGCAGCGACATGGCGATGAAGGTGACCACCGACGCGGTCCAGATCTTCGGCGGCTACGGCTACACCATGGACTATCCGGTCGAGCGCATGATGCGCGACGCCAAGCTGACTCAGATTTTCGAGGGCACCAACCAGATCCAGCGCGTGGTGATCGCCCGCGAGCTGTTGCGCTAGAGCATGATCCGGAAAAGTGCGAAGCGGTTTTCCGAAAACGATCATGCTCAGACAACAAGCCAGAGCGCGATCTCAACGCGCTTTGGCGCAGTTCGATTTTCAACAAGAAACAAATTAGAGGGAGAGACGACCTTGAACCACATCATCGACCGGGTGCTGACGGCCGTCGCGCTGTCCGCCCTGCTGGCGGCGCCTGCCTACGCCCAGAAGGCCTACGGTCCCGGCGCCAGCGACACCGAGATCAAGCTCGGCCAGTCGACGCCGTTGAGCGGGCCGGCCTCCGCCTTCGGCGCCGGCGCCGGCCGCGCGGTGGTCGGCTATTTCGAGATGCTCAACGCGAAAGGCGGCATCAACGGCCGCAAGATCAATTTCACCCAACTCGACAACGCCTACAGCGCGCCGAAAGCGGTCGAGCAATCCCGCAAGCTGATCGAAGATGTCGGCGTGCTGGCAGAGGTCGGCACGATCGGCACCGCGCCCAACGTCGCGATCCAGAAATACCTCAATGCCAAGCAAGTGCCGCAGCTCTTCATCACGGCCGGCGGACGCCGTTTCAACGATCCCAAGACCTTCCCGTGGACGGTTCCGCTCTATCCGGACTTCGAGACCGAGGGCCGCGTCGTCGCCAAGTACATCCTGAGCGCAAAGCCGAACGCTAGGATCGGCGTGCTCTACCAGAACGACGACTACGGCAAGGACTATCTCAAGGGCCTCCGCGCCGGCCTCGGTCCGAAGGCCGAGCTGATCGTCGCGCAGGCCTCCTACGAACTCGCCGACCCGACGATCGACTCGCAGATCGTCCAGCTCAAGGCCGCCGGCGTCGACACGCTGATCGAACAGTCGTCGTCGAAGGCCGCCGCGCAATCGATCCGCAAGGTCTACGAGCTCGGCTGGAAACCCCTGCACGTGATCGGCGGTTCGACGGCATCGGTCGAGACCATCCTGAAACCGGCAGGCCTCGAAGCGTCCAAGGGGCTGGTCACAACGCAATTCCTCAAGCAGCCCGGCGATCCGGCCTGGGCCAATGACGACGAGGTCAAGGCTTACAAGGACTTCCTGAAGACCTACGCGCCGTCAGCCAATCCGGACGACTACTCCGTGCTGGTTGCCTATATGAACGTGCATGGCCTCGAGCTGGCGCTGCGCAAATGCGGCGACGACCTGACCCGCGAGAACCTGATCAAGCAGGCGACCTCGCTGAACGGCGAGCGGCTGCCGATGATGCTTCCGGGTATCTCGATCGGCATACGCCCCGGCGACTACACGCCGTTCCGAACCCTGCGGATCGCGACATTCGACGGCGAAAGCTGGTCGCTGACCGGCGAACCGCTGTCGGCGGATTGAAGACAGTCGGTGAGATCCCTTCGGGCGTCTCGCCGACGTCACCTCACGCGCGCAGGCTCGGCAGATCGAGCCCGTTGGCGCGGGCGCATTCGATCGCCGTCTCATAGCCGGCGTCGGCGTGGCGCATCACGCCGGTCGCCGGGTCGTTCCACAGCACGCGCTCGAGCCGGCGCGCCGCTTCCGGCGTGCCGTCGGCGACGATCACCATGCCGGCATGCTGCGAATAGCCGATGCCGACGCCGCCGCCGTGATGCAACGACACCCAGGTGGCCCCGCTCGCACAATTGAGCAGCGCATTGAGCAGCGGCCAGTCCGACACCGCATCCGAACCATCGCGCATCGCCTCGGTCTCGCGGTTCGGGCTCGCCACCGACCCGCTGTCGAGATGATCGCGGCCGATCACGATCGGCGCCTTGAGCTCGCCGCGCGCCACCATCTCGTTGAAGGCAAGGCCGAGGCGATGACGGTCGCCGAGACCGACCCAGCAGATCCGCGCCGGCAGCCCCTGAAACTTGATGCGGGCCTTCGCCATGTCGAGCCAGTTGTGCAGATGGCCATCGTTGGGCATCAGCTCCTTGACCTTGGCATCGGTCTTGAAGATGTCCTCGGGATCGCCCGACAGCGCCGCCCAGCGGAACGGCCCGACGCCGCGGCAGAACAGCGGCCGGATATAGGCCGGCACGAAGCCCGGAAAATCGAACGCCTGCTTCAGGCCCATGTCCTTGGCCATCTGGCGGATGTTGTTGCCGTAGTCGAGCGTCGGGATGCCCTGCGCGTGGAAATCCAGCATGGCCCGGACGTGATCGACCATCGAGGTCTTGGAGGCCGTCTCGACCGCCTTCGGATCGGCGGCGCGCCGCGTCTCCCATTCGGCGAGCGTCCACCCCCTTGGCAAATAGCCGTTGATCGGATCATGCGCGCTGGTCTGGTCGGTGACGATATCGGGCCGCACGCCACGCCGCACCAGTTCCGGAAAGATCTCGGCCGCATTGCCGAGCAGGCCGACCGACACAGGCTTCCCGCTCTTGGTCGCATCGGCAATGATCGCCAACGCCGCGTCGAGCGTCGCGGCCTGGCGGTCGAGATAGCCCGTGCGCAGCCGCATCTCGATGCGGCTCGGCTGGCACTCGACCGCGAGCATCGAAGCGCCGGCCATGGTCGCGGCCAGCGGCTGCGCGCCGCCCATGCCACCGAGGCCCGCCGTGAGAATCCATTTGCCGGCAAGACTGCCGCCATAATGCCGGCGCCCGACTTCGACGAAGGTCTCATAGGTCCCCTGCACGATGCCCTGGCTGCCGATGTAGATCCAGGAGCCGGCCGTCATCTGGCCGAACATCATCAGGCCCTGCCGATCGAGTTCGTTGAAATGATCGAGCGTCGCCCAATGCGGCACCAGATTCGAATTCGCGATCAGGACGCGCGGCGCATCCGCATGGGTACGGAAAACACCGACCGGCTTGCCGGATTGCACCAGCAGCGTCTGATCGGCTTCGAGCTTGCGCAAGGAGGCGGCGATCCGGTCAAAACTCTCCCAGTCGCGCGCCGCGCGACCGATGCCGCCATAGACCACGAGCTCGCTCGGGCGCTCGGCGACATCGGGGTCCAGATTGTTCATCAGCATGCGCAGCGGCGCTTCCGTCAGCCAGCTCTTCGCGCTGATGTCGCTGCCGCGGGGAGCGCGGATGATGCGTTCATTGTCGAGTCGGCGATTCATGACGGGGGCCCCTGTCGGCTAAGCGAATTTTGGAAACGGATCGGTCGAAAGGGCCGCGATTGCGGCGGCAGGCAACGCGTCGGCTTCGATCAGCCGCGCTGCCTGCGCAAGATCGTCGGCCATGTAGCGGTCCGCGGCGAGCGCGGGAACATGCGCACGCAGCGCAGCGATGACGGCGGCGAGCGGCTTGCTCGTTGAATGCGGCGCGCGCAGCGTGATGCCCTGCGCCGCGACCAGCAGCTCGATGCCCAGGATGGCAGCGAGATTGTCGGCCATGTCGGACAGCCGTCGCGCGGCATGGGCCGCCATCGAGACGTGATCTTCCTGGTTGGCGCTGGTCGGCGTCGAATCAATCGAGCACGGCATCGCGCGCTGCTTGTTCTCGGCATACAGCGCGGCCGCCGTGACCTCGGCGATCATGAACCCGGAGTTGATGCCGGGTTGAGGCGTCAGGAACGGCGGCAAGCCGAAATTCAGCGCGGGATCGACCAGCGTTGCGATCCGGCGCTCGCTGGTCGCGCCGATCTCCGAGAGCGCCAGCGCGATCTGGTCAGCGGCGAACGCCACCGGCTCGGCGTGGAAATTGCCGCCGGAGACGATCTCATTGGTCTCGACCAGCACCAGCGGATTATCTGTGACGGCGTTGGCTTCGACGGTCAGCCCGCGCGCGGCCTGCGCGAGCAGATCGAGCACGGCGCCCGCGACCTGCGGCTGGCAGCGCAGGCAATAAGGGTCCTGCACCCGCTCGTCGCCTTCGAGATGCGACTGCCTGATGTCGCTGCCGTCGAGCAGCGCGGTCAAGGTCGCAGCCGCGGCGATCTGCCCGTCGTGGCCGCGCAAGGCCTGGATCTCCGGGCGAAACGGCACCGTCGACGCCATCGCCGCATCGACCGACAGCGCACCGGTCACCAGCGCGGCACACGCCAGCCGATGCGCGCGCAGCAGGCCCGAAATCGCGTAGGCTGTCGAAAACTGCGTGCCGTTGATCAGCGCGAGCCCCTCCTTGGGGCCGAGCGTCAATGGCGCGAGGCCAGCGGTCGCCAGCGCTTCATGGCCCGGCACGATCCTGCCACCGTGGATCGCCTGCCCCTCCCCGATCATCACGGCGGTCATATGCGCGAGCGGCGCGAGATCGCCGGACGCGCCGACCGAACCCTGCTGCGGGACCAGCGGCGTGACGCCGCGCGCCAGCATGCCCTGCAACTGCTCGATGATTTCGCGGCGCACGCCAGAGGCGCCACGGCCGAGCGAGATCACCTTTAACGCCATCATCAGGCGCACGATCGGCTCGGGCGTGGCAGGGCCGACCCCGCAACAATGCGACAGGATCAGGTTGCGCTGAAGCAGCGCCGTCTGGTCGGGCGCAATGCGCGTCGATGCCAGCTTCCCGAATCCGGTATTGATGCCGTAGGCGGGAACGTCGGTCCGTGCCGCCTTCGCCACGATCTCCGCCGCGGCCTCGACCCGCGGCCAGAACGATGCATCGAGCTCGACGGCCGCCCCCGCGAGCACGCGCGCCAGCACATCGAGGCCAACCGTTCCGGGCATCACGACGATGCGCGCATCTCGATCGCTCATTGGCCCCTCCACACCCGGCCGTGCAACGGATTGAAGCCGATCCGGTAGACCAGTTCGGCGGGACGATCGACGTCCCAGATCGCAAGATCGCAGGACTTGCCTGCTTCGAGCGTACCGGTCTCGGCGAGCAGGCCGAGCGCGCGGGCTCCTTCCCGCGTCACGCCTGCGAGACATTCGGCGACCGTCATCCGGAACAGCGTCGCGCCCATGTTCATCGCAAGCAGCAGCGAGGTCAGCGGCGAACTGCCTGGATTGCAGTCGGTCGCCAGCGCCATCGGCACGCCATGCTTGCGGAACAGCTCGACCGGCGGCTTCTGCGTCTCGCGAATGAAGTAGAACGCGCCGGGCAGCACCACCGCCACGGTCCCCGCCTTGGCCATCGCGGCAGCGCCGGCTTCGTCGGTATGCTCGAGATGATCGGCCGACAGCGCGGAGAATTTTGCGGCGAGTGCCGCACCGCCGAGATTCGACAACTGATCCGCGTGCAGCTTCACGGGCACTCCCAGCGCACGCGCCGCCGCGAGCACCCGCGCCGTCTGCTCTCCGGAAAATGCGATGTCTTCCATGAACGCGTCGACGGCATCGGCAAGGCCGGCCTTGGCCACCGCCGGCAACATCGCATTGCAGACCAGATCGATGTAGCGGTCCTTGTCGCCATTGGCCTCCGGCGGCAGGGCATGCGCACCGAGGAAGGAGGTGCGGATCGCAACCTTCCGCAACTGGCCGAGCTGGCGCGCGGCCGAAAGCTGCCGCATCTCGGTCTCGACATCGAGACCATAACCGGACTTGATCTCTACGGTGGTTGCGCCTTCGCCGATCAGGGCATCGAGCCGCGGCAGCGCGCCTGCAACTAGTTCGGCCTCGGTCGCCTTGCGTGTTGCGGCAACCGTCGAGACGATGCCGCCGCCGGCGCGCGCGATCTCCTCATAGCTCGCGCCCTTCAAGCGAAGCTCGAACTCGTGCGCGCGATTGCCGCCGAACACGAGATGGGTGTGGCAATCGACCAGGCCGGGCGTGATCCAGCGGCCGCCGCAATCGATCCGCTCGACGGCATCCGCGTCCACAGGAAAATCCGATTGCGCATCCGCATAGACGATGCGGCCGTCGCGCGCCGCGACCAACCCGCGCTCGATCTCGCCGAGATCGGCGCGGTCGCCGCGCATCGTAGCGAGCCTGGCATTGTGCCAGATCCGGTCGAAGCGCTCTGCCATGCGAAAGGTCCCTTCGAGGTGGGATGCTTGACTTATATGTCTAGACATATAATCGTGTCCCGGTTCTGTCCAGCCGGCGTGGAAAAATGACACGACTGCATTTCGCATTCGCGCTGCTGCCCTCGGGCTGGGCCAATGACGTGCGGATCGAGTTCACCGACGGCGTGATCGCCTCGGTGACGGCTGGTGTTGCATCCACCAGCGAAGACGAACGGCACCAACTGGCGGTTCCGGGATTGGCGAGCCTGCACAGCCACGCCTTTCAGCGCGGCATGGCCGGGCTCGCGGAACTGCGTGGCGATACGACGGATACGTTCTGGACCTGGCGCGAGACCATGTATCGCTTCGCGCTGACGATGACGCCGGACGACGTCACTGCCGTTGCCACCTTGCTCTATGTCGAGATGCTTGAGCGCGGCTTCACCCGCGTCGGTGAGTTTCACTACCTCCACCACGATCGCGACGGCTCGCCTTACGCCAACCCCGCCGAGATGGCGATGCGCATCGCGGAGGCATCCGACGCCGCCGGCATCGGCCTCACCCTGCTGCCGAGCTTCTATGCACACGGCACGTTCGGCGGCGCTGCGCCGCATGCCGGACAACGCCGCTTCATCTGCTCGGTCGACCAGTTCGCGGCGCTGATGGTGGCTTCACGCGATGCGATCCGAAACCTGCCCGGCGCCAATATCGGCATCGCACCGCACAGCCTGCGTGCGGTGGCGCCAGATGAACTCGCGGCGATCATTCCGCTCGCCGGTGCAGACCCCATCCACATCCACGCCGCCGAGCAGGTGCGCGAGGTGGAGGATTGCCTCGCCTGGTCGGGACAGCGACCGGTGCAATGGCTGCTCGACCACGCGCCCGTCGACCAACGCTGGTGCCTGATCCATGCGACGCACATGACGGAGCAGGAAGTCGCGGCGCTCGCCGGCAGCGGCGCGGTTGCCGGCCTCTGTCCCGTCACCGAGGCCAGCCTCGGCGACGGCATCTTTGCGGCGCGCGAATTCCTCGCCGCGGGCGGCCGGTTCGGCATCGGCACCGATTCCAACGTGCTGGTCGGCGTCGCCGACGAACTGCGCCAGCTCGAATACGGCCAGCGGCTGAAACACCGCGAGCGCAATGTACTTTCTGGGCGTCCCGGCGCGTCCACCGGGCGCGCCCTGTTCGATCACGCCCTCGCGGGCGGCGCGCAGGCGCTGGCGCAAGGGAAGTCCGGGCTGGTACCCGGCGCCCGCGCCGACATCGTCAGCCTCGACACCGCGCATCCATCACTCGCGGGACGGTCGGGTGATGCGGTGCTCGATGGCTGGCTGTTCGCGGCCGGCAGCGATGCGATCGACTGCGTCTGGGCCGACGGCGACAGGCTGGTCGCGGGCGGGCGGCACCGGCTGCGCGACAGCGCGCGCGAGCGGTTCAATGCCAGCGTCCGAAGGCTCATCGCATGAGCCTCGCTTCGGATCGGGCCAAGGCCAATGCGGTCGGCAAGCCGACGCTGTACAAGCGAATCCGGCTCGACATCGAGACCCGGATCCTGACCGGCGAGTGGCCGCCCGGTCACCGCATCCCGTTCGAGCACCAGCTGATGGCGCGCTATCGCTGCTCGCGGATGACGGTGAACAAGGCGCTGTCCGAACTGGCGCAAGCCGACCTGATCGAGCGGCGGCGGCGCGCCGGCACGTTCGTGCGCCGTCCGCAGCACATGTCGGCCGTGCTCAAGATCGCCGACATCAGGGCCGAGATCAGCGCGCTCGGCCGTGCTTACGGCTATCAGCTGATCGATTGCCGGCGTCGCACCGCAACGTCAGCCGATCGCGCCCGGCTCGGCGTCAGCACCGCCGGCAAGGTGATCGCGATCGCCTGCCGCCACAGCGCCGACAACGTGCCGTTCGCGGTCGAGGACAGGCTGATCGATCTCACCACGGTTCCGGAAGCCGCGAACGCCGATTTTGCACGCGAACCGCCGGGATCATGGCTGCTGCATCACGTGCCGTGGACGGAAGCCGAGCACACGATCAGCGCGGTGATTGCCGATGATCACACCGCAAAAGCCCTCGACATCGCGGTCGGCGCGCCCTGCCTCGTGATCGACCGCTACACCTGGCGCAGCGCACGCACGGTGACGGCGGTGCGGCTGCATTATCCCGGCGAGACGCACCGTCTGGTGGCGCGCTTCAAGGGAGGCTGACGGATCTTTTCTTGCGGCACAATTCATGCAGTGCATGATGCGCCACAACGTGTTTGATGCGGCAATCCGCCGCGACTGACGTGAGACCATCAACCGGGTTCAATCCATCATTTCGCAAAGGGGGGCAATCATGCGTTCTGTCAAACTATTTCCAGCAATCATCGCTTTACTGGCGTCGACCACCGCGTTCACGGATGACGTCAAGGTCGGCGTCGGCATCTCCGGATGGACCGGCTTCGCGCCGCTGACGCTCGCCAAGGAGGCCGGCATCTTCAAGAAGAACGGGCTCGACGTCACCTTGAAGAAGATCCCGCAGAAGGACCGGCACCTCGCGATCGCCTCGGGCGACATCCAATGTGCCGCCACCACGGTCGAGACCTGGATCTCCTGGAACGCCAACGGCGTCGCGACCAAGCAGATCTTCCAGCTCGACAAGAGCTATGGCGCCGACGGCATGGCCGTGCGCAACGACGTCGCGGCGATCAAGGACCTCAAGGGCAAGACCGTTGCGGCCTCGGCGCCGGGCACCTCGCCGTATTTCGCGCTGGCCTGGATGCTGAAGAAGAACGGCCTCACGGTGAAAGACGTCACGGTGGTCAATCTGGAGCCGGCCGCAGCGGCGCAAGCCTTCGTTTCGGGGCAGAACGATGCCGCGATGACCTACGAGCCCTATCTGTCGACGGTGCGTGCCGCGCCCGACAAAGGCAAGATCATCGCCACCACGCTCGACTACCCGATCGTGATGGACACGTTCGGCTGTACGCCGAAATTCCTGACCGACAATCCGAAGGCCGCGCAGGCGCTGGCCAACAGCTATTTCGAGGCGCTCGACATGATCGCCAAGGATCAGGCCAAGGCCTATGAGATCATGGGCGCGGACGTGAAACAGACCGGCGAGCAGTTCGGCAACTCGGCCAAGTACCTGCGCTGGCAGGACAAGGCGGCCAACCAGAAATTCTTTGCCGGCGACTTCCTGACCTTCAACAAGGAGGCCGCCGAGCTGCTGCTCGAGGTCGGCATCATCAAGGCCGCGCCGAAGATCGAGGACATCTACGACGCCAGCTTCATCAAGTGATGCGTCCTCTCGAGCCCACCACATCGAAGCAGCGCGTGGCCTATGGCCTCGCGTTCTTCGTGCTGTTCGTCGCCCTGTGGTCCTGGGCGACGTTCGGCGGCCATGTATCGAAGACCTTCCTCGCCAACCCGCTGACCATGGTGCATGAAGGCTATGAGCTGCTCGCCAAGCAAGGCTTCCTGTTCGACATCGGCATGACGATCTGGCGCGTCATCGGCGGCTTCGCGCTGGCCGCCGTGATCGCGGTGCCGATCGGCGTGCTGATGGGAGCCTACAAGCCGGTCGAGGCCTTCCTCGAACCGTTCGTGTCCTTTGCGCGCTATCTGCCTGCGTCCGCCTTCATCCCGCTGCTGATCCTGTGGGCGGGCATCGGCGAGTTGCAAAAGCTGCTGGTGATCTTCATCGGCGCCGTGTTCCAGATCATCCTGATGGTCGCCGTCACCGTCGGCGCCACGCGGCGCGATCTGGTCGAGGCCGCCTACACGCTCGGCGCGCGCGACGGCGGCATCATCCGCCGCGTGCTGCTGCCCTCCGCCGCGCCCGAAATCGCCGAAATCCTCCGCCTGGTGCTGGGCTGGGCCTGGACCTATGTCATCGTCGCCGAACTGATCGGCTCGTCGTCCGGCATCGGGCACATGATCACCGACAGCCAGGCGCTGCTCAACACCGGCCAGATCATCTTCGGCATCATCGTGATCGGGCTGATCGGCCTGATCTCCGATTTCCTGTTCAAGGCGTTCAACGCCTGGCTGTTCCCGTGGAAGCTCGCATGACCCTGCTTCGGATCGATCAGGTCGCGCGCACCTTCCCCGCCCGCGCCGGCAACGCGCCGACCCGGGCGCTGGAGCCGACCACGCTCGACGTCGGCGACAACGACTTCGTCACCATCCTGGGCCCGTCCGGCTGCGGCAAGTCCACCCTGCTCCGGATCATCGCAGGCCTCGACCGGCCAACCAGCGGCCGCGTCACCCTCGATGGCCGCGAGGTCACCGGCCCCGGTGCCGATCGCGGCATGGTGTTCCAGTCCTACACTTTGTTTCCCTGGCTGACCGTGCGCGAGAACATCGCCTTCGGCCTGCGCGAGCGCGGCGCATCGCAAGCCGAACGGCATGAGATCGCCGACGCCTTCATCCGCCGGGTCGGGCTATCCGGCTTCGAAAATCACTGGCCCAAGCAATTGTCCGGCGGCATGCAGCAGCGCACTGCGATCGCCCGCGCGCTGGCCAACGATCCCAAGATCCTGCTGCTCGACGAGCCGTTCGGCGCGCTCGACAACCAGACCCGCGCCTTGATGCAGGAGATGCTGCTCGGGATCTGGGAGCGCGACCAGAAGACGGTGCTGTTCGTCACCCACGACATCGAGGAAGCGATCTTCCTCGGCAGCCGCGTCATCGTGATGAGCGCCCGTCCCGGCCGCATCAAGGCGGAGATCGCGGTCGACCTGCCGCATCCCCGTTCCTACAAGATCAAGACCGCGCCGGAATTCGTCGCCTTGAAGGAGCGGCTGGTCGAGGAGATCCGCACCGAAGCGCTGAAGGTCGCCGAACAGGCCTAAAAGGCGATCGTCAGTGGCTGATCATCCAGGGACGTGCGGTCGGAAAGCCCTTGGCGCCGCTCTTGGTCTTGGTCATCAGCCGCGCCGGCTTTTTCTTCCCGGAAGAGGAAGAGCAGCAACCGCAGCCCGGGCCGTGTGCGGCCTTGTACTGATCGAGCGTCTTCGGCGCGTGCCGGCTTTGCTCGTTGGTGGCGTGTGCTTTCCGCTTGTCCGAGGGCATGCAGAAGAACGCCGGCGCGGTCAGGATCACGCGCGGCGAGGTCGTCTCGCATTGCGGACAATCCTGCGGCAGGTCGCATTCCGCCATCGGCCGCATGTCGGTGAATGGGCCGCAGTCATTGCAGAGATATTCGTAGATCGGCATTTCCCTAAATCCCTTGCGCAGTCGTGTGACATCCGGCGACGGATGCGGGGCGGCCAAAGCACAGCCGTCCCGCACCCTTCGCGCAGGGATTACTTGTCTTGCGAGATCGGCATCTGGATGTCGCCCTTGATGTGCTTGATCGGTCCTGCCGACGACGGCATGATGTCGAAATCGAAGATCTCCGTCGGCAGCCATAGCGTGGCGCAGGCATTGGGGACGTCGACCACGCCGGAGATGTGGCCCTGGCACGGCGCGGTGCCGAGGATCGAATAGGCCTGGGCGCCGGAGTAGCCGAACTTCTTCAGATATTCGATCGCGTTCAAACAGGCCTGGCGGTAGGCGATGTGGACGTCGAGGTAATGCTGCTTGCCGGCCTCGTCGACCGAAATGCCCTCGAAGATCAGATAGTCCTTGTAGTTCGGCGTGATCGGCGACGGCTTGAACACGGGATTCTTGATGCCGTATTTCGAGACGCCGTCCTTGATCAGGTCGACCTTGATGTGCAGCCAGCCGGCCATCTCGATGGCGCCGCAGAAGGTAATCTCGCCGTCGCCCTGGCTGAAATGCAAATCGCCCATCGAGAGCCCGCCGCCCGGCACATAGACCGGGAAATAGATCTTCGAGCCGCGCGACAGATCCTTGATGTCGCAATTGCCGCCATGCTCGCGCGGCGGCACGGTGCGGGCGCCCTCGAGGCCGATCTTGGCCTTGACGTCGCCCTTGGCCTGGCCGGCATGCGCGGTCGGCGCGAACGGCGGATTGGCGAGGCCCGGCACACGGGTCGGATTGGTCGCGATCAGCTCGGCTTCGCGCGCATTCCACGCCGCCAGCATCTTGGCATCAGGCAGACAGCCGATCAGGCCGGGATGGATCAGGCCGGCGAAGTTGACGCCGGGCACATGGCGCGACGAGGTGTAGAGCCCCTTGATGTCCCAGATCGACTTCTGCGCCAGCGGGAAGTGATCGGTGAGGAAGCCACCGCCATTCTGCTTGGAGAAGAAACCGTTGAAGCCCCACAGGCTCTCCTTGAGCGGGCCGACATCGAGCAGGTCGACGACCAGGAGATCGCCGGGCTCGGCGCCCTTGACGCCGATCGGGCCGGACAGAAAGTGCACGATCGACAGGTCGATGTCGCGCACGTCGTCGGCCGAATCGTTGTTCTTGATGAAGCCGCCGGTCCAGTCGACGGTCTCGATGATGAAGTCATCGCCCGGGCTGACCCACTCGACGATCGGAACCTCGGGATGCCAGCGATTATGGATCTTGTCGTTTTCATAAGCCGACTTGCTGAGATCGACCTTGATCAGTGTGTCTGGCATCGCAATGCTCCCCTTGGTTTACTGAGTGTGGTTGGTTACACGGACAGATATTTTGAGATCTGCGCGGCATCGACGCTAGCGCGCGGATCGTCGCGGACGATCTCGCCGTTCTCGATGACGAGCACGCGGTCGGCGATGTCGAGCGCGAAGCTCAGCACCTGCTCGGAGACCACGATCGACAGCCCCCGCTCGTCGCGGATCCGCTTCAGGGTGCGCGCCATGTCCTTGATGATCGACGGCTGGATGCCTTCGGTCGGCTCATCAAGCAGCAGCACCTTCGGCTTGGTCGCAAGTGCGCGGGCGATCGCGAGCTGCTGCTGCTGCCCGCCGGAGAGATTGCCGCCGCGCCGGCCCTTCATCTCGAGCAGCACCGGGAACAGTTCGTAGATGTCACCGGGCACCTCCGAGCCGCCTGACACCACGAGCCCGGTCTCGATGTTCTCCTTCACCGTCATGGTGGAGAAGATCATGCGGCCCTGCGGCACGTAGGCGAGCCCCTTCGCCACCCGCTCGTAGCTCTTAAGGCCATCGAGCGCGGCGCCGTCCATGGTCATCTTGCCGCTCTTGGCCGGCAGGATGCCCATCAGGGATTTCATCAGCGTGGTCTTGCCCATGCCGTTGCGGCCCATGATCGCGACGATCTCGTTGGACGCGACCGAGACGTTGAGGCCGTGTAGCACCTCGCTCTGGCCATAGGCGACGTGAAGATCATTGATTGCCAGCATGTCGTCGCTCCTAGGCACGGGTGCTTGTCTTCACCTCTCCCCACCGGGGAGAGGTCGGCGCAAAGCGCCGGGTGGGGGCCTTCAGGTCCCACGAGGGAGCATCACCCCTCACCCGGATCGCATCTAACGATGCGATCCGACCTCTCCCACAGGGGGAGAGGTGAACCGAGTTCGCGGCTCGACTTGCCGTAACCATGCGTCAGTGCCCCAAATAGACTTCGATCACTTTTGGATCGTTCTTGACGTGCTCCATGGTCCCCTCGGACAGGATCTGCCCCTGGTGCAGCACCGTCACCTTGTGCGCGATGTCCTCGACGAACTTCATGTCGTGCTCGATCACCAGTACCGAGCGGTCCTTGATGATGCGGTTGAGCAGCTCGGCAGTCTTGGCACGCTCGGAGACGCTCATGCCGGCGACCGGCTCGTCGAGCATCAGGAGGTCCGGATCCTGGATCAGCAGCATGCCGATCTCGAGCCACTGCTTCTGGCCATGGCTGAGCTGGTCGGCATAGGTATTGAGCCGGTCCTTGAGGAAGATCATTTCGGCGACCTCCTCGACCCGCTGCTTGACGGTGTCGTCGCGCTGGAAGGTCAGCGAGCCGAACACGGTGCGGCCACGCGGAAACGAAATCTCGAGGTTCTCGAACACGGTGAGATCCTCGAACACCGACGGCGTCTGGAACTTGCGCCCCACGCCGGCCTGCACGATCTCGTTCTCGCGCAGTTTCGTCAGCTCCTGGCCGCGGAACTGGATCGAGCCTGATGTCGCTCGGGTCTTGCCGCAGATCAGGTCGAGCACCGTGGTCTTGCCGGCGCCGTTCGGGCCGATGATGACGCGGATCTCGTTCTCCTCGACATAGAAGGAGAGATCGTTGACCGCCTTGAAGCCGTCAAAGGACACGGTGAGACCGGAGACCGCGAGCAGGAAGTCCTTTGGCTGATGGCCGACGAGCATGATGATCCCTCCTCACTCGGCCGGTGCGCCGTCGGCGACGAGGCCGGCGGCCGATTTCGATTTGCGTGATGACAAAAGACGATCGATGCGGGGCTGGATGTGGTCCGCCCAGATGCCGGAGAGCCCGTTCGGGAAGGCCAGCACGACCGCGATGAACAACGCGCCGAGACCGAACAGCCAGAGCTGCGGGAAGGATTCCGAGAGGCTGGTCTTGGCGAAATTGACCAGCAGCGCACCCCAGACCGCGCCGAAGATCGACATCCGGCCGCCGACCGCGGTGTAGATCACCATCTCGATCGACGGCACGATGCCGACGAAGGACGGCGACATGAAGCCGACTTCGAGCGTGAACATCGCGCCGCCGATCGCAGCGAACACCGCGGCGGCGCAGAACGCGAAGATCTTGAAGTTGGCGACGCTGTAACCGGAGAAACGCACACGATCCTCCTGCTCCCTCATCGCCACCAGGATGCGCCCGAGTTTTGTCAGGCGGATGAACTGCGCGGCGACGATGCATCCGAACAGCAGCACAACCTCGACGAAATACAGAATGAACTTGGCGTGATCGGTGCGGATGTCCCAGCCGTTCAGCGTGCGCAAATCGGTAATGCCGTTGATGCCGCCGGTGTAGCCCTGCTGCCCCACGATCAGGATGGTGAGGATCGCGGCGATCGCTTGCGTGATGATCGCGAAGTACACGCCACCGACCCGGCGCTTGAACATCGCGGCGCCGATGATCAGCGCGAAGACTGCGGGAACCAGCAAGATCGCCAGCAGCGTGACCGGGAAGCTGTGGAATGGCTTCCAGAAGAAGGGCAGCGAGGTGAGCTGATTCCAATCCATGAAGTCGGGGATGCCGGGCGTCGACTGGATCTTGGTGTTCGCGACCGACGACGCCTCGAGCTTGAGGTACATCGCCATGCAGTAGCCGCCGAGGCCGAAGAACACGCCCTGCCCCAGGCTCAGGATGCCGCCATAGCCCCAGCACAGCACGAGGCCGATGCCGACGAAGGCGTAGGTCAGGTATTTGGCGACCAAATTGAGACGGAAGATATCCAGCGACAGCGGCAGGATCAGAAACAGCAGCACCGCGAGCGCCAGGAAGCCGAGCAGTTCGGAGCGATTGAAAAAGCGCGAGTTGATCATGACCAGCCTGCTTGTTCTTATTTGCGGACCTTGAGTGCGAACAGCCCCTGCGGACGCACCATCAGGATCGCGACGATGGTCAGCAGCGTGATCACCTTGGCCATCGATCCCGACAGGAAGAATTCCAGCGTCGACTGGGTCTGCGAGATCGAGAAGGCGGAGGCGATGGTGCCGAACAGCGAGGCGGCGCCGCCGAACACCACGACCAGGAAAGTGTCGACGATATAGAGCTGGCCGGCGGTCGGTCCGGTCGAGCCGATCATGGTGAAGGCCGAGCCGGCGATCCCCGCGATGCCGCAGCCGAGCCCGAAAGTGTAGCGATCGACCTTCTCGGTGTTGATGCCGACGGCGCCCGCCATGACGCGGTTCTGCACCACGGCTCGCACCTGCTTGCCCCAGCTCGACCAGAACAGGATGTAGAACACGACGATCGTGATCAGGACCGTCAGCCCCATCACGAACATACCGTTGATCGGGATCTGGATCGAGTCAGTGGCCTGCCAGGAGCCCATCATCCATTCCGGCAGATCGACGCCGACCTCGCGCGCGCCGAACACCGAGCGGTAGGCCTGCTGCAGGATCAGGCTGAGGCCCCAGGTCGCCAGCAGCGTATCGAGCGGGCGCTTGTAGAGGTGGCGTATCAGCGCCCATTCGACCAGCATGCCGAGCGCGCCCGAGGCGATGAACGCCAGGATCATCGCGATGAAGAAGTAGCCCGGGAAAAGCCAGGGCGCGGCGTGCTGCACCACGTTCGACGTCATCCAGGTGACGTAGGCGCCGAGGATCATGAACTCGCCATGGGCCATGTTGATCACGCCCATCTGGCCGAAGATGATGGCAAGCCCCAGCGCCATCAGCACATAGACGGAGAACAGGATGAGCCCGGCAAATCCCTGCATCGCGAGGATGGCGCCGAGGTCGCTGATCGAATAGTCGCCGAACATCTGTCGTCCTCCAGTCCAAGGGGCATGCGCCGCGACGTGTGCGGCGCCCGATCGGCGGCGTGGGCGATGACGTCCACGCCGCGATGCGTTGAGGGAGCGGTTGCGCGGTTTACCCGCCCGGCCTCACTGGTAGCCCTTCGGGAACGGGTTCGGCTCGACGAGGTCTGCGGTCTCGTAGATCAGCTCATACTGGCCGTCGGCCTTGGCGCGCCCGACGCGGGTCTTCGACCACAGATGATGGTTCTCGTGGATGCGCACATAGCCTTCGGGCGCGCCCTTGAACTCGACCCCGGGCGAGGCCGCCGCGATCTTGTCGATGTCGAACGATCCGGCCTTCTCCGCGGTCAACTTCCACAGCCACGGGCCGAGATAGGCGGCCTGCGTGACGTCGCCGATCACGGTCTTCTCGCCCCACATCTTCTTGAACGCCGGCACGAAGGCCTTGTTGTTCGGGTTGTCGAGTGACTGGAAGTACTTCATGCAGGCATAGGCGCCCGCGATGTTTTCGCCGCCGATGCCGTCGATCTCGTCCTCGGTGACCGAGATCGTCAGCAGCGTCTGCTTCGACAGGTCGATACCCGCCGCCTTGAGCTGCTTGTAGAACGCGACGTTCGAGCCGCCGACGATGATCGCGTAGATCACGTCCGGCTTGGTCAGCTTGATCTTGTTGATGACCGAGTTGAACTGGGTCGAGCCGAGCGGGAAGTATTCCTCGCCGACCACCTTGCAGCCTTGCAAATGGTTCTCGATGTGCTTGCGCGCGATCTTGTTCGAGGTGCGCGGCCAGATGTAGTCGGAGCCGAGCAGATAGAAGCTCTTCGCGCCCTTGGTCTTGTTGACCCAGTCGAGGCCGGCGATGATCTGCTGGGTGGCCTCCTGGCCGGTGTAGATCACGTTCTTGGACTGCTCGAGGCCTTCATAGAAGGTCGGGTAGTACAGCATGCCGTTGTACTGCTCGAACACCGGCAGCACCGCCTTGCGCGAGGCCGAGGTCCAGCAGCCCATCACCGCGGCGCATTTGTCGTTGACCAGCAGCTTCTTGGCTTTCTCCGCGAAGGTCGGCCAGTCGCTCGCGCCGTCCTCCTGGATGAACTTGATCTTGCGGCCCAGCACGCCGCCGGCGGCGTTGATCTGCTCGATCGCGAGCTTCTCGGCCTCGACCGACCCGGTCTCGGAGATCGCCATGGTGCCGGTGACGGAGTGCAGGATGCCGACGGTGACTTCGCTATCGGTGACTGCAAGACCGGTGGTGTTGACCGCAGAAGTTGCAGGAACGTCGGCAAATGCGGGACGGCCCAGCATCGAGATGGCCGGCAATGCGGCCATGCCCATCAAGAGCTTGCGGCGGAGCGGAGACGGCAGTCCTGGTTTGGTTTCGTCTGACATGAGCACCCCATCTGGTTCGAGAACGCTTATTGATGAGGCGAGGATTGCTTACTTTTGTGCAGCGCACTGATACGTGAGATCGCGTATACTGCACCGCAAAATAGCGACGTAGGTTTTTGGTACGGGATTTGCCCGCGATCAGCGCATCGTGGACCAGGAGTTTGAGCGAGTGGCAGGGCGGCAGCGGATAGACCGCGTCAGGCGCCAATACAATCAATGGGTCGCCAACCAGACGCTGGAAGACTACGCGCTGCGCTTCACGGCCAAGAGCGCGCGGCGCTGGTCCGCCGCCCGCGTCGCCAACACCGCGCTTGGCGCGATCTCTTTCCTGGCGCTGGAGGCGATCGGCGGCACCATCACGCTGAACTATGGCGCGATGAACGCCTCCGCGGCGATCCTGGTGGTCAGCGTCATCATCTTCCTGTGCGGGCTGCCGATCGCCTACCACGCCGCGAAGAGCGGCATCGACATCGACCTGCTGACCCGCGGCGCCGGCTTCGGCTATATCGGCTCGACCATCACCTCGCTGATCTACGCCTCCTTCACCTTCATCTTCTTCGCGATCGAGGCGGTGATCCTCGCCAGCGCACTCGACATGTGCTTCGGCATTCCGCGGCCGATCGGCTATCTGATCAGCGCGGTGGTGATCATCCCGCTGGTCATCTACGGCATCACGCTGATCAGCCGGTTCCAGCTCTGGACCCAGCCGCTGTGGATCATCCTCCACATCATGCCGTTCGCGGCGATCGCCTGGGCCAATCCGCATTCCTTCACCGAGTGGCGCAAATTCGCCGGCGACCACGGCGATCCCTCCGGCCATCTCGATCTGCTGCTGTTCGGCACCGCGGCCTCCGTCGTGTTCGCGCTGGTGGCGCAGATCGGCGAGCAGGTCGACTTCCTGCGCTTCCTGCCGCGCGACCGCCGCACCTCGCGCAAGGCGTGGTGGATCGCACTGCTCGGCGCCGGTCCCGGCTGGATCGTGCTCGGTGCGCTGAAGCTGCTGGCCGGCTCGTTCCTGGCCTTCTTCGCGCTCAGCCACGGCGTCTCGGCCGAGCACGCCGCCGAGCCCGCCAACATGTATCTCGAAGCCTTCCGCTACGTGCTGTCACAGCCGGATCTCGCGATGGCGCTGACCGGAACGTTCGTGATCCTGTCGCAGGTCAAGATCAACGTCACCAACGCCTATGCCGGCTCGATCGCCTGGTCGAACTTCTTCTCCCGCCTCACCCACTCGCATCCCGGCCGTGTGGTGTGGCTGGTGTTCAACGTGGTGGTCGCGCTGCTGCTGATGGAGATCGGCGTCTACAAGGCGCTGGAGCAGACGCTGGCGCTGTACTCGAACGTCGCGATCGCCTGGGTCGGCGCGCTGGTCGCCGATCTCGTCATCAACAAGCCGCTCGGCCTGCGGCCGCAGCACATCGAGTTCAAGCGCGCGCATCTCTGCGACATCAATCCGGTCGGCGTCGGCGCGATGACGATCGCGACGGTGGTCTCGATCAGCGCGTTCTACGGCCTGTTCGGCCCGACCGCCAAGGCGCTGTCGGCCTTCGTCGCGCTCGCGGTCGCCTTCGTCACGGCTCCCCTGATTGCCTGGGCGACCGACGGCAAGTACTACATCGCGCGCAAGCCGAAACGGAGCTGGCAGAATATTGAATCGATCCAGTGCTGTATCTGCGAGCATGCGTTCGAGCCCGAGGATATGGCCGCCTGCCCGGCCTATGCCGGCCCGATCTGCTCGCTGTGCTGCTCGCTCGACGCACGCTGCCACGATCTCTGCAAGCCGCATGGGCGGATCGGCGCCCAGGTGTCGGACGCGCTGGGCAAGGTGATGCCGCAGCCGATCTACGCCCGCCTCAACTCGCAGCTCGGACATTACCTCGGCGTGTTCGCTGTCTCCGCCGGCCTGGTGGCGCTGGTGCTCGGCCTGATCTACCTGCAAACCACGGCGGCGCATGCCAACGAGCTGTTGGCCGACGTGCTGTGGAAGGTGTTCTTTGCGCTGACGCTGATCATCGGCGTGGTCGCCTGGCTGTTCGTGCTGGCGCAACAGAGCCGACGCGCCGCGGAAGCGGAAACCCGGCGACAGACCACGCTGCTGATCCAGGAAATCGATGCCCACAAGCGCACCGACGCCGAATTGCAGCGCGCCAAGGAGGTCGCTGAATCAGCCAACCTCGCCAAGAGCCGCTATGTCGTCGGCCTCAGCCACGAGCTTCGCTCGCCGCTGAACGCGATCTCCGGCTATGCCCAGCTGCTGGAGCAGGACGACAGTCTCCAAGTGCGGCCGCGTGAGCAGGTGCGCGTGGTCCGCCGCAGCGCCGACCATCTGTCGGGTCTGATCGACGGCATTCTCGACATCTCCAAGATCGAAGCCGGCCGGCTCTATCTGTCGCGTGACGAGGTGCGGCTGAACGATTTCCTCGAACAGTTGGTCGGCATGTTCCGCCTGCAAGCGGCGGCAAAAGGCATCGACTTCGTGTTCAGGCGGCCGGCCGTGCTGCCCGTCGTGGTCTATGCCGACGAGAAGCGGCTGCGGCAGATCCTGATCAACCTGCTCTCGAACGCGATCAAGTTCACCCAGTCCGGCAAGGTGCAATTCGTCGTGCATTACCGCAGCCCGGTCGCCGAGTTCGAGGTGATCGACACCGGGCCGGGCATCCAGCCCGACGACCTCGAGCGGATCTTCGCGCCGTTCGAGCGCGGCGCACTCGGCGTCACCCAGCCACAGACCGGCACCGGGCTCGGCCTGACCATCAGCCGCCTGCTCGCCGGCGTGATGGGCGGCGACATCAAGGTGTTGAGCACGGTCGGCACCGGCAGCACCTTCAAGGTCAAGCTGCTGCTGTCCGAGGTCACCAACCCGCGCCGCGATGCGCCGGTCGATGCTCCCGTCTATGGCTATCACGGCCCGCGCAAGACGATCCTGATCACCGACGACGACCCGACCCAGCGCGACCTCCTGCGCGAGATCCTGGCGCCGCTCGGCTTCATCCTGCTCAGCGCGCCGGACGGGCCGGGCTGCCTCGCCCTCGCCCAGCATTGCCGGCCGGACATGTTCCTGCTCGATATCTCGATGGCCGGGATGGACGGCTGGACGGTCGCCGAGACCTTGCGCTCCGAAGGCCATCATCAGGCCCGCATCCTGATGATCTCGGCCAGCGCGCTGGAGGCGCACGGCGCGCCGCTGGCGCAACCGTTCCACGACGGCTATTTGATGAAGCCGATCGACATCCCGCGACTGCTGGAGACCATCCGCCAGTTGCTCAAGATCGAGTGGGAGTATGAGGCCGAGCAGGCGCCTGCCCCGCAATGGAAGCCCGATAGCGGCACGCGCCCGCCGGTCAAATATGTCGAAGAGCTGATCAGCCTCGGCCAGCTCGGCTATGTCAGAGCGATCCAGCTCAAGCTCGACGAGATCGGCAACGAGTGTCCCGAGCACGCGGACTTCGTCGAACAGATGCGGACGCTGGTCGACCGGTTCGATCTCGATCAATATATGGCGACGTTGAAGATATTGCACAGCTATGACCATTGAACAGAGAAAGCGCGACGTCGCGCTCGTCGTCGACGACTCGCCGGAGACATTGCGCCTCCTCACCGACGCGCTCGACGGCGCCGGAATGACCGTGATGGTCGCCCTCGACGGCGCCTCCGCGATGCGCATCGTCGACCAGATCACGCCCGATATCGTGCTGCTCGACGCCGTGATGCCGGGCATGGACGGCTTCGAGACCTGCCGGCGGCTGAAGCGCGATGCCGGGCTCGACGGCGTCCCGATCATCTTCATGACGGGCCTCGCCGAAACCGAGCACATCGTGCGTGGGCTCGAAGCCGGTGGCGTCGACTACGTCACCAAGCCGATCGTGATCGAGGAAATGCTGGCGCGCATTCGGGTCCATCTCGCCAATGCGCGGATGACGCAGAGCGCGCGCGCCGCGCTCGATGTCTCCGGCCGCTATCTGCTCGCGGTCAACAACGCCGGCGCGCTGCTGTGGGCGACGCCGCAGGCCCAGAAACTGCTGTCGGATACGCTCGCCGACGCCGCCGACAATTTCGTGTTGCCGGACCCGATGCCGCAATGGCTCGACCACGCGCAGAAGGGCAAGGCGGGATCGAAAACCGCAACCGTGGCGTCCTTTCCCGGCAACGAGCAACTTCGGCTGCAATATATGGGCAAGCTTGGCCCCAACGAATTCTTGCTGCGGCTGGCCAAGGACACCAGTGGCGACATGCCTGCCGAGTTCTCCAGCGAGCTCGGCCTCACCACCCGCGAGGGCGAGGTGCTGTCCTGGCTCTCCAAGGGCAAGACCAACCGCGACATCGCGCAGATCCTGGGCCTGAGCCCGCGCACCGTCGACAAGCATCTCGAGCAGATCTACGCCAAGCTCGGGGTCGAGAACCGCACTGCCGCCGCCGCGATCGCGGTCAATGCAAGGCATCGCAAGTCCTGATCTGGCGCCTCTACCCTTTCGGACCAGCCTGCGCAGCAGTCTCTTGGTCCGGCGGTTGCGCCTTGCGCCATTGTGCCGGGGTCACGCCGATATGGCTCTTGAAGGCCCGCTGAAATGCGGCCTCCGACTGGTAGCCGGCGATCTCCGCAACGGCGCCGGTCGAAAGCGATGATCGCCTCAACTCGTTTGCCGCAAGCGTCATCCGGATATCGGTAAGCAGATCGCTCGCCGATCGGCCAAGCTTCTCCTGGAATTGCCGCGCAAGCGTCGCGCGCGACATGTTGCACAGACGCGCGAGTTCGGGCAGCGACCACGCACGCGCGGGCTCGTTGAACATGGCGGTCACCGCCGGCGCCAGGCGGGGATCACCGACCAGCGCCAGCAACCCACGCGAGCCGTCATCGGTCTCGCTCGCAAGCCGCAGCGCAAGCGCGAACATCGCCGTGGACAGCGCGTTCAGCATGGCGCGGCCACCCAGATGATCGTCGGCCGTTTCGCTGCGCATCAAGGATACGAGTCCAGCGAGCTGTGCGGCCGTCCGCTTTTCCACCCGCGGGCCGGCATGCACGACGAGACGCGGCGGAAGATAGCTGCGCAACAGACGGTCGTGCGGAGGTGCGATCGCGAAGTGCCCGCACAGCAAGTCGAGCCGTTCGTCCGAACCCAGGTTTTCGCTGATCGTGAAATTCTGCGCCGCCCGGTTTCTAGCCGGCAGAGGTGTCGCCCCGGTGCCGTCATGCATCACGTGTCGCGGATTGCCGGGCAGCAAAAGAATGTCGCCGGACTTCAGCAGCAGCGGCCGACCGCCTGCGGGATCGTCCAGGATCGCCGAGCCGGCGAGCACCGCATGATAGGGGATCTCGTTGGTCGCGCCCGGCCCCTGCTCGATACGCCAGGGCACGCTGTAGCTGCAGCGAATATCGAGCCGCCCGCGGACCGGCATCATCTCGAACAGCCGGCTGAGCCAATCCATGGCCGATCCTCCCCGACGGGCTTCAAATGAGACGATTGAGCATATAATCGAGATATATGAACATTCAATGTCTCACTTCGCCCTCCTATGCTCACTCCGCAATCGTTCACCACCCCAAACACGGAGTGCCACCATGTCCCGTCTCTCAGTCCCCAATCTCGAAACCGACACCGGCCCGTCGGGCCAGGTCTACGCCCAGATCAAGAAGGCTGTCGGCAGCGTCCCGAATGCTTATGCGGCGATCGCCGCCCACGGCCCGGCCGCGCTCAAGGCGATGCTCGCAGCCGACGCGGTGCTCGCCGGCGGCAGCCTGTCCAGGCGCGAGCGAGAGATCATCAAACTCGTGATCAGCGCCGCGGGCGGTTGTGACTATTGTGTCGCCGCGCATTCGCATCTCGCTGGGCTTGCCGGCGTGAAGCCTGACGTGCTGAAGCAGGTCCGCGACGGCGCGCCTACGGGTGACGCCAAGTACGACACGCTGATCGACTTCGTTCGCAAGCTCGCGCAGTCGAGCGGCACCGTCAGCGACGAGGACTTCGCCGCGATCAAGGCCGCCGGCTACAGCGACGCGCAGCTGGTCGAGATCAGCCTGGCGTTCGCGACCATCGTCTTCACCAACGTCTTCAACCGCATCAACGACACCGACATCGACTTCCCCGCAGTCGCGTGACGCGACCGACGTCAGTCGAACGGAAGGATCACGACCATGACCACGCGTTCCAACACGATGCAGAATCCGCTGGTCCGCGCGCTCACCCGCTTCGGTCTGCTCACGGAGGATCTCGACGACCATGTCATCCGGGCCTGACGCGGCAATAGGTCCGCCGATGGCACGGATCGCCGGCGAGCCTCGCGTTCGCCGGCGACTGCGCGTGCCGGGAGATTGCGCAGGCGCAGCAACTCCGACGCATAGCGACGTGGCAGCCACCACTGCCGCGCGCGTCCGATCGGACAAGTCTTCAAGGCCAAGTCTTAACCCATTGCCGAATTTGCCGAATGCGTTGAAATTGGCCAACTGTAAAGCGCAGCCCGTTGCGCGGCATTGCGGCTTGACGCGGACGCATCGCTTGTTCCCATGCAGGAATGATCCGTAGCTCTCCGGCGATGAACATGGTTCCGCCGCGTGGTCTGCGCTAAAGAAGTGGCGCCGGTGTTGTTCTGGGGTTGAGTTGATGAAGAAGGACGACGTCACGTGCCCACGCTGCGGGGCCGGGTTCCGACGCCTCGAACTGGCATCCGGATCGGGAAGCGCAGGCGAGTATCGCTGCCCGGTCTGTCAGACAAGTCTCGAGCAGTTTAATGGCGACAAGCTCGTTGCCTATCGCCTGACCATCCAACCTTCCATTCGCGGCTTGAAGACCTGATCGCCCGTGGCACATCAAGTGCCAATCAAGATGTCCGCTTCAGGATATAGCTGTCCATGATCCAGCCATGCTGCTCACGCGCATTGCGGCGCGCGGCGACGATGCGGGGGCCTGTCTCCGCGAGATATCCGGCCATGATGATCTGATCGGGCATGCCGAGATAGGCGCCCCACCAGATCTTGAGGCCCGCGGGATCCAGCGTCTGGAAGGCCGCGCCGCCGTCGAGCATCACGACCACGGTATCCACGCCGGACGGCCAGCCGCCTTCACGCAATCGCCGGCCTGTCGTGACCAGGAACGGTTCGCCGATCTCGTTGAGCGGCAGCGCATGCGCCGCGCACAGCGCCTGGATCGAGGTGATGCCCGGGATCACCTCGATGTCGGGCAGCGGATCGAGCCGTCGCGCGATCCGCAGGCTCGAATCGTACAGCGAAGGATCGCCCCAGATCAGCAAGGCGACGCGTCCCTCGCCGCCGAGATGGCGTGCGATCTCATCCGACCAGGTCGCAGCGACCGCATCATGCCAATCGTCGACACCCCTGCGATAATCCTCGTCGCCAGCGTCACGCACCGGCAGGTCGAACTCGGCGATCCGCGTGCGATCGTTGCTCAGCACTTGCGCGCAGATCGTTCGACGCAGGTCGGCGAGATCGGACTTCGCGGTACCCTTGCGCGGGATCAGGATCAGATCGGCGGCATTGATCGCGGCTGTCGCAGCGAGCGTGAGCTGTCGCGGATCGCCACAGCCGATACCGATCAGCGAGAACGTCAACATGGCCGCGTCACCCCTGCTCCGGCGCCAACGCACCGAACAGAATGACAGCCGCTGCGGTGGCAGCAGTTGCATCCGTGAGCCGTTCGGCCAGCGCCGCGATCGTGGTGCGGAGCAGCCGCTCGTCGGTGTGGCCGAGCGACTCCGCCAATAATGCGGGGGTGTCGGGGGCGAGACCCTGCGCGATCAGTTTTGCGGCCAATGCCGGAAACGTGCGCCGGCCCATATAGACAACGGTGGTCGCCTCGGGATCGGCCAGCGCCGCCCAGTTCAGATCCGCGGGCAATTCGCCGGTCACGTCCGCGCCGGTCACGAACTGGACCCGGCGCGAGGTCAGCCGCCGCGTCAGCGGAATGCCGGCCTGCGCCGCGGCAACCGAGGCCGAGGTCACGCCGGGGATGATCTCATAGCCGATGCCGGCGGCACGCAGCGCCTCGATCTCTTCCTCGAGCCGGCCAAAGATGCCGGCATCGCCGGACTTCAGCCGCACCACCCGCACGCCGGTCGCGGCATAGTCGACCAGCAGCCGGCTGACATGATGCTGTCGCGCCGACAACCGGCCGGCGCGCTTGCCGACCGCGACGAGATTGGCGCCGGAGCGCGCGAGATCGAGGATCGCGCCGGAGGCAAGGTCGTCATACAGCACCACATCGGCGTCGCGCAGCCGCGCGGCTCCCTTCATGGTCAGGAGTTCGGGATCGCCGGGGCCGGCCGAGACGAAGGAGACGAAGCCGCTCACCGGTCCTCCGCGATCAGATGGAAGAATGTGCCGGTCGCATGGCCGCGCCGCGATCCGGTCTCCGCGACGATCGCGCCGGTCGCATCGCGCACCACCGCGAGCGGCGTGTCGGGCTGCGTGATGATCGTGGAGTAGTGAAACTCATGGCCGCGCAGGCGTGCGCCTGGGCCATAGCCCGGCATCGATCCGGCCAGCTCGGCGATCCGGTAGCCGAGATGCATGCGGCGCTTGGCATAGCTCGTCTCGAGGCCGAGCAGCCCCGCCATCTCGTGGCGCGCGCCGTCGGCATCGGTGAGCGCGGCGCCCAACACCATGTAGCCGCCGCACTCGCCATGCACCGGCTTCGTTCCGGCGAAGGCACGGACCCCGTCGAGGAAGTGCCTGTTTGCCGCGAGCCGGCCCGCGTGCAGTTCGGGATAACCGCCGGGCAACCAGCACACATCCGCGTCCGCATCGGGGCCCTGATCGGCAAGCGGCGAGAACGTCACGATCTCGGCGCCGGCCGCGCGCCAGGCTTCCAGCATATGCGGGTAGACGAAGGAGAACGCCGCGTCGCGCGCGAGCGCGATGCGCTGGCCGGGCGGTGTGATGTCCAGATGGCGCGCGGCCGGTTGCGGCGGCGAGACCCGGGCTGATCGCAGCACGGCGTCGAGATCGACATGCTCGACGACGAAACGCGCGGCTTCGTCGATCAGGCCGTCGATCTCGGCCTGCTCTTCGGCCTGCACCAGGCCAAGATGTCGCTTCGGCAAGGCAATCTCGGCGTGACGGGGCAGCGCGCCCAACACCGGAATGCCCGCCCCCGCCATGGCATCGCGCACCAGCGCTTCGTGCCGCGCACTGGCGACGCGGTTGAGCACGACGCCGGCGAGCCGCACGCCGGCACGGAAATCGCGCAGCCCGGCAGCGATCGCCGCCGCCGTCTGGGCCTGGCCCGAGGGATCGATCACCAGCAGCACCGGCCATCCCGTCATCTCGGCGATGTCGGCGGTGGCCCCGATGCCCGAGACGCCGCGCGCGGCGACGCCGTCGAACAAGCCCATCGAGCCTTCCGCCAGCACGAGATCGGCATCCGCGCCGCGGCTCGCCAGATGCGCGATCGCATCCGATGCCATCGCCCAGCTGTCGAGATTGACGGATGCGCGTCCCGTGGCGACCGCATGGAACGCCGGATCGATGTAGTCAGGTCCGCTCTTGAGACATTGTATCTTGAGCCCGCGATTGCGCCAGGCGCGCGCCAGCGCCAGGGTCAGCGTCGTCTTGCCGACCCCGGAGGCCGGCGCGGAGATCACTAGGCCCGCGGTCATTGAGATGATCCCGGAAAGCGCGGCGCCTCACCAACCGGACGGTAGCGGCGGTCATAGTCGGCGGCATAGAGACGGCTCTCGGCGAACTCGTTCGCCCCGAGCGTCTTGCCGACCAGGATCAGCGCGGTGCGTTCGAGCTCCGGCCCGATCGCGGCATCCAGCGTCGCGAGCGTGGCGCGGACGATACGCTGGTCCGGCCAGCTCGCGCGCCAGACGATCGCCACCGGACAGTCCGCGCCATAATGCGGCGTCAACTCAGCCACGACCTTGTCCAGCAGATGGATCGAGAGATGGATCGCGAGCACCGCGCCGGTCGCAGCAAACGCCGCGAGCGTCTCGCCGTCCGGCATCGCGCTCGCCCGGCCCGGCGTGCGCGTCAGCACCACCGATTGCGCAAGACCGGGCAGCGTGAGCTCGGCCTCCAGCGCCGCAGCGGCTGCCGAGAAGGCCGGCACGCCGGGCGTGACCGAATAGGGAATCTGCAACGCGCGCAATCGGCGCAATTGTTCTCCCATCGCCGACCAGATCGAGAGATCGCCCGAATGCAGCCGCGCGACGTCCTTGCCTTCGGCATGCGCCGCGGCGATCTCGGCGATGATCTCGTCAAGCGACAGCGGCGCGGTGTTGATGATACGCGCATCCTGCGGGCAATGCGCCAGCACACCGGCAGGCACCAGCGACCCGGCATAGAGACAGACCGGGCAGGACGCGATGAGATCGCGCCCCCGCAAGGTCAGGAGATCGGCGGCGCCCGGTCCTGCGCCGATGAAATGCACCGTCATTCACCGTCTCCTTCCGCGATCGCCGCGGTCGCCATTCGATCCTGCGAAACGGCCCTTGCCGCAATCAGCCGTGCACCGCGTCCTGCCGCCGCGATCGCCGCGGCTTCGGCGACGGAGCCAGTGCCGAACCTCGCGCTGATCAATTCAGAATGCGTCACGGTTTCGATCTCGGCCAGCGCTTCTGCGGGAATGCTCCGGATCGCCAGCCCGAGTTCCTGCGCCAGCGATGTCAACGCCTGTGCATCGGCCTTGTCGCTCATGGTCGCGAGCGCTGCAAGCCCTTCGGCGCCGCCGGCGGCGCGGAGGGCCTCGCGCAAGGATGCGACACTGGCATCGCGCCTGAATCCGAGACCCGCGACCTTCATCTGATGGCGCTCCATTGCACGATCGGTCGCGCGGCCTTCCAGGAGCGATAGCGGCCCAGCGGCTCGGCCTGGGCGATCTCGACGCGCATCAGTTCGCCGCCATGGCGTTGCTGAAGATCGGAGAGCAGCGCCTCGGTTTCCAGGGTTACCGCATGCGCGACCAACCGCGTGCCCGGCACGATGCGCGACCAGATCGCAGCGAACATATCGGCATCGAGGCCGCCACCGATGAACACGGCATCGGGCGCTTCGAGCTCGGACAGGATGCCCGGCGCCTCGCCTTCGATCACGATGATCCGGTGGTTCAGGCCGAAGCTCGCCGCATTGCCACGGATATTGGCAGCGCGTTCGCCGCGCACCTCGATGGCGATAGCCGTCCCGCCGCAGAGCGCCCATTCGATCGAGATCGAGCCCGAGCCAGCGCCGACATCCCACAGCCGCTCGCCGGGCCGCGGCGCAAGCGCCGACAGTGCCAGCGCGCGGACCGGCCGTTTTGTCAGCTGCCCGTCATGCATAAACAATGTTTCGGGAAGCCCGGAGCTACGTGACATGCCTTGCGCGCCGCTCGCCTCCAGCGCGACCGCAACCAGGCTGTCGTCAGGATTGCCACCATAGCTCTCGGCGTGATGCTGCGCGATCGATTCACGCGGTCCACCAAGGGCTGACAGCGCCCACAGCGCTGACGCGCCCCAGCCCTGCTCCGTGAGCCAGCGCGCGAGATCGACAGCCGCCTTGCCATCGCGCACCAGACAGATGATCCGCGCACCACGCGCGAGATGCGGCACCAGCCGCTCGAAGGGCGCGGCATGAAGACCGAGACAGACAGTATTCTCGAGCCGCCAGCCCAGGTGCGCCGCCACCAGCGAGAACGTCGACGGCGCGGAATGCGCGATCCATTCGCCGGGCTGCAACCGCTCGGCAAGGCTTCCACCGGCGCCGTGCCAGAACGGATCGCCCGAGGCGAGCACGACAGTCGGACGGCCGCGGCAGCTCAGCACGATATCGGCGTCGAACGGCACCGGCCAGGCACGGCCACGCTCGGTGACGGCGGCCAGCGCGAGATGGCGTTCGCCGCCGAAAATAGTTTCGGCCGCATCGAGCGCCTTTCGGCTTGCTTCGGAGAGCCCGGCAAGGCCATCTTCGCCGATGCCGATGATGGTCAACCAGGGATTACCCATGATGCGCGCCCTGATCCTGGGCGGAACGGCCGACGCCAATTCGCTCGCCGCTGTGGTCAGTCGCGCGGGGATCGACGCGATCTATTCCTATGGCGGCCGCACCCATGCGCCGGCCGAACAGCCATTGCCGACTCGGATCGGCGGCTTCGGTGGCGTTAGCAGCCTTGCCGATTACCTGCGTCGCGAACGCATCACGCATGTGATCGACGCGACGCATCCGTTCGCAGCCGAGATGAGCCGCAACGCGATCGCGGCCTGCACGCAAACCGCAACGCCGTTGCTCGCGCTCGAACGCGCACCCTGGGACAAGACTCCCGGCGACCGCTGGATCGAGGTCGCGGACGTCGCAGCCGCGGTCGTGGCTTTGCCGGAGAACCCGGCCCGCGTGTTCCTCGCAATCGGGCGCCAGCACATCGCGCCGTTCGGCACCCGACCGCAGCATGCCTACACGTTGCGATTTGTCGATCCGTCCGCCGAAACCCTGCCTTTGCCCGATGCGGATGTCATCGTCTCGCGCGGCCCCTTCACGCTCGAGGGCGAGCTCGAGACGCTGCGCGCGCGCCATATCGAATGGATCGTCGCCCGCAACTCCGGCGGCACCGGCGCGCGCGCCAAGCTCGACGCCGCCCGCGCGCTTGGCCTTCCCGTCATCATGATCACGCGGCCACCCCTGCCCGACCGGCCCCGGGTCGACAGCGTGAGCCAGGTGATGGAATGGCTCGGTCATCGGACCTGCCTCGGTGCATAGACCCAGCGGCCGACCCGCCGCGTCGCCGAATTGCCGACGATCACCACCGTCCGCATGTCGGCCATCTCGGGCCGCGCATCTTGCAGCAAGACCGTCTCGATCCGCTGCTCTGATGTCGAGACGGCGCGTGCGAAAATCACGATGCGCTCGCCGCACCCCGCCTCGCGCAGGATCTCGAGCACGCGACCGAAACCGTCCGGTCGGCTGGCCGAGCGCGGATTGTACATCGCAATCGCGAAGTCGGCGTCGGCGGCGAGCCGCAGCCGCTTCTCGATCAGCGGCCACGGCTTGAGATTGTCGGAGAGGTTGATCGCGCAGAAGTCATGACCGAGCGGCGCGCCGGCGCTCGCCGCCGCCGCCAGCATCGCCGTGACGCCGGGCAGCACGCGGATCGGCAGCTCATGCCATTGCGGCGCATTCTCCAGCGCCTCGAACACCGCTGATGCCATCGCGAACACCCCGGGATCACCAGAGGACACCACGACAACATGGTGTCCTTCGGCCGCAAGCCGCAGCGCTTCACTGGCGCGCTGCACTTCCACGCGATTGTCCGACGGGTGCAGCGTCAGCCCGGCGCGCGGCGGCACGCGCGAAACATAGGGCGCATAGCCAATGATATCGGTCGCCACTGCCAGCGCCGCGGAAACCTCGGGCGTGATCAGCGCCTCGTCGCCGGGTCCAAGCCCCGCGATGGTCAGCGTGCCGGTCACTGCCCCGCCTCCCTGCGCCGCCCCTGCCCGTGCACCAGCACGATCGCGAAATACGGACCGTCGGCCTCGCCGATATCAGCCAGCCTGATGACGCGCTGATCCGGCATGGTACCGCGCTCGACCAGCCACGCATCGTCGAGACGCCCCGCGGAGACGAGCGCACGGCGGATCTTCGGAAGATTGCGACCGGTCTTCATGACGACCAGCGCATCCGACTGATGCATGCGCTGCACGAGCTCCGCCTCCGGCAGCGTGCCCATCAGAACGGTGGTCACATCGTCGGCAAGCGCGATCGGCTGCCCGACCGCATTCCAGCAGCCGACCATGCCGGGAATGCCCGCGATCACCTCGATCCCGACACGCCCCTGCAACCGCGAATGCAGATGCATGAACGAGCCGTAAAAGTAAGGATCGCCTTCGCACAGCACGATGACGTCGATCTCGCGCGCGAGCCGCAACAGCCGCTCGGCCCATTCGTCGTAGAAATCCGCCAGTAGCCGCGCATAGTCCGGATCGTCGAACGCGATCTCCGTGGTGACCGGATATTCCATCGGATATTCGTCGACGTCGGCCGCGAGCATGCCGTCGACGATGCGGCGGGCCTGGCCCGGCTGCCCCTTCTTGCGAAAATACGCGACGCGTCTCGCGCCACGCACGATGCGGTCGGCGCGCACGCTCATCAGGTCCGGATCGCCTGGGCCGAGGCCGCAGCAGATGATGCGTCCCATCGCTATTCGCTCCGGCTCGCCAGCGCATTGACGGCGGCAACCGTGATCGCCGATCCGCCGAGGCGTCCCTCGACCGTCAGCGCCGGTACCGGCGGATCGGCCATCAATGCCGCCTTGGACTCGGCCGCGCCGACGAAACCGACCGGGCAGCCGATGATCGCCGCCGGCCGTGGGCAGTCGGCATGCTCCAGCATGTTGAGCAGATGGAACAGCGCGGTCGGCGCGTTGCCGATCGCGACGATGGCGCCGGCCAGATGCGGCCGCCACAGCTCGAGCGCGGCAGCGGACCGCGTGTTGCGCATCGATTGCGCCAGCGCGGGCACATCAGGGTCTCCGAGCGTGCAGATCACCGCGTTGCCAGCCGGCAGGCGCGCGCGCGTGATTCCCTCCGACACCATGCGCGCGTCGCAGAGGATCGGCGCGCCGTTCCGCAAGGCTTCCCTTGCGCGGGCGGCCATGCCGGCGGTGAAGCGCACATGCGCTTCCAGGCCCACCATGCCCGCGGCATGGATCATGCGCACCACCACCGGCTCCTCGTCGGACGTGAACCTGGCAAGGTCGGCCTCGGCGCGGATCGTGGCAAACGACTGGCGATAGATCGCCGCGCCATCGGTCTCATAGACGTGCGGCATCAACCGCCTCCCATCAACAGCAAGGGGTTGGCGGCGAGCTCCGCGCCGGTCAGGCCCCGCCTGACCGGCGTATCGCGCGTGGTGCCGCGGCGGATCAGGTCGAAGCCTTCTCGCGTTGCCACGAGCGTGATGTCAACAGGACCGGAATGGGCACAACCTTTGGGGCAACCGGAGACGTGCAGCCGGGCGTTGGCCGGGATGTGCCGGGCGAGCGCTGACGCCAGCATACGCGTATCGGCATGCGCCTCACCGCAACGTGGCGCGCCGCTGCAAGCGATGACGCGCAGCGCCGGATCCTCGGCGTCGGTGACGAGGTCCGCCCCGCGGGGCATCTCATGCATCCCCTCCACCAGCATCATCCGCCACGGCGTCATCCGCAGCGCCTGCGCGGATGCGGCGAGATGGTTGAGCGTCTGGTGCGGCATTTGCCCGAACGCAACACCGACCATCGCGCCGATCGGGTAGAGGCCGGGAACAGGCGCCGCCGATCGGGCCACGGGCTCGGCATCGCCGCGCAGGAAGTCGGGCAAGGTCGCGCCGCTGGCCAGATGCGTCGCCATCCGCCGCTTCTCGCCTTTGGCGCCTCCGGAGGCGACGAACCATTCGGCCACCGCCAACGCGACCGGCACGGCCTCGCCGCGGGTGACTGAACGGCCGCGCTCGACACCATCGGCACGCACCAGCAGCCCACCGTTGCGATCACGTTCGATCCTGATGTCCGCCGACGCGCCGGTCAGCACCCGGACAGTGCCGTCATCGATTGCGAAACCGAACTTGGTCGGAAGATCGAGCGAAGCACCGGCGAGCGCCCGTTCAAGTTCGGCCGCGAGCGAGCTCGTGTCGTCACCGGCGATCCAGAACGGCGTCACCAGAATGTTGCGCTGCGCCTCAGTCTCGGAATCCGCGTCCAGCAAACCGAGCGCCCCGAGTCCGTCGATCAAGGCCGGATAACCCACTTCGCTGACGCCGCGGATCTGGAGGTTGGCGCGGCTGGTCAGGTCGATCAGGCCGTTGCCGTATCGTGCGGCCAGCTCGGCGATCCCGACCGCCTGCGCTGCTTCAAGCCGTCCACCTCGCGGGCGGATGCGCAACACGAGCCCGTCGCCCGACTGCATCGGCCGCAGCGCGCCGGGACACCAGCCCTTGATCGCAACCGCGCTCATGTCGCCTCCTGCAACGCCGCCGCGATCGAATTGCGCCGCGTTTGCCAGAGCGACGCGTCATGCAGACGGGCAAAGCAGGTTTCGATCGCAACCAGCGCCGCCGGATTGTCGCGCGCCATGAAGCCGCGAACCTCGTCATTGCCGAGCGTCGCGTCGTAATAGAGGTCGAACAGGTGCGGCGGCACCGCGCCGGCGAGATGGGCAAATGCCGCCATATGCTCCAGCGTCGCAGTGATCTCGGCAGCGCCGCGGAAGCCATGGCGCATCATGCCTGCGATCCATGCCGGATTGGCGGCGCGTGCCCGCACCACCCGCGAGATTTCCTCGGTCAGCGAGCGGGCATGCGGCTGATCCGGCCGGGTCGCGTCGAGGTGATAGAGCGACGGGATCTTGGTGCCCAGCCGGGCAGCAGCCGCTGCAATGCCGGCCTCATGCGCGGCATAGTCCGCCGCCAGCAGCAGGTCGGTCTCAGGCAGATCCTGGGTATGCACGAAACTGTCGGCAGCACCGAGCCGCGCCTCGATGCCTTCGCGATCGGGGTGCATCTCGCCATCGGACGCAATGGCCCAGGAGGACGCCGACAACCACGCTTCGCCGGCGGCGTCACGGGCCTCCGGCGTGAAGACATCGGCTAGCGACGCGATGCCGACACCATAATGCCCGGGGCGCGGACCGAACACGCGCGCGATGCGCTGCCGGTAAGGATTCTCGTCCGCTTCATCGCTGCGTTCGGACAAGGCTTCCGTGGCAGCCTCGAACAATTGGGCAAGCCCCGAAAACACGTCGCGGAACAAGCCCGATACGCGCAGCGTCACGTCGATACGGGGACGGCCGAGCTCCGCCGGCGCGATGATGTCGTAGCCGGTCACCCGACCCGATCCGTGATCCCAGCGCGGCGCGATGCCGGCGAGATGCAGCGCCATGGCAAAATCCTCGCCGGCGGAGCGCATGGTCGACGAGCCCCAGAGATCGATGACGAGCCCTTTCGGCCAGTCGCCGTGATCCTGCAAATGACGGCGCAGCAGTTCCTCGGCGAGCTTCACGCCTTGCGCATGCGCCGACGGCGTCGGCACCGCGCGCGGATCGACCGCGTACAGATTGCGGCCGGTCGGAAGCACGTCGCTGCGCCCGCGATAGGGCGAGCCTGACGGCCCCGGCGCAACCCGCCGGCCGGCGAGCGCATCGAGCAACGCGGCCTTCTCCGCTTCGCCGCAAGCGCCCTGCCCGAAGACGTGCAGGCCGTCGCCGAACTGGCTCTCCTTGAGATCGCAGACGAAGCGGTCGATTTGCGGAATCGCCTCGGCCGCCGAGACCGACGCCGCAAGACCCAGATCATCCTCGAGGCCCGCGATGCGTGCCTCCTCGCGGATCGCAGCGATCAGGCGCTGCCGTCGGGCGGGATCGAGACCGTCGGCAGTCGAATATTCATCGAGCAAGCGCTCGAGCGCACGCAGGCTTTCCGGCACCGCGGCTTGTGCCAGCGGCGGCGGCAAGTGACCGATCGTCACGGCGCCGATCCGGCGCTTGGCCTGCGCCGCCTCGCCGGGGTCGTTGACGATGAAGGGATAGACAACCGGCAGATCGCCGATCAACGCTTCCGGCCAACACGCCGATGACAGCGCAACCGATTTGCCGGGCAACCATTCCAGCGTGCCATGCGCGCCGATGTGGACGACGGCATCGATAGCCTGCTGCCGGAGCCAGAGATGGAACGCGACATAGGCATGACGCGGCGTGCGCGACAGGTCGTGATAGTCGGCATCGCGGTGCCCGACATCACCGCGCTCCGGTTGAACGGCGATGAGCGACTTGCCGCATCGGATCGCGGCGAAATGAAAGGCGCCGTCACGGCAATCGGGATCATCCTCCGGTGCTCCCCACGCGCGCGCCAGATCATCCTGGAGTTGCTCGGGAAGACTGGCGAGCGCCTTGCGATATTCGCGCACGTCCCAAGCCAGTTTACGGCGCAAGAGCGCGTCGCCCGGCGACCTCACCGGCTCGACGTCAAATCCCGCCGCCGCAAGATCCGCCAGCAACGCCTCGACCGAGGCCAGCGCATCGAGGCCGACGGCATGCGCGATCTGATGCGGACGGCCCGGATAGTTCGAGAGCACCAATGCAAGCTGCTTGTCCTGCGCGGACTTGCCGGCGAGACGGTGCCAGGCAGCGACACGCGCGACGATCGCCGCGACGCGCCCGGCATCCGGCCGATGCGCGAGATGCGCGAATTGCAGATCGGGATCGCGCTCGCCCGGCTGCTTGAAACTCACGACGCCCGCGAACAGGCGGCCGTCGACCTCCGGCAGCACCACGTGCATCGCGAGATCGCCGGGCGACAGGCCGCGCAGCGACAAGGCCCAATCCTCGCGGCGCGCGGTGGATAGCGCGACCTGGAAGACAGGACACGATGCGGCGTCGAACGGCGTCTTGCCGTCGTCGCCAGCCGCGGAGAACGCGGTCGCATTGACGATGGCGGCCGGCGCGCATGGTGCGAATTGCGCCCGCAGCCAATCGGCGACACCCGCCGCCTTCAACGAGGTGACGAAGATCCCGTGGGCGTCAAAGCCCTTCGCGCGCAACGCATCGATCAATGCATCGACCGGCGCGGTGTCGCCGGCCGCGAGATAGGAGCGATAGAACGTCACCAGCGCCCGCGGCCGGCCATCCGATGCCGGCAGCGCCGCGACGGCGCCACGGGAGAGATCGTAAACGCCGGTCTCGGGAAGATCGATCTCGCCGACGACAGGCCCGGCATAGAGTCCGGACGCCAGCGCCAGTTGCGATATCACCGCCTGCGCGGCAACCGGCCCCCCCTTGTCGCACAACACCTTGAGCCGTCGCAGCGTCGAGACCGGCAAGGTCGAGAACTCATCCAGCCGCAGATCGTCGCGGCCGTCCGCCGGCAGCACCACCAGGGCGATGCCGCGCTCCTTCGCCAGCCGATGCACCGCGGCCAGGCCGTAGGACCAGTAGGGCTCGCCACCGATCAGACGGATGAGAATGCCGCGCGCATGAGCGAGCGTCCGCTCGATATAGGTATCGACCGACAGTGGATGGCGCAGCTCCGCGAGATTGGCGAGCCGCAGCGACGGCAACGCGGCGCGTCCCCGCCGCCAGCCGGCTGCGAAGGCCGCGAGATCGCTGTCGGAAAACGACAACACCACGAGATCGGCCGGATCCTGGCCGAGGTCCCTTGGTGTCGCGGTCTCCTCAAGGCCGCGACTCTCGCGGAAGATGACATGCATCAGACACCAAGCCGGGCCCTGATCGCCGCTTCATCGATGTCGCCATGCTCACCGATCACGACCAGCTTCGATTGCCGGGGCCGCGCACCCCACGGCGTATCGAACTGATGCCGCACCCGCTCGCCGACCGACTGCACCAGCAGGCGCATCGGCTTTCCCGCGACCGCGATGTAGCCCTTGGCGCGCAGCACGTTCTGCTCGCGCGCCAGCCCTTTGATCGAGGCCACCAGCGCATCGATATCGGCGATCTCCGGAAGATCGATCACCACCGAATTGAAATCGTCGTGTTCATGTTCCTCTTCGCCGTCGTGATGCGAGGGACGCGACGCGAGATCATCTTCCGCCGCCGCACCGAGACCCAGGATCACGCGCGCATCGATCGTGCCGTCGACCACGGGCAGCATCGGCACCTCACGCGGCATCTCGGCGGCGATCACCTGCTTCGCCGCCTTGATCCCCTCGGCGCCAGCGAGATCGGCCTTGGTCAGCAGCACGATGTCGGCGCAGGCGATCTGGTCCTCGAACACTTCCGAGAGCGGCGTCTCGTGGTCGAGATTGTCGTCAGCGGCGCGCTGCGCATCGACGGCGACCGGATCCGGCGCAAAACGACCGGCAGCGACCGCCTCGGCATCGGCCAGCGCGATCACGCCGTCGACGGTGATCCGCGAGCGGATCTCCGGCCAGTCGAACGCCTTGAGCAGCGGCTTCGGCAGCGCGAGCCCCGAGGTCTCGATCACGATGTGATCGGGCTTCACGGGACGCGCCAGCAGCTGCTCCATCGCCGGGATGAAATCGTCGGCGACGGTGCAACAGATACAACCATTGGCGAGTTCGACGATGTTCTCGGTCGGACAATTGGCGTCGGCGCAGGATTTCAGGATGTCGCCGTCGACCCCTTCGCTGCCGAATTCGTTCACCAGCACCGCGAGCTTCTTGCCGTTGGCGTTGCGGATCAGATGCTGGATCAGCGTGGTCTTGCCGGATCCGAGAAAGCCGGTCACGACGGTGACGGGGACTTTGGTGAGCGTTGTCATTCAGCGGCCTCCGGCACGACGGCAATGGGTGGAATGCGGGCAAGCGACTGCTTGCGAAAGATTTCTGGTCGGCTGCGCCACGGCGCGATGCCATCCGGCGCCGCCGCATATGCGGACGCGCCGGCGATCACGTCCTTTGCATTGGTCTCCGACAGGCGGCCATAGACATAGGACCACCGTCCGGGCGCGCTGAGCGCGACCGAGCAGCCCTGGCTGCACGCCGACAGGCATTCGACGGGAACCAGATTGACCCCATCAGGCACCCCGGCGTCGCGAATCGCGGCGTGCAGACGCGCGCCCGGCGTGGTTTCACCTTCGGCCACCGTCTGGCCGGCGCGGCAAGTGATGCAGACATGAAGTGTAACGCTCATCGCTCTTCCCGAATTGGCAGTTGGAGGCGATGAGGCAAACGAACCAACCAATGGAGGCTCGTTCCCCGTCGCGGAACACCCCCGTCCGCCGGTCTCAATTGCTGCACTGGCAGGTCTCCCGGCTTGCGGAGCAGGCTGTCGCCCTTCGATCCCCGCCTTCCCGATTTCCGTGGAAATCAGTGGCCTTGGACATCTCTCCGGTCACGGTCGCGGGGCGGCTGCGCTTCGGGCCCGAACCTGAGCCCTATCGCATTCCCTCTTCGCCTGTCGTAGGACAGGAACCAGCGCGGGCCCACCATTCGTCCAAGCCCAGTACTTGTCAAGCCAAAGGAATATCACATGATTTCTGAACAGGGTGGCGAGGGCGAGGACGCCGGCAGCGAGGCTTCGCTGGAGGCGCGCCACACGGCCAAAATGGCGAAAATCAAGGTCGCCCGGGACCGCATCATGGCGACCAAGAGCGGCGAAAAGGGCCTGATCATCGTTCATACCGGCGCCGGCAAGGGAAAATCATCGTCGGCCTTCGGCATGATCGTGCGCTGCGTGGCCCATGGCTTTCCTTGCGCGGTGGTGCAGTTCATCAAGGGCGCCTGGGATACCGGCGAGCGCCGGTTGCTGACCGGGCATTTCGGCGAGCTCTGTCAATTCCACGCGATGGGCGAAGGTTTCACCTGGGAGACCCAGGATCGCGCCCGCGACATCGCGGCAGCGCAGGCCGGCTGGGAGAAGGCCAAGGAGCTGATCGCGGACGAAAACCTGCGCATGGTCGTGCTCGACGAGATCAACATCGCGCTGCGCTACGACTATCTGGCGATCGCAGACGTGGTCGATTTCCTGAAGACGTCGAAGCCGGCGATGACCCATGTCGTGCTCACCGGGCGCAACGCCAAGGACGAGTTGATCGAGATCGCCGATCTCGTCACCGAGATGACCCTGGTGAAGCATCCGTTCCGCTCCGGCATCAAGGCCCAGCCGGGCGTCGAATTCTAAGAGCCCAACGCCATGGCGCGCGCATTGATGATCCAGGGGGCAGGTTCCGACGTGGGCAAGTCGCTCATCGTCACGGGCCTCGCGCGTGCCGCCATGCGGCGCGGCCTGCGCGTGCTGCCGTTCAAGCCGCAGAACATGTCGAACAATGCGGCCGTGACCGTCGACGGCGGCGAGATCGGACGCGCGCAGGCCTTGCAGGCCCTCGCCGCCGGCGTCGAGCCGCACACCGACATGAACCCGGTACTGCTGAAGCCGGAGACCGATGTCGGCGCCCAGATCATCGTGCACGGCAAGCGGATCGCGACCGCACGCGCGCGCGAATATGCCGCGATGAAACCGTCGCTGATGGGTGCCGTGGTGGAAAGTTTCGACCGCCTCAAGGCACGCGCCGACCTGGTGCTGGTCGAAGGCGCCGGCAGCCCCGCCGAGGTCAATCTGCGCAAGGCCGACATCGCCAATATGGGCTTTGCGCGCAAGGCCGACGTGCCGGTGGTGCTGGTCGGCGACATCGACCGCGGCGGCGTGATCGCACAGCTCGTCGGCATCAAGACGGTGATCGATCCCGACGATGCCGCGATGATCCAGGGTTTTGTCATCAACAAGTTCCGCGGCGATCCGACGCTGTTCGACGACGGCTACCGGCTGATCGAAGCCCGTACCGGTTGGCGCGGCTTTGGCGTGCTGCCGTGGTTCGGCCGCGCCGGCGAGCTTCCGGCCGAAGACGCGCTCGGGCTCGGCGAGGCGCGCAAGCCCGGCCAGTGCAAGATTGCGTTTCTGGCGCTGTCGCGGATCGCCAATTTCGACGACCTCGATCCGTTGAAGCTCGAGCCCGGTGTCGATCTCGTGATGGTGCGTCCGGGCGAAGCCATCCCTGGTGATGCAAAACTCGTCATCCTGCCCGGCTCGAAATCGACCCGCGGCGACCTCGCGTTCCTGCGCGCGCAGGGCTGGGAGATCGATCTCTTGGCGCATCATCGCCGCGGCGGCCATGTGCTCGGCCTGTGCGGCGGCTACCAGATGCTCGGGCGGAGCGTCGCCGATCCCGATGGGATCGAAGGTCCCGCCGGCGAAACGCCCGGCCTCGGATTGCTCGACGTCACGACCGTCATGACCGAGCAGAAGACGCTGACCCGCGTCAGCGCGGTCCATGCCGCAACCCGTCAGCCGATCAGCGCCTACGAAATCCATATCGGGCACACCGACGGGGCGGATCGCGCGCGGCCGTTCGCATCGATCGACGGCGCGGCGGAAGGCGCCGTTTCCGCCGATGGACGCGTCCACGGCAGCTATCTGCACGGCCTGTTCGCATCGGACGATTTCCGCAAGGCGTTCCTTGCGCGACTCGATATCGCGGCCGCGGATCAGCCCTACGGTGCCAGGGTCGAAAGCGCGCTCGACGCGCTGGCCGGGCACATCGAGAGCCATCTCGATGTCGAGGGCCTGCTGGCGCTGGCGCGCTAGATTATCCGCGCGCCAGCACGGCAGAGAGCCGCGACCATTCGGCTTCGTTGCCCGGCAGGCCGAGGCGCAACCATCCCGGCTGTTGCTGGAAAACCCGCGACCAGATCTGGCCGCGGGCAAGCTTCTCCTGTGCGGCGAGCGCATCGCCGACATCATAGAGACGAAACAGCGGCGTGCCGCCGACCAGCGTCCAGCCTCGCGAGCGTGCTGCCGTGTCGAGCCCGACGCAATCGTCCGCGAGCCGCGCGGCCGTCGCTGTTGCCCAGTCCCGATCGAGCAACGCCCGCCGCCCAATCGCAATGGCGGCTCCCGAGACCGGCCAAGGGCCCGCCATCGCCGCAAGTCCGGCGATATCGCGTTCGCTGCCGATGGCGAAGCCGAGCCTGACGCCGGCCAGTCCGTAGAATTTCCCGAACGAGCGCAGGATCAGGAGGTGTGGCCGTCCTGCCTCCGCTGCGAGGGAGAGGTCGGGAACGGCGTCGGCAAAACTCTCGTCGATCACGAGCCGGCCGACGCGCGGCAACAACGCCAGCAGTTCGCCCCGTTCGTGGCGCCGTCCATCCGGATTGTTCGGATTGACGACGACGGCAAGATCAGCGTCGGCGAGCGCTGCGAGATCGGATGCTTCCTCGACGTCCCAACCGGCGGCCGACAGCACCGCGGCATACTCATTATAGGTCGGCGCCAGGATGCGCGCCCGCCCGCGAGGCGCGAGACGCGGCAGCAGCTGAATCGCCGCCTGTGCGCCACCGATCGCCAAAATCGGCGCACCGGTCGCGTAAGCCTGCCGCGCGGCGCGGTGGAGGGATTCGATGTCCGATCGCGACGGTAACGCGCTCCATTGCCGCGGCTCGACATCGAGCAGCGGATAAGGCTGCCGGTTGATCCCCGTCGACAGGTCGATCCAATCGTCCGCGGCCCCGCCGAAGCGTTGCTGGGCGACGTCAAGATTTCCGCCGTGCTCTCGCATGCGCCGCTCTCTTACAGCAACGCCAGCGCGACGAACACCCCGGCCAGCAGCGTCATGGCACGGCGATAGAGCGTCAGCCCGGCGAGGATGTCGGCGGCGGCCGCATCGCGCGCGGCCTCGTTCAGCCAGGGCTCGTCCGCGACGTGCCCGTGATAGATGCGGGGGCCGCTGAGCCGCACGCCGAGCGCGCCGGCGATCGCGGCTTCCGGCCAGCCGGCATTCGGCGAACGATGCCGCCGTGCATCGCGCAGCGTGCATGACCACGCCTGCGAACGGTCTGGCGCGAGCAGCACGAACATCAGCCCGGTCAGCCGCGCCGGAATGATGTTGGCGAGATCGTCGATCCGGGCCGCCGCCCAGCCGAATGCTTCGTGCCGCTCGGTGCGATGCCCGATCATGGAGTCCAGCGTGTTGATCGCCTTGTAGCCCAGGATTCCCGGCAGGCCGAACAGCGCGCCCCAGAACACCGGCGCCACGATGCCGTCGGACGCGTTCTCGGCAAGACTCTCGATGCTCGCGCGCGCGATGCCGGCATCGTCGAGCATCGCCGGATCGCGTCCGACGATCTGCCCGACCGCCAGACGGGCAGCTGCGATGTCACCGGAGACCAGCGGCTTGGCCACCGCGGCAACATGGTCATGCAGCGAGCGCAACGCCACCAGCGGCCACGCCAGCACACCGACAACGACGACACCCGCCCATTCGGATGCGAGCATGGACTGAACGGCCCAGCCGAGCGCGGCCGCCAGCGCAATCACCAGGATCGCCGCCGCAGCGCCTGCCGCGCGGCGAAATGGCGACGGATCGGATGTCCGGTTCCAGGCGCCATCAAGCAAATTGATCAGCCAACCGAGCCAGGTCACGGGATGGCCGATGCGCGCAAACAGCGGGGACGGCCAGCCGATCAAGGCATCCACGGCCATCGCCACCACCATCGCTCCCGCAAAACCCACGCATCTCTCCTCGCCGCGATCTCCCGTGATGCGCAAGACGTCGGCCGAGCGCAAGCCCTCGCCGGTGGATTTTCGGCTTTGTCTTTCACCGCGATTGGTGGTTAGAGCGTTTTCGAGCGGAAGCGGATGCCGGTCGCACAGGAGATGATATGGCGGTCATTCTGATCACGGGCGGGGCGCGATCCGGGAAAAGCCGGCGCGCCGAAGGTCGTGCGCGCGCCTTTCCGGGGCAGCCGGTCTATATCGCCACCGCCGAGGCGCTCGATGCTGAAATGGACGAGCGGATCGCCCGGCATCGCGCGCGGCGCGGCAACGACTGGATCGAACGCGAGGTGCCGCTCGATCTCGTCGAGGCGTTGTCCGCGACCGATGGCGGCGGCGCAAGGCTGGTTGATTGCCTGACGCTCTGGCTGTCCAACCTGCTGCATGCCGAGCGCGACTGGTCGCAGGAGGTCACGCGGCTGGCGGCTGCGCTGCCGCGCCAGCGCAGCCCGGTGATCCTGGTCACCAACGAGGTTGGCCTCGGCATCGTGCCCGACAATGCGCTGGCGCGAACGTTCCGCGACGCCGCCGGCCTGATGAATCAGTCGATCGCAGCCGCAGCCGACGAGGTCGAATTCGTTGTGGCCGGCCTGCCGATGAAGCTAAAATGAACGCCGCGACCGATCCTGGCAAAGGCTCCGCGATGGTCTCGTTCGACGACACGTTTCGCCATCAACTGCACGAACTGTTCGTGTGGCGACGCGACGTGCGGCGCTTCCGCACCGATCCGCTGCCGGATCGGACGATCGAGCGGCTGATCGAGATCGCCTGCCTGTCGCCTTCGGTCGGCCTCAGCCAGCCCTGGCGCTTCGTCATGGTCGATGACAGAGCGCGGCGCCGTGCCGTGATCGAAGACTTCAAGGCCTGCAACGCCGATGCGCTGCGGTCCTATTCGGGCGAGCGCGCCGCGAAATATGCCGCGCTGAAACTGTCGGGCCTCGAAGAGGCACCCGGCCATCTTGCCGTGTTCGCCGAGAAGACCGACCAGATCGGCGCCGGCCTCGGCCGCGCGACGATGCCGGAGACCACGGAATATTCCGTGGTGGCCGCGATCTGCTCGATGTGGCTCGCCGCGCGCGCCGAGGGGATCGGGCTCGGTTGGGTATCGATCCTCAACCCGGACCGCATCCACGACATTCTCGACGTGCCCGCGTCGTGGAAGTTCGTCGGCTATCTCTGCATCGGATACCCTCAGGCGGAATGCGACCGTCCGGAGCTCGAGCAGGCCAAGTGGGAATCGCGACGAGGTGCCGGTGAGTTCACCATCCGACGCTGACCGCGCGACCGCGAGTGGCGGCGTGCAGTGGCGCGCCGACATCGCTTCGCTGGTCTTTGCTCTCCCGCAGCACAGCGCGATCTGCGCAGTGCATCGGGGTGCGTTTCGGACCTTGCTCGGCATGGAGCCAGAGCCGGCGGCCTGCATCGGCTATTTCGAGCGACACGAAGACGCGTTCCGGGCCGCGGCACGCGACAAGATCCGACGCAAGCGCATCCCGCTTGGAACAAATCTGCATCTTACCAGTCGCGACATCGCCCGAAAGCTGCTAGAAGCCGATCAAATCGAAGGTGGAGAACGACCATGAGCCAATCCCAGGCTACGCAAACCCAGACGGCGCATCTGCCGGTTGCCGCCGGACAGGTCGGACGGCTTGCGCAGTCGCTGATGGCGATGACGCTCGGTCTGTTCATTGTCGGCGTGGTCGGATTCTCGCACATCGACGTGGTCCACAATGCCGCGCACGACGTGCGTCATTCCAACGCATTCCCCTGCCACTGATCCCGTTGGCATGAGCACGTTTCGCTCGATCGTCTTCTCATCGGTCATTGCCGGATTCATCGTTGGCCTGATCGTCACCGCCGCCCAGCAGTTCGGCACCGTTCCGCTGATCCTCAAGGCCGAGGTCTACGAGAAGGCGGCCGAGCACAAGCATGAAGCCGCAGCCTCGCCACAGGTCGTCCTCGTGCACGACGCGGCAGATCATGACCATGGCGCCGAGGCATGGGAGCCGAAGGACGGGCTGGAGCGCAACCTCTACACGGCGGGCGCGAACATCCTGACCGCGATCGGCTTCGCACTCCTGCTCGGCGGCTTCTTCGCCGTCCGCAGTGGTGCGACGGGCGAACCGATCTCCTGGCACGAAGGCCTGATGTGGGGGCTCGCGGGCTTTGCCGTCTTCACGATCGCGCCAGGTCTTGGACTGCCGCCCGAACTGCCGGGTGTGCCGGCCGCGCCGCTGCTCTCGCGCCAGATCTGGTGGATCACGGCGGTGCTGGCGACGGCCGCCGGCCTCGGACTGATCGTGTTCAGGCGCTCGGCACCGGCCGCCATCGCCGGCGTCGCCCTGATCATGCTGCCGCATCTGATCGGCGCGCCCGAGCTCGAGCATGTCGAGACCAACGTGCCTTCGTCATTGTCGCATCAATTCGTGGTCGCCGTGACGCTGACCAGCCTGGTATTCTGGGCCCTGCTCGGCAGCCTGACCAGCACGGCCTTCGCCTATTTCGATCGGCCGGCGTCGGCGTAACGCGACAACCATCGCGACAGGAATCAATTGAGATTCGCGGCGGAGCCTGATTAGGTTCGGCTACGCCGTCTGCCGCGGGGCTGACGGCGCGACGCCGAACCGACGGGATCCAACCACCGATGGCCAAGACACGACGGACACGACCGACGATTCGTGACGTCGCGGCCGAGGCCGGCGTATCGGTCTCGAGCGTCAGCCGCACGCTCAATGGCGGCATCTACACCAGCGCGGAGCTGCACGCCCGCATCATGCGCGCGGTGAAGCGTCTCGGCTTCGAGCCGGACCAGGCGGCGCAGGCGTTGCGCTCGCGGGCCTCCAACACGATCGGCTGCATGGTCGCCGACTTCTCCAACCCGCACTACACCGGCATGGTGAGCGCGGCGGAGGAGGAGTTCCAGCGCGCCGGCTTCCTGCTGATGCTGGCCGCCACCAAGCACGAGGAGGTGCGCGAGGCCGCGTTCCTGTCGGCGGTGCGCCGCCGCCAGATGGATGGCCTGCTGCTGTTCGCCGGCGACAATTCCCACAAGGACTTCATGAAGGGGCTGGCGACGCTCGACCTGCCCTGCGTGAGCGTGGACCGCGACGTGCCGGGCAGCGTGCCGGTTCGGGTCGATCATCGCGGCGGTGCGCTGGAGGCGACGCGCTATCTGCTCGGCCTCGGCCATCGCCGGATCGCGCTGCTCACCGGCAGCGCCGCGGTGCTGCCGAGCACGGAGCGGCTCGCGGGCTACCGGCAGGCGCACCAGGAAGCGAAGATCGAGGTCGACCCCACGCTGATCCGCCCGCACATGCAGGGCGCCAACACCGCCTTCAGCTCGGTGTGCCAGCTGCTGCAATCGGCAAAGCCGCCCACCGCGATCATCTCGCTCGGCACCAGCATGCTGGCCGAGGTGCTGGAGGCGATCACCAGCAACGGCCTGCGCTATCCGCAGGACGTCTCGCTGGTGTGCAGCGGCGACACCGACCTCGCCCGCCATGCGACGCCCGCGATCTCGGCCTTGAGCTGGGACATGAACGAGGTCGGCCGCACCGCCGCGCGGCTGCTGCTTGAGCAGATCCGCGACGACGACAAGCCCCGCAGCAGCGAGCCGGTATTCCTGCCGACACGCCTGATCCTGCGCCATTCCTGCGCCGCGCCGGCAACGCCGGCGCGGGGCCGAAAATAGCCTCGCGCGATCAATCGGCCTGCGGCGCCGCCGCGTATTGCGCGTCGGAGACGTGCTCCATCCAGGTGGCGTAGTCGCCGTCGAGCACTTCGTGGATCGCGATATGGCTCATGCCCGTGGTCGGCGCCGCGCCGTGCCAGTGCTTCTCGCCCGGCGGAATCCACACCACGTCGCCGGGGCGGATCACCCGGATCGGACCGTCCCAGCTCTGCACATATCCCACGCCAGCCGTGACGTGGAGCGTCTGGCCGAGCGGATGGGTGTGCCAGGCGGTACGCGCGCCCGGCTCGAACGTGACGCGCGCGGCCTGCACCCGCGCCGGCGCCGGTGCGTTGACGATCCCATCAGCCCATACGGTGCCGCTGAACCATTCGGCGTTGCCGCGGCGGCTCGGGACCGTTCCTGCGCGCTTGATGTCCATCTTCAGTCCTCCAACTTTTCCAATCTGGAAACGGTTCCAGCTTCATTCGTCACTGCGAGCGGACCGAAGCAATCCATTGATCCGCGTATGCCTCGCGATGGATTGCCTCGCTCCGCTCGCAATGACGGAAAGCAAACGCTCAGCGCAATACAAATCCCTCGTAACCGTGCTGCGCGATCTGCGCGATGCGATGGCGGTAGCCCTGCCCGACATACGGCATGAACACCCGCGGCTTGCCGGCGATGTTGGCGCCCTGGTACCAGGAATTGGCCTTCGGATAGAGCGTGCGGCTGGCGGCGTCGGCGACATGTGCCATCCAGGCCTGCTCGGCATCGCGCTCGGGCTCGATCCGCGTCAATCCTTTTGCGCGCATGCTGCCGAGACAGGCGGTGATCCATTCGACATGGTTCTCACAGGCGTGGATCACATTGCCGATGACTGATGGGCTGCCCGGGCCGGTCACGATGAACAGGTTCGGAAAGCCGGATACCATCAGGCCGAGATAGGCGCTGGGCCCGTCGGCCCAGGCCTGCTTCAAGCTCGTGCCGTCGCGGCCGCGGATCTGCATCGCGGCAAGTGCCCCGGTCATCGCATCATAGCCGGTTGCCAGCACCAGCGCGTCGAGCGCGAAAGACCGCGTCGCGGTCTCGAGGCCGGTCTCGGTGACCGCCGTGAGCGGCTCGGCGCGCAGGTCGACGAGCTCGACATGCGGCAGGTTGTAGGTCGCGAAATAACCGGTATCGATGCAGATGCGCTTGACGCCGAGCGGATAGTCCTGCGGCGACAGCGCCGCCGCGGTGGTCGCGTCGTCGACGATGCCGCGGATCTTGTCGCGCACGAAGTCGCAGGCGACGTCGTTGACGGCTTCATCGGTGAGGATGTTCGGGAACGCGGTCAGGATGCCGCCGCCACCCTGCTCCCAGAGCTGTTCATAGCGCGCCCACTGCTCGTCGCGCCCCGGCACCGGCGCCTCGAATGCATTGGCGGGCACGCGTCCGAACTCCGGTGTCTCGAGGCTCTCGCGATATCTGGCGATCACGGGTTCGGCGGCGGCGATATCGGCGTCGGACAGCGGCGCGTTGCGCGCCGGCACGGAGTAGTTCGGCGTGCGTTGGAACACGGTCAGGCGGCTCGCCGCCCTCGCGATCATCGGGATGGTCTGCACGCCCGATGAACCGGTGCCGATCACCGCGACGCGCAGGCCGGAGAAATCGATCTCCTGATGCGGCCACTGTCCGGTGTGATAGACCGGCCCGCGAAACCGCTCCAGGCCCGGCACGTTCGGCTTGTTCGGCATCGAGAGATTGCCGGTCGCCATCACGCAAATCGACGCGACGATGCAATCGCCGCGATCGGTGCGCACGGTCCAGCTCTCGCCGGCCTCGTCCCAGTCGGCGCTGGTCACGCGGGTGTCGAAGCGGATCAGCGAGCGCAGCTCGAACCGATCGGCGACACGCTGCGCATAGCGCAGGATCTCCGGCTGGGCAGCGTATTTCTCGCTCCAGCGCCATTCCCGCCGCAGCTCTTCCGACCAGGTGTAGGAGTAGAACAGGCTCGGTATGTCGCAGCGTGCGCCGGGATAGCGATTCCAGTACCAGGTGCCTCCGACGTCGGCTGCCGCCTCGATGCCGATCACCTTCAGCCCGAGCTCGCGCAACCGGTAGATGGCATACAGCCCGCCGAAGCCGGCTCCGACCACGACGGCATCGCATTCGGCAACCAGCGGCGGCCTCGCGCCGTGGTCCGGGCTCGTCTGCACCAGTCTGCTCATTTGTCACATCTCTCCGGTCGCAGGGATTATTGCCATCAGCGGGAACACGCGCTACTCTGGAAACGTTTCCAGACCGGAAGCGCATACGATAATTGCCGCCGGGCGTCAACGCGCCGGCCATCGGGCCTGCGGACGCCACAAGGCGATCAGCGAACAATCAGGGAGTGACTGAGGGATGTTGGAGGGATTTCGTCTTCGCGCATGCGTGGCAGCCGCGGCAATGATCGGCGCGCTGTCGCCCGCGCTTGCGCAGAAGAATTACGGCCCGGGGGTCTCGGATACCGAGATCAAGATCGGCAACATCATGCCCTATAGCGGCCCCGCTTCCGCCTACGGCGCGATCGGCCGCACCGAGGCGGCCTATTTCAAGATGATCAACGACCAGGGCGGCATCAACGGACGCAAGGTCGATTTCATCAGCTATGACGACGGCTTCTCGCCGCCGAAATCGGTCGAGCAGGCACGCAAGCTGGTCGAAGGCGACGAGGTGCTGCTGGTGTTCCAGCCGCTCGGCACCGCGCCCAATGTCGCGATCCAGAAATATCTCAACGCCAAGAAGGTCCCTCACCTGTTCATCGCGTCGGGCGCAACGCGGTTCGGCGATCCGAAGAACTTTCCCTGGACGATGGGCTGGCAGCCGAACTACCAGAGCGAGGGCCGCATCTACGCCAAATACATCCTGGACAAATTCCCGAACGGCAAGATCGCGGTGCTCTGGCAGAACGACGACGCCGGCAAGGACGCGCTGAAGGGATTGCGCGACGGCCTCGGCGACAAGGCGAGCAGCATGATCGTCGCCGACAAGTCGTATGAGCTCACCGATCCGACGCTGGACTCGCAGATCGTGGCGCTGCGCGCCTCGGGCGCCGATATCCTGTTCACCTGGGCGGCGCCGAAGGGCGCGGCGCAGACCATCAAGAAGGTCGCCGAGCTCGGCTGGAAGCCGACCTTCTTCCTGACCTCGACGGCGACCTCGGTCGCCTCGGTAATGCGCGCCGCCGGCGTCGAGCATTCACAAGGCATCATCTCGGTCGCCTATCTGAAGGACCCGACCGACAAGATCTGGGCCGACGACGCCGAGACCAAGGAATGGCGGACGTTCATGGACAAGTACATGCCCGACGGCGACAAGACCAACGGCAATCACGTCTATGGCTACGCCGCTGCGCAAACGCTCGCGCAAGTGCTCAAGCAGTGCGGCGACGATCTGACGCGCGAGAACGTGATGAAGCAGGCCGCCAGCCTGAAGGACTTTGCGCCGAAGATGATCCTGCCCGGAATCAGGATCAATACCGGCCCGAACGATTTCCGGCCGATCGAACAGTCGCAGCTGATGCGGTTCGAAGGCGAGAGCTGGACGCTGTTCGGCAACATCATCACCGGCGAAGTCGGCAGCGAGTAAAGCCTCCGTGCGTCATGTTCGGACTTGCCCGGACATGACGCACGCATCAATCATCCGGCCAGCCAGGCGAACGCGCGGCGCAGGAATGCCGGCGCATCCTGCTCGACCGGCGTGCCATGCGCCATCAGCACCTTCTCGGCCGGCCACGCCAGGACGCGTTGCAAGGCCGCGCGCGCGGCACGGCGGTTGGTGAAGGCAATGCGGAACTTACGCGGTACCGACGGCTCCGGTCCGACCATGAGGTCGAGCTTCGCTATCGTCGCCCGCCAGCCCGAGACCAGTTCGGCGGGAATCTGTTGCAGCAGGTCGGTGAACAGCACGGTGCCGCTCACCAGATGAAAGAAGACCACCTCCGACGTGATCAGGTTGCCGCGCATCACCACCTGGTCGATCTGCCCGACCCAATCAAGGCTCGCTCCATCGGCGAGATCGGCATCGAAGGCGATATCACGGCGCCGCTTGCGCAGGCCCGGCGGGGCATGGAGCACGGCGGCCGGATAGGCTCGCTTCCATTCGGCGAGAAACAGATGATGCAGCGAATTGGGAGCCACGATGTGCCTGACATGGCCCAGCGCGTCCGTGGCCGCCCGCAGCTCCTCTGTCAGCCGGACCGGCGACCAGACGAACAGGCTGCCGTCCGCAAGCCTGACGACCGCCATCCGGGTGGGATAATGAAACCCGGCGACCGCCACGTTCGGTCCTCCGGCAATCCAGATGTCGTGGCCGAAGTTCAGCAGTACCGCCATTTCGGTTGACCGTCGCAAGTCCGAGCCGAACCAGCCGGCACGCTGCCGCCGGCATTCCGGCTTCCTTTACCATGCCCGGTGCGACGCACTGCCGGCAAGGGCCATGGCGGCACCTGGTTCCGATGCCAATTGCGACGATCGGGTTTACGCAACCTTAGACGATTTGATCCAAACGTTGGCTGTGCACGACGCGATTGGGATGAAGCGGCCGATGTCGCAAAAATCGGATCTCGGGGGACACGGGCTGGCCTTCGCGGATGATGCCGGACGTGGCCTCGCGGGCGCGCCGGATCGCGCGTGCCGTGATGGCGCTATGCCCCAGCGCACGGCCGTCGGCCAAGCCCCCCATGCGCCGACAGCTCTGACGCAGGCCGCCGATGCGCATACGCCGTCGGTCAGGTCCGGCGCAGGCGGACTGGTCTCGGCGCTACGTGACGCCGAGTGGCTCACGACCGATCGGGTCACCGCCTTCACGCGGATATTTCTCCTCCTGTTCATCGGCTGCGTTGCGAGCATTCCATGGTTCGCGCCGACGATGGATGTCGGCCACGACTTCGCGGCATTCTGGACCGCGGCAAAGCTCGCCCTCGAAGGCCGCGCCGCCGATGCCTATGGCGATGCAGGCCGCGCCGCCGTCGCCGCCCTGTTCGGCCAGAACAGCTACCCGCCGTTCTTCTACCCGCCGACGTCGCTGTGGTTCTGGCTTCCGTTCGCGCTGGTGTCCTTCGCCACGGCCGCCTTCATCTGGATCGCCGCGACCGGCGCAGCCTATGCGGCTGCGATGCGGGCCATGCTCAAAGGCGGATCGATCGTTCCCGCGCTCGCCTTTCCCGGCGCATGGATATGCGCGCTGTTCGGGCAGAATTCGCTGTTCTCGGCGGCCCTGCTCGGCGGATCGGCCGCGACGCTGGATCGCTATCCGGCGATCGCGGGCGTGCTGCTCGGATGTTTCAGCTACAAGCCGCAGCTCGCCCTGCTTGCGCCGCTCGTCCTGATCCTGACACGGCGCTGGCGCGCGCTCGCCGCGGCGATCGCGACAACGCTCGTGCTGGTACTGGCTACCACCGCCATCTTCGGCATCGAGCCGTGGATCAAGTTTGTCGGCGTCCTGCCGGAAGCAAAGGCCTGGAGCCTGGATGGCCGGCCCGGCTTCGAGAAGTTCGTAAGTCCGTTCGCCGCGATCAGGCTGGCCGGCGGAACGAGCAGCACCGCCTGGCTCATCCAGCTGATGGCAGCCGCGATCGCGATCTCAGTCCTCGTCCTTGTGCTGCGAAAGCGCCCCGGCGGCGCCGCCGAGATCGCGCTGATGGTGGCAGCGACCGGCCTCTGCGTCCCCTCACTCGGCAGCTACGAGGTGGTGATCCTGGCGATCCCGGGCGCGTGGCTGATCGCGCAAGCGCTGGCACAAGGCTGGCTGCCCTACGAACGCATCGCACTCGCTGCGCTTTACCTGACGCCATTCGTCATGGTGCCTGCGGCCGCCAACGGCGTGCAATTGGCGCCGCTCGCCTGTGCGGCGCTCGTCGCTCTCGTCGCGCGACGCATCGCGCGCCCGCCGCTTGCAGAAACTGCCAATCACTGATCGGCCCGACCGCGCAGACCCTGGCGGCTCGAGAGGCCAGCCGTGCAACATGCTCCGTGTCGCCCCTGCGAACCCCGAATGGCTATTGTTGCGGCCATGCCAAAACCGCGAGTCCCTTCACCTGCATCCGCTGCGGCGTATGGGTCCCTGCCTTCGCAGGGACGACATATGGAAAGAGTTGCGCATTACCTCCGGCATGGAACTAACCCGCCCGCGTCAGGATCACCTGCTGCGCCGCATGCCAACTCGCTTCGTCGGGCGCGCAGAGCAGGCCGCCGGTCAGGTTGACGGGCCGGTAGGGTGAGCCGTCGAAATGCGCGCTGTAGCCGCCGGCCTCGCGATGCAGCAGCCAGCCCGCGGCATGATCCCACGGCATCAGCTTGTTGTAGAACAGCAGGTGGCAATGGCCAGACGCCGCCATGCGGTACTCATGCGCCGCGCATCGGAGCCAGGCCGTCATGCCGAGCTTGGAGAGATTGCCGGCGACCGTGGTCCGCAACGGCTCCGGCAGGAAGTTGACGCCGACGATCGCGTCCATCTGGCTGACCGGCGCGGGCGCGGCGACCTTCAGATCGTAGCGGCTGCCGTCCGGTAGCTCGAGCCAGGCGCCCTCGCCGCGCATAGCAAACGCGGTGTCGTTGCAGACGGGGTCGTGGATCGCGCCGAACACGATCTCGCCGCGGATGGTCGCGGCCACCATGGTGCCGAACAGCGACAAGCCGGAGGTGAAATTGCGCGTGCCGTCGATCGGATCGATGATGAAGGCAAGGTCCGCGGTTCCGATCCGGTCGAGCGCCGTCGCGTCGCGCGCCGTGCCTTCCTCGCCGACGATCAAAGCATCCGGAAAGGCCCGAAGCAGTGCCGCCGAGATCGCTTGCTCGGCGAGCTCGTCGGCTTCGGTGACCACGTCGAACGCGGATGTCTTGGTGCGGACCTCGATCTCGCGCACGCGGCGGAACCGCGGCATGATCTCGCGGTGGCCGACTTCGGCGAGGATGTTTCCGATGTTCAGCGCATCGGCATGGGACAATTTCACGCGGCATTCTCCTGCATTGCGCAGGCACCTTACCGCAGAAATATGACCACGTGGCGGTCAACGGCGCTGGTTGTAGACGTCGATGCAGACGGCGCCGAGCAGCACGAGGCCCTTGATCACCTGCTGGTAATCGATGCCGATGCCGAGGATCGACATGCCGTTGTTCATCACGCCCATGATCATGGCGCCGACGACCGCGCCGCCGACCCGGCCGACGCCGCCATAGGCCGACGCGCCGCCGATGAAGCAGGCGGCGATGACGTCGAGCTCGAAGCCGAGGCCGGCTTTCGGGGTCGCGGTGTTGAGCCGCGCCGCGAACACCAATCCGGCCAGCGCCGCCAGCACGCCCATGTTGACGAAGGTGAAGAACGTCAGCCGCTCGGTCTTGACGCCGGAGAGCTTCGCGGCCTTGGCATTGCCGCCCACCGCATAGATCTGCCGGCCGATCACCGTGCGCCGTGTGACGAAGCCATACAGCGCGATCAGCACGGTCATGATGACGAGCACATTCGGCAGGCCGCGATGCGAGGCGATCAGATAGGTGAAATAGAGCACCGCGCCCGCCAGCGCGATGCTCTTGGCGACGAAGAACGCGTAGGGCTCGACCTCGATGCCGTGCGACTGCTCGCGCGCGCGCCCCCTGGCGCTCGCCAGCACCAGCGCGAATGCCAGCACGATGCCGATCGCAAGCGAGGTCGGATAGAGCGTGCCGGCGCTCGGAAACAGCTCGGGGATGAAGCCCGAGGAGAGCTTCTGGAAGGTCGGCGGAAACGGCCCGACCGACCTGCCTTGCAGCACCGCGAGCGCAAGGCCCTTGAACACCAGCATGCCCGCCAGGGTCACGATGAAGGACGGAATCTTGAAATAGGCCACCCAGTAGCCCTGTGCCGCGCCGATCGCGGCACCGACCAGCAGACAGGCGATGAACGCGATCGGGTAGCTGACGTGGTACGTCACCATCAGCACCGCCGCGACCGCGCCGACGAAACCGGCGACCGAGCCGACCGAAAGGTCGATATGCCCGGTCACGATCACCAGCAGCATGCCGAGCGCCATGATCACGATGTAGCTGTTCTGCAGCACGAGATTGGTGAGGTTGACCGGCTGCAACAGCGTGCCGTCGGTCACGATCTCGAAGAACAGCATGATCGCCAGCAGCGACAGCAGCATGCCGTAGTTGCGCAGATTGTTCTTGATGAAGCCGGAATGCTTGGGCGCCTCGGGAAGTGACACCGTCTTGTCGGTCATTGCGCTCCTCCTGCCACCCGCACGGCAGCATCATGGACGAGGTTGCCGGAGATCCGGACATTGCGCATGATGGCGCGCATGATCTTCTCCTGCGTGGCCTCGTCCTTGCCGAACTCGCCGACGAACGCGCCGTCATTCATCACGCAGATCCGGTCGCAGATGCCGAGCAGTTCGGGCATTTCCGACGAGATCACCACGACGCCCTTGCCGGCCTCCGCGAGCTCGTTGATGATGCAATAGATCTCGTATTTCGCCCCGACGTCGATGCCGCGGGTCGGCTCGTCCAGCAACAGCACCTGCGGATCGGTCATCAGCCATTTCGACAGCACCACCTTCTGCTGGTTACCGCCCGAGAGCTGCCCGGTCTCCTGATAGACGTCGGAGCAGCGGATCCGCATCCGGTTGCGGTAATCGCTCGCGGCCTTCAGCTCGACGACATCGTCGATCACGCCGCGCTCCGACACCTGGCGGAGGCTCGCCAGCGTCACGTTCTTGCGGACGTCGTCGGCGAGCACCAGCCCGAGCTGCTTGCGATCCTCGGTGACATAGGCAAGGCCGGCATGGATCGCGGCCGGCACGTTCGGAAGATGCGTCTCGCGGCCGTCGAGGCTGATCCTGCCGGTGATGTTGTAGCCCCAGGCGCGGCCGAACAGGCTCATGGCGAACTCGGTGCGGCCGGCGCCCATCAGGCCGGCGATACCGACCACCTCGCCGCGCCGCACCGTGAAGTCGACGTTCTTGATCACCTGCCGGGCGGTGTGCAGCGGGTGATACACCGACCAGTTCTCGACCGTCATCACGGGATCGCCGATCGCAACGTTGCGCTCCGGGAAGCGATGCGCGAGGTCGCGGTTGACCATGCTGCGGATGATCCGGTCCTCGTCGACCTGCTCGGTCCGGCAATCGATGCTGTCGACGGTGCGGCCGTCACGCAGCACGGTGATGCGGTCGGCGACGCGCGCGACCTCGTTCAGCTTGTGCGAGATCAAGATCGAGGCGATGCCCTGCTCGCGGAACACCAGCAGCCGGTCCAGCAATGCGGCACTGTCGGCCTCGTTGAGGCTCGCCGTCGGCTCGTCCAGGATCAGAAGGCGCACCCGCTTCGACAGCGCCTTGGCGATCTCGACCAGCTGCTGCTTGCCGACGCCGAGGTCGGTGACCAACGTATCAGGCGATTCCCGCAGGCCGACCTGCGCCAATAGCTCGGCGGTCCGCCGGTACACGGCGTTGCGATCCACCACTCCGAACCGCGACGGCGCGCGCGAGAGAAAGATGTTCTCGGCGATCGACATCAGCGGGATCAGCGCCAGCTCCTGGTGGATGATGATGATCCCCAGCTCTTCGGAATCGTTGATGTCGCCGAACCGGCGCTCCTCGCCGTCGAACAGGATCGACCCGTCATAGCTGCCGGCGGGATAGACCCCGCTCAGCACCTTCATCAGGGTCGACTTGCCGGCACCGTTCTCGCCGACCAGCGCATGGATCTGGCCGGCTTCGACGGTGAAACCGACGTCGCGCAACGCCTGCACGCCGGCAAAGCTCTTGCTGACGCCGCGCATCTCCAGCATTGCCGTCATCGGATCATGTCCCGCAATGTCAGTCGGCCTCGGCGCGGCGCTCCCCGCTCGCCCGCCCTAGTCGAATTGCGAGCGCTTATAGTAGCCGCTGTCAATCAGGACTTTCTCCCAATTGGTGTTGTCCACCACGACCGGCTTGAGCAGATAGGAGGGAACCACCTTGACACCGTTGTTGTAGGTCTTGGTGTCGTTGACGGTGACCTCCTTCTTGCTCAGCACGGCGTCGACCATGTCGGCCGTGACCTTGGCGAGATTGCGGGTGTCCTTGAAGATGGTCGAGTATTGCTCGCCGCGCAGCATCGCCTTGATCGAGGGCACCTCGGCATCCTGGCCGCTGATATACGGCATCGGCTGGTCCTTGCTGCCGTAGCCGACGCCCTTCAGCGAGGAGATGATGCCGATCGACAGGCCGTCATAGGGCGACAGCACGGCATCGACGCGCTTCTTGCCGTAGAACGCGCTCAACAGATTGTCCATGCGCGCCTGCGCGGTGGCGCCGTCCCAGCGTAGGGTCGCAACCTTGTCCATACCCATCTGGCCGCTGGCGACCACCAGCTTGCCGCTGTCGATGTAGGGCTTCAGCACCGACATCGCGCCGTCGTAGAAGAAATAGGCGTTGTTGTCGTCGGGCGAGCCGCCGAACAGTTCGATGTTGAACGGCCCCTTGCCGTCCTTCAGCCCGAGGGCATTCACGAGCGAGCTCGCCTGCAGCACGCCGACCTGGAAATTATCGAACGTCGCGTAATAATCGACATTCGGCGTGTCGCGGATCAGACGGTCGTAGGCGATGACCGTGATGCCTTGCGCCTTGGCCTGTTTCAGCGCGTCGGACAGCGTGGTGCCGTCGATCGCCGCGATGACCAACACCTTGGCGCCCTTAGTCACCATGTTCTCGACCTGGGAGAGCTGGTTCGGAATGTCGTCGTCGGCATATTGCAGGTCGGTGCCGTAACCGCGCTCCTTCAGCACCTTGACCATGTTGTTGCCGTCGTCGATCCAGCGCGCCGAGGATTTGGTCGGCATCGCGATGCCGATGGTCGGCTTGCTCTGGGCGGACGCGTCCGACGCGGCCCCGCCGAAACATGCCAACGCCAGCGCAACCACCGAGACCTTCAGTCTGAACATGCGTCTCTCCCTTGGCCTTTTGAGTTGAAGTACCGTCGCCAGCATCAATCGATGGCGATCATTCGTTGGCTGGTCGCAGATCTCCAGCGATGCCAGATCGGCACCGGGCCGTCACGAACCGAAGTCGCGGAATGTCGATTGAACCCGTCAACAGCGCCATGCTCACTCCGCGCGATCACCTCTGTCGATCCCGCCGTGCCCGGTCACCCGCCGGTCATGCCGTGGGACGAACGAGGCGTAGACCTGGAGGATCACGAGGCGCTGTCTCCCGGAATTCTTGCAAGCACCAACGTCCCCCATAACTTCCGGTGGCCTGGTCCTGCATCTGGCAACCTTGGGTGGATGGTGCCCCTGCCTTACCATGGATGCAAGCACGATTTATTCAATCAGCCGAATAAATTCATCCGGGGCACTGAGGATCATGAGGCGCCGTCTCCCGGAATTGTTGCTGTTTATCACCTACCGTCAGAGCGTATGGCGGATCGGCACTGCTTCCGGCCAAGGTTGCCCCTACTAGGGGATGGATGCAAGCGCGATTTATTTAAGTATCTGAATAAATTGATCGGAGCGAGCTGCCCGGCTGCGTCCCCTATTCGTCGATCTCGGAGAGATCATCGACCACCAGCAGCGCCCCGGTGAAATCATCATCGCCGAAATACGCGCTTCGGGTGATGATCGCGGGAATCCCGGCGCGCGCAGCGGCGGCGAGGCCGTTGCCGGAATCCTCGACGGCGATGCAGTCCGCCGGCGCAAGCGTGAGCCTGGCCAGCACCTCGACGTAAACGTCGGGCGCAGGTTTCTTGCGCGGAACATCGTCGCCGGCGACGATCGTCTCGAACAGATCGGCCCAGCCCAGCCCGAGCGCGACCGAAAGCAGCGCGTCGATGTTGCCGTGCGAGGTCGTGGTCGCGATCGCCAGCCGCTGGCCACGCCGGCGCGCGTTGCCAACAAGCGCACGCACGCCCGGCCGCAACGGGCAGCCGCCGGCCGCGATCAGCGCGGCATAGCGCGCGGTCTTGATGCGGTGCAGTCCGGCGATCTCGGCGAAGCTCAGCGACGGAACCGGATTGCGCTGATCGAAGGCGCGGATGCGCTCCTTGCCGCCGGCCACCCGAAGCAGCCGCGCGTAAGTGACCTGATCCCAGAACCAGTCGAGGCCGGCCTCGGCGAACGCCGCGTTGAAGGCGCGGCGGTGCACCTCCTCGGTTTCGGCGAGCGTGCCGTCGACGTCGAAGATCAGCGCGCGGGCGCCTGCGATCGTCTCGCGCGCCGCCCTGGTGCGGATCGCCGCGAGCGCCTCGTTCATCGCCCCTCGCCCGCCGCGCCGGTCCCCTTGCCGAACACCCGGCTGGCCAGCACGTCGCCGGCCTCGATCGACATCACGTCGTCGGCCGTCAGCGTGCGATCGAGCTTGGCCACGATCCGGTTGGCCTGGCGCAACCGGATGCGGTCGAGCGCGTTGCGGATCGAGCGCGCATTGGAAAACAGCGGCTGTTGCTTGCGGATGGCAATGTATCGGGCGAAGGCCTCGCGCGCTTCCGGGGACAGACGATAATTCTGCTGCTGCAACATCAGCTCGGCGATCCAGAGCAGCTCGCCATCGGAATAGTCCGGGAAGTCGATGTGATGCGCGATGCGCGACCGGAAGCCCGGATTGCTCTGGAAGAACTTCTCCATCCGGTCGCCGTAGCCGGCCAGGATCACCACCAGATCCTCGCGCTGCGCTTCCATGATCTGCAACAGGATCTCGATCGCCTCCTGGCCGTAGTCGCGCTCGTTCTCGGGGCGATAGAGGTAATAGGCCTCGTCGATGAAAAGCACGCCGCCCATCGCCTTCTTCAGGATCTCCTTGGTCTTCGGCGCGGTGTGGCCGATATATTGCCCGACGAGATCGTCGCGCGTCACGCTGATGACGTGGCCGCGGCGCACGAAGCCGAGCTTGTGCAGAATGCCGGCCATCTTGAGCGCAACGGTGGTCTTGCCGGTACCGGGATTGCCGGTGAACGACATGTGCAAGGTTGGAAACGTGGTCGCCAGCGCCATCTTCTGCCTGATGCGTTCGACCAGCAGCAGCGAGGCGATCTCACGAATGCGGGTCTTCACGGGCTTCAGGCCGATCAGTTCGGAATCGAGCTGGTCGAGCACCTCGCCGATTCCGAGATCGGCGAATTCGAGCCTGAGGTCGATGGTCTCGGGTGGCGTCTCGCTGATCTGCTCGTCGACAAGTTCGCTGGTCTGTTCTTGGACTTGTTCCTGCGCTTGCGTCATTATCCTCTCGCTTTCAGAAAAGCTCCGTCGCCGCTGCGGCGACGACGGAGAAGTGCATCCGGACCAGGCGGTCGAGGGAGCAATTCGCCTGGCTTGCCAACCGGACGCGGTCACTGATCTGCGTAGCGTTCGCCCTCGGGGCGATCCAGCGCGTAAGCCCTGGTCGTATAACTAACGCTCCGGCCGCCGACCTCTTGCCGCTCGAGCCGGAAGCCGGGCTCATTCTTCGGCCGGTTGACGATGAAGGAGATGCGCACGGATTCCCAGCCATGGGAAGAATCGAACCCGCTCATGCGGATGTAGCGCTCGCCATAGACACGGCGGCAATCGGCGAGTTCCTTCATGATGCCGGCGGCATCGCGCAGGTCGAACATCGGCAGACCCCACATGTCCCAATAGGTGTTGCGGGGATGTGGGTCGTCGGTGAACTCGATGTTCACCGCCCAGCCCTTGTCGAGGCAGTATTGCACCTGCGCTGCGATCTGCTCATCGGTGAGATCGGGCAGGAAAGAAAAGCAGCCTTGGGTCACTCTCATGTCGGTTCTCCTTTCGCTGCGTCACGTTGCCGGGGTCGCGGTCGGGGCAAAGTCCGGCGAGTCAGTCGACTCGTAGTTGAAGCTCACGTCCTTCCAGACCTCGAGTGCGTCGCGCAGCGGCGTGCAGGTCTGGGCGGCCTTGGCGAGGATCTCCGGACCTTCGTGGACGTAGTCGCGGCCCTCGTTGCGGGCGAGAATCATGGCTTCGAGCGCAACGCGGTTGGCGGTGGCGCCGGCCTGGATACCCTTCGGATGACCGATGGTCCCGCCGCCGAACTGCAGCACGACGTCCTCGCCGAGATGATCGAGCAATTGGTGCATCTGGCCGGCGTGGATGCCGCCCGAGGCGACCGGCATCATCTTGTTGAGGCTTGCCCAAGGCTGATCGAAGAACACGCCATGCTCGAGCGTCATCGGGTTGAAGTCCTCGCGGCAGATGTCGTAGTAGCCACGCGTCGTCGCCGGGTCTCCTTCAAGCTTGCCGACGACGGTGCCGGCATGGATGTGATCGACACCGGCGAGCCGCATCCATTTGGCGATCACGCGAAACGAGACTCCGTGCAAACGCTGGCGCGTGTAGGTCGAGTGGCCGGCGCGATGCAGATGCAGGATCATGTCGTTGCGGCGCGCCCATTTCGCCATCGACTGGATCGCCGTGTAGCCGATCACGAGGTCGATCATGATGATGACGGAGCCGAGCTGCTTGGCGAAATCGGCGCGCTCGTACATGTCTTCCATGGTGGCCGCGGTCACGTTGAGGTAGGTGCCCTTGACCTCGCCGGTAGCCGCCTGTGCGCGATTGACGCCTTCCATGCAATACAGGAAGCGGTCGCGCCAATGCATGAAGGGCTGCGAATTGATGTTCTCGTCGTCCTTGCAGAAGTCGAGCCCACCCTTCAACGCCTCGTAGACGACGCGGCCGTAGTTGCGGCCGGACAGGCCGAGCTTCGGCTTCACGGTGGCGCCGAGCAACGGCCGACCGAACTTGTCGAGCCGCTCGCGCTCCACCACGATCCCTGTCGCCGGGCCCTGGAAGGTCTTCACATAGGCGGTCGGCAGCCGCATGTCCTCGAGCCGCAACGCCTTCAGCGGCTTGAAGCCGAACACATTGCCGATGATCGACGCGGTCAGGTTCGCGATCGAGCCCGGCTCGAACAGATCGAGGTCATAGGCGATATAGGCGAAGTAGCTGCCTGGCGAGTTCGGCACCGGATCGACGCGATAGCATTTTGCGCGGTACTTCTCCGCGGCGGTCAGCCGGTCGGTCCACACCACGGTCCAGGTCGCGGTCGAGGACTCGCCCGCCACCGCGGCGCAGGCCTCGGTCGGATCGACGCCGTCCTGCGGCGTGACGCGGAACAGCGCGATGACGTCGGTGTCCTTGGGCTCGTAATTCGGCTCCCAATAGCCCATCCGCTTGTATTCCATCACGCCCGACTTGTAGCGATCCTTGCCGCGCACGGTGATCGACTGCTGCATGTTCATCTCAATCTCCTGTCTTTCGCTGGCCAATTGTTCAGGCGGCCTGGGTGATCTTTCCGATCTGCGGATCGAGCGCGCCGGCGCGATAGCGCCGGGCCATCTCCGGCAGCGCAACGACCTTGATCCGCGCTGCATTGCCGGCCGTGCCGAACTGTTCGAAGCGGTCGCGGCAAAGTTCGCGCAGCGCATCCATCGCGGGCTTGAGGAATTTGCGCGGGTCGAACTCGCTCTTCGACTGCGTGGCGACCTTGCGGAAGGCCGCGGCCATCGCCAGCCGGCAATCGGTGTCGATGTTGACCTTGCGCACACCATGCTTGATGCCGCGGACGATCTCCTCGACCGGAACGCCCCAGGTCTGCGGCATCTCGCCGCCGAACGCATTGAACATGTCCTGCAACGGCTGCGGCACCGAGGACGAGCCGTGCATCACCAGATGGGTGTTCGGCAGGCGGGCGTGGATCGCCTCGACCACCCGCATCGCCAGGATTTCACCGTCCGGCTTGCGCGTGAACTTGTAGGCGCCATGCGAGGTGCCCATCGCGATCGCGAGCGCGTCGACCTTGGTGGCGCGCACGAAGTCGACTGCCTGGTCGGGATCGGTGAGAAGCTGATCGTGGCCGATCGTGCCTTCGACCCCGTGACCATCCTCCTGCTCGCCGCCGCCGTGCTCCAGCGAGCCGAGCACGCCGAGCTCGCCTTCGACCGAGGCGCCGACCCAGTGCGCCATCTCGACGACCCGGCGGGTGATGTCGACATTGTAGTCATAGTCGGCCGCGGTCCTGGCATCGGCCTTCAGCGAGCCATCCATCATGACCGAGGTGAAGCCGTAGCGGATCGCGGTGGCGCAGGTCGCCTCCTCGTTGCCGTGATCGAGATGCAGGCAGAGCGGGGTCTGCGGATACATCTCCTCCAGCGCATCGATCATCTTCGCCAGCATGATGTCGTTGGCGTAGGAGCGCGCGCCGCGCGAGGCCTGGATGATGACCGGCGCATCGCAGGCCGCCGCCGCCTCCATGATGGCGAGGCCCTGCTCCATGTTGTTGATGTTGAAGGCCGGCACGCCGTAGCCGCGTTCGGCGGCATGGTCCAGCAATTGCCTCAGTGTGATCCGCGCCATCGTGGCGTCCTCCCTTCAATTCGCTGGTTGAATGAGCTGTTTCGCTGCGGCAGCGACCGCCGCGGGCGTGATGCCGAACTCGCGGTACAGCACGTCGGCCGGCGCCGAAGCGCCGAAGCCGGTCATGCCCACGAAAGCGCCGTCGTCACCGAGCCAGCGCGTCCAGTCGCCTTCGACGGCAGCTTCCACGCCGACACGCGGCGCACTGCCCAGCACCTCTGCGCGATAGTCGCTCGGCTGCTGGCGGAACAGGTCGAAGCACGGGGCCGAGACGACCGCGGCCTGCACTCCTCCTTCCGCCAGCAGCTTTGCGGCTTCGAGCGCGATCGCCACCTCCGAACCCGTTGCAATCAGGGTGACGTCACGCCCGAAGGCCGGCTCGACCAGAACGTAGGCGCCGAGCGCGACCTGGTTGTCCTTGCTGCCGTCGCGAACCGTCGGCAGCGCCTGCCGCGACAGGCAGAGGATCGACGGCGAGCTCTCCGCCCTCAGCGCGCAGTCCCAGGCTTCCGCGGTCTCGACCGCGTCGGCCGGACGGAACACCAGCAGGTTCGGGATCGCCCGCAGCGCCGCCAGATGCTCGACCGGCTGGTGCGTCGGCCCGTCCTCGCCAAGCCCGATCGAGTCATGGGTCATCACATGGATGACCCGGATGCCCATCAGTGCCGCGAGACGGATCGCCGGCCGGCTGTAGTCGGCGAAGCTGAGGAAGGTGCCGCCATAGGGAATGAAGCCGCCATGCAGCGCGATGCCGTTCATCGCCGCGGCCATGCCGTGCTCGCGGATGCCGTAGTGGATGTAGCTGCCGTCGAGCGTGTCCGGCCGCACCGGAACCTGCGATTTCGCCAGCGTGAGATTGGAATGCGTGAGGTCGGCGGAGCCGCCGAGCAGGTTCGGCAAGGCGTCCGCGATCACGTCGATGACCTGCTGCGAGGCCTGGCGGGTGGCGAGCTTCGGCTTCTCGCTTGCAAAGCGCTGCACGAGCTTCGTCATCGCCTCGGCATAGGCGCAGGGCAGTTTCCGGTTCAGCGCATCATGGAACGGAGACCGCTCGCCCTTGCAGGCGGCACGCGACCGCTCGATCCAGGCGCGCCGCGCATCGCGGCCGCGGCCGCCGAGCTCGCGCCATTCGGCCAGCACGGCATCGGGAATCTCGAAGGCCGGATACGGCCAGTGCAGCGCGCTGCGGGTCTTCGCCACCTCGTCGGTGCCGAGCGGCGCGCCATGCACCTTCTCACTGCCCTGCCGGTTCGGCGCGCCGAACCCGATCACGGTGCGGCAGGCGATCAGCGACGGACGATCGCTCGACCGCGCCTGCCGGATCGCAGCAGTGATCGCCTGCGGATCGTGGCCGTCGATGCGGCACACGTTCCAGCCGCTGGCCTGGAATCGCGCAACCTGGTCGTCCGAGCAGGACAGCGAGGTGGCGCCGTCGATCGAGATGTGATTGTCATCGAACAGCACGATCAGGCGGTTGAGCCGCAAATGGCCGGCGAGCGAGATCGCCTCATGGCTGAGGCCCTCCATCAGGCAACCATCGCCGGCGATCACATAGGTGTAATGGTCGACGAGGTCGTGGCCGAAGCGCGCGTTCATCAATCGCTCGGCGAGCGCCATGCCGACCGCGGTCGCGATGCCCTGCCCCAGCGGACCGGTCGTGGTCTCCACGCCGGGCGTGTGGCCATGCTCCGGATGACCCGGGGTCTGCGATCCCCATTGCCGGAACGCCTTGAGCTGATCGAGCGTCATGCTCTCGTAGCCGGTCAGGTAGAGCAGCGCATAGAGCAGCATCGAGCCGTGCCCTGCCGACAGCACGAAGCGGTCGCGGTCGGGCCAGGCCGGATCGGCCGGATCGAATTTCAGGAAGTCGGTGAACAGCACGGTCGCGACATCGGCCATGCCCATCGGCATGCCGGGATGGCCGGACTTCGCCCGCTCCACCGCGTCGATGGCGAGGAAGCGGATCGCGTTGGCCATCTCGTCGTGGCTGACGTCGGGGCGGCGGGCAACGGACGCAAGCGCGGTCATATCGTTCGCCTCTTTCGTTCGATCAGTTGCAGGATCAGCGGGGTCAGGATGAGCTGCATCGCGAGGTCGAGCTTGGCGCCGTGAACCACGATCGAATTGGCGCGCGACATGAAGCTGTTCGGGATCATCGAGAGCAGATACGGAAAATCGATGCCGCGCGGGTTCTTCAGCCGGATCACGACCATCGATTCATCGGGGGTGGGGATCCAGCGCGCGATGAACGGGTTCGAGGTGTCGACCGTCGGCACGCGCTGGAAGTTGATGTCGGTTTCGGTGAATTGCGGGCAGATGTAGTTCACGTAGTCCGGCATGCGACGCAGGATGGTGTCGGTCACCGCCTCGGTGGAGTAGCCGCGGTGGCTGCGATCGCGATGCAGTTTCTGGATCCATTCGAGGTTGATCACCGGCACGACTCCGATCTTGAGGTCGGCGTGCTGCGCGACGTTCACCTTGTCGGTGACCACGGCGCCATGCAGGCCTTCATAGAACAGCAGGTCGGAATTCTCCGGCAGTGCCTCCCAGGCGGTGAAGGTGCCTGGCTTGGCGCCGTAGAGCCGTGCCTCCTCCTCATCGTGCACATAGTGCCGCGTCGTTCCGGTACCGGTCTCGGCATAGTCGCTGAACAGCTTCTCCAGCTCCTCGAACAGATTGGTCTCGGGGCTGAAATGGCTGAAGTGCTTGTTGCCGCGCTCGGCCCGCTCCGCCATCAGGCTGCGCATCTCGGCGCGGTCGTAGCGATGGAACGCGTCGCCCTCGATATAGGCCGCGACCACGTTCTCGCGGCGGAAGATGTTCTCGAACGTCTTCTTCACCGAGGTGGTGCCGGCGCCGGACGAGCCGGTGATCGAGATGATGGGATGCCTGCGAGACATACGATCCTCCGTCAGCGGAACAGGCCGCGCCGCGCGAACAGCGGGGCATCGCTGCTCTCGAACAACGGCTCGACGGTCAGGTGGATCGCATCGACGTCGCGCACGGCGCGCGCCGATCCCATGATGAGCGGCACCCGCTGATGCGGCGTCCGCGCCGACAATTCGAGGATCCGCGAGCGGCCACTCGACGCGGCGCCGCCGGCCCATTCCATGATCAGCGCGATCGGGTGGGCTTCGTACAGCAGACGCAACCGGCCCTCGCGGTATCCCTTGCGCGCATCGGCCGGATACAGGAACACGCCGCCGCGCATCAGGATGCGGTAGGCTTCCGCCACCAGCGAGCCGATCCAGCGCATGTTGTAGTCCTGGCCGAGTTCGCCGTTGACCCCGGCAAGGCAGTCGTCGATGTAGTTGCGCACCGGGCCGCTCCAGTGCCGCCGGTTCGAGGCATTGATGGCGAACTCCGACGCGCCCTGCGGCACCCGCAGGTCCCGCGCGGTCAGGACGAACTCGCCGGTTCGCGGGTCGAGCGTGAAGCAGTCGACATGTTGATCGAGCGCCAGCACCAGCACCGTTTGCGGACCGTAGATGAAGCAGCCGGCGGCGCATTGCGCCGTGCCGGGCTCGAAGAAGGTCGAGATGACGTCGTGGCCCTTCGGCCGGATCGAGAAAATGGTGCCGACCGAGATGTTGTTCGCGAGGTTCGCCGAGCCATCGAGCGGATCGATCGCGACGCAGAGCGGCGCGTCGCAATCGATCGTCTCCGGCAATTCGATCTCCTCCGACAGGACGCCAGCGACCGGCACGGTACGCAACGCATCGCGCATCAGGCGGTCGGCGACGATATCGATGGAGGTCTGGCGATCGCCGTCGGGGTTGATACCGCCGCCCTCGCCGCGGATGCCGGCGAGCGGCCCGGCCGCGATGATGCGCGAGAGTTCGATCGCGGCACCGGCCAGCGCTTCGATGACTTTGACGGTCGCGGCGCGCAACGGGTTTTGCCGCGCCGGCCACTCCAGATGGGCATGCAATGCAGGACTGGTCTCCACCGGCCTCTCCCTATGATCGCGCCCTCTGTCCCGAGGCTTCGAGAGGCGACCTCATGGAGTCGCCTTCGCCGTATCAACGCGCGAATTGCCCAATTAGGGAAATTTCATTATCTTTGGTCCGGGCAAAGTTTTTCTTATGGAATTCGGCATGGCCGGCAACTTCTCGCGCGACTTGACGATCCGCCAGCTGCGCGCACTGTCCACCGTGCATGAGGCGGGCTCGATCACGTCGGCGGCGAACCGCCTCAACCTGACGCAGCCGGCGGTGACGCTGCAACTCCGCAACCTGCAAGCGCTTGCGGGATTGCCGCTGATCCAGCGCACCGGCGACGGCATGGCGGTGACGGATGCCGGCGCGCATGTGCTGACGCTGGTCGAGCGGATCGAGGCGGCGCTCAAGGACTGCGAGCAATCGCTCGACATGATCGCCGGCCGCAGCGGCGGACGCGTGGCGATGGGCGCGGTCTCGACCGCGAAATACTTCGTGCCGTTCGCGATCGCGGCGTTCTCGCGCCGCTTTCCCAAGATCGAAGTGACGCTGCGGATCGGCAACCGCGAGGAGATCCGCGACGCGCTGCGCGGTTATGATCTCGACATCGCCGTCATGGGCCGGCCGCCCGCCGATGTCGAGGTCGAGATGAAGCCGCTCGGCCGGCATCCGCATTTCATCATCGCCGCACCCGATCACCGGCTGGCACGACGGCGGCACGTCGCCGCACCGGAGCTCGCCAATGAAACCTTCATCACCCGCGAGCAAGGTTCAGGCACGCGGATGCTGATGCAGCAATATTTCGAGCGGGTCGGACTGGAGCCGAAGCTCGGCATGGCGATGGACAGCAACGAGACCATCAAGCAGGCGGTCATGGCCGGGCTCGGCATCGCCTTCATCTCCCAGCACACGGTTTTTCATGAACTGGAGGACGGCCGGCTGGTGGTGCTCAAGGTCAAGGGCCTGCCGATCGTCCGGCAGTGGCACGCGATCAGGCGCACCGACAAGATCCTGCTGCCGCCCGCACAGGCCATGCTGGATTTCCTGGGCAAGGAGGGCTGGCGTTATCTGCCCAATTCGCGCTAGAGCCGCGGCGCCGGCGCGATCGAAAAGACCAAGCCGGTGCCGTATGTTAGGCATTGAAGTTCCGCCAAACGCGTGCCACATCTTGATCGCGGTCACTTGGTGGACCGTATCCCTGCGAGGGAGGATGAACTGCAGAACCAGTCCCCGCCGATGCCTGACTTCAAGGCGTTATTCGAGGCGGTGCCCGGCCTCTATCTGGTGCTGACCCAGCCTGAGTTCCGCATTGTGGCCGTGAGCGACGCCTATCTGCGCGCCACCAGGACCGAGCGCGCCGCAATCCTCGGCCGTGGGCTGTTCGAAGTCTTTCCCGACAATCCGGCTGATCCAGCCGCCGACGGGGTGCGCAATCTGCGCTCCTCGCTGGAGCGCGTGGTCCAGTTCCGCCGCCCCGACACCATGTCTGTGCAGAAATATGACATCCGCAAGCCCGAGTCGGAGGGCGGCGGCTTCGAGGAACGCTACTGGAGCCCGCGCAACACGCCGGTGTTCGGGCCGAGCGGACAATTCACCTACATCATCCATCGGGTCGAGGACGTCACCAGCTTCATCCAGCTGAAGCAGCGCGGCGCCGAGCAAGACAAGCTGACCGACCGGCTGCGCGAGCGCACCGAGCAGATGGAAGCGGAAATCTTCATGCGCGCCCGCGAGGTCGAGGAGGCCCGCGAGCAGCTTGAAACCGAGCAGAAGCTGCGCCAGGTGCAGAAGATGGAGGCCGTCGGCCACCTCACCGGCGGCATCGCGCACGACTTCAACAACATCCTGACCGTGATCACCGGCCTGATCGACATCCTCGCCGAGGCCGTCGAGCACGATGCCGCGCTGTCGTCGGTGACGAAGATGATCAGCGATGCAGCGTTTCGCGGCGCCGAGGTGACCAAGCATTTGCTGGCGTTCTCGCGGCAGCAGCCGTTGCAGCCGCGGGAAGCCAATCTCAACACGCTGGTGCAGGACACAGCCAGGCTGCTGCGCCCCTCGCTCGGCGAGCAGATCGAGATCGACACCGCGCTCGAGCCAGATGCCTGGCCGGCCTTCATCGATCCCAACCACATGGCGACCGCATTGCTCAATCTGGCGGTCAATGCCCGCGATGCGATGCCCGATGGCGGCAAGCTGATGCTGGAGACCAGCAACGTCATTCTCGACGAGGTCTATGCCGCCGCCAACCCGGACGTGCGAGCGGGCGAATATGTGATGGTCGCGGTCAGCGACACCGGCGGCGGAATCCCCGCAGGGATCCGCGACAAGGTGTTCGAACCGTTCTTCACCACCAAGGACACCGGCAAGGGCACCGGCCTCGGGCTGAGCATGGTCTACGGCTTCATCAAGCAATCCGACGGCCACCTCAAGATCTACTCCGAAGAGGGCCACGGCACGTCGATCAAGCTCTATCTGCCGCGCAGCATGGGCGACATGGTCGACGTCGAGCCGCCGCCTCCGGTCGACACGCGCGGCGGCCATGAATCCATCCTGGTGGTCGAGGACGATCCACTGGTCCGCAATTACGTCAGCGCTCAGCTCGAGCAGCTCGGCTACCGCACCATGGTCACGGCCAACGGGCCGGAAGCATTGGCCGCGGTCGACAACGGCTTCGTCTGCGACGTGCTGTTCACCGACGTGATCATGTCCGGCGGCATGAACGGCCGGCAGGTGGCCGATGCCGTGGTCGCAAAACTGCCCTCGGTGCGGGTGCTGTTCACCTCGGGCTATACCGAGGATGCGATCATCCACCACGGCCGTCTCGATCCCGACGTGACGCTACTGCCGAAGCCTTACCGCAAGGCCGATCTCGCGCGGATGATCCGCCAGGTGCTGACGCAGCCTCCGGCGTCGGCGGTGGCGGCCAAGTAGCGCGGCAGCATCAGCGGTCGAAGCTGGATCGGCTCTGATCGGCCGGCACCGCGCATCCGGACAGGAAAAGCGTCGCACAGGCCTTGGCCCGGGCCTCGACCTGCGCCCGCGACAACGGCGGCCGGTGGCCGTACATCACGTCGCGTTGCGGCTGGAAGACGAGCATCCCGAGCAGCATGCCCGCGGCGGCCTGCGCGTCATCGACGGCGATCCGTCCTCGCCCCTGCTGCACGCCCAGCCACGCCGCCAGCGCGCCAAGCGTCCGCTGCATCGCCTTGTCGTAGAACATCTCGGCGATATCGGGGAATTTGTCGCTGTCGGCCAGGATGATGCGCTGAAGCGCGATGACCTCGACATCGAGGATGAGTTCGGCACAGGCCAGCAGCGCCCGCTCCAGTGCGGTTGCGATATCGCGGCCGTCGCACGCGCCGAGATTCACCGCGGAGATGAAGCGGTCCATCCGGTCCGTCACCGTGCCCTCGAACAGCGCCAGCTTGGTCGGCACCAGCCGGTACAGCGTCTTGGTGGAGACACCGGCGCGGCAGGCGACGTCGGCGATGCTGGCCGCAGCGAAGCCGCGCGCCGAGAACTCGCGCCGCGCAGCATCATAGATCAGCGCGCGGGTCTCCTCGTCGGAGCGCAGTTGCGGCCGGCCGCGGCCGCGCCGCTCCGGCACCGGCGCCGCCAGAGCCTGCTCAGTCTGATCTTTGTCATTCCGGTTCATCGCCGAGCCATGCTTTTGGATGATGCCTGTCATTCTATTGACACTCCCAATATGGGCTCTATTTTGGAAAACATCAAGTTTCCTAATTATCCCGGGTCGCCGAGATCAGAATTCCCACGGTTTGCCAGAGGGATAGAGAGCTCCAGGAGCGACTGCCATGAGCCAAGATGAGACCGCCTTCAAGGCCGAGAGCCAGGTTCCGGCCGAGACCGCCAAGCAATTGATCGGCAGCGCGGAGGCCCCGGCGCCGACCGCTGCGAAAGGCAAGCTGCGCCGCCTGCTGCTGGCCGGCGCGGCCCTCGCCGTCCTCGCGGGCGGCGGCTGGTACGGCTGGGATTACTGGACGGTCGGCCGCTTTCAGGTCTCGACCGACGACGCCTATGTGAAGGCCGACAACACGACGATCGCGCCAAAGGTCTCCGGCTATCTCAGCGCGGTCTTGGTCGGCGACAACGAGCACGTGCGCGCCGGCCAGATCTTGGCACGGATCGACGATCGCGATTTCAAGGTGGCGCTGGACCAGACCAAGGCCGACGTCGCGGCCGCGGAAGCCGCGATCACCAGCAAGCGCGCCCAGCTCGACGTGCAGCATTCGGTGATCGAAGCCGCTCGCGCAACGCTCGCCGTCGACAGCGCGACGCAGACCTTCGCCGAGCAGGAGAACAAGCGCTACACCGACCTCGCCGGCACCGGCTTCGGCAGCGTGCAGAACGCGCAGCAGGCGCAGTCGCGTTACGCCAGCGCGCAGGCCGCCGTGGCCCGCGACACCGCGAACCTGGCCTCCGCGCTCCGCCAGGTCGAGTTGCTCAAGGCCGACATCGCCCAGGCTGTCGCGGCGCAGGGACGCGCCACCGCGCTCCAGCATCAGGCCGAGCTGAACCTCGGCTACACCACCATCAGTGCGCCGATCGACGGCGTGGTCGGCAACCGCACCCTGCGCACCGGCCAGTTCGTCCAGGCCGGCACGCAGCTGATGTCGCTGGTGCCAGCCACCGGCGCCTATGTGATCGCGAACTACAAGGAGACGCAGCTCACCAATGTCCGCAAGGGCCAGCCGGTCGAGATCGAGGTCGACATGTTCCCGGGCCAGGTCGTGCGCGGCCATGTCGACAGCCTGGCGCCCGCCAGCGGCCAGGAGTTCGCGCTGCTGCCGCCGGATAACGCCACCGGCAACTTCACCAAGGTGGTGCAGCGCATCCCCGTCAAGATCGCGCTCGACGCGACGCCGGTCGAGTTGCGGCCCGGCATGTCCGTGATCCCGACCATCGCAACTGCGTCACAACCTGCCGAGGCGCCGCGCTCCGGCACCTCTCCCAAGCTCGCTGTCGCCTCCTTCAAATAGGTGATGCCATGTCCGACCTCGCGCTCTCCTCCCCGGCTGCCGCGCCCCGCGCGGCAGCGACCGCGATCGATCCCAACCGCGCCAGCATGGCGGTGTGGATTTCCATCGTCGCGGCGATGATCGGCGCCTTCATGGCGATCCTCAACATCCAGATCACCAACGCCTCGCTGCTCAACATCGAAGGCGGCATCGGCACCGGGGTCGACAACGGCTCCTGGATCTCGACGTCCTATCTGATCGGCGAGATCGTGGTGATCCCGCTGACCGACTATCTCAGCCGCGTCTTCTCCTTCCGCAAGATCATCCTCAGCTTCGCGACGCTGTTCGCGGCCTTCTCGGTCGCCTGTGCCTTCACCCACGACCTGCCCTCGATGATCGCGATGCGCGGCTTGCAGGGTTTCTTCGGCGGCGTGCTGATCCCGATGGCTTTCACGCTTGTTTTCACCAAGCTGCCGAAGGTGCAGCAGCCGATTGGGCTTGCGATGTTCGCGCTCGCCGTGACCTTTGCCCCGGCGATCGGCCCGACCATCGGCGGCTACCTGACCGAGAATTACGGCTGGCAGACCATCTTCTTCGTCAACGTGGTCCCGACCGTGGTGATGGTCACGACCCTCTATCTCACGCTGGAGCGGCAACCGATGCAGTTGCAGTTGCTCCGCGAGGGCGACTGGCTCGGCATCGCCACAATGGCGATCGGTCTGGCGTCGCTGCAAGCCGTGCTCGAGGAAGGCAACAAGGACGACTGGTTCGGCTCGCCGTTCATCGTCAAGCTCGCTGTGATCGCAGCCGTCAGCCTCACTCTGTTCATCTGGATCGAGCTCGTGGTCGAGAAGCCGCTGATCCGGCTGCGCCTCTTGACCCAGCGCAGCTTCGGCTTCGGCACCATCTCGGCGGTGTTCGTCGGCTTCGCGCTGTTCGGCTCGGTCTATCTGCTGCCGGCCTATCTCGGCCAGGTGCAGCGCTACAATGCCGAGCAGATCGGCCAGGTGCTGGCCTGGACCGGCCTGCCGCAGCTCATCCTGATCCCGCTGGTGCCGAAGCTGATGCAGCGCTTCGATGCCCGCTTCATCGCCTTCACCGGCATGCTGCTGTTCGCGGTCTCGTCCTTCATGAACATCCAAATGTCGCTCGATTACTCCGGCGACCAGTTCTTCGTGCCGAACATCGTCCGCGCGATCGGCCAGGCGATCATGCTGGCGCCGCTGTCGGCCGTCAGCCTCGGCAGCGTCGCGCCGCAGGATGCGCCGGCGGCCTCCGGCATCTCCAACATGATGCGCAACCTCGGTGGCGCGATCGGCACGGCGCTGCTGTCGACCATCGTCACCAAGCGCGAGCAGTTCCACTCCAACATCATCGGCCAGTCCGTGCACCTCGGCCGCGAGGAAGTGCGCGCCCGGATCGCCGAAGTCACCAACTACTTCCTGAGCCACGGCGTCGCCGACCCCGCCACCGCGCACAACCAGGCGATCGTGGCGATCGGCAACATCGTCAAGCGCCAGGCCCTGGTGCTGGGCTTCAGCGACGCCTTCGCCGTGATCGGTATCGTGCTGGTGCTCGCCGCGATCGCGATCCTCTTGACCGGCAAGCCGAAGAACACCGCCGGCGGCGGCGCGGCGCACTGACCTCTCGCTTTTCCCCCGGGCGGCGGCTTCAGGCCGCCGCTCGATTCCTAGCTGGCCTCGCGCAGCTTGAAGCGCTGGATCTTGCCGGTCTGGGTCTTCGGCAGCGCCTCGACGAAGGCGATCGCGCGCGGATATTTGTATGGTGCGATGGTCGCCTTGACGTGATCCTGCAACAGCTTGATCTCGACATCATCGCTGCGCGCGCCCTGTTTCAGCACGATGAACGCCGAGACGATCTGTCCGCGCTCCTCGTCGGGTGCGCCGATCACGGCGCATTCGGCAACATCGGGATGGCCGAGCAGCGCCGTCTCGACCTCGGGACCGGCGATGTTGTAGCCCGCCGAGATGATCATGTCGTCGGCGCGCGCCACGAACGACAGCCGGCCGTGCTCGTCGCTGACGAAGGCATCGCCGGTGATGTTCCAGCCGTCGCGGACATATTTGGTCTGCCGGGAATCCGCGAGATAACGGCAGCCGGTCGGGCCACGCACCGCGAGCTTGCCGACCTGCCCCGCCGGCAGCTCGTTCATGTCCTCGTCGACGATCTTCGCCTCGTAGCCGGCGACCGGCGTGCCGGTGGTGCCGCCGACCGCGCTGCCGGTGCGGTTGGTGATGAAGATGTGCAGCAGCTCCGTGCTGCCGATGCCGTCGAGGATCGGCTTGCCGGTCTTCCTGGTCCAGCTCTCGAACACCGGCGCTGGCAGCGTCTCGCCGGCGGAGACCGCGAGCCGCAGCGACGACAGGTCGGCGCCGTTGTCCATCGCCGCCATCATCGCGCGATAGGCGGTCGGCGCGGTGAAGCAGATCGTGGCCTTGTAGGTCTCGATGATCCGGATCATCTCGCTCGGCGCCGCGTTCTCCAGCAAGGTCGCGGTGGCGCCGAAGCGCAGCGGGAAGATCGCAAGCCCGCCGAGGCCGAAGGTGAAGGCCAGCGGCGGCGAGCCGACGAACACGTCGTCGGGCGTCACGCCGAGCACCTCCCTGGCATAACCGTCGGCCACGATCAGCAGATCGCGGTGGAAATGCATCGTTGCCTTCGGTTCACCCGTGGTGCCCGAGGTGAAGCCGAGCAGCGCAACGTCGTCGCGACCGGTCTTCACCGCATCGAATCTGACCGGCTTGTTGAGCGCGATCCGGTCGAGCTCGGCGTCGTGGTTTTGCGTGCCGTCGAAATTGACCACCTGCTTGAGGAATTTGCTGGTCTTGGCGCAGGCCACCAGCTCGTCGGCGATGCGGCTGTCGGTCAGCGCCAGCGAGATCTCGGCCTTGTCGACGATCTTGGTCAACTCGCCGGCGCGCAGCATCGGCATGGTGTTGACGACGACGGCGCCGGCTTTCGTGGCCGCGAGCCAGGCCGCGACCAGCGCCGGGTTGTTGCCCGAGCGGATCAGGACGCGATGGCCGGGCTTGACGCCGTAATTCTCCACCAGCGCATGCGCCAGACGGTTCGACCAGTCGGTCAATTCCTTGTAGGTCCGCTGGCGGCCGTTGCCGATCAGCGCAATGCGATCGCCCATGCCCTGCGCGACGATGCGGTCGGTCAGTTCGACCGCGGCGTTGAGATAGTCGGGATATCTGAACTCGGGACGGTCGAGCAGCAACTGCGGCCATTGCCCTGGCGGCGGCAGGTTGCGCCGCGCGAAATCGTCGACATGCCCGGATGGGCCGAGCCCGGGAAATTCATCTGACATTCGATCGCCCCTCGCTTTCCATCCAGAAAGGCCAAAGACCAATATCGAGAAGACCAGTATCGAGGACGCCCGGCAGCGTTCCAATCGCCAATCATTTTATACTTAAAATAATTTGGCGCAAGGGTGGAGAATGACCGTGCCCCCTGTACTCTCAGACCTGCGTGAGCTGCTTCAGCCGCGCGACCATCGCCGACGCCGGGTCGGCGAGCGGCGCGATCGCCGTGAAATGATTGGCATCGGGCACGGTGCCGAACCGTGTTGCAACGCCCGCTCCGCCCCAGACATCGACGATGGTCCGGCTCTGCCGGTGATATTCGGCGCTCTCGGCGCCGCCGACGACGGCATCGAGCGTGGCGCCTGCGGGCGCGGTCCAGAACAACGGGCTCGCCGCCCTCGCTGCGGCGCGGTCGAGGCCGAGCGCCTTGTTGATGCTGGTGCCGACCAGCGGCTCCAGCTCGAACAGGCCTGATATCGCGTAAGCAGCCCTGACCAGCTTGCCCGGCAGCGACGCATCATAGGCCGGCCAATCGGTCGCCAGCATGCATGCGGCAAGATGTCCGCCAGCGGAGTGGCCCGACACCACGAGCGGCCGGCCGAGCCTGGCCAATTCGCGGCATGCCGCACGCATCTCGCCGATGATGTCGTCGATCGAGACGTTGGGACAGAGATCGTAGCTCGGCACCGCGACGCTGATGCCGTGGCCGTTGAGGCCGCGGGCGCAATGGCTCGATGACGAGCCGTCGAGCGCCTGCCAGTAGCCGCCGTGGATGAAGACCACGATCGGACCGTCGCGATCACCTTGGAAGAGGTCGATGACGTTGCGCTCGCCCGGACCATAGCTCAGCCGCCGCGGCGGATGCTGTTCGCGATAGGCGGCTGCGTCCCTCGCCCAGCCGGCCATCAACGCCGGATTCTCCGGCACCCGCGCCCGGTTGTTGTACTCGACCTCGTAATCGATCTCGCTCACGGCTTAAGCGGTCCTCGCTTTGGCGGAGCGCTGCGCCGAGCCCTTGGCCTTGGCAAGCAGCCGCATCAGTTCGCGGATGTCCTTCGGCGAGAGGTCGCCGAAGACGTCGGCGATCCATTTCTCATGCTCGGCCGCCATCTTGCGGAATTCGGCCCGGCCGAGTTTCGTGAGTCGGATGAACTGCACACGACGATCGGTCTCCGAGGTGCGGCGATCGAGGTGTCCGGACTCCACCAGGCGCTCGACCAACCCGGTGACGTTGCCGTTCGATACCATCATCCGCTTCGACAAATCCGACAGCGTCATGCCGTCGGACACCTTGTCGAGCTGGGCCATCAGGTCGAACCGCGGCAGCGTGACGTCGAATTTTTCGCGCAGCCGGCTGCGCACCTCGCCCTCGATCAGCGTGGTGCAGGTCAACAGGCGCAACCACAGCCTGAGCTCGGTGCCGTGATCGTCGGGCAGTTCGACGGCTTTGGTTTCGGAATCGAGGATCATGCGGCGATCATGCCTCCGCGGCGGGTTCCGGTCGGACCGATTGGTTTGAGCTTCAAGCAATTCGCAGCGCCCCGCAAGGACAATTGCGAATCCTGCCCGATGCATCGCGGCAATCCTGCAATTTCTTTAGACTTCAAGCAATTGGCGTGGCGCTTGCATGTCGCGCCGCCATCGACCTGACGCCATGCCACATCGCTTGCAGCGGTTGCGCGCGTCAGACTAAGCTGCGGCCAAGCTGGAAAGGCATCACGACTATGCTTTGGGGGAGTGACATGAGGCATCTGACGAAACTCGTGGGATTGGCGGCGCTGCTGGGGATCGCGGCGACCCCAGCAGCCGCACAGCAGAAGATCAAGATCGGCGTGCTGGTGACGACCTCCGGACCTGCCGCGGCGCTCGGCCAGCAGGTCCGCGACGGCTTTGCGCTCGCGGTCAAGGACCTCGGCGGCAAGATGGCCGGCCGCGACGTCGAGATCGTCAATGCCGACGACGAGCTCAAGCCCGACGCGGCCGTGGTCAAGGTGCGCGGCCTGCTCGAGCGCGACAAGGTCGATTTCGTGGTCGGCCCGATCTTCTCCAACATCCTGCTGGCGATCCATCGCCCGGTCACCGACAGCAAGACCTTCCTGATCAGCCCGAATGCTGGCCCTTCCAGCTTCGCCGGCAAGGAATGCAACCCGTTCTTCTATGTGACGTCGTACCAGAACGACCAGGTGCACGAGATCCTCGGCAAGGTGGCGCAGGACCGCGGCTACAAGCGCGTCTATCTGCTGGTGCCGAACTATCAGGCCGGACGCGATTCCGTCGCGGGCTTCAAGCTCGACTACAAGGGCGAGATCGTCGAGGAGTCCTACACGCCGCTGAACACGCTGGATTTCCAGCCCGAACTCTCCAAGATCGCCGCGCTGAAGCCGGACGCGCTGTTCACCTTCATGCCCGGCGGCATGGGCGTGAACCTGGTGAAGCAGTACAAGCAGGCCGGCGCCACCGTGCCGGTGCTCTCCGCCTTCACCGTCGACGAGTCCACCCTGCCGGCACAGCAGGACGCCGCCGTCGGCATGTTCGGCGGAGCGAACTGGGCGCCTGACCTCGACAATCCCCAAAGCAAGAAGTTCGTCGCAGCCTATGAGGCCGCCTACAACGGCGTGCCTGGCACCTATGCCATGCAGGCCTATGACGCGGCGCTGTTGATCGACAGCGCGGTCAAGGCCGTGAAGGGGGATCTCTCCAACAAGGACGCGGTCGCGGCGGCGCTGAGGAAGGCCGACTTCACCTCGCTGCGCGGTAACTTCAAGTTCAACAACAATGGCTATCCGATCCAGGATTTCTATCTCACCAAGGTCGCGAAGCGGCCGGACGGCAAATTCCAGACCGAGATCGTCGAAAAGGTGTTCTCGAACTATGGCGACCGCTACGCCAAGGACTGCGCCGCCAAGTAGGACACACAGCGTTTTCAAGCGAAGTGGATACCGGTTCGCGTGAAGAAAACGCGTCAAACAAAAGAGAGGGAAACATGACGAAAGACGAGATCGCCGGCATCACCCGCGCCAATGAAGGCATGCAGGGCATTTCCTGGAGCATCCTCGGCCAGACCTACGTGCCGAAGACACGCACCGAGCATTCATTCTCCTGGCACGCCACCTTCCCGCCGGGCACCTTCGTGCCGCCGCACATCCATCCCGACCAGGACGAATATCTCTACATCCTGGAGGGCAAGCTCGACTTCATGCTCGACGGCGCTGATGAATCCGCGACACCCGGCGACCTGGTGCGCCTGCCGATGGGCAAGCCGCACGGCATCTTCAACAAGTCGCAGCAAACCGCCAAGACGCTGTTCTGGGTCTCACCCACCCGCAGGCTCTATGACCTGTTCTGGGCGATCCACAACATGAAGGAGCAGAACCCGGACGACGTGGTGCGGCTCGCCGCGGAGCACAACATCCACTTCCTGCCGCCGCCTCCCGGCTAGGAAACTCTCTCCGTCATCCCCGTGCAACGGCTACTCCGTCATCCTGAGGAGCCGCGAAGCGGCGTCTCGAAGGATGCACGGCCCCGCTCGTGGCCGTCGACCCTTGGAGACGCGCTTCGCGCTCCTCAGGGTGACGGATCGGATATTTGCTTTCTACTGCCGTGCCACCACGCGCGCGGCAAAGCCGGCCTTGGCGGCGTAGCCGCGCACGATCGCCTCGCGGGCCTCGTAATTGAGGATGGTGTCGACGTCGGTAAAGCCCTGCGGGGCGAGCTGCTCGACGGCGTCGATCACCCCCTCGGGTCCGCCGCGGCGGTTGGAGGCGACGATATCGGCGGTCATCGGCAACCGCTGCCTTTCATAGGCCGCCAGCGCCTGGCGTGGATGCTCCGATCGCGCCAGCATGTCGGCGAGGCAGCGCGCATCGAGGATGGCCTGCGAGGCGCCGTTCGAGCCGACCGGATACATCGGATGCGCGGCGTCGCCGAGCAGCGTGACGCGTCCGCTCGACCAATATGGCAAAGGATTGCGATCGCAGCACGGATACTCCCAGAACTCCGGCGTCGCATTGATCAGGCCGGCGAAATCGACCTGCGGGATCGTGAAACCGGTGACATAGGGCATCATCTCCTCGCGCCGGCCGAGATTGGACCAGCCTTCGCGACGCGGCGGCGGCGAGGAGCCGTCGCCGATCCGGACCAGCACCGCCCAATTGGTGAGCCGGCTCGCGGGGCTCGAGCCCGGCGCGATCGGATAGATCACGGCCTTGGCGTTCAGCCCGCCGGCGATGATCATCGAGCGTCCGGTCAGGAAGGCCGGCCAATCGGTGGCGCCACGCCACAGCATCAGCCCGTTCCAGCACGGCCCGCCTTCGTCCGGGAACAGCGTCTGCCGTACTTTGGAATGAATGCCGTCGGCACCGATCAGGATGTCGCCACGCGCGGTGTGCACATGGGCGCCGCTGCGATCGAAGAAATAGGCCGAGACGCCGCCCTCATCCTGGGTGAAGGAGCCGAGCCGGCAACCAGTGCGGATCGCATCCGCACCGAGACGGTCGATCACCGCCTGGTGGATCACGCCTTGCAGGCGACCGCGATGAACAGAGAACTGCGGCACGTCGTGGCCGGCATCGAGCCCGCGCTTCTCGTGCCAGACCTGCTGGCCATGCCGCGTCAGATAGAACAGCTCATGGGTGCGGATCGCGACCTCGTCGAGCCTGTCGAGCAGGCCGAGCCCCGCCAACTCACGAATCGCATGCGGCAATGTGTTGATGCCGACGCCGAGTTCGCGGATCGTCTCCGACTGCTCGTACAACTCGCAAGCGATGCCGCGCGAGCGCAGCATCAGCGCGGTGGTGAGGCCCCCGATCCCGCCTCCGACGATAATCGCCTTCATCGTCCCTTACTCCACTCACAACAGGACGTTTTTACGCTTTGACCTAGGGTCGCATGGCCGGTTACTCGGCCGCAAGCGGGTTTGTCGTCCCGTGCTGGGATCGACCTGCGAGGGTTGGGCTTAGGATTAACGTTCTCACAGCGCGTTCCCTTCTATCCCCGTCACCCTGAGGAGCCGCGAAGCGGCGTCTCGAAGGATCGACGGCCACCAGCCGGGCGTGCATCCTTCGAGACGCGCGTACCGCGCTCCTCAGGATGACGGGTTTAGCGGCGCATCATAGTTAATCCGGCAGCACCGCGATGGCCTGGATTTCCACCTTGGCGCGATCCTCGATCAGGCCGGCAACCTGGATCGCGGTCATCGCCGGAAAGTGCCTGCCGATGACGTCGCGATAGACGGTGCCGATCTCCTTCAGCCGCGCCGAATATTCCTTGCGGTCGACGAGGTACCAGGTCATCGACACGATGTGCTCGGGCCTCGCGCCGCCAGCGGCGGCGACGGCTGTGATGTTGCGCAGGGTCTGGCCGATCTGCGCGACGAGATCGTCGGTCTCGAACACGCATTGCCCGTTCCAGCCGATCTGGCCCGCGATGAAGAGCTGTTTGCCGCGCGCGGCCATGCCATTGGCGTAGCCGATCGGCTTGGCCCATCCTTCCGGTTGCAGGTTCTCGATCATCTCAATTGCCCTCGAAGGCGGGTTTCTGCTTGGCGGCAAAGGCCTCGAAGGCGCGGCGGAAATCGCCGGTCACCATGCAGATCGCCTGTGCCTGCGCTTCGGACTCGATCATCTCGTCGACGCCCATCGCCCATTCCTGGTTGAACATCGTCTTGGTCATGCCATGCGCGAACCATGGGCCATCCGCGAGCGAGCGCGCCATGTCCTGCGCGGCGGCGGCAAGCTCGGCCGCAGGCACCAGGCGATTGTGAAAGCCCCACGCAAACCCTTCGTCGGCGCTCATCGCGCGACCGGTGTAGAGCAGATCGGCGGCGTGGCCCTGCCCGATCACGCGCGGCAACAATCCGCAAGCGCCCATGTCGGCGCCGGCAAGGCCGACGCGGGTGAACAGGAAGGCGGTCTTGGCCTGTGGCGTCGCCAGCCTGAGATCGGAGGCCAGCGCCAGCATCGCGCCGGCGCCCGCACAGATGCCGTCGATCGCGGCGACGATGATCTGCGGGCATTTGCGCATCGCGCGCACCACCTCACCGGTCATCCGGGTGAAGGCCAGCAGGTCCGGCATCGCCATCCGCGTCAACGGCTCGATGATCTCGAACACGTCGCCGCCGGAGCAGAAATTGCCGTCGGCACCGGTCAGCACGATGGCGCGGACGTCGGAAGCGTATTTGAGGTTGGTGAAGAGGTCGCGCAGCTCCTCGTAGGATTCGAAGGTCAGCGGATTCTTCTTGTCCGGCCGGTTCAGCGTGATGGTCGCGACACGGCCGCTGGCGTCGGTCGACCAGCGGAAATGCTTTGCGGGATAATCCTTGAACGGACGGAGCTTGGCTTTCATCTCGGACATGGCATGTTCCTTCACCCGGTAAAGACTTCACCGCCGGCAACCGCGACGGCTTGTCCATTGATTGACGATGCGCCCTCGGAGGCCAGCCAGAGGATGCTGTCGGCGACCTCCTCCGGCGTCACCAGCCGCTGCATCGGATTGACTTTCGCGAGCGCAGCCCGCGCCTCCTGCTCGCTGCGCCCGGTCTTGGCGACGATGTTGGCGGCGGCATCGGCCACCAGCAGCGTGTCGGTGTAGCCGGGGCAGACCGCATTCACAGTGACGCCGCGCCGCGCATATTCCAGCGCCAGCGAGCGCGTCAGCCCGACGACGCCGTGCTTGGCGGCAACATAAGCGGAGACATAGGCATAGCCGGTGAGCCCCGCGGTCGAGGCCACGTTGATCACGCGCCCGCGACCGCGCTGCGCCATCCCGGGCAGCACCGTGTGCGTCACCAGGAACACGCTGGAGAGATTGCTCGCCAGCATGTCCGCCCACAACGCCGCATTTGTCTTGTCGAACGGCGCGCTGCCGGCCTTGCCGGCATTGTTGACGAGGATATCGATCGGGCCGGCCGCGGCCTCGATCTCGGCGACGCCCTTGGTCACCGCGGCTTCGTCGGTCACGTCGATCGACACGACGGCACCCGCCTGTTTGCCGAGCGATGTTGCCGTCGCCTTCAGCGCATCGATCCGGCGCCCAGCGATGCTGACGCGTACGCCGGCGTTTGCCAGCGCGATCGCCGTGGCGGCGCCGATGCCGGAGCCGGCACCGGTCACCAGCGCGTGTGCGTTGGGCCAGAAGCGTGTCATGCCTTCACCCCCGCGGCTGCGCGTTCCAGATTGGCCTCGTACTGCGATTTGCCCGACACATACTGCTTCGGCCAGGCGATCTGCTTGACGCCGATCTTCGCGGCCTCGTGCAGCGTCCAGGCCGGGTCGGCGAGATGCGGCCGCGCGATGGCGCAGAGGTCGGCGCGACCGGCGGCGATGATCGAGTTGGCGTGATCCGCCTCGGAGATCGCGCCGACCGCGATGGTGGCGATGCCGAGCTCGTTGCGGATCTTGTCGGCGAACGGCGTCTGGTAGAGCCGGCCATAGACCGGATGGTCGTCAGCCCAGACCTGGCCGGACGAGCAATCGATCAGGTCGGCACCCGCGTCCTTGAACAGCTTCGCAAAAGCCAGCGCATCTTCCGGTGTGTTGCCGCCCTCGGTCCAGTCGTGACAGGACAGCCGGACCGACATCGGCTTGTCCTCCGGCCACACCGCGCGGATGGCACGGAACAGCTCCAGCGGATAACGCGCGCGGTTCTCGATCGAGCCGCCATACTCATCGGTGCGGCGGTTGGTGAGCGGCGAGAGGAAGCTCGACAGCAGATAGCCGTGGGCGCAATGCAGCTCCAGAATATCGAACCCGACACTGGCGGCGCGCCGTGCCGCTGCGACGAACTGGTCGCGCACCTCGTCCATCTCGGCGCGGCTCATCGGCTCCGGCACCTGGCCGTCAACCAGATAAGGCACCGGCGACGCCGACACCAGCGGCCAGTTGTGGTCCGGCAGCGGCGCGTCCATGCCTTCCCAGGCGACGCGGGTCGAGCCCTTGCGGCCGGCGTGGCCGAGCTGGATGCCGATCTTCGCTGCCGAGTTGCGATGCACGAAGTCGACGATCCGCTTGTAGGCCGCCGCCTGCTCGTCATTCCACAGCCCGCAGCAGCCGGGCGTGATCCGCGCTTCCGGCGAAACGCAGGTCATCTCGGTGAACAAGAGACCGGCGCCGCCGAGCGCGCGGGAGCCGAAATGCACCAGATGGAAATCGTTCGGCACGCCCTCCTCCGCCGAGTACATCGCCATCGGCGAGACGACGATCCGGTTGGCGAGCGACAGGCCGCGAATCCGGAACGGCGTCAGCATCGGCGGGGTGACGCGGTCATTGCCGGCGAGCACGCCGCTGCGCTCCGCGAACCAGCGCTCATAGCCTTCGAGCCATGCCCTGTCGCGTAGCCGCAAATTCTCGTGGCTGATCCGCTGCGAGCGGGTCAGGAGCGAATACATGAACTGCTCCGGCTCCAGCGTATCGGCATAACGCGAGCCGACCACCTCGAACCATTCCATCGCGTTGCGCGCCGCGTTCTGGATCCGCGCCACGTCGACCCGACGCAGCTCCTCATACGCCTTCAACACCGCGGGAATGCTGTCCCGCGTCGCACCGTGCTGCTTGAACTGGTTGGTCAGCTCGATCGCATCCTCCAGCGCGAGCTTGGTGCCCGAGCCGATCGCGAAATGCGCGGTGTGCGCGGCATCGCCCATCAGCACGACATGGCTGTTGCCATTGAACGTCGTCCATTTGCCGCAGATCAGCCGCGGGAATGACAGCCAGCCCGAACCGCGCAGATGCCGCGCGTTGGAGACCAGATGATGCCCTTCGAGGATTTCGGCGAACACGTTCTCGCAGAACGCGATGGATTCGCCCTGCTCCATCCTGTCGAGGCCGTGGGCGAGATACGCCTCCTCGGTGGTCTCGACGATGAAGGTCGCTGCGCCCTCCTCGAATTTGTAGATGTGCGCCTGGAACCAGCCGTGCTCGGTCTTGCGAAAGTCGAAGGTGAAGGCATCGAACGGCCTGTTGGTGCCGAGCCAGATATAGCGGTTCGGCCGCATCAGCATGTCGGGCTGGAACGCGTCGCTGTATTTGGCGCGGGTCTTCGAGTTCACACCGTCGCACGCCACGATGAGATCGGCGTCGGGGAATTCGAGATCGGAATTGACCTCGCGCTCGAAGATCAGCTCGACGCCGAGCTCCTCGGCCCGTGCTTGCAGGATGTTGAGCAGCCGCTTGCGGCCGATGCCGACGAAGCCGTGGCCGGTGGTGCGCATCCGCCGGCCCTTGATCAGGACCTCGATGTCGTCCCAATGGTTGAACGCCTGTTCGATGGTATCGGCGGTGGCCGGATCCCATTTGCGCATGTTGTCCATGGTCGCATCGGAAAACACCACGCCGAAGCCGAACGTGTCGTAGGGCCGGTTGCGCTCGACCACGGAAACGACGTGCGCGGGATCGAGCAGCTTCATCAGGATGCCGAAATAAAGCCCGGCCGGCCCGCCTCCAATGCAAACGATGCGCATGGCGTTCTCCCGTTGGCTTCGGCGGCCGGCATCTCCCGCCAGCCGATACGGCATATTATTTTATACTTAAAATAATTGTCAAGGCCGGTTGCCGCCCTGCTCCACACTCGTCATCGCCCGGCTTGACCGGGCGATCCAGTATTCCAGAGGCGGCTGTGATTGTACCGATAGGCCGCGGCGTACTGGATCGCCCGCTTTCGCGGGCGATGACAGTGTGGAATGCGGCTTATCTCCGTCATTCCGGGGCGACGCGAAGCGTCGAGCCCGGAATCCATCGGGCCGCACCAACGGCGGCGCAATGGATTCCGGGTTCTCGCTTCGCGAGCCCCGGAATGACGATGGAAAGAGAGCAGGCCCCGCGTCGCGCCCTCAATGCACCGCGGCGTACAGGATCTTGTCCTGGGTCGCGTCGGCGGCGTCGAACTCGGCGACGATGCGGCCGGTGCGGGCGACCAGGATACGGTCGGAGACCGCGAGGATCTCCGGCAGATAGGACGAGATCACCACCACCGCCTTGCCCTCGTCGGCAAGCCGACGGATCTCGCCGTGGATGTGCGGGATGGTACCGACGTCGACGCCGCGGGTCGGTTCGTCGAAGAAAATGATCGACGGCTCCTGCACCAGCGTCTTGGCCAGCACCACCTTCTGCTGGTTGCCGCCGGACAGCTCGATGATCCGCGCCTTGCGCTGCAACGCGCTGATCTTGAGCCGCTCGACCCAGTAATTGGCGAGCTTGCTGCGCTTCGCGCGCGACAGCAGGAAGCTCCAGCCTTTCCTGGTGGCGAGGCTGCCGAGATAGACGTTGTCGTCGACCACCATGGTCTCGAAGAAACCGTTGGCCTTGCGGTCCTCGGTGATGTAGGCGATGCCGTCATTGATCGCCTGCCGCGGCACCCGGTAGCGGATCGGTTTTCCGCGCAGCCGGATGGTGCCGCCATTGACCAGGTTGCGCTTCAGCGCACCGTAGATGATCTTGGCGATCTCGGTGCGGCCGGAGCCGATCAGGCCGGCGATGCCGACCACCTCGCCGGCATAGACCGAGAACGACATGTTCTTGACCGCCATGCCCATGGTGACGTTCTCGACGGTGAGCACCTTCTCGCGACGCTGATGGGTGTTGGCCTTGCCGCCATAGACCGCCTGCGCCACCTCGCGGCCGACCATGTGCTGCACCAGCGCGTCGCGGGTGAGCTGCTTGGCAGGCGCGGTGATGACGAGCTTGCCATCGCGCAGCACGGTGATGCGATCGGCGATCTGGAGCGATTCCTCCAACGCATGCGAGATGTAGATGATCGAGACGCCACGGGCGCGCAGATCGCGCACCAGATGGAAGAAATGGACGATCTCCTCCGGCGTCAGCGATGCGGTCGGCTCGTCGAAGATGATGATGCGCGCCTTGTTGTAGATCGCGCGCGCGATCTCCACCATCTGCTTCTTGGCGGTGCCGAGCAGCGCCACCGGTGTCGCCGGATCGACGTGGAAGTTGAGCGACTGCAACAACTGCTGGGCCTGGATGTTCAGGGTACGGAAGCGCGTCAAGAGCTTCTCGTTGCCGAGCTCGATGTTTTGTGCCGCGGTCATGGTCGGCACCAGGCTGGTCTCCTGATAGACCATGCAGATGCCGGCATCGAGCGCGTCGCGCGGCTGCTCGAAATTGGCGGGCTTGCCGTCGAGCAGATAGTCGCCGGAGGTGAGATTGATCGCGCCCGCGATCGCCTTGCACAGCGTCGACTTGCCGGCGCCGTTCTCGCCGACCAGCGCATGGACCTCGCCGGGATAGAGATCGAAATTGACGCCCTCGATGGCATGGACGCCGCCATAGATCTTGGAGCCGTTGCTGATCCGCAGCACCGGCTCGCGGGCTTGGGCCGGGCTGTCGGGAGCCGCCTGCATCACGCCGTCATTCATCGCAGCTCTCCCGTATAGCGCAGCAGACGGCCGCCGCCGCGCGCGGCGATCACAATGCCCGAGGGCGTGGCGCAAGCAGCGGTGATGCCGTGGAAGCGGCCGCCGGCGCGGCTGTGCAGGCTGTCGGTTGCCTCGCCTTCGGCGTCGAGATGCACCAGCAGGCCGTAGGAGCGCGGCGGCGCCCATGGCTTCTGAATGCCGAGCGCCTTGACGCTGCCGATCTGCATCGGCTCCAGGCAATCGCTGCCGCCGACCAGCGCCGGCGCCACCCAGTATTCAGGCGGCATCGTCGCCATCATCTCCTCGCGGAAATCGTCCTCCTTGAGCACGAACTCGATCAGATGGGTGCGGCGAGCGAAGACGCTGAGCAGCAGCCCGCCATGGCCGTCCGGATGCAGCCGCGCCGGATAACCGGGCATGTTGGCCGCGATCGTCTCGCGCGGGCCGAGCCCGTTGGCCGTGAGCGCGAACCGGCTGAGGCGATGCGCCCAGCTCTCGGTGAGCCACAGGCTGTTGCCGTCGGCCGATACCAACACGCCATAGGGATATGGCAGGTCGCGCAGCAGCACCTGCGGATTGTCGAGCCCTGCGCCGCAGCCGATCAGGCGGCCATTGGCGCGCTTCTCCATCAGATCGTGCCGCCACTCGTCCGGGCGGCGTCCGGCGCTGCCTTCCACCGCATAGATGCGGCCATCGGGCGCCGCCGTGACCGACAGCAGCCCTGTGAGCGCACTGCCGCCGGCGGTCTCCAGCCAGCGCGGCGAAGGCTTTGCGGGATCGATCGCGGCGAGGCCCCTGCCCGCGACGCAGACCAAGAGCCGGCCGTCCGGATGCAGCGCGAGCCCGCCGGCATCGTCCTCGAACTCGGCCACGACCGTACGGGTCGAGAGATCCGCGCCGCTGAGCTTCAGCACCTTGTGGCCCGCGGAGACATAGATCGCGCCGTCGCCGGCGGCGATCACGTCGTCGATGCCGGGCAGCGGCTCGCCGATCGGCACCGCGGTGTCGAGCCGGTCGTTCGGGCTCAGCGCGCCGTCGAGCGGCGGGATCGCGTTCTGGCCGCCGTCGCGGTCGATGACGCTCCTGATATCGCGCAGCAGATGATCGAAGAATCCCATTATGTCGTCACCCTGCTCTTGGCGCCCCAATAGGCATCGTAGCCGGTCCAGCTGTCGTCGACGCCGTCGAGCTTGATGCGGCCGATCCGGTTGTTCTCCAACCCGCCGAGATAGAGATAGCCCTGGTGCTCGCGCATCGAGGTCAGGGTCGAATGCGAGATTCCGGTCGGGTCCCACCACGATTCCAGCGCCTCGCCCTTCTCGTTGAACTTCAGCACGCAGCCATGGTTGAGCGCCGGCGCCAACCATTCGTCGGTCGGCACCTGCTTGACCATGCGCAGCCGGAAGCCGGGTTTGCGCGCGGCGAGATCGAACGTCGGGGTGCGGATGCCGACCAGCGCCAGCCAGTAGGTGCCGTCGGAGGCACGGTTGATGTTGTCGGGATTGCCCGGCAGCTCGTCCATCAGCACTTCGGTCTTGCCCTTGTTCGGGCCATCGATCCAGTGCCGGAACACCTTGCAGAGCGAGGTCGACGCGATCAGGATCGACTTGCCGTCGTGGGAGACGCAGATCCCGTTCGGGAAATAGAAGTGGTTGATCACCGTGCGGGTGGTCTTGGTCGCCGGATCGTAGCAGACCACGCGGCCGTTCGGCCGGCCCTCGAGGATGTCGAGGGTGTTGGTGGTCATCTCGTAGCGCGTCGTGCAGTCGCTGAAATAGATCTTGCCGTCCGGTGCGATGTCGAGATCGTCGGCCATGCGCAAGCGCGAGTCGTCGTTCAGCTTGTACCAGGTGCGGTTGGTCTCGTCGGTAACCTTGAAGATGCGGCCATCGGGCGCGACGCCGTAGACGCCCATGCCGGCGACCGCGACGATCAGGTTCTCGTCGCGGTCGAACTGCATGCCGAGCGGCCGGCCGCCGATATGGGCGAACACCTCGCGGGTCTTGAAGTCGGACCCGGAGAAGCGGATCACATTGCCGTCGCGGGTCGAGCCGTAGAGCCGGCCCTGGCGATCGAGGATGACGTCCTCGGGCCCCTCGACCTGGTCGACCCCGATCGCCTGCGCGTGGATCAGGCGGTCGTTCTGTGCGTAGGGCGATGCCGCGCCGGGCTGCACCGCCGGCGCCGAGGCCAGCGGCACGAACGCCGGATTGACATAGATCTTCTGGATCGCCTTGCCGCGGTTCTTCGACCATTTGACGTCGATGCCAACGGCGGCGAGCAGGATCATGCCGGTCACCGCCGAGGTGACGTAGCCCGGGATGCCCATGCGCACGAGGCCGTTGATCAAGAGGAAGATGATCAGCGCGCCGATCATCGCCCGCCACACCGTGCCCTTGCCGCCGGCCAGCGAGACGCCGCCGAGCACCACCGCGGTGAGCGCCTGGAATTCCCAGCCCACGCCGGTGGTGGAATCGGTCGAGGCCTGGCGTGCCGCATAGAAGACGCCGCTCGCCGCGCACAGCGTGCCCGACAGCACATAGGTCATGAACAGCATCAGGCGGACGCGGATGCCGGCATGGCGCGCCGCCTTGCGGCTGGCGCCGATCGCGGTGAGATGCCAGCCATAGCGCGAGCGCGACAGGAAGATGTGGCAGATCAACAGCACCACGAACAGCGTCGCCGCATTGATGGGAATGCCGAGCACGCTGCCGCCGCCGATGAAATCCCAGGCATCGCTCTCGACCGAGTTGGTCGCGAACACCTGGGCGTAGCTGGTGTTGAGCAGATTGACCGAGGCGCGCAGGATGATCAGCGTCACCAGCGTGGTGAGGAACGGCCGGGTCTTCAGGAAGCCGATCAGGAAGCCGTTGATGCTGCCGAGCAGCGCGCCGACCAAGAGCGTCGCCGGCACCGCGAGGCCGACCGGCCATTCGCGCACCAGCAGGAAATACAGCGCCGCGAAGTTGCACAGCGCGAAGATCGCGCCGACCGACAGGTCGATGCCGCCGGTGACGAGGCAGAAGCCCATCGCGAGCGCGACGAAGCCGAACTCGGCGAACAGCCGCAGCAGCGACACCGAGTTCTGCACCGAGGCGTAGTCGGGAATGGTGAGCGCGAAATACGTCCACAGGCCGATCATCACGGTGAAGGGAACGACCGGCTCGAACCACTGTTTCAGCAACAGCTCCGACAGCAGGAGCCGGGGTGAGAACCGCCGCACCGATGCGGCAACGGAATCAACTGCCATCGACATCGCCAGAGCACTTCCTTTGATTGAGCATGATCCACGCGTTCCGGGCCATGCTCTGGATCACGATGCGATCAGGCGCATCACGACCGCGTCCCTCGATCGAGCACGTCGCCCGCAAATGCTTCGCGTTGGTCGCGAGGCCATCCGGATCGTGCTCTTGATACAGCCGGCGCGGGAATGCCCCCCGCGCCGGCTGCCTCGCGCCTTGTTAGTTCTTCTTCGGTAGCGCGAAACAGGTGCCGCCTTGCGCGGCATTGCTCTTATCGATCCAGACCGGACGCGTGTAATAGGCCAGATTCTTGGTGCCGGGCTTGTCGCCGGACATCAGCAGGGTTTCGGCCGCGAACATCAGATCGTGGCCCTGCTCGGTCGCCTTGTAGCTCAGGAACTTGTAGAAATTGCCCGAATTGACCTGGTCGCAATCGAGCTGCGAGCCTTCGCCGGAGGCGAACACCTTGACGTCGTTGATCTTGCCGGCATTGCGGATCGCCTGCGCCGCGCCCGATTGCATCACGCCCCAGAAGCCGATCGAGGCGCAGAGATCAGGATGCTGCTGGATCACCGTCGCGGTGACGTTGAGCGCGGTGTTGGCGTCCCAGTTCGCCGCCTGGTTCGAGACCACCTTGATGTTGGGATCCTTGTTCAAGACCTCCATGATGGCGCCGACCTGGTCGACGCTGGCCGCCGCGGTCAATTCGCCCTGCACGATCTGCACCTTGCCCGACTTGCCGGAGCCGGTGCCGCAAGCCTTGACGGCCTCGTTGGCGAGCATCCTGCCGATCTCGCGCCAGTCGACGCCGACGAAGGCACTCGACTTGTAGTTCGAGGCCATGTTGACCTGGATCACATGGGTGCCCTGGGCCTCGGCGCGCTTCAGGTCCTTCATCAGCAGCGTGACGCTCGGGTTCTGCACCACCAGCACGTCGGGCTTCTGGTCGACCAGCGCGGTGAGCGCCTGCTGCATCGCCGACGGATTGTTGTTGGGATCGCGCACGCTGTACTTCATGCCGCGCCATTCGGCTTCCTCTTGCAGCACGCGGCCCCATTCGTCGGCCAGCGGCACGCCGAGCGCGATCGGCAGATAGGCGATGGTCTTGCCTTGCAGCGCCTTGTCGTAGGCGGCGCGCAGTTCGCGCCCGGCCTTGGTGCCTTCCTCCTGCGCCGGCGCCGCGAAGGGCATCGCGGCAACCGCCACCCCGGCAAGCAGGATCGTCCAGAACTTGGTCGTCTTCATCGTCTCCTCCACACAGAAATTCTGATGATTGATTTGGAATTGTTCTGATTGTTCTTGTTGCTCTTGGCGCGAGGCATCGTCAGTCGCCTTGTCTCAGTCCCCTTGCCGCGCAGTCTCCTCGTCGCGGGGATGCAGCCAGTTGTCGAGCACGATCGCCGCCAGCAGCACCACGCCCTTGATGATGTTCTGCACCTCGCTGTTGACGTCCATGATGGTAAAGGCGTTGAGCAGCGTGCCGATCAGGACGCAGCCGACCACGACGCTGAACACGCTGCCGCGGCCGCCGATCAGGCTGATGCCGCCGATCACGACGACGAGCACGACGTCGAAGATCATGGTGCCCTGCGTGATCGCCATCTGCATGCTGCCCGTCGTGCCGACCCAGACCAGGCCTGCAATCCAGGCGAGCACTGCAACCAGCACGTGCTCCAGCACGATCAGCGGCCGCAATGGAATGCCGGTCAATCGCGCGGCCTCCGGATTGTCGCCCTGCGCATAGATGAAGCGGCCGATCGAGGTGCGCGACAGGAACAAATGCATCGCGATCGCGCAGACCGCGAACACCAGGATCGGAACCGGGATGCCGAACAGCCGTCCGGCGCCGAGATACATCAGGCCCGGCGCATCCTTGGGCGCATAGACCACCCAGGCCGGCGCGATCCAGAACGCGAGACCATAGATCACGAAGCCGGCGGCCAGCGTGACGAACAGCGCCGGCGCCTCGACGAAGGCGACCATCACGCCGTTGACGACGCCGATCAGCACCGCGATCGCCAGCGCCAGCAGCACCGCGGTGAACACCGGCATGCCGTTCTGCATGTAGATCAGCGCGATAGCCCAGGAACCTGCCATGATCGCGACCTCGGAGAGGTCGATGCCGCGGCTGATCACGATCAGCCCCATGCCGAGGCCAAGCACCCCGAGGATGGAAATGCTGCGCAACAGATTCAAGAGATTGGAGACGGTGGCAAAACCGTTCAACGTCAGGCCGAACACGACCAGAAGCGCGATCGTGATCAGGAGCACGATCTGCTCCTGGCTCGGCTTTGCAAACATTGCGCCCGAGCGAGATGATGCCGCAGGGACAGCAACGCCGCGCGATGGCGATTGCACGCTCATCGTTTCCTCCAGGTATTATTTTGCTTGAGACTTTAAGAGCGCCAACTCATATTCGTCAAATGCATTCGACGGATACGGATTGATCATTTCCATGCATGTGCGCGACGTCGACCTGAACCTGTTCGTGGTGTTCGACGCGATCTATACCGAGGGCGGCGTCAGCCGTGCCTGCTTCCGCCTCAATCTGACCCAACCCGCGGTGAGCCACGCGCTGAGCCGGCTGCGCGCGATGTTCAACGATCCGCTGTTCGTGCGCCGCCATCACGTGATGACGCCGACCCCGCTGGCACGCCAGATCATCACCACCGTACGCCAGGCGCTCAACGGCCTCGAGACCACGCTGACCCACACCAACCGGTTCGATCCGGCCAAGACGCCGAAGCGGTTCGTGATCGGGTTGCGCAACAATCTGGAGGCGCCGATGCTGAGCGCACTGGTGAACCGCATCAGCGCCGTCGCGCCGCTGGTGGAGATCGCCACGGTGCGCAGCGAGCGCAACAATCTGGAACGGGAACTCGCCGCCGGCACGCTGGATGTCGCGATCGACACGCTGCTGCCGCTCTCGACCGAGGTGCGGCGCGAGCAGATCCTGACCGAGCACATCGCCGTGTTCGCCCGGCGCGGCCATCCAGAGCTGGGCAAGAGGCTCGACAAGAAGGCCTATCTGCGCATGGAGCATGTCTGCGTGACGTCGCGACGCAGCGGCCTGTCGTTCGAGGATTTCCAGTTCCAGCGCCTCGGCCTCAAGCGCGCCGTTCGCCTGACCTGCCAGAATTTCGCCACCGCCTGCCACGTCGTGAGCCGCAGCAACATGCTGCTGACGGCGTCGGAAAGCGCCGCCTCGGTGCTGGAAGACCCCGGGCTGTTGCAGTGCTTCCCCTGCCCGTTCCCGATCAGCCCGCACGTCAATTATCTCTACTGGCATGCCACCGCCGAGGGCGACACCACCAATCAATGGCTGCGCGAGCAGTTGCGCGCCGCGGCGGCGCTGCTGGCCGGCAGCCGCTTCGGCAAGAAGACCCAGCGTGCGGCGAAGGCGCGCCCCAGGGTGGGTGTCCCGATCCCGACCAGTCTCGCCGCCGAGTAGTCAGGCGAATGGCGATGGCTAGTCGGCCGGGATGAAGCGCAGCGTACCTGCGCGCCGCGTCGGCTTGCCGGTGTCGTTGGTGTGGTTGACGCCATCCATGACCGGCACCTCGGGGAAATCGAACGGGCTCAGCCCGTCGAGGCAAGCCACGTTGACCGCATAGAGGCTCTGGTCGGATCGCCGTTGATGGTGCGTGTAGATCCCGCAACTGGAGCAGAAGAAGTGCTGCGCCGATCCGGTGTGGAAGCGGTAGCTCGTCAACGCGTCCTCGCCGTGCAGGAACTTGATCCCACCCATTTCCGCCATGGCGACGACGGCGCCGCGCATGCGGCAGTAGGAGCAGGTGCAGCGGCGGATCGAATTGAAGCCATCGCTGAGTGTCACCTCGAAGCGCACTGCCCCGCAATGACACTGACCTGCCCGAACGTTCGTATCGCCCGCCATGTTGCCGTCTCCTGTCCAGACCACGCCCACGCCTCGACCTATCCGCAAAGTTAAGATGGGACAACCGGCAAGAACTCGCGCATCCTGTGAGAAAAACTAACGCAAAGGTTCGGCGTGACGAAAACGCGCCAGCTACGGTCTATCGAAAGGCCAAGAGCCCTCACCCGGCGCTTCGCGCCGACCTCTCCCCGACGGGGAGAGGTGAGCCAACGCCGCGCCGAGCCGATTCAACTCGAACTCATCCCGCTTTAGAGCCCGCTCAGCCCGCTATCCACCGCGAGCGTCTGCGCGGTGACATAGACGCTTTCGTCCGACATGAAGAACAGCACGGCATAGGCGATCTCCCACGCCGTCGCCTGGCGGCCGAACGGGACGTGGCCCTTGCCGCGCGACGGCCGGCCGGCGCCGGCCTCGCGGCCGTTCGGCGTGTCGACGAGGCCTGGATAGACCAGGTTGGCGCGGATGCCGCGCCGCGCGCCGCCATGCGCGATGTTGCGCATCAACCCGCCGAGCGCGGCCTTGGAGGAATCATAGACCGCCATCTGCGATCCGGCCTTCAGCGCCGCGATCGAGGAGATGAAGACGATGGAGCCGCCGTCGTCGAATTTCGGCAACGCCGCGCGACAGCACAGCATCGGCCCGCGGACATTGACGTCGTAGATCCTGTTCCATTCTTCCGCGCTGACATTGTCGAGCCCGGTCTTGCCGAAGGTGCCGATGTTCAGGACCATGCCGTCGAGCCCACCCATCCCGTGATGAGCTTCGTCAATCATCCTGATGACGTCGGCCTCCCTGGTGACGTCAGCGGCGATCGCGAAACTGCGGCCGCCGTCAGCCGCGACCCGCGCGACCGTGTCCTCGGCGGAGGCGCGGCTGAGGTCGGCGACCGCGACCTGCGCGCCCTCCCGCGCGAACAACAGGCTCATGGCGCGGCCATTGCCGATCGGATCGGTCGCGGCATCGAACACGCGCTGGCCGCCGCCCACCACCAGGATGCGGCGGCCCTGGAGGCGCCCCCTGCCCGGCGCGGTGCCGGAGGATTCAGCGCTCAGCGGACGGACATAACGCTCCGGCTTCGAATCTTGCCGGGTCTCTCGCGAAGTCTCTTGCGAAGTCTCCGACATCCCATCAACTCCGCTTCTTGCCGCCTTCATAGACCGCCATGCCGGCGGCCGGATCGAGATCGGTCTCGGTCGCTTCCGTCAGCCGCGCCATCATCATGTAGAAGCCGAGCGCCACGATCGCCTCGACGATTTCCTGAGCGCTGAAATGCTTGCGAACACCCGCGAAAGCGGCATCGCCGACCCGCACCTTTTCGACCACCTCGCGGCCGAAGCCGAGCAGCGCGCGCTCGGCCGCGTTGAGCGCGGCATCGTCGTAGTGGCCGCGCTCGACCGCATCGATCTGCGCCTGGGTGACGCCGACGCCGAGCGCGATCGGCACATGCTGCCGCCATTCATGGGCGCCGCCCTCGAGCTGCGCGGCTTGCAGGATCAAGAGCTCTCGGTTGACCGCGGAGAGCTTCTGCTTGTGCAGGATCGAATTGCCGAGCCGCATCACGGGCAATGCATTGGCTTCGGCATGAGCCATCATGCGAAAGATATTGAGCTTGACCGGCATGCGGTCGAATGCGGCGCGGAGGTCTCCGCCGGTGGTCTCCGGATCAATCAGGGGCAGCCTTGCCACGCGTCTCTCCCTTGTTCTTCGTTGTTTGTCGTTCGTCGTGCTTCGTCCGGCTTGCCGGCGCGTCCACCTAATGCACCTTGTCCGGCCAATGTAGAGCTGAGTCCACCCCCCGCGAAAACGGGTGAGTCGGACACCGCGAGGTGAGTCTGATATCCAGGTAGGCCTGAGTCGAAAATGCTGATTCTCCGGACAAGGCTGAGTCGTCTCGCTGAGACCGCCTTCTGCACCCATATTCTACCTGCGTCTGAAGCGGTTTAGAGCAGCATCGTCGTCGATTTTCGAGATCCCGTGCAAGCGCGGGCACAAGCGCTCCGAATGCCGCTCCCGCCGATCCGCCAAGGATTGTTATCGCCTTGCCGTACAGAAATAGAGAAAGAACAGTTGCGGCAATACCCTGAAACGTGGCTTGGAAGAGAATGTCCGAAAGCGGAGCAGCGGGAACGCGAAAGCCGTTTACGGCGAGATACACCGGCAAGAATAGGACGGCCGAACCGACCGACACGATTGCCGCTCCGTGCAATGGAGCCAATCCAGACTGTCTTGGAGCAACCGTATAGCAGGCCCACTTTCCCGGACACTCAACCTTCCAGAAAGCGATTGGCAAGATGAAAACGCCGCGAAACTACGTCGTCGAGCCTCGGAGTGGCTGCTCCATCCGAGTTGCATGTGGCGAACATATCACCGTGACCGATCCAGACGGACAGCAGGTGGCCGACTTCTGGGCGATTACATCAAGTGAGCCCATGGACTGGATCAGCACTGGTCATACCCGGGACATCAATGAAAAGATGTTTCCAGATGTGGGAGATAGCTTCTACAGCAAGCAAAGCAAACCGCTGTTGACGCTGATTGAATCCGGCTCTCCCGGACCTCATGATATGCTCTTTCCACCCTGCGACGATGCGCTCTACGTCAGGGCCGGCCTCCACGGGCATCCCAATTGCCGGGACAATTTCTTGAAAGCATTGTCGCGCGCAGGTGTCACGCTGCCTACTGTTCCAGACCCCGTGAATCTTTTTCAGAACTCGCCCCCGCGGCCAGACGGACGATTGGAGGTACTCCCCTCTATCAACCCACCAGGCGGTTACGTTGTTCTTCGCGCCGAGGACGATCTGCTCATAGTTGTAACGGCTTGCTCAGTTGATTTTCATCCGACCAACGGCAGCAAATGCACATCGATAGAAGTCACCATCACCTAGCAAAGGGTGGCCTACCATGGGGATTTCATCCAGCGTTGATTGGAGTAGCAGCGTTCGCGGATCATCGTTGACATGGCCTATTGGGTCACTGAGCTTTCACTCAAATGATGAAGCGTATCAGGTTAGAATCCCAATCCTCGCTGTCGCCCAGGCTGCCACGACACCGATCCGCCCTGGATGATCTCCATGACCTCTTCGTTAGGGCTGCACTTGAAGCTCGCCTGGTCGAACAATGACCGGTGCTGCGATGCAAGTTCTACACCCCAAATCGCAACAGCCTTGCTGGGCCGCAAGCGTTCAACTGGGAAGAAGTTATGAGACCTGCAATCTCCGAAGACACCATATTGGCGGCTGTGACACGCGACTTTGGTCATGTGTCCGCAGTGCACCGCGTTTCGCCGGGTGAGGAGTCGCTGGCTTTCGGCATTCGTGTCGGTGGCGAGGAGTTCATCGTCCGCGCAAACCGGTCCCCGTCAGGATTCCATAAGGATGCATATTGCCATCAACAGTTCGGGTCAGCCGCTCTGCCGATCCCCGAAATAGTCTTGATAGGTGAGACAGAAGATCTGCCATACTGCATCTCAAGGCGCGCGGCAGGCGTAACGCTGCAGGACCTGGCGCCAGCAGCGTTGCCGGGCGTGACCGCGGCGGTGGCCCAAGCCATGCAGGCGATCGCCGATGCGCCACTTCCCGAGACGACAGGCTTCGGTCCGTTCGATTCCCGTGGTGTCGGTGAATACACGCACTGGAGGGATTTCTTGGCAGCCGTCGCCGATCCACATCGGTATGACTGGAGCCGCGTCAATGCGCTGGTGAGCTCGCGCTGGTGCGCCGAGCATATGAGCAAGTTACAAGACCTGTTGTCAGGATGCCCAGAAACACGAAGGCTGGTTCATGCGGATTTTGGGTCAAACAACGTCCTGACTGATGGCGTGACAATCACGGGCGTCATCGATTGGAGCGAGGCGATGTTCGGTGATCCTCTATATGACGTTGCGAACATCTTCTTTTGGCGTCCATGGCTTGCTTGCATGGAAGCGCAAGCGCGCTTCCTTGAGGACCATTGCCCCGACCTCTCCCACGATGCGCTCGCGCTGGGTTGCTACCAGTTGCGGATCGGCCTCGCGCAAGTCTATGAATGCGCCGTCGCGAAAGAAATTCCTGAGCTTTGCTGGGCCATGAAGCGCTGTGACGAGGTGGCAGCGAAGCTAAGGCCGCGCACTGCAAAGTAGCCTTCCCTTCGACTCAGCTTTGTCCAGAAGATGGACTCAACAAGAGTAAGCTCTCCGCCGATTCCTCGGCAAAATGGACTCCCTTCTAGCTTGGCCGGATACAGATGTAGCTTGGCCAGATGCACCTGACCGACCGAGCTCAAGCCGGCGGCGCGGCATTGCCCGAATTGCGGGGCTCAGCCATGCGGTTCCGCGCTTGAATCCGCCCCCACGGGCAGGCATAAGGGCTGCCATCTCCCTTAAAAAATGGCCATAGCCCAAGGATTTACGATGCCCGCCTATCGCTCCCGCACCACCACCCACGGCCGCAACATGGCGGGTGCACGCGGCCTCTGGCGCGCCACCGGCATGAAGAACGAGGATTTCGGCAAGCCGATCATCGCGGTGGTCAATTCCTTCACCCAGTTCGTGCCCGGCCATGTCCATTTGCAGAATCTCGGCCAGCTGGTGGCGCGCGAGATCGAGAAGGCCGGCGGCGTTGCCAAGGAGTTCAACACCATTGCGGTCGACGACGGCATCGCGATGGGCCATGACGGCATGCTCTACAGCCTGCCCTCGCGCGAGCTGATCGCCGACAGCGTCGAATACATGGTCAACGCGCATTGCGCCGACGCCATGGTCTGCATCTCCAACTGCGACAAGATCACGCCCGGCATGCTGATGGCGACGCTGCGCCTGAACATCCCGACCGTGTTCGTCTCGGGCGGCCCGATGGAGTCGGGCAAGATCCTGCTCAAGGGCAAGAAGCGCGCAGTCGACCTGATCGACGCCATGGTCGCGGCCGCCGATTCCAACGTCACGGATGAAGAGGTCGAGGCCATCGAGCGCTCGGCCTGCCCGACCTGCGGCTCCTGCTCCGGCATGTTCACCGCGAATTCGATGAACTGCCTGACCGAGGCGCTCGGCCTGGCGCTGCCCGGCAACGGCTCGGTGCTGGCGACCCATGCCGACCGCAAGAGCCTGTTCGTCGAGGCCGGCCATCTGATCGTCGATCTGGCCCGCCGCTATTACGAGCAGGACGACGCCAAGGTGCTGCCGCGCAACATCGCGAACTTCAAGTCGTTCGAGAACGCGATGACGCTCGACATCGCGATGGGCGGTTCGACCAACACCGTGCTGCATTTGCTCGCCGCGGCGCGCGAAGGCGAAGTGCCGTTCACGATGAACGACATCGACCGGCTTTCCCGAAAGGTGCCGGTGCTCTGCAAGGTCGCGCCCTCGGTGCAGGACGTCCACATGGAGGACGTGCATCACGCCGGCGGCATCATGGCGATCCTCGGCGAGCTCGACCGCGCCAAGCTGCTCACCACCGACGGCCCGACCGTGCACAGCACGACGCTGGACGACGCGCTGAACCGCTGGGACGTGATGCGGACATCAAGCGACAAGGTGCGCAACTTCTACTGCGCCGCACCGGGCAACGTGCCGACCCAGGAGGCTTTCAGCCAGAACAGCCGCTTCGATGAGGTCGACGCCGATCGCGAGAACGGCGTGATCCGCAACGCCGCGCATGCCTATTCCAAGGACGGCGGCCTCGCCGTGCTGTTCGGCAATCTTGCCGAGGACGGCTGCATCGTGAAGACCGCCGGCGTCGACCAGAGCATCCTGAAGTTCTCAGGCCCGGCGCGCATTTTCGAGAGCCAGGACGCGGCGGTCGAGGGCATCCTCACCAACAAGGTGAAGGCCGGCGACGTGGTGCTGATCCGCTATGAGGGTCCGCGCGGTGGTCCGGGCATGCAGGAGATGCTGTATCCGACCAGCTATCTGAAGTCGAAGGGGCTCGGAAAGGCCTGCGCGCTGATCACCGATGGCCGCTTCTCCGGCGGATCGTCGGGCCTGTCGATCGGCCACGTCTCGCCTGAAGCCGCCGAAGGCGGCCTGATTGGTCTCGCCGAGGAAGGCGACATCGTCGAGTTCGACATCCCGAACCGCAAGGTCCACCTCGCGGTCGACGATGCCGAGCTCAAGCGTCGCCGTGCGGCGATGGACGCCAAGGGCAACGCCGCGTGGAAGCCGGCGGCACCGCGCAAGCGCGCCGTCTCCACCGCGCTGAAGGCCTACGCGGCATTCGCGAGCAGCGCCGCCAAGGGCGCGGTGCGCATCCTGCCGGAGTGATCGCGGCGCCCGCAGCTTCCCTGACCTCTCCCCAGCGGGGAGAGGTGATTCCCGCAGGCCACACACGAAACCCGTCTGATCAGCTCACGTGCAAGTCGGCCGCATCGATCCGGATGCGGTCGGCATGCAGCGAGCAGTCGCACAGCGATTGCTCCTGGCAGAATTTGACTTTGGCCATTTCGGTGGCCTGACCTTCGCTCACGGCGTCGATCTCGAGCGCGCCCTGGCAGACCTCGCGCTGGCGGCCATTGCCGCCGAGCACGTCCTTCATGAAGTGAACGACGAAGCGTGACATGGAAACCCTCCCTGCTGCACCGGCAGAGCCCGGGGATCACACGCTAGCACCGACACGAGGTGGGACTGAGTTAATTCGACGCACATAGCGTCGCAGCGGGGGAAAACTAGGCGCCGGCCTGCGGCAGGCTGGCGGCGGCAATCGCGACGATCTGCGCAAGACGACGGCCGATCCTGGCGGGCGCGTTGCGGAGCAATGACTGGACCTGTCGCATGATACGTCTTCCTTCCGTGCCCGAATTGGTCGGGCACACCGGGAAGATGGCGATTTCCGGCTAAGCCGTCGATATCTCAAGGGAAATAACAACGACCGCGCTGCCGGACGGGGCTTTGGCAGTGGGTTTATTGCCCCAATCGAGGCGTTGGCGAAGGAGATTTTCTCCGCTGCTTTTGGGCGCAGCAGCGCGTGCGCACGATGGCCTCCCGCAGCGGCATCCTCGTTCGCAACCCGGCCCACCTAACGATTTAGGAATATTGGAAATGTACCCCTGAGTTGCCCGACCCGCCAAGGTGCCTGACCGAACGCGACAGCCGCCACCATGCTTTGCATGGGGTTGTTTTCGACATTTTGGCCGGGCGCAGCTACGGCCCACCTCTCTGGTGAGGGATGCACCATGGCATGGTTCCCTCCCCCCTTGCGGGGGAGGGCTAGGGAGAGGGGTACCACACGGGTGCTCTCTCACTCCGGGCTTGAACGTCACGGGGTGCGAATTGCGACAGCCGTGGCTTCATCAATGATCTCGCCCAGGGCCACCCCTCTCCCCACCCTCTCCCGCAAGGGGAGAGGGAGCCTGACAAGTGTGCTCACCTGACAAAGGCGAGACCGACTACCGCGCCCTATCCCGGCATGAACCCGAACGCCTGCTCGAACCGCTTGGCATACACCGGCCAGACCTCGGGATTGATGATGCGCGGCGGGCGCTTGCCGTCGAGCGCGTCGAGGATCTGTTCGGCGGCGATCCGGCCCATGTTGATGCGCGCCTCGCGGGTGACGCCGGCGGTGTGCGGGCTCGCCAGCACGTTGTCGAACTGAAGCAGCGGATGATCCGGCGGCGGCGGTTCCTTGGCCCAGACGTCGAGGCCGGCACCGGCGATGCGCTTGTCCCTCAGTGCCTCTTCCAAAGCCTTCTCGTCATGGATGAAGCCGCGCGCCGTCGTGACGAAGTACGCATGAGGCTGCATCAGCGCGAATTCACGCGCGCCGATCATGCCCCGGCTCTTGCCGTCCAGCGGACAGGAGATCGAGACGAAGTCGGCGCGACGCAAGAGATCGTCGAGCTCGACCTTCTCGCCGCCCCGCTTCGCCATCTCGTCGGCCGTCAGATACGGATCGTAGGCGATCACCTTCATGTGCAGGAGGCCCTTGCACAGCTCGGCGATGCGGCGGCCGACATTGCCGAGACCGACGATGCCGACCGTCTTCTCCTTCAGCTCGTTGCCGATCAGGTCGTTGCGGTTGACATTGGCCTCGCGCCGCAGCCGGCGGTCGGACTGGATGATCCGCTTCGACAGCGTCAGCATCATGCCGAGCGCGTGCTCGGCGACCGAGTTGGCGTTGCCGCCGGACTGGTTGACGACCAGCACGCCCGCCGCAGTGCAGGCCTCGACGTCGACGGGATCGAAGCCGGCGCCGTTCGAGGAGACGATCAACAGGTTCGGCGCCCGCTTCAGCAGCTCGGCATGGGCATGGAAGTGCGGCGCCAGCTCATCGCGTGCCGCACCGATCTGATAGGCATGCGCGTCAGCCAGGACGGGCGCGAATTGCGCCTCCGGCGTCTCGTTCTCCAGGCGATCGAGCCGGACATCCGGCCGCTTCTTCAGGGTATCGGCATAGATCTCGTGGGCGAGGTATTTGACGTAGAACACGCGCTTGTTGTTGACGGTCATGTCTTCGAGCAACTCTCAGTTTGGGAAGCCATAGAGTCTTGCGGGATTGTCGACGAGGATGCGGTGACGGGTCGCGGCATCCGGCGTCCATTCGTGAAACAAGTCGAGCAGATGGCCAGCATCGGGCATTTCGCCCTCGACCCGCGGATGCGGCCAGTCGCCGCCCCACACCAGCCTTTCGGGGTTCGCCGACACCAGTGCCTCATGGAACGGCCGCGCGTCGGGATAGTCGGGCGCCTGAAGGCTGAGGCGATGCGCACCCGAGAGCTTGGCCCAACACCAGCCCTCACCGACCGCGCGCAGCAGACTCTGAAAGCCCGCGGTGTCGACGCCGGCGCGCGCATCGGTGCGGCCCATGTAATCGACCACGACCGGCAGGCCCAATGCCTTCAGCACCGGGATCGTGTCGGGCAAGTCCTTGACGTCGATCCAGAGTTGCAGGTGCCAGCCGAGCTCGGCCATCACCGGCGCATGGGTCTCGGCAACGCCGAGCGGAATGCCGCCGCGATAGTGCAACTGGCCGCCGCGGAAGAAGTGGTTGAAGCGCAATGCGCGTATGCCAAGCACGTGCCATTGCCGCAACGTGCCCGCCGCGACGTCAGCATCGGCCACCGCGACGCCGCGCAGCCGCGCAGGCTCGCGCTGCAAGGCATCCAGCATCGCCGAATTGTCGCGGCCATGCGCGCTGCCCTGCACCAGCACACCACGGGCAAAGCCGAGCGCGTCGAGCATGCCGAGATAGCTCGCAAGCGGCGCGTCAGGCGGCGTGTAGCTGCGATCGCCGGCATAGGGGAAGCGGTCGGCCGGCCCGAACACATGCGCATGGGTGTCGCAGGCTTTCACCGGCAGCTTCTCGCGCGGCGGCGTCACCGGACGCGGCGGCAGGCAGGCAGGGATCTCTGACGCGGCCATCTGCTATTCCGCCTTCATGCCGGCGGCCTTGATGATCGGCCCCCATTTGTCGTAGTCGGCCTTGATCTTGGCCGCGAACTGGTCGGGCGTCGAGCCGATCGAGATCGCACCGAGCTTGCCGAGCCGCTCCTTCACATCATCGGTATTCACCGCCGCGACGAAATCGCGCGAGATCTTCGCCACCAGATCGGGTGGCATGTTGCCGGGTCCGAGCAGGCCCCACCACACCTCGGTGTCGTAACCCGGCACGGTCTCCGACATGCTCGGCACGTCAGGCAGGAGCGGCGCGCGCGACGCCGTCGTCACCGCCAGCGCGCGGACCGTGCCGGCCTGCAACTGCCCGACCGATTCCGGTCCGTTGTTGAACGACATCGGAATCTGCCCGCCGAGCAGGTCGTTGATCGCCGGCGCGCCGCCTTTGTAGGGGATCGCCCTGAGATCGATCTTCGCGAGACTATTGAGCAACTCGCCGGCCAGATGGGTCGAGGTGCCGTTGCCGGCATGGGCGAACGACAGGCTGCCCGGCTTGGCCTTCGCCGCCGCGATGACGTCGCCGACCGACTTGAACGGGGAGTCCGCGCGGACCAGCAGCACGTTCGGCGACGATGCCAACAGCGAGATCGGCGAGAAATCCTTGAACGTGTCGTAGGGCAGCTTCGGATAGAGGAACGGATTGGTGGCGTGGCCGCTCGCCACCATGATCAGATTGTAGCCGTCGGGCGCCGAGGTCGCGATCGCCTGCGAGGCGATGACCCCGCCGGCGCCGGGCCGGTTCTCGACCACGATCGATTGCGTCCAGGATTTCGACACGGTTTCGGCCAACGTGCGTGTCAGCACGTCGACGCCGCCGCCGGGTGGATAGGGAACGAGGATATGAACGGCCTTGGCCGGATACGGCTGAGCCGACGCGAAGCCGGCCGCAAGCATGGCCGCTGCTGCAATGGCGGTCCGCCAGGCCCATCCGGCCATCGACGCCTCCCGTCCCTTGATCGTTCCGTTCCTTTGCCGTTTTTATCGCACGCCGGTCTGGCGTCGCGATGGCTGAATTCCGCAGATCGCGTTGCGACCACGGCATGTTGACAATCACATGGTCAGCGTCAAGTTTCGAGCCGAAAGCGAACATCAGCGTCGCGCGAGCAGGGAGAACAGGATGGCGGCCGCGGAACAAGCCTCGTCCCAGACATCGGGGACGACCTGGCACGACATCGTGCTGCAGACGCTGAAGCGGAACGAGATCAGGCTGGTGCCCTATGTGCCCGACCGGGTGCTGACCACCCTGATCAAGAACCTGGACGCCGACCCGTATTTCACGACATTTCCGACCGCACGCGAGGAAGAGGCCGTCGGCATCGTCTCCGGCGCCTGGATGGCCGGCACGCGCGGCGCGGTGCTGATGCAGACCTCGGGCTTTGCCACGCTCGCCAACGTGCTGGCCTCGCTCGCAGTACCCTACCAGATCCCGCTGATCATGTTCGTCTCCGAGCGCGGCACGCTCGGTGAGTTCAATTACGGCCAGGCGCTGGTCTGCCGCACCATGCGCCCGGTGCTGGATTCGCTGGCGATGGAGCACCACACCGTCACCCGGCTCGACGAGCTCGAATTCATCGCCGACCGTTCGATCAAGCAGGCGATCACCACCCAGGCGCCGGTGGCGCTGATCCTCTCGCCGCTGTTGACCGGCGGCAAGACCTTCGACAAGTGAGATCAGCCATGACCAGCACGCCCGCGCGCAACACCAAGGTGATGAACCGCTTCGATCTGACGCAGCGCCTCGTCACAAAGCTAAAGGACGAGGCCGTGATCGGCGGCATCGGCAACACCAACTTTGATCTTTGGGCCGCCGGCCACCGGCCTGAGAATTTCTACATGCTGGGCAGCATGGGACTTGCGTTTCCGATCGCGCTCGGCGTTGCGCTGGCGCAACCGAAGCGACGGGTGTTCGCGCTGGAAGGCGACGGCTCGCTGCTGATGCAGCTCGGCTGCCTCTCGACCATCGCGACGCTGGCGCCGAACAACCTCACCATGGTGGTGATGGACAACGGCATCTACCAGATCACCGGCAGCCAGCCGACCCCGGCGGCGAGCCATACCGATATCGTCGCAATCGCACTCGCCAGCGGCCTCGCCAACAGTTCCTGGGCCGCCGATGAGGACGATTTCGACCGATTGATCGAGCAGTCGAAATCGGCTCCCGGCCCCACGCTGATCGGCGTCCGCATCGACGACAAGCCGGGCACCGGCACGACGAGGCGCGACCCCGTGCAGATCCGCGAGCGCTTCATGCATGGGATGGGAGTGCGGCAGCTGCTGTAGGAAAACTGCCTAAGTACCGTCATTGCGAGCGGAGCGAAGCAATCCATCTTTCCGCACATGTGGAGAGATGGATTGCTTCGTCGCTACGCTCCTCGCAATGACGACGAGCACTCAATTCATCCGCAGTTCGGTGATATGCCGTGGGTCCGGCTTCAGCTCGCCGCGCTCGACGCGCTTGACGATGTCGGTCAGTGCGGCGTTGGCGTTGCAGGCAAGGCCCAGCTTCTCGCCCTCGCGGACCACGAAGCCGTTGAGGAATTCGATCTCGGTGCGGCGGCCCTTCTGCATGTCCTGGCCCATCGAGGGGCGCTGCGCCGACGAGGTGCGCTTACTGTCCTTGAAGCGCTGCTCGTCGCAGGCGCGGATCGCGGTTTCGTCGCCCTCGCCGGCACGGGCGATGGTCTCGGGCAGCAGGTGCAGGATCTCCTCGAGCTGATAGCCCTGCGCCTGGCCGACGCGGATCGCCTCGCTGCCGAGCCGGGTCGAGAAGCGGCGCAGCGGCTCGCTTTGCAGCACCTCGCTGCCCGGCAGGCCGGTGCACGCCGACAGCCCGTTGCCCATCACATTGGCGACCAGCTTGGACCAGCGCTCGCCCCAGAGATTGGAAGTGACCTTGGCGCTATCGGAATGGCCGACCAACCGGCACACCTCCTCCGCCCGTGACGTGATGCGGCCATGCACCTCGCCGGCGCGAAACACGGTGCGCCGCCCCGCCCTTGCCGGCACCGCGGTGGATGTGGCCCGGCTCCGGCAGATTGACGGTGATGCTGCTCGCGATGCAGCCGAGCGTCTTGCCCCAGCCGACGACGCCGGCGATGGTCTCCTCGTTCATGCAGTTCTGCAACGACACGACGTAACCGTCCGCGGCCAGATATTGCCGGATCAGCATGGCGGCCCAGGCGGTGTCGTAGGATTTCATGCAGACGAAGGCGATGTCGACCGGTTTCTCCTTGGCGAGTTGCTGCGCGTCGGTGACGTGCAGCGCGCGGACCGGGACCGAGAACTCGGCGACATCCATCGCGTGGGTGACGCGCAGTCCGTGCTTGCGCATGTGCGCGACATGCTCGGGCCACGGATCGATGAAGGTGACGTCTTCACCCGCCTGCACCATATGCGCCCCGGCGTAGCCGCCGACAGCTCCAGCTCCGACGATCGCGATCTTGCGGCCCATGTTTCCGTCCCCTGCTTTCACGCGAACACGCGTTGCGTCCGCTTGTTGCGGTGCAGTCTAGGGGATCGGGCGGTCAGGCCAACGGGCCGCTTCATGAAAAAAGCGGGCCCGTGCCATGCGGTATTCATGGGATCAAGCAAAGCCCCGCGGGCGATGTGCCCGCGAGGATGTCAACGATCTGGAATGCCGCACGATCAGTCGATGATCTTGACGATCCGGTGGGTGCGCGCGTCGACGATCACGCGGCGATCATTGACGACCGCGTAGCGATATTCAGTGTAGCGCGGCACCGGACGCAGCACCACGGTGTCGGGCAGCGGCTCGCCGACCACGACGCGTTCGCGCACCACCACCGACGGCTCGTCGCGTGGAATCGAGGTGATCACCGCGTTCGGAATCTCGAGGCCGGCGCCGACCGCGGCACCCACCGTGCCACCGACGATCTCGCCAACGGGACCCGCGATTTCGCCGCCGGCCCGCGCGCCGTTCGCGGCGCCCGCAGCGGTCGTGGATTGCGCGAAGGCCGAACCGGACGCGAGCAGCGACGCGGCAGCGACAAGGGAAACTGCAAAACGCTTGTTCATCATCATTCTCCTCCTCCGAGTTGATCGACGCATCTCAACATCGGAGCGAATGAGACGTTCCAGTTCCCGCACGACGACTTGCCCGCACATTCCAGTTCCGCAGCAACTGGCTGTGATTCCGGAGCAAATGAGAATGCCGCTTCGAGCAGGTCGCAAGCGGCATTCATCATTGGTTCAGGTCCAGAGGCGATTCAGAGCGGTCCGCAGCGCGTGCTGTTCCCTCCGACGGCTTCTGTTCGGCGCGCCGCCTTGGCGCTCGCCGTCTCGGCGCCGGTGCAGCCGCCGGCTTGATCCGGATCCGCATCGAGCCGCCTTTGGGGTGATCGATCTCGAAGGCGTTTGTCCTGCGCACCAGTTCGCCGAGCGTGCGGAAGCCGTAGGTCCTCTGATCGAAGTCGGGTGCGACATTGGTAATCTGGCGTCCGACTTCGCCAAGCGTCACCCAGCCGTCTTCGCTGGCGATCTGGCCGAGCACCTTCTTGATGATCGGCGTGGCGGCTTCGGGCGGTTGCAGCGGCTGGGCACGTGCGGCGGTATCCTGACTGCTCGCAGCGCCGCCGCGCAAGATCTCGGTATAGACGAACCTGCGGCAGGCCTGCCGAAAACTCTCCGGCGTCTTCTGCTCGCCGAACCCGAACACGTCGATGCCGTGCTCGCGGATGCGGGCGGCAAGCCGGGTGAAATCGCTGTCCGACGACACCAGGCAGAAGCCGTCGAACCGGCCGCTATGCAGCAGGTCCATGGCGTCGATGACCAGGGTGATGTCGGACGCATTCTTCCCGGTCGTATAGGCGAATTGCTGCTGGGGATGATGGCGTGCTTGGACAGCACGTCGGCCCAGCCCTTGGATCGTGGATTGGAGAAGTCGCCGTAGATGCGGCGCACGCTGGCCTCGCCGATCTTGGCGATCTCCTCGAACAGCCCATCGGCAATTCTTGCGGATGCGTTGTCGGCGTCGATCAGGACGGCGAGACGGGGCGAACGGAGTTCCGACGGCATGGCGTTTCTCGAGCTCGGGTACGATGGATGATTTCGCGGCCGGCTCCCGAGCCGGCGCAGCGGTCGCATCGGAGCACATCACGCGTCCCAAGCATAGGCTCAGCGGCCGTCGTCCGGAGATTCGCGGCGACGGCAACCGGAGACGGGGCGGATCAGATCACCTCACCCAGGTCGATCGCCCGTCGGGCGAACTCGATCGCCTTCTCGGCGGTGATCGCATCGGCCGTCGTCGTGGCCTCGTCGCGGACCGACGGCGGAGAGGCGATCCGGATCTTCTTGCCGTTCGCACGGCGGATGGTCGCGCGCCAGCGATCGACGTCGCGTCGGTAGGCATCGATGACGAAGTCGCGATAGGCGACGCCGCTCATCAGCGGCTGGATCGAGACCGATTCGACCGCGTGCGGCCGGCTTGCGATCTCGCGCACCATCTCGACGATCGTCTCGACGGCATGCTCACGCGCGACGCCGGTCGCGTCCCTGAGCAGATAGCCCACCGCCGCGCCGATCTGCGCCCGGGCACGATCATCGGTTGCGAAATCCAGATCCATCTGAGCTGACATGTCGGGTAAGCGCCTCCTCCGGACGCAACATGCGAGGCCCTCCAGGCATCGAGCACGTTGCAGCCCGAGCAGATCTAGTCGGTTCCGCCTTAAAGCCGGCTTATCCGATAAGCCCCGATTTCTCCAATGCCGTTAACCGGATTTCGATGCTGCTTGGATGGCGGTCCGCAGCGCCATCGTGCGGCCTGATCGAGACCGGCTCGGATGACGGCCGGCGCGCGCCGCGCGTCGATTTGCCCCTGCCGGCAAAGTCCAATTCCCGCCGCCAGCTACCTTCCCACACCTGACAACCAATTGACATATCACTGCCATCTATGTGACATCTTACGAAAGGGCCGCCAAGAGCCCGCCAACGTCCACCTGGGGAGGACAGCATGACCGTTTCCGACGTCACCGCAGCAGCTGGTAGCCGGGCTCCGGCCGCCGTCGCGCGAACCGCGCAGGCGCAGCAGGTCGCCGATATCGCGGCACGGCTCGAACGCCTGCCGCTGACCTCCTATCAGCGCTGGATCTTCGGGATCATCGCGACGGCGTGGTTCTTCGACAGCATGGACCTCGCCGCGCTGACCTTCGTGCTCGGCTCGATCCGTCAGACCTTTGGCCTCTCGACCGCGGAAGCAGGCCTGTTGTCCAGCATGAGCTTCCTCGGCATGTTCGCCGGCGCCGCTTCCGCCGGCATGCTGGCCGACCGCTTCGGCCGCGCCCGCGTCTTCCAGGTCAGCATGATCTTCTGGGGATTGGGCAGCCTGTGCTGCGGCCTCTCCACGACGGCGACCGCGCTCGGCGCCTCCCGCCTGCTGCTCGGCTTCGGAATGGGCATGGAGTTTCCGGTCGCGCAATCGATGGTCTCGGAAATCATGCCGGCCCGCAACCGCGGCCGCTATATCGCGTTCCTCGAGGGGTTCTGGCCGCTCGGCTTCATCGCCTCGGGCCTGTTGACCTATTTCGTGCTGCAAGTCGCCGACTGGCGCTGGGTCTTCATCCTTCAGGCGATCCCGGCCGTCTTCGTGCTCGTGGTGCGCCGCTACGTTCCGGAATCGCCGCGCTGGCTCGCGTCGCACGGCCATTCGGACCGGGCCGAGTCGACGGTACGCGACATCGAGAGCAAGGTCCGCGACCGTCTCGGCGGCGGGGAACTGCCGCCGGTCGTGCGCCAGGCGGCCGCGCCCGCGCCCGAGGTCACCGGCCTGAGGACGCTGTTTTCAGGCATCTACGCCAAGCGGACCACGATGCTGTGGACCTTGTGGTTCTTTGCCCTGCTCGGCTTCTACGGCCTGACCACGTGGCTCGGAGCACTGCTCCAGGCCAAGGGATTCCCGATCACCAAATCGGTGTTCTACACCATCATGATCTCGCTCGCGGGCATCCCCGGCTTCCTGGTTTCGGCCTGGCTCGTGGAATCCTGGGGACGAAAGGCGACGCTGGTGATGAACCTGCTGTGCGGCGCGATCGCCTGCCACTTCTACGGCTCGGCGGCGGACCAGACCCAACTCATCATCGCCGGCCTGTGCATGCAGTTCTTCCTGTTCGGGATGTGGTCGGCGCTCTACGCCTACACGCCTGAACTGTACCCGACCCATGTCCGTGCCACCGGAACGGGTTTTGCGTCCGCGGTCGGCCGAATCGGTTCGCTGATCGGCCCCTACGTGATCGGCGTGATTCTCCCGGCGGCGGGACAAAGTGGCGTTTTCGCGCTCGGTGCCGGCGCATTCGTGATCGCGGCCCTCGCTGTGCTGCTGCTTGGCGAGGAAACCCGCGGCCGGACGCTGGAAAGCATCTCGCACTGACGGGTGCTGCTCGCTGCGCACCGAATCGGTGCGCCGCGGACCGAGCGGCCTTGTCAGTGCCGTCAGGCGTGTGAGATATCTGCTGGATCGTAGCACTCATGATCTCGATGGCAGATTCGAACAAACGATCCAGCACGGCGCGCGCGCGCGCAGCAGGTAGTCGCCGGCCGGCGCGGTCATCGTCGGCTACCGGTGACAAGTCACGCGCTGCGGCGCAAGCCCGGCTCCCGCAAAGCGACGTCACGCTGACCGATCGTGCCTATGCCGAGCTGGAAGAGCTGATCGTGACGCTGCAACTGCCGCCCGGCACCGCGCTCTCCGAGCTGGTGCTCGCCAAGCGGCTCGACATCGGCCGCACTCCGATCCGTGAGGCCTTGCAGCGCCTGTCGCGCGATGGCCTGGTCAACATCCTCGCCCGCCGCGGCGTGCTGGTGTCGGAGATCGACCTGCGCGCGCAGCTTCGCCTGCTCGAAGTGCGGCGCGAGCTGGAACGGCTGATGGCACGCGGCGCGGCCGAGCGCGCCACCAGCGAGCAGCGCGCCCAGTTCGCCGAGATCGCCACCGGCATGCGGCGCGCGGCGGAGAAATCCGACGATCTCCTGTTCATGCGGCTGGACCACCAGTTCAATACGCTGGTCTCCGCGGCGTCACGCAACGAGTTCGCCTCCCGCGCCATGGGCCTGATGCACGGCCTGTCGCGCCGGTTCTGGTACCAGCATTACAAGGAAGCCGCCGACCTGCCGCTCGCGGCGCGGCTGCATGCCGACGTCGCCGAGGCCATCGCCGAGCGGCGCGTCGACGCTGCGGGGGCGGCGTCCGACAGCCTGATCGACTACATCGAGAGCTTTGCGCGCTCGACGCTGTGAAAGCTTTCAGAATTCGACGACCGTGCGGATCGACCGCCCGCGGCGCAATGCCTCGAAGCCGTCATTGATGCCGTCGAGCGTGCAGCGGCCGGTGATCAGCTCGTCGAGCTTGAGCCGGCCATCGAGATAGGCCCGCGCCAGCCAGGGAAAGTCACGCCGCGGCCGCGCGCCGCCATAGCTCGAGCGGCGAAACCGCTTCTCGCCCATCAATGCGCCCCAGCGGAAGCTCACATCGTGCGAGACGTCGATCTTGCCGAGCCAGATCACCTGACCGCCCGGCCGCACCGCCTCCGCAGTCTGCCGGAACGCCAGCGGGTGCCCGGCCGCTTCGAGGATGACGTCCGCCCCTCGCCCGCGCGTCGCCTCCCTGGCGAACTGGACCGGGTCGCTGTGCGCAACGTTGACGGTATGCGTCGCACCGAGCTTCCGCGCCAGCGCAAGCTTGGCATCGTCGAGATCGACCGCAATGATGGCACCGGCGCCGGCAAGCCGGGCACCCTGCACCGCGGCCAGCCCGACCGCGCCGCAGCCCGCGACCATCACGGTGTCGCCGTGGCCGATCTCGGCGACATTCAACGCCGCGCCGACGCCGGTCATGACGCCGCAGCCGATCAGGCAGGCACGGTCGAACGGGATCTCCCTGGCCACGACGATCGCCTGCTGCGCCGGCAGCACGACATATTCGGAGAATGCGCCGAGGAACATCAGATGCGCCAGCTTCGCGCCGTCCGCGAGCTGCGCCTTCGAGCTGCCGTCGAAATGCACGCCTTCTGCGCCCCTGGCGAGATAGGTCTCGCACAGGATCGGCTGCGCGCGGTCGCAGTGAAAGCAGTGGCCGCAGTGCGGATTCCAGGACAGCACGACGTGATCGCCGGCACGGATGTCGCGCACCGCGCTGCCGACCTCCTCGACCACGCCGGCCGCCTCATGGCCGAGGATCATCGGCAACGGATAGCGCAGCGATCCATCGATCACCTCGAGGTCGGTGTGGCAGAGCCCCGCGGCACGGAGCTTTACCACGACATCGGTCGGCGTGGGCGACGCCAGCGAGATACGTTCGACGGAGAGCGGCGTTCCGCTTCGATGCAGCACCGCCGCGCGGCAGGTCAGGGTCATCTGGACAGGCTCTCCGCCGGGGGCATGCGCGTAGGGTTACACCGTCTGTTCGGACCGCAGTGCCGCGACCGCCTCGTCGAGATCGGCCGAGGAGAGCTCCCATTCATTGTCGAAATTGGCGACGACGCGGCGCATGAACGCCGCGTGCAGCGCCTTCGCGGCAGTGGCGTCGCGCAGGTGGTGATAGAGCAGCGCGAACGCCAGCTGCGCCGGCTCGGGCCCCTCATAGCTCCATTCAAAGCCGTGTTCGGTGAGCCGGAGCTGATCGTAATGCGGCGACAGCGGCTCGCCGTCGACCTGCACCGAAATGCCGTCGATGGTGCGGTCCCCGGTATAGCTCGCCATCGCATCCTCCCTGTGCAGCAGCATCACGTCACGACCCCGGTCAGGATCCCGGCGGGCGCATCTTGAGGTCCTTCTTGACGACCTCCGGGAAGATCCACATCGCGACCGTGGCGAACACGCCGAGGAAGGCGACCGCATAGCTCGGACCCTGTTGTCCGAGATAGACCATGAAAAAATACCCACAAGCCGCGGTGGCGAGGCACGCCAGCGACAGCATGAGCTTGATGTGGCTGGGCATCGCGATCTCCCTTCAGATCATCCAATTATGCAACGATGGCGCGGCGACACCGGCGAGCAGCGCAAGCGCCGCGACCATCGCACAACACGACAGGCGCAATCCCGCGTGCCCGTCGCGCCACCATTCGGGTAGCGCCTGGAACAACGCGGGCAAGAATAGGAACAATACCCCGCCCACCACGACGATCGTGGTCCAGCGCAGCTCGACCAGGGCGAATGCCAGCGTGCCGGCCAGCAACATCGCCCACAGGACGGTCAGCGTCATCGGCAGCGCCCGGCGGCCACGCAGCGGGTACATGCCGGCGAGTTGCAGGAAGCCGATGCAACACACGCTCCACAGCAGGCCGAACCAGGCAAGACCCGCGAGATTCGGTTCAAGCTGCGGCATGCGGCACCGGCTGCTCCTTCACCACGACCCGCGGCGTCCGCGCCGTGCGCCGCATGTCGGTCTTCACGTAGCGCGTGCTGTAGCCGTTGAAGACGTGGCCGAGCAGGCCGCGATTGAGATCGGAGGTACCGAACACATAGTCCATCACCGGGAAGGTCAGGTTCATGTTGCGCTCCATCATGATCGACTGGTTGTGATGGGCGGTGTGATGCCGGCGGATGGTGTTGACGAACGGCATGTTGCGCACGAAGGCATTTTCCTCGACGTGGCAGCAGAAATGCATGAATTCATAGATCAGGTACATCGACGTGGTCGTGGTGATCAGCAGCCAGCCGGTATTGGCCGAGATCACTAGCCCGGCGACGATCGCCGGCGGGATCGACATCAACGTGAACACGACGAGCGCATAGGGCGGGAAGAAGGTGACGCGCCAGTCGTGATGGTCGGCAAACCGCATCTCCTCCTCGGTGAAGAACTGATGGTGCATCAGCGTGTGGCGGCTGTAGATCGCGCGCAGCAGCGGCACGTTCGAGGGCCGGTGCATGACGAAGCGATGCACCGCCCATTCGAAGAAGTTCGCGATCAGGAAGACCACGGGAATGGTGAGATATTCCCACCACTTCACGTCATGCAGATTGGCCAGGTAGACATACAGCGCCGTGAAGCCGATCGTGTAGATCAGCACGACATGCAGCCAGCCATTGTACCAGCCGACCACGCGCTCGCGGTAGGTCGCACGATATTTGCGCTGGCGATCGGTCATCACTGTTGCAGCCAACTCCATCGCAGCTTCCTCCATCGTTTATCTGATATATCAGTAGCACATCAGATGCGGAAGGCAAGCCGGCTCCGGTCCGGGGATAACGGGATGCAGTGCGGAACTCACGCGAGCTGAACGGAGGCAAGAGCCGCGCTGCCTTCCCTGCCCGCCCGTCCCTGGCGGCACGTTTCAGCTCGGCCGATGCAATGAAAGAGCCGCCCCGGACGGTGTCCGAGGCGGCCTGTCGCATGCGACGGATCAGAAGCTCAGAGCAGGCCCGCGCCGCGTGCCCATTTGTACTTGGCACCGAGCACCTCGACCGGCAGCTCGGTCGAATAGGCATAGGCCGGGATGCCGTGCTGATAGAGATATTCGGCGGCCTCCTCGACCTCGACGTCGCCGGCGAGCGAGGCGACCATCGGCTTGACGAAGCCCTTCGCCTCCATCTCCTTCTTCACCTCCACCATGTTGCGCGCGAACACCATCGGCGGCGTCACGATGGTGTGCCAGTAACCGAGGATCAGCGCGTGGATGCGCTCATCCGACAGGCCGAGCTTGACGGTGTTGACATAGGTGATCGGCGGCTCGCCGCCGGTGATGTCGACGGGATTGCCCGCCGCGCCGAATGGCGGGATGAACTTGCGGAACGCGGCATCGAGATCCGGCGGCATCGCCATCAGCGACAGGCCGTTATCGACCACGGAATCCGACAGCAGCACGCCGGAGCCACCGGCGCCGGTGATGATCAGGATGTTCTCGCCCTTCGGCGTCGGCAGCACCGGCACGCCGCGGGCGAATTCCAGCAATTGCCGCAGGCTGCGCGCGCGGATCACGCCGGACTGCTTGAACACGTCCTCATAGATCTTGTCGTTGCCGGCGAGCGCGCCGGTGTGCGACGAGGCGGCCTTGGCGCCAGCCGAGGTGCGGCCGGCCTTGAGCACCACCACCGGCTTCTTCTTGGAGACGCGCTTGGCGGCTTCGGCGAAGGCGCGGCCGTCCTTGAGGTCCTCGCAGTGCTGCGCGATCAGATTGGTGTTGGGATCCTGCTCGAAGAAGGCGAGCAGATCGTCCTCGTCGATGTCGGACTTGTTGCCGAGACCGACGATCGCCGACACGCCCATCTTGGCCGAACGCGAGAAGCCGATGATCGCCATGCCGATGCCGCCCGACTGCGACGACAGCGCGGCGTGGCCCTTGACGTCGTAGGCGGTGCAGAAGGTCGCGCAGAGATTGGCTGGCGTATAGTAGAAGCCGTAGATGTTCGGCCCCATCAGGCGGATGTTGTACTTCTTGCCGACCTCGACGATCTCGGCCTGCAATTCGGGCGCGCCGGCCTCGGCAAAGCCCGAGGGAATCAGCACCGCGCCGGGGATTTTCTTTTCGCCGCATTCGGCGAGCGCGCCGGCGACGAATTTCGCGGGGATCGCGAACACCGCCGTGTCGATCACGCCGGGGACGTCCTTGACGCTCTTGTAGGCCTTGTAGCCCAAAATCTCTTCCGCCTTGGGGTGGATCGGATAGATCTCGCCCTTGTAGCCGCCGTTGATGAGGTTCTTCATCACCGAGTTGCCGATCTTGCCGTCCTCGGCGGAGGCGCCGATCACCGCCACGCCCTTCGGCTGCATGATGCGGCTCATCGCCGCCACGATCTCCTCGGTCGGGCGCGGCGCCGGGCGCGGCTTGTAGTCGAAGTCGACGACGATGCGGACGTCTGCGGCGATCGCGTTCTTGCTGGTGGCGAACACCGGATTGAGGTCGAGCTCGACGATCTCGGGGAAGTCGCTGACGAGTTGCGAGACCTTGACGATGACGTCGGCCAGCGCCTCGCGGTTGACCGGCTCGCCGCCGCGCACGCCCTTCAGCATCTCATGGGCCTGGATGCCGTCGAGCATCGACAGCGCGTCGTCCTTGGTCGCGGGCGCGAGGCGGAAGGTGATGTCCTTGAGGATCTCGACCAGCACGCCGCCGAGGCCGAAGGCGACCAGCTTGCCGAACGAGCCGTCGGTGATCGAGCCGACGATCACCTCGGTGCCGCCGCCCAGCATCTGCTGCACCTGGATGCCCTCGATCTTGGCATCGGCCTTGTACTTCCTGGCGTTGGCCAGAATGGTCTCGTAGCTCTTCTCGGCGTCCGCCGTGTTCTTGACGCCGACCACGACGCCGCCGGCCTCGGTCTTATGCAGGATGTCGGGCGAGACGATCTTCATCACGACCGGAAAACCCATGTCGGAAGCGATGCGCGCGGCCTCGGAGGCCGACTTGGCGACGCCCTCCTTCGGCACCGGAATGCCATAGGCGTCGCAGACCACCTTGCCTTCGGGCGCGGTGAGGCTCGTGCGCTTGTCGGCCTTGACCGCATCGAGAATTTTGCGGACCGCATCCTTCGAGTTTGACATCGGCTTCCTCCTGGGACAATTTCGTGGCATTTGGTATGCCAAAAACGCAATTGTCAAGGTCGGGCAATGCCTGAAAACGCCGAAAAATAAGGCCACCTTGACATTCTGGTATTTGGCATGCCAAAAATCCAAGGTAATTTCTTCTGCTAAGAAGACGTCTCCAAGAGGAGGAGACGAGTCGTGCCTGACCCGAAACAGACCAAGGCGTCGCCTAACATGGCCGATACAGATATCGCCATCGTCCGGATCGCACCGGAGACGAGCTTCAAGAACAAGGCCTACGAGGCCTTGAAGGAAGCGATTCTCAAGATGGACATCTATGCGACGCCCGAGCCGGTGATGCTCGACGAGCGCGCATTGTCCGAACGTCTCGGCGTCAGCCGCACGCCGATCCGCGAAGCAATCGCGATGCTCGAGCAGGACGGCTTCGTGAAGACCGTGCCGCGCCGCGGCATCATCGTGGTCCGCCGCACCAAGTCCGAGATCGTCGACATGATCCGCGCCTGGGCCGCGCTGGAGAGCATGGCGGCGCGGCTGATCACGACCACCGCGCGCAAGAAGGACATCTCGTCGCTGCGCGACTTCTTCAAGGACTTCAGCGCCGACCGCCTGCCGCAGGATCACGTCGAGGAATATTCCAAGGCCAACATCGCCTTCCACCAGGCGCTGATCTCGCTGTCGGAATCGCCCGTGCTGGTCGATCTCACCAACGACCTGTTGCTGCATGTGCGCGGCTATCGCCAGCTCACGATCGGCCGCAAGGACCGCACCGCGACCTCGCTGCCCGAGCATCTCGGGATCATCGAGGCGCTGGAAGCGCGCGACACTGAATTGGCCGAGAAGCGCGCCCGCGATCATACGCTTGGTCTTGCCGCCTATGTCGAGGCGCACGGCCAGGAACTGTTCACTTAGATACTTTCGAGTCCACTCGCTTCTGACGACAACGAGATCGTCCGAACAAGAACGATCAGGGAGACGATGCCGATGCTGAATACCGCTGCGAAGTCCGAGGCACCGGGCACCGAGCAGGAACTCACGGATGGCTTTCACCTCGTCATCGATGCGCTCAAGCTCAACGGCATCAACACCATCTATGGTGTGCCGGGTATCCCGATCACGGACCTGGGCCGTATGGCCCAGGCGGCGGGCATTCGCGTGCTGTCGTTCCGCCACGAGCAGAACGCCGGCTATGCGGCTTCGATCGCGGGCTTCCTGACCAAGCGTCCCGGCGTCTGCCTCACCGTGTCGGCACCCGGCTTCCTCAACGGTCTCACTGCGCTCGCCCATGCCACCACCAACTGCTTCCCGATGATCCTGATCTCCGGCTCGTCGGAGCGCGAGATCGTCGATCTGCAGCAGGGCGACTATGAGGAGATGGACCAGCTCGCGATCGCCAAGCCGCTGTGCAAGGCCGCGTTCCGCGTGCTGCACGCCCAGGATATCGGCATCGGTCTCGCGCGCGCAATCCGTGCCGCGGTGTCGGGTCGTCCCGGCGGGGTCTATCTCGATTTGCCCGCAAAGCTGTTCGGCCAGGTGATGAACGCCGATGCCGGCGAGAGGTCGCTGGTCAAGGTGATTGACGCCGCGCCCGAGCAGATCCCCTCCCCGTCGTCGGTCAAGCGCGCGCTCGACGTGCTGAAGGGCGCAAAGCGGCCGCTCATCATTCTCGGCAAGGGCGCGGCCTATGCGCAGGCGGATGAGGCAATCAAGAACTTCGTCGAGACAAGCGGCGTGCCGTTCCTGCCGATGAGCATGGCCAAGGGCCTGTTGCCCGACCTGCATCCGCAATGCGCCGGCGCGGCGCGCTCGACCGTGCTGAAGGACGCCGACGTCGTGATGCTGATCGGCGCGCGGCTCAATTGGCTGCTGTCGCACGGCAAGGGCAAGAGTTGGGGCGAGGCCCCGAAGAAGTTCATCCAGGTCGACATCGAGCCGAAGGAAATGGATTCCAACGTCGAGATCGTGGCTCCCGTGGTCGGCGACATCGGCTCCTGCGTGCAAGCCTTCCTCGACGCCATGGGCGCGAACTGGAGCGCGGCACCCAGCGACTGGCTCGCGACCGTCGCCAAGAAACGCGACGACAACGTCGCCAAGATGGCGCCGAAGCTGATGAACAATGCTTCGCCGATGGACTATCACGGCGCGCTCGGCGCGCTGCGCGCGATCATCGCCGAGCGTCCGGACACCATCTTCGTCAACGAGGGCGCCAACACGCTCGACCTCGCCCGCGGCGTCGTCGACATGCACAAGCCGCGCAAGCGGCTCGACGTCGGCACCTGGGGCGTGATGGGCATCGGCATGGGCTATTCGATCGCGGCGGCGGTCGAGACCGGCCTGCCCGTGCTCGCGGTCGAAGGCGACAGCGCGTTCGGCTTCTCCGGCATGGAGGTCGAGACCATCTGCCGCTACAAGCTGCCGATCTGCGTCGTGATCTTCAACAATGACGGCATCTATCGCGGCACCGACGTCAACGGCGTGAGCGACGATCCGGCGACCACCGTGTTCGTCAAGGGCTCGCGCTACGACAAGATGATGGAAGCCTTCGGCGGCGTCGGCGTCAACGCCACCTCGCCCGACGAATTGAAGCGCGCGGTCAACGCGGCGCTGGACAGCGGCAAGCCGACCCTGATCAACGCGGTAATCGATCCGGCGGCGGGCTCGGAGAGTGGCCGCATCGGCAATCTCAATCCGCAGAGCGTGCTGAGCAAGAAGAAGTAACCCCTCAACCCTTCACTCCCTGCGGGTGCAGGGGCAGACCAGAGTACGGAGCAAAACATTATGACCAAGGCGCTCAAGGGCGTTCGCATTCTCGATTTCACCCACGTCCAGTCCGGACCGACCTGCACGCAGCTGCTGGCCTGGTTCGGCGCCGACGTGATCAAGGTCGAGCGCCCCGGCGTCGGCGACATCACGCGCGGCCAGCTGCAGGACATCCCGAACGTGGACAGCCTGTATTTCACCATGCTGAACCACAACAAGCGCTCGATCACGCTCGACACCAAGAACCCGAAGGGCAAGGAAGTGCTGACCGCGCTGATCAAGCAGTGCGACGTGCTGGTCGAGAATTTCGGCCCTGGCGTGCTCGATCGCATGGGTTTCCCCTGGGAGAAGATCCAGGCGATCAACCCGAAGATGATCGTCGCCTCGATCAAGGGGTTTGGCCCCGGCCCGTATGAGGACTGCAAGGTCTACGAGAACGTCGCGCAGTGCACCGGCGGCGCCGCCTCGACCACCGGCTTCCGCGACGGCGTGCCGCTCGTCACCGGCGCGCAGATCGGCGACAGCGGCACCGGCCTGCATCTCGCACTCGGCATCGTCACCGCGCTTTATCAGCGCACGCACTCCGGCAAGGGCCAGCGCGTCACCGCCGCGATGCAGGACGGCGTTCTGAACCTGTCGCGGGTCAAGCTGCGCGACCAGCAGCGCCTCGCCCATGGCCCGCTCAAGGAATACAGCCAGTTCGGCGAAGGCGTCCCGTTCGGCGACGCCGTGCCGCGCGCCGGCAACGACTCCGGTGGCGGCCAGCCCGGCCGCATCCTGAAGTGCAAGGGCTGGGAGACCGACCCGAACGCCTACATCTACTTCATCACCCAGGCGCCGGTCTGGGAGAAGATCTGCGACGTGATCGGTGAGCCCTCCTGGAAGACGGATCCGAACTACTCCAAGCCGCCGGCCCGCCTGCCGCGCCTGAACGAGATCTTCGCCCGGATCGAGCAGTGGACGATGACCAAGACCAAGTTCGAGGCGATGGAGATCCTCAACAAGGACGACATCCCCTGCGGCCCGATCCTGTCGATGAAGGAGCTCGCCGAGGACCAGTCGCTGCGCGCGACCGGCACCGTGGTCGAGGTCGATCACCCGACCCGCGGCAAGTACATCTCGGTCGGCAACCCGATCAAGCTGTCGGACTCCCCGAGCGACGTCGCCCGCTCGCCGCTGCTCGGCGAGCACACCGACGAGATCCTGCGCGAGGTGCTCGGCCTCTCGGATCACCAGGTCGCCGAGATCCACGATTCCGGCGCGCTCGATCCGCCGCGCAAGCAGGCGGCTGAGTAAGCCGACCTTCCCAAAGACCACAATGCCAAGGCCGCCGGTTTCCGGCGGCCTTTTTCATGAGTGACTGATGTCTCTAGCCGCGCACCGGCCGCAGCTCGAAGCCGATGCGCGGGAAATGGACGGCGATGTCGCCGACCCGATCGCTGCGGATGCGGACGGCGATCTCGTCGGTGTCGAGGAAATCGAGTCTGCCGACAATTGCGTCCCTGGCGTAGTCGGCGGCGCGCACTTCGACCAAGCTACCAAGCTCGGGGCCTTCGGGATAGCGAACGCCGTTTCGCGAACTTGGTACAGGCTCGCTGTCTCGTGCGATCGCCAGCGCCTCTTCAGCCGTCAAATCCTCTCGTTGGCCGTGCCCTAGACCGCGCATCCTTTGCATCCAGCCTGCGACGGCGGGCAGGTGCGCGAGCTCGTGCCCCAGCCGGTCGCTTCGATCGGTCAGGAACCAGAGGGCATGAAACACCGACAGGTCGGCGACCGTGAAACGCTCGCCGCAGATCCATGTCCGCTGATCGGCCAGCATGTCTTCGACCAGCGGCAGTTGCGCTCGCACCAGTGGCGCGTTGCGCGCGGCTGCGCGCTCGACCGATGCGACGCTCGGCACCGGCAATCCCCGCATCCCCGCACGGTCTTCGAACAATTGCGGCGGCATCAGATCGTGATTGGTGCCCCATGCATACAGCATGATGGCGCGGAACAGCGGCCCTTCGGCCCAGGCTGACACCGCATTCGCGAGCCCGGTGCTGCCCGCCGGAAACAGGCTCGGCTCGGGATGCCTGCGTTCGAGCTCCCTCAGGATCAACCGCGTGTCGCAATAGACGTCCGCGCCGATTTGCAGCACCGGCGCACGCCGATAGCCGCCCGTGATCGGGGTCAGGTCGGGCTTCGGCAACACCGGCGGGATTGTCACGCCGTTCCAACGCAGCGACTTGAATCCCATCGCGACGCGCGCTTTCTCGGAATAGTTCGAGAAATCGTAGTGATGGAGAATGAGCTCGCTCACCCGCAGCTCCTCAGTTCGCTTTACGGGTGTCGGCCGATCCGCCATCCCCGACAGGCTTCAATTCTTCATCTCGAGGCCGGCCGTCACGAAATCCGCGATCGACAGCGCCAGCTTCTTCTTGCTGGCCTGGGTCTCGCCATCCCTCGGGTGATACCACCGTGACGTCCAGTTCAACGCTCCGAGCAGCGGCTTGGCCGCGAGCTTGGCGTCGACGCTGCGGAAGCCACCGGACGCCACGCCGTCCCTGATGACGCGGATATACAGGTTCTCGTTGGTCTCGCGGAGCGCGGCGACCTCCTCGAGTTCGGCTCGCTCGCTCGCATTGGTGCGCTCCAGCAAATGCATCTCGAGCCCCTGCGCCGCCACGCGCAGATACGGCAGGTGATCGATGACGAGCAAGGTGTGCGCGAAAGCCATCGCATGCAGGCGCTCGCGCGGCGCAGCGTCCATCTCGAACGGCGGCCGGATCGCGGCCTGCGTCAGCTCCATGCCGCGGCGATGGACCGCGAAGAACAGCTCGGATTTGCTGCGGTAGTAGTAATAGACGGCGCCCTTGGTGGAGCCGATCTCGTCGCTCACCCGGTCGATCGAGGTCGCTGCGAAGCCCTGCCGCATGAAGGCGCGCGCCGCGGCATCGAGAATTTCCACGCGCCGATCCGCCAGCGGTTCGGCGCCGTCGATCCTGCCCATTCTGCCCAACACGTCCTCCTCGCGGCAAGGTTGACAGTCAAACATACTACTGGGTATTTTTCAACATACTACGCGGTATGTTCAGATCCATCCGTAGCGTCGAACGATTGCAGATTGCCGGCCGACGTCGCGCGCGTCGAAGCAACAAACTCGAAGCAAGAACAAAAGGGAGCGAACCATGCGGAAGAAACCCCTCGCCTGCGCGATCGGGGCAGGCGTCATCGCCGGCCTGATGTCGTCGGCGGCATGCGCGCAGATGTCCGACAACGTGGTGCGCATCGACATCCTGAACGATATGACCGGCATCTACGCCGACGCTGGCGGCAAGGGATCGATCGTCGCGGCCGAACTCGCGGCGGAAGATTTCGGCGGCAAGGTCGCCGGCGCGAGAATCGAAATCGTCTCCGGCGATCACGCCAACAAACCCGATATCGCCGCCAATCTCGCCCGGCAGGCCTATGACGCCCAGGGCGTCGACGCCATCGCCGACGGCGGCTCCTCGGCTGCGGCGCTCGCCATGCAGACGGTCTCGCGCGAACGCAAGAAGATCTTCCTGATGTCGGGCCCGGCGACGGCCGAGCTGACCGGAAAAAGCTGCTCGCGATACAGCTTTCACTGGATGTACGACACCTACGCGCTGGCCGCGGCGCCTCCGGAAGGCGTCCTCAAGCGCGGCGGCGACACCTGGTTCTTCATCACGGCCGACTACGCGTTCGGCAAATCGATGGAGAGCGAGGCGAGCAAGCGGATCGCGGCCGGTGGCGGCAAGGTGATCGGCGGCGTGCGCGCCCCGCTCGACACCCCGGACTTCTCGTCCTACCTGCTTCAGGCCCAGGGATCGGGCGCCAAGGTGCTCGCGCTGGCGACCGCCGGCAGCGATACCAGCAACGCCATCAAGCAGGCGCACGAATACAATGTGATCGGCACGAACACCCAGGTCGTGACCTTCCTGATGTTCATCAACGACGTGCACGCAATGGGGTTGAACGCCGGACAGGGCCTGATCTCGTCCACCACCTACTATCACGACCTCGACGACGGCAGCCGTGCCTTCGCCAAGCGCTTTTGGGACAAGATGGGACGGCCACCGTCGATCGTTCAGGCCGGTGTCTACAGCTCGGTGGTCCACTATCTGAAGGCGGTCGCGGCGACGGGCACCGACGACGGCACCAAGGTCGCAGACAAGATGCGCGAGCTGCCGGTCGAAGACGCATTCACCCACGGCGCCCGGATTCGCGCCGATGGCCGCCTGCTGCGCGACCTCTATGTGACCGAGGTGAAGAAGCCCGGCGAGTCCAAGGGTCCATGGGACTACTGGAAGATCGTCGCGACGATTCCGGGCGACAAGGCCTGGCGGCCCGCCGGCGAAAGCGATTGTCCATTGCTCAAGACCCACTGAAGGACGCGACCGACAATGGCTGATATGGCGAAGCTGCTGGTCGCCCATGACGGGCCGGTCTCGATCATCACCATCAATCGTCCGGAGGTGCGCAACGCGCTCGACAACGAGACGGCCGCGGCGCTGACCCGGGCGCTGCGGGATTTCGATCGCGACGAGCATCGCGCGGTCGCCGTGCTGACCGGCGCCGGCGGCCACTTCTGCGCCGGCGCCGACCTGAAGGAGCTTGCGGCCGGTTACGCATACAAGCCGTGGGCCGGCGATCCCGACGGACCGTGCCACGACATTCTCTCCAAGCCGGTACTCGCGGCCGTTGCCGGCTATGCCTGCGCCGGCGGCCTCGGCGTCGCGCTGCGCTGTGACCTTCGCATCGCCGAGCAGGGTGCGACCTTCGCCGTGCTGTCGCGTCGCTGGGGGTCCCGATGAGCGACGGCACGACGGTCCGGCTGCCGCGGCTGATCGGGGCCGGACGCGCGCTCGACATGCTCTTGACCGCGCGGAAGGTCGCAGGCTCGGAAGCGGTCGCGATGGGCCTCGCCGATCGGCTTGTCCCGACCGGCCAGGCGCTGGCCGCCGCGGTCGAGCTGGCGCATCAGATAGCGTCGTTTCCGCAGATCGCGATGCGATCGGACCGGATGTCGGCGATCCGGCAGTGGAATCTGTCCGAGGCGGACGCCATCGCGCTGGAGACGGAGCTCTCCATCGAGGCCCGCCGCAAGGAAGCGCAGGCAGGCGCCAGCCGGTTCGCGTCCGGCTCCGGTCGCCACGGCACCGTCGGGAAGGATTGACAATGCGCGCCGTGATCGGCCGCCGCTTCGGCGGCATCGACGACCTCGTCTACGAGGAGACCGCCCCGCCCGCGCTGGCGCCGGGCACGATCCGTGTCGTGGTGCGCGCCGCCGGCGTCAGCTTCGCGAACCTGTTGTTCATCGCCGGCAAGCACCAGAACCGGCCGAGCATCCCGTTCATCCCGGGCACCGAGATCGGCGGCATCGTGAGCGAGATCGCGCCCGATGTCCGCACCACGCTCAAGGTCGGCGACCGCGTCTGCGCCGGCCTGCCCTCCGGCGGATTCGCAGACCAGGCGATCGTGGATGCGGCCAACGTCTTCCCGATCCCCGACCGCCTGGGCTTCGAGGGCGCGACGCTGTTTCCGACCATCTATGCGACGGCCTATGCCGGCCTGAAATGGCGTGCCGACCTCAAGCCCGGTGAGACGCTGCTGGTGCATGGCGCGGCCGGCGCGAGCGGATTGGCCGCCGTGGAGATCGGCCGCGCGCTCGGCGCCACCGTGATCGCAACCGCCGGCGGTGCGCGCAAGGTCGCGGCCGTCAAGGACTACGGCGCCGACCACGCCATCGACTACCGCGATGGCGGCTTCCGCGACCGCGTGCTGGACATCACCGGAGGCCGCGGCGTCGACGTCGTGTTCGATCCGGTGGGTGGCGACGTGTTCGACGAGTCGTTGCGCTGCGTTGCGCCGCTCGGCCGGCTGCTGCCGATCGGGTTCGCCTCGGGCCGCATTCCCGAGATCCCGGCCAACCTCGTGCTGGTGAAGAACCTGACGGTGATCGGTCTCTACTGGGGCTTCTACATGGCGTGGGGCAAGAGCAAGGCCGACGCTGCGCTGCGCGCGCGGGTCGGCGTCCTGTTCGACGAACTGTTCGGCCTCTTCGAGGCCGGCAAGCTGCGCGCCCCCGTCGATCGCTCGCTGCCGCTGTCGAAATTCGCGGACGCGCTGCGCCGCGTGGAAAGCCGCGAGGTGATCGGCAAGATCGTGTTGCTGCCGGAGTAGGAAACGCGGACGGGTGCGTGAGAGACGCGATTAACGCGCTTGTTGCATACCCACCGGGTCGATCGGCGTTTGCACGCCGAGGCGCGTCTCAATGGCTTCGGCCACTTCGAGGCAAAGGTCCTCCCGAAATCGCGAACCAGTGACAAGCACCCCGATTGGCAGCTCGGTTTCCTCGTCCCGCCCAGCCGGCACGCAGGCTGACGGCAGTCCCAGCAGGTTTGCAGGAACCACCGGACGCATCAGCTCCTTGGCCGCAGCGGCGCCGGTTTCGTTCGCCGTGTCGAAGCCGTGCACGAACGGCAATTGGGTCCATGTGGGTGACAGCAGCAATGGCCGTTCGGCCATGAACAGCGACCAGGCCCGCGCAATGGCGTGGCGCTCCAGCAGAAGGGCGGACCATGCGGCGGGGTCGGGCAGCACCGGCACCAGCGCGTCAAATCTATGCAGGAAGCCGAGCGCGTCCGCGCCCATGATCTGAGACAGCGGGCCAAGCATCGATCGGACGTCACCCATGATCAGGCGCGCCCAACAACTCACCGCATCCTCGTAGCGTGGCGGGTGAATCTCCTCGACCTCATAGCCGGCATCGGCCAACGCATGCGCGGCACGTCGAACAGTCGCGGCCACGGCCGGATCGGTGCGTCCTCCGGGTGGTTCGGGTATCACGGCCACGCGGATCGGCCGGCGCGGCGATGGTCCCTCAAACGGCGCATCAATCGACCAGGGGTCGCGTGCATGCGCCCCCATCAATACACGCAGCCCAAGGCGAACGTCGGCAACCCGGCGCGCCATTGGGCCTTGGACATTCATGAGCTGAACCGCCAGCAACTGCCCCTCGGCAGGGCCGCAATCTGCATCCGGCACGCGCCCGAACGAAGGACGGATCGAGGCAATGCCACAGGCATTGGCCGGATTTCGCAGCGAGCCACCGATGTCATTGCCCAACCCGATCGGGCTCATGCCGCTGGCGATGGCGGCTGCTTCACCTCCGCTCGAACCGCCGGCCGTTCGATCCGGGTGCCATGGATTGCGCGTGAGCCCATGAAGTGAACTGACGGTGTGCAACCGCAAGGCCATGTCCGGCAGATTAGTCCGACCGATCGGGATTGCACCTGCGGCACGCATCCGCTCCACCACCGGCGCGTCGATCGGAACGACTGCGTCCGCGAATGCGGTCACACCCCATGTGGTCGGCAAACCCGCCATGTCGATGTTCTCCTTCACCGTGAAGGGCACGCCATGCAGGGGGCCGATCGCCTCGCCGGCGGCAAGCCGCCGGTCGGCCATATCCGCGGCCGCGCGGGCCTCTTCGGCCAGGACGCGCACCACGGCGTTCAGCGCTGGATTGACGGCATCGATACGGGCGAGATGGGCATTCACCACTTCCGCGGAGCTGAGCTGCCGCCGCGCAATGTGCTGGGCAAGTTCAGTCGCAGACAGCCGCCAGATATCGCTCATCGGAACGCTCCCATGTGTGGCCGCAAACTCCACACATGGTACCCGACGATCTCGACGACGCAATGCGGTGGCCACGCCGTATGACGCGATCGATTCGGCGCGGGTCAACCGCCCTCGCCGCTATCGGCGTCGCCGCCCTCGTCGCCCGGCACGTATTCCAGAATATCGCCCGGCCGGCAGTCCAGCTCCCGGCAGATCGCCGACAGCGTCGAGAAGCGCATCGCCTTGGCCTTGCCGGTTTTCAGGATCGAGAGGTTCTGGATCGAAATGCCGATGGCGTCCGCGAGGTCGCCGAGGCGGCGCTTTCGTTTTGCGAGCATGACATCGAGGTTCACGACGATCGGCACCAGCATCATCCTCAGATCGTCAGGTCGTGTTCGGACTGCAACAGGATGGCGTGCTCGATCACGAATTTCAGCGCCATCAGGAACACGCCGCCTGCGATGGTGCCGACGTCGAGGTTGTAGTTCAGCAGCAGGAACTTGATGTCGCCGATCCGGTACAGGATGTAGATCACCGCGTTGGTGGTGATCGTATCGATGAACGGCCACACCACCAGAAAGATCCCCATCCACCAGACGCCCTGCAGCGTCTCGGACACGAAGATCCGGCCGTTCGCGAATCGGTTCACCATCCGATGAAGCATGCCGATCAGCACGGCGTAAAACGATACCCCAAGCGCAAACAGCGACCAGAACAGCAACTGGCCCGTGGTCGACATCGCAAGCGGGTTGACGACGATGCTGGCGCACTTCGCCTGCTCGCCGCCCAGGCTTTCCGCAATCGTGCCCGGGGCGGTCGTGGTGCGGTAGTAGGCCAGCCACAGCACCACGGGCAGCGAGAGCCAGATCACCCAGAACGCCCGATCGAGCCTGCGAAACCAAAGCTGGCGCTGCTCGCGAACCGATATCCCCATCGCACCCATCCAAAGATTTTTTTGCCAAACAGGCCGTTACGGCCAAGTCGCATCATGCCTTGGTAATGTTGTTGACTCAACCTTAAACGTGATTTATTTCATGTTTATCATGAAATTTTTCATGAAGAAGGTGGATGATGACGGTACTCCCCGACCTTGATGGCCTGCCCAACACCCTGAAGCATATGATCCGCGCTCACCTCACCCGCCGCCTGATCGTGGCGGCATTCCACATCCCGCTGCTCGGCAGCACTGCCGAGGCCGCCAAGGTCAACGACCGGGCCACCGATCCGGCCGGCGTCTGGCTGACCCAGTCCGGCGACGCCAAGGTCAAGGTCCACCATTGCGGCGACGCGCTGTGCGGCCGTGTGATCTGGCTGAAGGAGCCGATCGACAAGGCCACCGGCAAGCCGCAGCGCGACGACAAGAATGTCGATCCTGCGCAGCGCACCCGGCCGGTGATCGGCATCGGGCTCTTCATCAACATGCAGCCGGCGGGCCCGAGCAAGTGGGCCGGCCGGATCTACAACGCCGACGACGGCAAGACCTATGAGAGCTCGGTGACGCTGGTCGCACCTGGCACGCTGAACGTTCGCGGCTGCATGGGAACGCTGTGCGCCGGCGAAGACTGGACGCGGTGAAGGGCTCTGGCCCCGACCCTTCATCGGCCAAGAAGAAACGGAAACCCGCTCACTCGAGGCCGCCGCGTTGGCGGCCTCTTTTTATGACCGGCGGCGCTCCTGGTCCCCGCTCGTCCCGATGATCCGGGATGCCAGTCGGACCATTTTTGCTGCAATGCACAGTGGCGCATGCTGCTATGCAAACAAGCTCATTGCATCTGGTATCTGGTATACATACTTTGGCGGCAGATGATGCGCCGGTCGGTTGCCGGCCCCAAGCCAAAAAGGGGACGTCCATGTCCAAGACCACCACGATCGCGCTCGCGCCCACCTCCACCCCGTTCGGCCGCCTGCTCGCCGCGATCGACCGACTGCTGATGAAGAGCGCCGAGATCGCCAACCGCAACGGCGACCTGCCGCGCTTCGGCCTCTGAGTCCAACGATTCGCGAGCCCGCGCGGCCGCGGCTTCCCTGTTCCCGAAGCACGACCTGAAATTCAACCTTTGACCAATGGCCCCGATTTTCGCGGCCATTTTTGTGCGCGTTGAATTAGTCTTCCAATCTGCCCATCCGAATCTCTGCGGCATAAGCGCACGCTGCCCCTGCGACAGCTTGAACCTTGGCATATCGAATACCAAGATGACGCCGGGCGCGCCACAACCACAACGATGACAAAGCGCGCGTTGGGAGGATCAATGTCGGACATGGTGCAGGCGACTGCGGCACCCACAGCCGCGCGCGTCAGCGACGCCTATCGCTGGACACAACTTGTGATCGGCGTCGCCGCAATGGTGATGATCGCAAACTATCAGTACGGGTGGACCTTCTTCGTGCCCGACATCCAGAAGACGTTTGGATGGGATCGCGCATCGATCCAGTGGGCCTTCACGCTGTTTGTTTTGTTCGAGACCTGGCTGGTGCCGGTCGAAGGCTGGTTCGTCGACAAATACGGTCCGCGCCTCGTCGTGCTGATCGGCGGCATCCTCTGCGCGATCGGCTGGGCGATCAACGCGCAGGCGACATCGCTGAACGGCTACTATCTCGGCATGATCGTCGCCGGCATCGGCGCCGGCGGCGTCTATGGCACCTGCGTCGGCAATGCGCTGAAATGGTTTCCCGACAAGCGCGGATTGGCCGCTGGCATCACCGCGGCCGGCTTCGGCGCCGGCTCCGCGCTCACGGTCGCGCCGATCCAGGCGATGATCAAGGACTCCGGCTTCCAGACCACCTTCCTGTATTTCGGTCTCGGCCAGGGCATCATCATCGTGCTGCTCGCCTTCTTCCTGCTGGCACCGAAGGCGGGACAGGTGCCGGCCGTGGTGCAGAACGCCAACGTCATCCAGACCCGGCGCAACTACCAGCCGACCGAAGTGCTGCGGCAGCCGATCTTCTGGCTGATGTACTTCATGTTCGTGATCGTCGGCGCCGGCGGGTTGATGGTGACGGCGAACCTGAAGCCGATCGCGGTCGACTGGAAGGTCGACAACATCCCGGTGACGCTGGTCGGCATGACCATGACGGCGGTGACCTTCGCCGCGACCATCGACCGGATCCTCAACGGCCTGACGCGTCCGTTCTTCGGCTGGATCTCCGACATGATCGGCCGCGAGAACACGATGTTCATCGCCTTCGGCATGGAAGGCTTCGGCATCTGGATGCTCTACCTCTGGGGTCACGACCCGGTCTGGTTCGTGCTGCTGTCGGGCTTCGTGTTCTTTGCCTGGGGCGAGATCTACTCGCTGTTCCCCTCGACCTGCACCGACACGTTCGGCGCCAAATTCGCCACCACCAATGCCGGCCTGCTCTACACCGCGAAGGGCACCGCGGCGCTGCTGGTGCCGATCGCCAATTACATGCAGCAGTCGTCGGGGCATTGGGACAACGTGTTCATCATCGCGGCCGGCGCCAACATCCTCGCTTCGCTGCTGGCGATTGCCGTGCTCAAGCCATGGCGCAAGATCGTAGTCGCGAAATCGGCAACGGCCTGAACAGCCCCCTCGTCGCTGCCAAGTGGAAGCGCCCGGCCTGACCGCCGGGCGCTTTCTTTTTGCCGCCTGCGCATCAGCCGAAAGTCGGTGCGCGCAACGCCTCATTTGCTGCGGCGCAGCAGAATGATGGGCTTGCTTTCTGGAATATAGTATACCAACATCCATCGAGCGCTTGCGACGATACGCCACAAGAATTGCGACACAGGGTCACAACAAGACCGGCGCGCTCGGGAGGACTTGATGGTTTCCAGCAATACGGCCGTCACACAAGCTCAACCTTCGTCCAATGGCTTCCGCTGGCTTCAGCTTGTCATGGGCATCGTCTGCATGGCGATGATCGCGAACCTGCAATATGGCTGGACGCTGTTCGTCGACCCGATCGACGGCGCGCATCACTGGGGCCGCGCGGCGATCCAGTTCGCCTTCACGATCTTCGTGGTGACGGAAACCTGGCTGGTGCCGGTCGAGGCCTGGTTCGTCGACAAATACGGCCCGCGGCTCGTCATCATGTTCGGCGGCGTCATGATCGCGCTGGCCTGGGTGTTGAACTCCTATGCCGATTCACTTCCCATGCTCTACGCCGCCGCCGTGATCGGCGGCATCGGCGCCGGCGCGGTGTACGGCACCTGCGTCGGCAACGCGCTGAAGTGGTTTCCCGACCGTCGCGGGCTCGCCGCCGGCGCCACCGCGGCCGGCTTCGGTGCGGGTGCAGCGCTGACCGTGGTGCCGATCGCCAACATGATCGCCGCGAGCGGCTATCAGACCGCGTTCTTCGATTTCGGCATCGGCCAGGGATTGATCGTCTTCATCCTCGCCTTCTTCATCCAGCCGCCCGCCGTCTTGATGCCGCCGAAGAAGAAGCAGCTCAATCTGCCGCAGACCAAGATCGACTTCACGCCGCCGCAGGTGCTGCGCAGCCCGATCTTCTGGGTGATGTATCTGGTGTTCGTGATGGTCGCCTCCGGCGGCCTGATGGCGGCGGCGCAGATCGCACCGATCGCGCACGACTACAAGATCGCCTCGACACCGGTCTCGCTCGCCGGCTTCCAGATGGCCGCGCTGACCTTCGCGATTTCGCTCGACCGCATCTTCGACGGTTTCGGACGCCCGTTCTTCGGCTGGGTCTCCGACAATATCGGCCGCGAGCACACCATGTTCATCGCGTTCGGCACCGGCGCGCTGATGCTGCTGACGCTGTCAACCTGGGGCCACAACCCGCTGGTGTTCGTGCTGGCGACCGCGGTCTATTTCGGCGTGTTCGGCGAGATCTATTCGCTGTTCCCGGCGACCTGCGGCGACACCTTCGGCTCGAAGTTCGCGACCACCAACAACGGCATGCTCTACACCGCGAAGGGCACCGCCTCGCTGCTGGTGCCGGCCGCCAGCATCGTCGCCACCAATTATGGCTGGCAGGCGGTGTTCGTGATCGCGGTCGCGCTCAACGCCACCGCGGCGCTGATGGCGCTGTTCGTGATCAAGCCGATGCGCCGCGCCTTCATCCACGGCAACGAAGCCGCCGCAGCGGCTGCGACCGCAACGAGCGCCAAAACCGCCTGATCCGGATATCTCCAGCCGAACCGAAAGAGGCGCACCTCGGTGCGCCTCTTTCCTTTTGGCGGGTTCTCTTGCGGGTCGCTGGAATACCAAATACCAATTACGACTGAATCGGCCTTGCGCTTTTGTCATTCACGCCTGCTCAAATCGTTCGAAGCGTCAGCAGACCTGCCTATTTAAGCTGTTTGCTGGTGGTAGATTCTCCCAATCGCCGCGTTGACAATTGGTATTATGTATACCAGATTGACGCCGTCGATCATCCACGGAGGTTGCCATGCAAGTCGGAGATATCCTGCGCAAGAAGACCCCTCGCGTCGCCACGGTTCGCATGAACGAGACAGTCGCGATCGCCGCGCAGCTGATGCGCGCGAGCAATATCAGCGCGCTCGTGGTCAAGGATGTCGTTCGCACCGAGGGCAACACCGCCGCGGGCATGTTCACCGAGCGTGACGTGGTGCGCGCGATCGCCGAGCATGGTGCGGCCGGCGCCAACATGAAAGTGTCGCAGTTCGTCTCGGTGCAGCAACTGGTGTCGTGCACCTCGAGCGACACGCTCGAGCACATCCGTCATCTCATGACCAAGCACCACATCCGCCACGTGCCGGTGATCGACGATTACAGCCTGATCGGCGTCGTCAGCATGCGCGACATCGCAGCCGCGTTCGACGAGGAAGCGACGAGCGCGATGGCACGGACGGTGACGGCGTATCAAACATCCGAGCAGACCCAGCCAACCCAATAGCTGTCTCGATCCCGTCGCTTTCAGCCAGGCGCCGCGTGGTCGATCACCGGCGCCTGAGCAAATCATCGAAACCTTCCGCTCTTTCCCTCGCCTGACCGCAACGCCCCTTCATTTCCGCATGGGCGCGGCGCAGGTCGCCGGTAGACATTTGCCGGACTGGACTGCATCCTCCGCCCGACATCCATAACAACACCGTGCGCGGCACGTCCGCGTCGCGGAAAATTCTGATGGAAACCGAGGGCAGAATGATCAAGACACGCTTCACCGAAATGTTCGGCGTCGACCACCCGATCGTGCAGGGCGGCATGCAATGGGTCGGGCGCGCGGAGCTGGTTGCCGCCGTCGCCAATGCCGGCGCACTCGGCATGATCACCGCGCTGACGCAGCCGACGCCGGACGATCTGCGCAAGGAGATTGCGCGCTGCCGCGAGCTGACCGACAAGCCGTTCGGCGTCAACCTGACCATCCTGCCCGCGATCAAGCCGCCGCCTTACGCCGAATATCGCCAGGCCATCATCGAGAGCGGCATCAAGATCGTCGAGACCGCCGGCAACAAGCCGCAGGAGCATGTCGACGAGTTCAAGAAGCACGGCGTCAAGGTACTGCACAAATGCACTAGCGTCCGCCACGCGCTGTCCGCCGAGCGGATGGGCGCCGACGCGATCTCGATCGACGGCTTCGAATGCGCCGGCCATCCCGGCGAGGACGACACCCCCGGCCTGATCCTGATCCCGGCAGCCGCCGACAAGGTGAAGATCCCGATGATCGCCTCCGGCGGCTTCGGCGATGCGCGTGGCCTGGTTGCCGCGCTGGCGCTCGGCGCCGAAGGCATCAACATGGGCACGCGCTTCATGTGCACCAAGGAGAGCCCGATCCATCAGCTCGTCAAGGAACGCATCGTCGCCAATGACGAGCGCGAGACCGAGCTGATCTTCCGCACCATGCGCAACACTTCGCGCGTCGCCAAGAATGCGATCTCCACCAAGGTCGTTGCGATGGAGAAGGAAGGCGCCAAGTTCGAGGACGTCCGTGAGCTCGTCGCCGGCGCCCGCGGCAAGATGGTCTATGCGACCGGCGATGCCGACGAAGGCATCTGGTCGGCCGGCCAGGTGCAGGGCCTGATCCACGACATCCCGTCCTGCGCCGAGCTGGTGTCGCGCATCGTGCACGAGGCGGAAGCGATCATCCGCGAGCGGCTCGAGGCGATGATGTCCGGCGGCAAGCGCCAGGCCGCGGAATAGACGAGATCAAGCGAAACGGACATCGGTTCGCATGAAAAAGACCGCGTCAAGTCAATAACTGTCAAGACGATGACTGGGGCTTCGGTTCTGATTCAATCAGAACCGAATGCTCAAGCGGGAGTTCGCATGCGTCTCTTCAAGTCGGTCATGGTCGCCGCCCTCTGCCTGTCGGCGACAACGGCCCATGCCGCGGGCCTGCGGCTCATCAAGGTGCCGACAGACGGCGCCACGCCCATGCAGATCGCGGTGTGGTCGCCCTGCGCCGCGCCGGCGGGCGAGGTGAAGGTGCGCACGCTGACCCTGCCTGGCACCACCGATTGCCCCGTCGTCGGTGACAGGCTGCCGCTCATCGCGGTCTCACATGGTTACGGCGGCAGCTTCACCGGGCATCACGACACCGCCGAGACGCTCGCCGATGCCGGCTTCGTCGTGGTCGCCGTCAATCATCCCGCCGACACCGGCGCTGGCGATATGACCCGGGCCGATACGCTCGCAGTGCTGATCGAACGCTCGGCCGACATCAAACGGGCGATCGACTACATGCTCGACGCATGGCCGGATCGGAGCAAGCTCGACCCTGGCAAGATCGGCTTTTTCGGTTTCTCGCGCGGCGGTTACACCGGCCTCGTCGTCGCCGGGGCCAATCCTGATATCCGCAAGGCCACAGCGTTCTGCACCGGGCTGTATCGCAAGCCGAGTTGCGAGGAGCTCCAACGCAACGCGATTCCAGCGCAGCCGGCCGTTCATGACCCTCGCGTCAAGGCGATGGTGGTGGCCGACCCGGCGTTCGGTCCCATGTTCGACCGCGATGCGTTCAAGGACATCAAGATACCGGTTCAGATCTGGGCTTCCGAGCTCAGCGGCGAGCAAGGCATCTCGGAGGTCAACCCGGACTACGTCGCGACGATCAACAGCGAGCTGCCGGTCAGGGCGGACTATCATGTCGTCCGCAATGCCGGCCATTTTGCCTTTCTGGCGCCGTGCTCTGCGGGAATGGCCAGCGCATTGCCGAAGCTGTGCACCGACAAGCCGGGCTTCGACCGCGTTGCGTTCCACAGGGAGTGGAACGCCGACATCCTTGCCTTCTTCCGCAAGCAGCTGGACGTTCACCAGCCCTGACATCACATCATCAACAACCCGAAGTGTCCTGCGACACGCCTCGGCCGCCCAGCCAGAAGAGAACCCTATGAAAGCCTATGTGTACGGAGCCAACGGCCCTGAAATCACCGACGTCACCAAGCCGGTGCCGAAGGGCACCCAGGTGCTGGTCAAGGTCCATGCCTGCGGGCTCAACCGCGCCGATCTCGGCATGACCAAGGGCCACGCCCATGGCGCGGCCGGCGGCGTCGGCACCGTGCTCGGCATGGAATGGGCCGGCGAAGTTGCCGAGCTCGGGCCCGATGCCAAGGGCGTCAAGGTCGGCGACAAGATCATGGGGTCCGGCGGCGCGGCGTTCGCCGAATACACGCTGGCCGATCACGGCCGGCTGTTCCGCACCCCATCGAACATGAATTCCGACGAGGCCGCCACGCTTCCCGTCGCGCTCGCCACCATGCACAACGCCGTCGTCACCAATGGCGCATTGCAGCCCGGCCAGACCGTGCTGATCCAGGGCGCCAGCTCTGGCGTCGGCCTGATGGCGATGCAGATTGCGAAACTGAAGGGTGCGAAACTCGTGGTGGGATCATCCACCGATGCGATGCGCCGCGGCCGGCTGAAGGAATTCGGCGCCGATCTTGCGGTCGACTCCAAGGATCCCGGCTGGGTCGATCAGGTGTTGCAGGCGACATCAGGCGAAGGCGTCGATCTGATCGTCGATCAGGTCTCGGGTTCCGTCGCCAACCAGAATCTGAAGGCAACCAAGGTCAAGGGCCGCATCGTCAATGTCGGCCGGCTCGGCGGCACCCATGCCGACTTCAACTTCGACCTGCACGCGGCACGCCGCATCCAGTATATCGGCGTCACCTTCCGCACCCGCACGATCGATGAGATCAGAGAGATCTTCGAGCAGGTGCGCAAGGACATCTGGCCGGCGGTCGAGGCACGCAAGCTGCAACTGCCGATCGACCAGGTCTACAAATTCGCCGACATCGGCAAGGCGTTCGAGCACATGGAAGCCAACAAGCATCTCGGCAAGATCGTGGTGACGCTATAGCGACGCGGGCTCTTCCGCGACGCCGGGAACGTGCCGTATGGAACCCGGGCTGCTTGGGTTCCATGAACGAGCATGACTTTCGGCATCCCGCAATCTCCCGGAATAGACCCGATCGAACCGCGTACTTACACTCGGTTGCAATTCAACATCGGTGGTACTTGCAGATCGTCCGGCAGTCGAATGCGACCGCCGGTCCGTTACGCGAACGCCGCGCTGCAATCGGAGAAGGGTCATATGCGTACCAACGGCAACCGCCTGCGCTCAAGCCGTCGCGCCAAGCTGACGCGCCGGACCAAGGCGGGCGACAGCATCGGTCGCCAGGCGAGCGAGATTGCGAAGCGGCTCGCATTCCTCAGAATGATTGAGGCTGTTATCGCCACCCATCAATCTTCACCGCCGAACGATGCCGCACAACCGCAGCAGCGCCGACCCCGACAGCCAGCTGCGTTGCCGCACCGAGCCACCGCTCCGGCGCAGTCGCGCCTGCGCAAGCGGGCTCGATAGTTCGGTCAGAACCATCTAGCCATCGTCGCACCGTTGTTCAGACCGCTCGAACCTCGGCAAGCCGCTTGATGGCGTAGGCGTCGTCCCAGCAGACGGCGGCTTGCCATGCGGCCGATGCCTGCTCGGCGACATCATGCGCGTTGCCGTCGAGACCGGCAGCGTTGTGGGGCAGCACCAGGTCGAGATCGGGAATGTCGACATGCGACTCGTCCCAGTCGATCAACGCCACCCGGTCTGCCGTCATGCGGATGTTGCGCGGGTTGAGGTCGCCGTGGACGACACAGGTCCGACGCCCGGCGAGCCTCGCCCATGCGGCTCGGCATCGGGCGACGCCCTCAGGCGGCATGGCGCCGAGGTTGATCCGCGTTCCGGTTTCGGCGTGCAGCAGGTCGGTCGACGACCGCCAGCCCGGACGTTGCGGCCACCCCACCGTCAATTGGTGCAGCCGACGGAGCACGTCGGCCACGCGACGCCAGTCGTCCGCCGTCTCGGGCGGTCCGCCCTCCAGATAGGTCATCACCACAAGACCGTTCGCGAACAGCCGGCCGTCTGTCGTCGGGATCGGCACCGGCACGGTCAGACCTTCGCGGTCGAGGCGTTGGAGGAGCGCCGTCTCCCATTCGAGATCAGCATCGCTCCTCGCGCCGAGCCGACCGACCGCAAGGCGCCCCCGGACACGCACGCTCCACACGTCGTTGGCCACCCCGCCGGACAGTGGCTCGATGCGAACTGCGTCCTCACCCCACTGTCCGAGTGCATCCCATCCCGTTGGCGACATCAGGAACATTCCTCGTCGAGTTGGCTGACAAGAATCATTGGGCGAATGCTATCTCTTGGCCCACCGTAGTTGCGCAGACCTGTTAGCCATCTACACGGATAGCCACACGACCATTCAAACAGTACGGCCGCACAGGTCGAGCAGTTGATTTGGCCACCGCGTGCTCGATAGTTCAGCATACATGCTACCGCGGTAAACCAGGGTATTCGGCGTGCCGTCGGGCTCGATGAAGTGGGTCGCATTCTGCATGAGCCTGTAGCCGCAACCTTGGTATATTCGAGGCTCGTGAGCAAACAAGATAGAGAAGGGAATCTGCCGCTCCGCGAGGCGCTGATGAGCGCGCTGAATCAGAGCGCGACTGTGACCAGTCAACCGGCGATCAGGCGCGATGGCAATCCCGCCGAGCATTCCGATCTCGACATTCTCGACGCCAATTCTCACCCTGCGTGTGTAAAGTCCCAGATGGCCAAACACGACTGAACCGTCACGAAGGATCATTGCCATGTCAGGTCGACCTACTGCACGATAGTAGTCGCCGTCGTTGGGGCCATCCTCGGGAAAAGCACGGCTCAGCAGTCTGTGCACGCCAGATGCGAGATCACCTTCGAGATCGCCTGCCCGGACTTCCAGCAATTCAATCATCGGCTCTTCGCTTATCTGTATCTCCGACCGAATATCAGCTTACTCCCTTGGGAAATAGCGCGCACCCGGCATTCGCTGCGCCCTCCTGTTTGACGGGCGAAACGAAGAGCAAAGCTCGGACTAATGATGCCGCGAGAATGCGAAGCCGCGTCCTCATCCAAGCTGTCATCGCCCGACCTCGACCAGGCGATCCAGTACGCCGCGGCCTCTCGGCTCACGTACTATTGCCTCTGGAGTACTGGTTCACCCGCCTGCGCGGGTGATGACACCGGTTGTTTGAATCGAGAACCATCCTCACCGTCGTCCTGGCGGAAGCCAGGACGCATTACCCCGAATGCGCGTCATGACACGATGCAGTTGCTACAGTTCACTTCAACAACGCGATCCTGTGGTTATGGGTCCTGGCTTTCGCCAGGACGACGGCGTGATCTCGGCGTCAACATATGCCACCGATGAGCTCGCGCAGTGTACGTCTTGAGATTCGGAATAGTTCGCAACAACTCCACCGCCGGGACGCACTTGCAACTGAGTGGCGATTGCGCGTGGTGAACAACGACTGACACTTGATGTTCACGGACTCCCTGCTAAACCGCCGCCCATGAATTCTTCACCCGCCAGCGCATCCCACAGCAAGACATCCGTCGCCGCGATCTCGATCCTCGCCAGTGGCAGCATGGCGGTGGCGAAGTTCGTCGTCGGCATCGCCATCGGATCGCTGGCGCTGATCTCCGAGGCGCTGCACTCCTCGATCGACCTGGTCGCCACCATCATCACCTGGGCGGTGGTGCGGGTGTCGGATCAGCCGGCCGACGCCGAGCATCATTACGGCCACGGCAAGTTCGAGAGCGTCTCGGCGTTGTTCATCATCGGCCTGCTCTATGTGCTGGCCGGCGGCATCCTGGTGCAGGCCTACAGCCATCTGCGCGAGGGAGCGCCGCCGCCCTCGATCTCGGCCATTCCCTTCATCGTGCTCGTCGTCGATATCGGCGTCAATCTGTGGCGCGCCCGGGCGCTGCACCGTGCCGCGCGCGACACCAAGAGCCAGGCGCTCGCCGCCGACGCGTTGCACTTCGCCTCCGACGTGATGGGTTCGACCGCCGTCATCGTCGGCCTGGTGCTGGCAGGCCTCGGCTTCTGGTGGGGCGATGCCGCAGCGGCCATCGCGGTCGCGGTGATGATTTCGCTGCTCGGCCTCCGCATGGCCCGTGAGACGGTCGAGACCCTGCTCGACCGCGCCCCCGAAGGCGCGCAGGAGAAGGCCACCGCTGCCATCAAGACCGTGCCGGGGGTCGTCGATGTCGATCGCCTGCGGGTCCGCATGGTCGGCGCGACGCATTTCATCGATGCCATCGCCACCGTGCCGCGCACCTACCCGATCGACCGCGTCGAGGACATCAAGCGGCGGGCGCAGGAGGCGGTGAGCGAGGCGTTCGGCGACGCCGACCTCACCTTCACCGCGGTGCCGGTGGCGCGCGACAATGAGAGCGTGCGCGAGCGCATCATGGTGATCGCGCGCAATTCCGGCCTCGCCATCCACCACGTCACCGTCCACGACATCGGCGGCAAGCTGATCGTCAGCATCGACCTCGAAGTCGACAGCGACATGGCGCTGGATGCCGCGCACGACATCGCCCACGAACTCGAGCGCGCGATCCGAGAGGACTTCGGCGAGGACGTCGAGGTCGACACCCATATCGAGCCGCTCGAGCCGGAACTGCCGTGGGGAACCGACGCAGCGCCGGATCGCGTCGAAACCATCCGGGCCGCGCTGACCGAATTTGCAGCCGGCGGCGCGATCCATGACATTCACAACGTGCGGGTCCGCAACACCGACGCAGGCGAGATCGTCAACTTCCATTGCCGCGCCACGCCCACGATGAGCGTGATCAAGGTGCACGAAGGCGTCGACGAGATCGAACGCAAACTGCGGCGCGCGTTCCCCACCGTGAAGCGCGTGATCAGTCATGCAGAACCGGCGCGCGCGTAATTCTACGGAGGCGTTCCTGTTTCGGACTCACTTTGCGCATCGTGATTCTGTTTTGGACAAGAATTATTTCGCATTAACGAATCGTTGACTCTCGACAGTCCCGGAAATCTGGATTCAAATGATCATGATTCGGATGCATCGTGGGGAGCATCCGAACCGGGTAAAAATCAGCTTAGAGCGGGGGTCTAAGGCATGGCGCGCGCGCATGCAGCGAACGCGTGCGTCCAATCCGATTCGATCAAGGGATTGGCGCAATCGATCGCGAAACCGGCCTATCACAGGCTCCTGACGGCCGAGCCTGCACTGCGCCGCGCTGTGCCTACTCTCATCATCGCCTTCCTGATCACCATCTGCCTCGGCGCCTTCGTCCAGGTGATCGACCAGAACCGGCAGAAGCGCGGCGCGATGAAGCGCGACCTTGCCGCGCTCTCCGACATCCTCGCCGAACGCCTCGACCGCCTGACCTCGGTGCGTCGCGACCGGCTCGCCAATATCGAGCGGTTGCAGGAGCTGCTGCCCGACCTGATCCCGTCCTGGGGCAACGCCTATGGCCGCCACGTCATCATCACCGGCGCCGATCACCGCGTGCTGGCCCGCGTGCCGATCGACGGTGCAGGCGAGAACGACCGCATCCTCGACATCGTCTCCACCGCGCAACTGATGATCGCGCCGGGCCAGCAGGGCGTCGTCAACGACATGACGCTGCCGGGCGGCACCGGCGCGCTGGCGATCTCGCAGCTCGTCAAGTCGCTGCCCGGCCAGATCGTCGTCATCCAGGAGATGAACGAGCCGATCTGGGGATCGGACGCCGCGCTCTCGGTGACGCTGTCGGCAACCACGAGCTTCGTGGTGCTGATCCTCGGCTTCGCCTTCCACTGGCAATCGACCCGGGCCCGCGAGGGCGATCTGATCAACGACGCGGTGCGCGGCCGGATCGACACCGCGCTCAACCGCGGCCGTTGCGGATTGTGGGACTGGGACCTGTCGCGCGGCAGGATCTTCTGGTCGCAGTCGATGTTCACGCTGCTCGGGCTCGATAGCCGCAACGATCTGCTCACCTTCGGCGAGGTCAACGCGCTGGTGAACTCCGACGACATCAACCTGTTCGACATCGCCGACCAGCTGATCTCGGGCAAGATCGATCACATCGACCAGAGCTTCCGCATGCGCCATGTCGGCGGCCACTGGATCTGGCTGCGGGTGCGCTGCGAGCTCAGCCATGCCGCGGCCGACGGCGGCCTGCATCTGATCGGCATCGCGGTCGACATCACCGAGCAGAAGAGCCTAGCCGAGAAGTCGGTGGAAGCGGACTTGCGGCTGCGCGACGCCATCGAGACCATCCCGGAGGCCTTCGTGCTCTGGGATGCCGAGGATCGCCTGGTGCTCTGCAACTCGCACTTCCAGCGGCTGCACAAGCTGCCCGACAGCGCCGTCGCCCCCGGCACCTCCTACGAGACCGTGATCGAGGTCGGCAGCATGCCGGAGGTGCGCACCCGCCTGCACGAGAGCGGCATGCCGGCGCCGGGCGCCCGCACCTTCGAGGCCCAACTCGACGACGGCAGCTGGCTGCACATCAGCGAACGCCGCACCAAGGACGGCGGCTACGTCTCGGTCGGCACCGACATCACCCGCATCAAGGCGCACGAGCAGAAGCTGGTCGACAACGATCTGCGGCTGCGCGCCACCGTGATCGACCTCCAGCGCTCGCAATCCGAGCTGGAACGGCAGGCCGTCGAGCTCGCTGACCTCGCCGAGAAATATTCGCAGGAAAAGACTCGCGCCGAGGACGCCAACGCCGCGAAGTCGAAATTCCTCGCCAACATGAGCCATGAGCTGCGCACGCCGCTCAACGCCATCATCGGCTTCTCCGAGATCATGGGCTCTGGCCTGTTCGGCACGCTCGGCTCGGACAAATACGAGGAATACTGCCACGACATCCTGACATCGGGGAAATATCTGCTCGAGGTCATCAACGACATCCTGGACATGTCGAAGATCGAGGCCGGCCGCATGAAGTTCGACATGGAGCCGCTCAACCTCTCCGGTATCCTCGCCGAGTCGCTGCGGGTGGTGTCCGGCCGCGCCGAGCACAAGGGCCTGTCGCTGGAATCGGATATCGAGAGCACGATCTCCGTCGTCGCCGACCGCCGCTCGGTCAAGCAGATCATCGTCAACCTGCTCTCCAACGCCGTGAAGTTCACGCCCGACAATGGCCGCGTGCTGGTGCGCGGCCAGATGCTGGACGATTCGATCGTGCTGCTGATCGCCGACAGCGGCATCGGCATCGCGCCGGACTCGCTGCGGCGGCTCGGCAAACCGTTCGAGCAGGTCGAGAGCCAGCTCACCAAGAGCTACCAGGGCTCGGGCCTCGGGCTTGCGATCGCCCGCTCGCTGACCAATCTGCACGGCGGCTCGATGAAGCTGCGCTCCAAGCTCGGCGTCGGCACCGTGGTCCGCGTCACGCTTCCCCGCGATCCGCGCACGCTGCAGGCTCGGCTGCCGGAAGCGGCGTAGGACCGCTACGCGCTTTCCAGCGTCGGCGCGACTTCGCGCGCGACCTGCACCAATGCCGCGATCAGCGGCGTCATCGGATCGCGCTGCGGGATCACCAGGCCGATGCTGTAGTCGACGACCGGATCGACGATCGGAATGCTGCGCACGGCGTCGGCAAGGCCGAGCGTCTCGGCGAGCTTGGCCGGCATCACGCTCGCCCAGCGTCCGGTCTTCACATGGGTGTAGAGCACGAGCAGCGAGTTCGACGTCAGCGTCGGCGTCGCTTCCGCACCGACCGAGGTCAGCGCGCGATCGATGATGCGGCGATTCTGCATGTCGGGCGTCAGCAGGCACAGCGGCACGGTGCCGACTTCCTTCCAGGTCACCTGCTTGCGGTCGCCGAACATCGCATCCGGCGCCGTCAGCAGCCGATAGCTCTCATTGTAGAGCGGGATGGTGCGGACCTTGCCGATCGGCTCGTTCTCGATATAGGTCAGCCCGGCATCGACCTCGAGATTTTCGAGCAGGCCGAGCACGTCGGCCGAGGTGCAGGACTGGATGCGGAAGCGCACGTCGGGATGGCGCGCCCGGAACGGCGTGGTGAGCGAGGCCACCATGCCGAGCGCAGTCGGGATCGCCGCGATCCGGATCTCACCCGACAGTTTGTCCTTGAGGCTGTTGATCTCCTGCTTCATCGCCCGCGCGTCGCCGACGATGCGCCGCGCCCAGTCCAGCGTCCGCTCGCCTTCCGGCGTGAAGCCCTGGAAGCGGGAGCCGCGCTGCACCAGCATGACGCCGAGGATCTCCTCGAGCTGCTTGAGGCTGGTCGACATGGTCGGCTGGGTGACGCCGCAGGCCTCCGCGGCCCGGCCGAAATGCCGTTCCTTGGCCAGCGCCAGCAGAAGTTCCAGCTTGTCGATCAAGGCCCAGACCCCTTCGGAAAGCGGTGCCGGAGGCGGCACGCCGATACACCCATAGGTAACACGATCAGGGCGCGATCCCGAAATCCAAACCAGGCCGGAAGTGCGTGATTCCAGACCATTATTGCAATCCCGGATCGACCCATTCGGCAACGCTATTAATCGCGTTTCGCAATCGCCGCATGAGACAGCTTTATTGATATTTCGAAGGATTCCAATTCTCATATACGGAGCAAAAAATGATCGTGAGAAGCGCTGATGACGGTGGGATACGAACCTTGGGACACGACGCGCGGCGCTGAGATCATCGCCGAGCATGCCGGGCTCGAAGGCGCCACGCTGGTGATCCTGCACGCGCTGCAAGAGGCGTTTGGCTACGTGCCGGAGCCGGCGATCCCGATGGTGGCGGAAGCTCTCAATTTGTCCCGCGCCGAGGTGCACGGCGTATTCACCTTCTACCATGACTTCCGCAAGCAGCCGGCCGGACGGCACGTCCTGAAGCTCTGCCGCGCCGAGGCCTGCCAGGCTGCCGGCGGCGATGCGCTGGCGGCGCGCGCTGAGGCAAAACTCGGCGTTTCGCTGGGAAATACCACCGCGGACGACCGCGTCACGCTGGAGCCGATCTACTGCCTCGGCCTGTGCGCCACGGCGCCGTCGGCGATGCTGGATGGCCGCGTGATCGGCCGGCTTGATGAAGCGCGGATCGATGCGCTGGTCGCGGAGGCACAGCGATGACGATGCGGATCTTCATTCCCCGCGATGCCGGTGCGGTCGCCGTCGGCGCCGACGATATCGCGCTCGCCTTCGAGCAGACCGCAGCCGCGCGCGGCACGCCGGTCGAGATCGTCAGGACCGGCTCGCGCGGGCTGTACTGGCTGGAGCCGATGGTCGAACTCGCGACGGCGCAGGGCCGTGTCGCATTCGGTCCGGTGGCCACCTCCGAAGTCCCTGCCCTGTTCGACGCGATGGCGAACGACGGCCCGCACGCCCTGCGGCTTGGTGTCACAGATCAGATTCCCTGGCTGAAGCGCCAGACCCGCCTGACCTTCGCGCGCTGCGGCGTGATCGATCCGCGCTCGGTCGACGACTACCGCGCCCATGGCGGCTACAAGGGCCTGGAGCGGGCGCTGACGCTGACCTCGGACCAGATCCTGGCCGACGTCACCACCTCGGGCCTGCGCGGCCGCGGCGGCGCCGGCTTCCCCACCGGCATCAAGTGGAAGACCGTGGCGCAGGCCAGCGCCGACCGCAAATACATCGTCTGCAACGCCGACGAGGGCGACAGCGGCACCTTCGCCGACCGCATGATCATGGAAGGCGACCCCTTCGTCGTGATCGAAGGCATGACAATCGCCGGTATCACCGTAGGCGCCAGCAAGGGCTACATCTACATCCGCTCGGAATATCCGCACGCGGTCGAGGCGATGAACGCGGCGATCACAGCGGCCCGTCGCGCCGGCCTGCTCGGCAAGAGCATCGGCGGCTCGCCCCATGAGTTCGATCTCGAAGTACGCGTCGGCGCCGGCGCCTATGTCTGTGGCGAGGAGACCTCGCTCTTGGAGAGCCTCGAAGGGCGCCGCGGCATCGTGCGCGCCAAGCCGCCGCTGCCGGCGCACAAGGGCCTGTTTGGCCGCCCCAGCGTCATCAACAACGTGCTGTCGTTCGCCGCGATCCCGTTCATCCTCGACAATGGCGCCAAGGCCTATGCCGATTTCGGCATGGGGCGCTCGCGCGGCACCATGCCGATCCAGCTCGCCGGCAACATCAGATATGGCGGGCTGTTCGAGACCGCGTTCGGCGTCACGCTCGGCGAACTCGTCGACGAGATCGGCGGCGGCACCTTCACCGGACGCGAGGTGCGCGCGGTGCAGGTCGGCGGCCCGCTCGGCGCCTATTTCCCGCGCGCTCTGTTCGACACCCCGTTCGACTATGAGGCGTTCGCGGCGCGCGACGGCCTGATCGGCCACGGCGGCGTCGTCGTGTTCGACGACAGCGTCGACATGGCCAGGCAGGCGCGCTTCGCGATGGAGTTCTGCGCCGTCGAATCCTGCGGCAAGTGCACGCCGTGCCGGATCGGCTCGACCCGCGGCGTCGAGACCATCACCAGGATCATCAACGGTGACCGCGTCGCCGAGAACCTCGCCGTGGTCGAGGACCTCTGCAACACCATGAAATTCGGCTCGCTCTGCGCGCTCGGCGGCTTCACGCCCTACCCCGTGCTCAGCGCACTGAAACATTTCTGGGAAGATTTTGGCCCGGTGCCGGCCCGCTTGCAGGCTGCGGAATAGCAGGAGATCACGATGTCGCTGATCCAGGAAACCGATTTCGGTACACCCAAGTCCAAATCAGAGACGATGGTCACGCTGACCATCGACGGCAACCAGGTCACGGTGCCCGAGGGCACCTCGATCATGCGCGCGGCGATGGAGTCGGGCACGCAGATTCCGAAGCTGTGCGCGACCGACATGGTCGACGCGTTCGGCTCGTGCCGGCTCTGCCTGGTCGAGATCGAGGGCCGCGCCGGCACGCCCGCCTCCTGCACCACGCCTGTGATGCCCGGCCTCGTCGTGCACACCCAGAGCGAGCGGCTGAAGAAGCTGCGCAAGGGCGTGATGGAGCTCTACATCTCCGACCATCCGCTGGACTGTTTGACCTGCGCCGCCAACGGCGACTGCGAATTGCAGGACATGGCGGGCGCGGTCGGCCTGCGCGACGTGCGCTACGGCTATGAGGGCGAGAACCACGTGTTCGCCAAATCGCACGGCTGCGAGAACGACAACTGGATGCCGAAGGACGAATCCAATCCGTACTTCACCTACGATCCCTCGAAGTGCATCGTCTGCTCGCGCTGCGTCCGGGCCTGCGAGGAGGTGCAAGGCACCTTCGCGCTGACAATCTCCGGCCGCGGCTTCGACAGCCGCGTCTCGCCCGGCATGAGCGAAAGCTTCCTCGGCTCCGAATGCGTGTCCTGCGGCGCCTGCGTGCAGGCCTGCCCGACCGCGACGCTGACCGAAAAGTCGGTGATCGAGATCGGCCAGCCCGAGCATTCGGTCGTGACCACCTGCGCCTATTGCGGCGTCGGCTGCACCTTCAAGGCCGAGATGCGCGGCGAGGAAGTGGTTCGCATGGTGCCGTGGAAGGACGGCAAGGCCAACCGCGGCCATTCCTGCGTCAAGGGCCGCTTCGCCTGGGGTTACACCACCCACAAGGAGCGCATCCTGAAGCCGATGATCCGCGAGCGGATCGAAGATCCCTGGCAGGAAGTATCATGGGACGAGGCGATGAATTTCGCCGCCGCGAGGTTCAAGAGCATCCAGCAGAAATACGGCCGCGACGCGGTCGGCGGCATCACCTCGTCACGCTGCACCAATGAAGAAACCTATCTGGTGCAGAAGCTGATCCGGGCCGGCTTCGGCAACAACAATGTCGACACCTGCGCCCGCGTCTGCCATTCGCCGACCGGCTATGGCCTGTCGCAGACCTTCGGCACCTCGGCCGGAACGCAGGATTTCGACTCGGTCGAGCACACCGACGTCGTCCTGATCATCGGTGCCAATCCGGCGGCCGCTCATCCGGTGTTCGCCTCGCGGCTGAAGAAGCGGCTGCGCCAGGGTGCTAAACTGATCGTGGTCGATCCGCGCCGCACCGAGATGGTGGAATCGCCGCATGTGAAGGCGCTGCATCTGCCGCTGATGCCCGGCACCAACGTCGCGGTGGTCACGGCGCTCGCCCATGTCATCGTCACCGAAGGGCTGGTCAACGAGAGCTTCGTGCGCGAACGCTGCGACTGGAGCGAGTTCGAGGAATGGGCGGCCTTCGTCGCCCAGGAGAAGTACAGCCCCGAAGCGACCGCGATCATGACCGGCCTCGATCCGAGGGACCTGCGCGAGGCGGCGCGGATCTACGCCACCGGCGGCAATGGCGCGATCTATTACGGGCTCGGCGTCACCGAGCACAGCCAGGGCTCCACCACGGTGATCGCGATCGCCAACCTCGCGATGGTGACCGGCAATATCGGCCGCCCCGGCGTCGGCGTGAACCCGCTGCGTGGCCAGAACAACGTGCAGGGCTCCTGCGACATGGGCTCGTTCCCGCACGAACTGCCGGGCTACCGGCATATCGCGGGCGATGCCGTGCGCGAGCAGTTCGAGGCGATGTGGAACGTCAAGCTCAACAAGGAGCCGGGCCTGCGCATCCCCAACATGTTCGACGCCGCGATCGAGGGCACCTTCATGGGGCTCTACGTGCAGGGCGAGGACATCCTGCAATCCGACCCCAACACCAAGCACGTGGTGGCGGCGCTGTCGGCGATGGAATGCGTCATCGTCCACGATCTCTTCCTGAACGAGACCGCGAACTACGCCCACGTCTTCCTGCCCGGCTCGACCTTCCTCGAGAAAGACGGTACCTTCACCAATGCCGAACGCCGCATCCAGCGGGTCCGCAAGGTGATGACGCCGCGCAACGGCTATGCCGACTGGGAAGTGACGATCCTGCTCGCCAAGGCGATGGGCTTCGAGATGCACTACAACCATCCGTCCGAGATCATGGACGAGATCGCGGCGCTGACGCCGACCTTCACCGGCGTCTCCTACGCCAAGCTGGACGAGCTCGGCTCGGTGCAATGGCCGTGCAACGAGAAGGCGCCGGAGGGCACGCCGATCATGCATATCGGCGGCTTCGTGCGCGGCAAGGGCAAGTTCATCATCACCGAATATGTCGCGACTGACGAGCGCACCGGGCCGCGCTATCCGCTGCTGCTCACCACCGGCCGCATCCTCAGCCAGTACAATGTCGGCGCACAGACCCGACGCACCGAGAACGTGGTCTGGCACGCCGAGGACCGGCTCGAGATCCATCCGCATGACGCCGAGCAGCGCGGCGTGCGCGACGGCGACTGGGTGCGGCTCAACAGCCGCGCCGGCGAGACCACGTTGCGCGCGCTGATCACCGACCGGGTGGCGCCGGGCGTGGTCTACACCACGTTCCATCACCCCGACACCCAGGCCAACGTCATCACCACGGACTTCTCCGACTGGGCGACCAACTGCCCGGAGTACAAGGTCACCGCGGTGCAGATCTCGCCGTCGAACGGTCCGAGCGACTGGCAGAAGGCCTATGACGAACAGGCGCGCAACTCCCGCCGCATCGCGCCTGTGGTGGAGGCGGCCGAGTAGCGATGCGCGAGCCCGTCCACAAGGCGATCCGGAAGGTCTGGCGCGACGGCGTCTTCAGCGACGGCGCGCGCCTGATCCCGGAAGAGACGCCGCTGGCGCTGACCTACAATGGCGGCACTTACGCGGTGATGATGGGCTCGCCCGAGGACCTCAGCGATTTCGCCATCGGCTTCAGCCTGAGCGAAGGCATCGTGCAATCGGCCGACGAAATCGAGACCCTCGATATCGTCGAGCTCGATGATGGCATCGAGCTTCGGATGTGGCTCAAGCCCGACAAGGCCGAGCGGATCGCCGAGCGGCGGCGCAACATCGCCGGCCCGACCGGCTGCGGCCTGTGCGGAATCGACTCGATCAGCGAGGCGGTCCGACCGGCTGCCGTGGTGCCGGCGGGCCGTGTGTTCACGCCGCGCGAGATCATGACGGCGATGGCTGCGGTCGCGCCGCTGCAAGAGATCAACCATCAGACCCGCGCCGTGCACGCCGCCGCGTTCTGGACCGCCACGCGCGGCATCGTGGCGCTGCGCGAGGATGTCGGCCGCCACAATGCGCTCGACAAGCTCGCCGGCGCGCTGGCGCGCGACAAGGTCATTGCCAGCGACGGCATCGTGCTGCTGACCAGCCGCGTCTCGGTCGAGATGGTGCAGAAGACTGCCGCGATCGGCGCGCCGCTGATCGCGGCGGTGTCGGCACCGACGGCGCTTGCGGTCCGGATGGCGGATGCCGCCGGCATCACGCTCGCCGCGATCGCCCGCGCGGACGGATTTGAGATCTTTACCCACCCGGGCCGCGTCACCGGCGCGGTACCCGGCAAGGAGTCAGCCTATGTCGTCGTCGCCTGAAAAGCTGGTCTATATGGCGAACCAGATCGGAAAGTTCTTCCACAGCCAGGGCCACGACCGCGCCGTGCAGGGCATCTCCGAGCACATCTGGAAGTTCTGGGACCCGCGGATGCGCAAGCAGATCTTCGCCCATCTCGACGCCGGCGGCGCCGGCCTCGACGCCGACGTCCGCGATGCCTTGCAGAAACTGAAGCAGCAGGCGTAGTCGGCCAGCGCAACGATAAGGGGGTGGGCAAAGGCGCGCTGGCGCCGTGCCGACCTTCAAGCGTTCCGCTCGGAACGGTGGGCACGCTTCGCTTTGCCCACCCTACGCGCTGCTCTATCACCGTCACCCTGAGGAGCGCACTCTTGCGCGCGTCTCGAAGGGTCGACGGCCCGGCCGGTGGCCGTGCATCCTTCGAGACGCGCTACGCGCTCCTCAGGATGACGGGATTGAGATCGCAGGGCGGGTTAGCGCTTCCGTCTTCGCTCGTTGAGTTACGGCGGACAAGTCGCTAACCTACCCTACGCGCTTCCCTAACCGACGATCGCGTTGAAGACGCGGCGCACCTCGCTCTGGGTCTCGCGCAGGCGCGCTTCGAGCGCGGAGAAATCCGGCGTGTCGCCGGCTCGCGCCATCACGCGCAGCAGATCCTCGCCCGCCGTCTCGGGATTGAACTTGCCGCTGACGCAGAGCCGCAGGATCTGCGTCAGATCATGATAGAGCCGCGCCGCCGAGCGCAGGATCTCGGCCTCGGACTGGCCGAGCAGACCGAGCTTGGCGGCATGATCGAGCACCTGCAAGGTCGAGACGCTGAGGATCTCCGGCTTCGCTGATGCGTGCGCGAGTTGCAGATACTGGGCGATGAAGTCGATGTCGACGAGCCCACCGGCGGCGAGCTTGAGGTCCCAGACGTCGTCCTCGCCCTTCTCCAGCGCGATGGCGCGCCGCATGTCGGCGACGTCGGCCGCGGTCGACGCCGCATCGCGCGGCCGGGTCAGGACGCTGCGGATGATCGCCTCGATCCTCTCGCGGAATTCAGGCGACGACGAGATCACGCGGGCACGCGTCAGCGCCATGTGCTCCCAGGTCCAGGCCTCGCGCTCCTGGTAGTCCGAGAACGCGTCGATCCGCGAGGCGACCGGGCCCGCACGGCCGGACGGGCGCAGCCGCATATCGACCTCATAGAGCACGCCGTAATTGGTCCGGGTCGTGAAGGCGCTGATCAGGCGCTGGGTGAAGCGGGCAAAATACTGCGCGCCGTGCAGCGAGCGCTCGCCGTCGGAGTCCGGCGCCTCGCTGTCGAAATCGTAGAGCGTGATCAAATCGAGATCGGACGACGCCGTCATCTCGCGGCTGCCGAGCCGGCCCATCGCCAGGATCGCGGTCTCCTGCCCCTTGATCCGGCCGTACTGCGCGGCGAACTGGTCGGTGACGAGGCCGTGCACGGTGTGCACGATACCCTCCGCGACATCGGCAAAGGCGGTGCTGGCGTGCTGCGCCGACACCGTGCCGGACAGGATCCGCGTGCCGATCAGGAACAAGCTCTCCTGGCCGAACAGTCTCAGACGATCGAGGAAGTCCTCGTAGGAAGACGCATCCTGCAACGTGGTGGCGAGGCGCTCGGACAATTCCTTCTTGTCCGGCATCGCGCCGAAGAAACGCGGATCGACCAGGCCGTCCATGATTTGCGGCTGCCGCGCCAGCATGTCGCCGAGCCGTGGTGCGGCTCCGAGGATCAGCGCCACCAGCGCGACGAAATCTCGGTTCTGGCTGAGCAGCGAGATCAGCCGCCCGCCCCGCTGCAACGCGCCGAGGAAACGGTCGAATGCCGCCACCGCGTCGTCCGGCTCCTCGGCATGCGCGAGGCCGTCGATCAGGCCGGGAATGAATTCGAGGAACGCCGCCCGCGTCGCCTCGACGCGTAGCGCGCGATAATCGCCCGCGATCCACTGCTGCACAGTGCCGGCCACCGCAACGGGCTTCTTGAAGCCGAGTTGAGCGAGATGTTCGATCAGGCGGCCGTCCTCGGGCCCGGCGCCGTAATCGACATCCGGCAGCCTGGCCGTGCCGGTCGGATCGTCGCCCTCGAACAGCTTGCCGTAGTGGTTCTGCACGATCTTGAGCTGACGGAGCAGATCGCCGGCGAAAGCCTCGCGATTCTCGTAGCCGAAGAAATGCGCGAACCGCTCGACCTCCTCGGGCGCTTCCGGCAGCGAATGGGTCTGCTCGTCGGCGATCATCTGCAACCGATGCTCGACCCGGCGCAGGAATTCGTAGGCAATCGTCAGCTCGTCGCGTGCCTCGAGGGTGATCCAGTTGCTGTCGGCGAGCACGTTGAGCGCCTCCAGCGTCGGCCGCACCCGCAGCTCGGGATGGCGGCCGCCGGCGATCAGCTGCTGGGTCTGGGCGAAGAACTCGATCTCGCGGATGCCGCCGCGCCCGACCTTGACGTTGTGGCCCTCGACCGAGATCTCGCTCTGGCCGCGATAGGTCTGCATCTGCCGCTTCATGTCGTGGACGTCGGCCAGCGCCGCGAAGTCGAGATGCTTGCGCCAGACGAAGGGCGCGAGCTCGCCGATCAGCGCGTCACCGGCCTTTGGATCGCCGGCGCAGGGCCGCGCCTTGATCATCGCAGCGCGCTCCCAGGTGCGCCCCTCGCGCTCGTAATAATGCAACGCCGCGTCGGTCGAGATCGCGACCTGGGTCGAGGCCGGGTCCGGGCGCAGCCTCAGATCGACCCGGAACACATAGCCTTCGCCCGAGCGCTGTTGCAGCATCCGCGCCATCGCCTGGGTGACGCGCACGAAGAACGGCTGCGGCTCGATGTCCTCGGCGAGCGACGTGACGGTGCGATCGAAGAACACGATCAGATCGATATCGCTGGAATAGTTCAGCTCGCCCGCACCCATCTTGCCCATCGCGAGCACGATCAGGCCGGAGCCGACCTCGGGATGCTCGGGATCGGCGGCGGTCATCCGGCCGCGCGCGACCTCCTGGCGGAACAGATAGCGCAGCGCCAATTGCACCGAATTGACCGCGATGTCGGTCAGCGCCGCGGTCACCCGCATCACCGGCCAGACGCCGCCGATGTCGCACAGAGCGATCATCAGCGCCGCCTCCGCCTTCATGCGGCGGAGCAGAACCATCACCTCGGCCTCGCTGCCGGCGGCGAGCACCTCGCGCGAGGTCGTCTCGATCAGGCTCGCCAGATGCGGCTCCGGGTCGCACGACAGGATCCGGATCAGCCGCGCGGCATCGGCGCGCGCGAGCTCGAACAGATAGGGCGAGTATTCGGCGATGCCGCGCAGAATGTCCCGCGCGAAGGGATGGCCGAGCAGCGCCTCGAGCGCGGCCGATTGCGCCGGCTCGAGCTCGGCGAACCAGTCCGTCAGGCGTTGATCGGCGGAGTTGGGCGCGGCGACATGCGGTCCGTCCGCGAACCGCGCGGCCAGACAATGTCGACCCGCGTTTCCCGGCGCGGCGGCATTCATGCCGCCTTCTGTGGCACATCCTGCGTTTGAGCCGCAAGCCTGTCACTGCCGCCGACCCGGGCGGGTAGCACCAGGGTCGCCACCAGCCCTGGATGGGCATCACCGAGCCGCAGCTCGCCGCCATGGAGCGTGGCGACCGCCGAGGCCAGGCTGAGGCCGAGACCGGAACCGGGTAAGGTGCGGCTCGCCTCCAGCCGGACGAAGCGCTCCACCGCGTGCTTGCGGTCGCTCTCGGGGATGCCGGGGCCATGGTCGGTGACGCTGAGCAGCACCTGATCGCCCTCGCGCCGCGCCTCGATCAGGATCTCCCGCGCATCGGCCTTCAGCGGCTCGACACCCGAGCCGGGCTTGCCATATTTGACGGCGTTCTCGACCAGGTTGGCGACCGCCTGGCTGATCAATTCGCGGTTGCCGTGGATCGGCGCCGGCTCGGTCTTCACCTGCAACGTCATGCCGTCGTCCTCGGCCAGCGGCTCGTACAGCTCGTGGATGCCGTTGGCGACGTCGGCGCCGTCGAAATCGTCCATGTTGCCGCGCGCCTGGCCGGACTCGGCGCGCGCGATCATCAGCAGCGCGTTGAAGGTGCGGATCAGCCCGTCGGACTCCTCAATCGTCCGCTCCAGCGCCGCGCGATAGTCGGCCTCGCAGCCGGACCGCGCCAGCGCCTCCTCGGCGCGATTGCGCAGCCGCGTCAGCGGCGTCTTGAGATCATGGGCGATATTGTCGGAGACCTCCTTCAGCCCGGTCATCAGCGCCTCGATGCGCTCCAGCATGGCATTGAGATTTTCCGCCAGGCGGTCGAGCTCGTCGCCGCTGCGGCCGACCGGCAGCCGGCCCGTGAGATCGCCGGCCATGATGCGCTTGGTGGTGCCGGTCATGGCATCGATCCGGTGCAGCACGCGGCGCGCGACGAAGATGCCGCCGCCGAGGCCGAGCACGATGACGACCAGAATCGACCATTGTGCGGCCTTGGCGACGATGCCGAACAGCCGCCGCCGCTCCTCGAGATCGCGTCCGACCAGGAGACGGAAGCCGTTCTCCATCTGGGTGACCCGCACCAGCGCGCGATGGTCGGTCTTGTCCTGGTCGTCGATCCTCCGATAGGCGGTCTCGGTCCAGCCCTGGACGCTCATCACGCCCGGCGCCAGCGAGCCGACATTGCCGGCCAGCGCCTGCCCGTTCGGCGCCGTCAGGAGATAGAGGTTGGCGCCCGGCCGCAGCGCGCGATAGCCCATGCTGTTGAGCAGGCCGCGCAGCCCGCGGCGGTTGTAGATGTCGGTGATCTCGTTGACCTCGGCGTTGACCGTCACCGTGATCTGCTCGGTGATCAGCCGACGCGTGTTCCAGGCGAAATAGGCTAGCAACGAGGCGGCGAACAGCGCGAACAGGAACAGATACACCAGCGTCAGCCGAAACGCCGTGGTGCGGATCAGTTTGCCGAAGGCCGTCACGATCTACCTGATGCCGTCGCGGATCATGTACCCCGCGCCGCGAATCGTATGCAGCAGCGGGCGCTCGAACCCCTTGTCGATCTTGGATCGCAGCCGGGAGATGTGAACGTCGATGACGTTGGTCTGCGGATCGAAATGATAATCCCAGACGTTCTCGAGCAGCATGGTGCGCGTCACCACCTGGCCTGCGTGCTTCATCAGATATTCGAGCAGCCGGAATTCGCGCGGCTGCAGGGTCAGCTCGTCCTTGCCGCGGGCGACGCGATGCGACAGGCGATCGAGCTCGAGATCGCCGACCTTGTAGGTGGTCTCCTCCGCCGGGCCGACATTGCGCCGCGACAGCACCTCGACGCGCGCCAGCAGCTCGGCGAACGAATAGGGCTTCGGCAGATAGTCGTCGCCGCCGGCACGCAGGCCCTTGATGCGGTCATCGACCTGGCCGAGCGCCGAAAGGATCAGGACCGGCGTCCGGTTGCCCTTGTCGCGCAGGCTGCCGATCAGCGACAGGCCATCACGCTTCGGCAGCATGCGGTCCACGACCAGCACGTCGTAGTCGCCGGTCTCGGCCATCGACAGACCTTCCTCGCCGTCGGAGGCGAGATCGGCGATGTAGCCGACTTCACGGAATGCCTTGACCAGATAGTCGGCGGACTCGCGGTCGTCTTCGATGATCAGGATGCGCATTTGCGGAGCGGTTGCGGTCACGGGAATTGGCCCTCTCTCAGCATGGCGCGGCCGGCCTGCACATGCAAGACGACCGCGCGTAATCTCGAAATCTTGTGGCTGCATGATCCGACCGGAACAGCGGTCGCCACTCTTCCGGATCATGCGGGGAGGAAAAAAGTGGGCGGTGAAGCTGGGGGACCTCACCGCCCTGAGACCTTCCGACGGAGGGGGGCATATTCCATCGAAAGGCAACATAGGGAGCGAGCAAGGGGCCCGCCCCCGGAAAGCGCCGTCGGCGGGGGCGACTGATGCCGGCGACGCTTCCCAACTCATAGATAGTTATCCCTTGGCCAGCGGCACTGCCACAAAGCGCGACGAACCGCCGCTCTTCACGCGCATGAGAACGCTGTTCTTGTTGTCATTGCGCGCCGCGGTGATTGCATCGCGCACCTCACCGGCAGTGCCGACCGACTTGCCGGCGACCTCGAGAATCACGTCGCCTTCCTTGAAGCCCCGCTCAGCGGCAGCACTCTTGGGATCGACTTCGGTCACGACCACGCCTTCCTTGCCGGCACCGGCCACACTGTTGGCGGGCGCCACGGTGAGGCCCAGTTTCGGCACGTCGGTGCCACGGGACGAGTTGCCCTTGTCGCTGTTGTCGGTGTCTGCCTTGGCTTCCAGGCTGTTCGGCAACTGACCGAGCGTGATGTTGACGGTCTTGTCCTGGCCCTTGTGCAGCACGTTGAGCTTCACGGCATTGCCGGGCGCGAGGCCGCCGATGGTGCGGGCGAGTTCGCGCGCATCCTTCACCGGCTCGCCGTTGACCGCGGTGATGACGTCACCGGACTCGATGCCGGCCTTGGCCGCGGGGCCATTGGCCTGCGGTTCGGCAACCAGCGCGCCTTCGGCCTTCTTCATGCCGAGGCTGTCGGCGATGTCGGAGGTCACCGGCTGGATCTGGACGCCGATCCAGCCGCGGCTGACCGAGCCCTTGTCCTTCAGCTGGGCGACGACGCTCTTGACGGTGGCGGCGGGAATCGAGAACGCGATGCCGACGCTGCCGCCGGACGGCGAGTAGATCGCGGTGTTGACGCCCATCACCTCGCCCGAGACGTCGAACGCCGGGCCACCCGAATTGCCCTTGTTCACGGGCGCATCGATCTGGATGAAGTCGTCATACGGACCGTTGCCGATGTCGCGGCCGGAGGCCGAAACGATGCCGGCGGTCACGGTGCCGCCGAGGCCGAACGGGTTGCCGACCGCCAGCACCCAGTCGCCGATCCGCGGCTTGGTGTCGGACAGCTTGGCGAACTGGAAGTTGGAACCGCCCTCGACCTTGATCAGCGCGAGATCGGTGCGCGGATCAGTGCCGATCACCTTGGCGGAATAGGTCTTGCCGTCGTCGGTGGTGACCTCGACCTTGTCGGCGCCATCGACCACGTGATTGTTGGTCACGGCATAGCCGTCAGCCGAGATGAAGAAGCCGGAGCCCTGGCCCGTCACCACGCCACCGCCACGCGGTCCACCGCGCAGGCCCGGGGGCAGACCATCCGGACCGCCGAAGCGGCGGAAGAAGCGCTCCATCGGCGAACCCGGCTGGAACGGCGAATCGTCGTTGCCGCTGTCGTCCTTCGCGACCTTCTCGCGAATGTTGACCTTGACCGAGATCACCGACGGCTTGACCCGCTCGACGATGTCGGCAAACCCGACCGGCTGCTGGACCTTCTTGACCTCGTTGTTGACCTGCGCATGCGCAGGCGTGGTGAACAGGTCGGCGGGATTGTGCGAGGGGCTGAAGGCATAGGTGGCGGCGCCGAGGCCGGCCACGACCGACGCCATCAGCGCAAACTTGCGGGCGGAAAACAGCGAGCGCTTCGGCGCCTTATAGGACGGAAGGGACGAGAGGTCGGGACGGTCGGTCATGTGCAGGAATCTCCAGGGCCAGAATCAGTCGGTGCGGGGGCGAGCACCTGATGCGTCTGAACATGGGGTCATCAGCCTTACGGCGCGCTGGCTGCGGAATTAAACTTTGGTAATTGAGCAGGTCAGCGCTGCGGCAGAATAGCGCAGCCAAATAAAGGGCTTAGGGAGGAACTAAATCGGCTTGTCCGGCGCGGATCCGGCGCCCAGCAGCCGGTCGAGCCGGGCCTGCTCGTCGGAGCTCAGTCCGGAGCCGGAATCCTCGCCGCCCGCCGCCGGATTGGCCTTGCGCCGGCCGAGGCGCCAGAGCGCGAAAGCACCGAGCAGCAGCGCCAGCGGCGGGGTCAGCCACAGCACCAGCGTATGCTCGTTGAGCCGCGGCTTCAGCAGCACGAATTCGCCGTAGCGGGCGACCAGGAAATCGATCACCTGGCGGTCGCTGTCGCCGGCCGAGATGCGCTCGCGCACCAGGAGGCGGAGGTCGCGCGCCAGCGGTGCCTCGGAATCGTCGATCGACTGGTTCTGGCAGACCATGCAGCGCAGCTCTCTGGAGAGCTCGCGCGCCCTCGCCTCCTTCGCCGGATCGGCCATGATCTCGTCGGGCAGCACGGCGCGTGCGGGCATCGCGCCGAGCACCAGGGTCGCCGCCAGCATGGCGGCTGCAACACCGTGGCGCCGCATCACTCGGCCGCCTGCAACGCGCGGGCCGCGGCTTTCGCCGGCTTCGGCGCACCGACCCGCAGGCGACGGTCCGACAGCGACAGCAGGCCGCCGAACGCCATCAGCACCGGCCCCCACCAGATCAGGAGCACCAGCGGCTTGTGATAGATGCGCACCGCGATCGATCCGTCGGCCGAGGTGTCCCCGAGCGAGATGTAGAGCTGGCTGGCGCCGCGGCTCAGCAGCGCGGCCTCGGTGGTCGAGGCGCCGCGCGTGGTGAAATTGCGCTTCGACGGGGTCATCACGCTGATCTTCTCGCCGTCGCGCGTCACGGTGAATTGCGCGACCATCTCGCGGTAGTTCGGCCCCTGCCGCTGGTTGAGGCCGTCGAGCCGCAACTGGTAGCCGGCGACGGGCGCGACGTCGTCCGGCTTCATCGCGCCGATATATTCGCTGTTCCAGGTGGTCTCGCAGACGATCCCGATCAGCGCGACGCCGAGCCCGGCATGCGCGAATGCCGTGCCCCAGGTCGCGCGCGGCAGGCCGCGGGCGCGGCGCAGCGTCAGCGAGAACGGAATCCGGAACAGCGCGATGCGTTCGGCAAGATCGCACAGCGCGCCGATGATGACGAACACCGCAAGCCCGATCGCCAGCGGCGCCAGCGTCGCGCCGCCATAGGTCCAGGCAAGCACCAACGCCATTGCGACCAGCGCAACGATGCCTGCCACCATCAGCCGCTGCGCTGCGCCGAGCAGGTCGCCGCGCTTCCAGGCCAGCAGCGGCCCGAACGGCACCGCGATCAGCAGCGGCACGAACAGCGGTGCGAAGGTGTAGTTGAAGAACGGCGCGCCGACCGAGATCTTCTCGCCGGTGAGCACCTCGAGCGCCAGCGGATACAGCGTGCCGATGAATACCGTCGCGCATGCGGTGGTGAGCAGCAGATTGTTGAGCACCAGCGCGCCCTCGCGCGAGATCGGCGCGAACAGCCCGCCCTGCTTCAGCGCCGGCGCGCGCCAGGCATAGAGCGAGAGGCTGCCGCCGATGAACACGACCAGGATCAGCAGGATGAACACGCCCCGCGTCGGATCGGTGGCGAAGGCGTGGACCGAGGTCAGCACGCCGGAGCGCACCAGGAAGGTGCCGAGCAGCGACAGCGAGAAGGTCAGGATCGAGAGCAGGATGGTCCAGACCTTCAGCGCGTTGCGCTTCTCCATCACCAGCGCCGAATGCAACAACGCGGTGCCGGCCAGCCACGGCATCAGCGAGGCGTTCTCGACCGGATCCCAGAACCACCAGCCACCCCAGCCGAGCTCGTAATAGGCCCAGTACGAGCCCATCGCGATGCCGAGCGTCAGGAATATCCACGCCACCAGCGTCCACGGCCGTACCCAGCGCGCCCAGGCGGCGTCGATCCGCCCCTCCAGCAGCGCCGCCACCGCGAACGAGAACGAGATCGAGAACCCGACGTAGCCGAGATAGAGCATCGGCGGATGCACCGCGAGGCCGATGTCCTGCAACACCGGGTTGAGGTCGCGGCCCTCGAGCGGCGGGTTGGCGATGCGCAGGAACGGGTTCGAGGTAATCAGGATGAACAGATAGAACGCGCTGGCGACCCAGGCCTGCACCGCCAGCACATGGGCACGCAGCGACAGCGGCAGATTGTTGCCGAACGCCGCGACCAGGCCGCCGAACAGCGCCAGGATCGACACCCACAGCAGCATCGAGCCTTCATGGTTTCCCCACACGCCGGTGATCTTGTAGAGCAGCGGCTTCAGCGAATGCGAATTCTCGTAGACGTTGGCGACCGAGAAATCCGAGGTGACGTGCAAGGTCACCAGCGCCGCGAACGACGCCGCGACGAACAGCAATTGCGCGAGCGCGGTCGAACGCGCGACGTTCATCAACGCCGCATCGCGCCAGCGCGCGCCGATGATCGGCACGATCGACTGGATCAGCGCGAGCCCAAGCGCGAGCACCAGCGCATAATGTCCACTTTCGGCGATCACCGCATGGCTCCCTGGGTCGGCGCCGCGGAGGCGCTCGGCATGCCTTGCTTGCCGTAATCGTCCTTCCAGTGGCCCTGCTTCTTCAGGGCATCGGCGACGTCCTTCGGCATATAGGTCTCGTCATGCTTGGCGAGCACGGTGTCGGCGCGGAACACACCTGACGCATCGAGCGCGCCTTCCGCCACCACGCCCTGCCCCTCGCGGAACAGATCCGGCAGGATGCCCTTGTAGGCGACCGGCAAGGTGGCGCTGCCGTCGGCGACGGTGAAGGTCACCGCGAGGTTGTCGCCGCGCTTCAGCGAGCCCTGCTCCACCAGCCCGCCGAGGCGGAAACGCTTGCCCGGACCGAGATGCTTCTCGGCGACCATCGACGGCGTCGAGAAGAACACGATGGAATCGCGCAACGCGTTCAGCACCAGGCCCGCGGCGATCGCGAGCACGACGAGCGCGCAGCTGATCAGTGTCAAACGCCGTTGCTTCCTGGTCATGGTGCATCCTTGCTCACGACGTAGTCCGAAAACCGCTGCGCATTTTTCGGCGTCATGATCTATCCATCGAGCCCGAGATTCTTCAGCCCTTCATTGAGCTGACGCAACCGATCCGCATTGTTGGCTACCGCCTGGCGGGCATCCGCCAGCGCGCTCATCGCCTTGTCGCGCTCGCCCATCACCAGATAGGCCCGCACCAGCCGCAGCCAGCCCTCGACATCGTCGCCGTTGGTCTTCAGCCGGGTCGCCAGCCGGTCGACCATGCCGTGGATCATGGCGCCGCGATCGGCCTCGCTCATGTCCTTGGCGGCAGCCACCGCGCCATCGGGCAGCGCCGGCGCGCTGACGCCGGCGGGCACCGTGCCGCCGACCCGCAGCAGCGCGGCCTGCACCATCGGCCGCCACGGCGCATCGGACGGCGCCTTCGCCAGCATCTTCTGCCAGAGCGCCGCGGCATCGGCCTTGCGGCCGTCCTGCTCGGCGGCGAGGCCGAGGAAGTAGCTGGCCTTGGCATCGTCGCTATTCAGCGCGACCGCGCGCTCGAATTCCGCCTTGGCCTCCGCGGTGACCACACCGCCGGAGGTGCCCATCAGCGCCTCACCCAGATCGGCGCGGCGATCGGCATTGTCGCCAGAATAGGTGATGGCATTGCGATAGGCGCGGACGGCGTCGTCATAGCGGCCGAGGCGCGACAGCACCGGCGCCAGCACCGTCCAGCCGCGGCCGTCGGTCGGGTTCTTCTCCAGATGGGCCTCGACCTGCGCGACCAGATTGGCGAGCGGCTGGTTGACATCGGCGACCTTGCTGCGCTCGGCGAGTGGAAAGTCGCCCAGCCGCGGCGAGCCGAGCGCGAGATAGAAGCTCGCAGCAATCACCGGCAGCCCGACCAACGCCACGATCGCGGCCGCGCGTCGCAGGCTGAGGCTGCCCTGCACCGGGGTATCGTTCCCGCCCTGGTCGGCGGCGGCAAGCAGCCGGCGGCTGATCTCGATCCGCGCGGCATCGGCCTCGGCGGCCCCGATGATGCCGGCGGCCAGGTCGCGGTCGATTTCCGCGAGCTGATCCCGGTAGACCACGACCTCGCTACCGCCGGTGTCCGCCCGCCCGCGCCGGCTGAGCGGCCACAGCACGGCAAAGATCGCCGCGACCGTCATCAGCGCGAACACAAACCACAGCGTCATCAAGCGGTTCCCGGATGGAACGGCGGCTTCCGGCAAGCCGCCTTAGAATCGATTTACACTACCGGCGGCGAGCCGGGCAATTGACAATTGCTGGATCGACCGAAGGTCGAAATCAGGCGGCTTCCGGTGCCGTTCCGGCGGTCCGGCAACGGCGTTTTCGAGCGAAGCCGCGCGCTACCAAAATATCGAAAAACAACCCCATGCAAAGGAGCCGGCGGCGCCCGGCAGGCGAACGAAGACTTGACACGTCGGGCAACTCAGAGGCACACTTCCATTATTCCGAAATATGCACACGTTGCCGCCCCGGCATTGCTGGGTCGTCGGTTCGCCGTCGGAAAGAAGCTTGCGAACCAGGGTACATTTGACCCATACGATTGTCCGTCAGTGCTTTCCTCAGGGCGCGACTTTGCAATTAAAATGCACTGTCACCGTAATCTGGTTAAACGGAGCAAAATTTTCAACGGATCAGAAATACAGCGATGATCAAGCGCTATGCTCAGCGGCCGAACTTGGCAGCCAATCATTTTGTTGATATCAAGAAATCAAGAGGAATAAGTGGACGGGGATGACGTCTTCCAAGGGCGGACCGAAGGTCGACACGGAGCCGGTCATGGTACGACTTCCGTCCGCTCTCATTGTGTTGATAGACGAGTTCCGGCGCGATCAGCAGAACATACCTAGCGGTCCTGAGGTAATTCGCCTTCTATTGAAGGGCCATCTTGCTGCGCTTGGTTGTATCGAGGCTGAGCAGTGACCCAGCTGCCCGTTCAGCCTAAAATCTATCACATTGTCGACGTCGATCGGTTGCCGTCAATTATTGCGCACGGCCGACTGCTTTGCGATTCTGAGATGGTCAAGCTACAGCTTCCCGGTACCACGATTGGTATGGGATCCATCAAGACGCGCCGATTGCGGCTTCCGGTTACGTGTTATGCGAATGCGTTTGTGGGCGACTTCGTGCCGTTTTACTTTTGCCCGCGCTCTGTCATGCTCTATGTCATTCATTGTGCAAACAACCCCGAACTCACATATAAAGGAGGACAAGGACCGATCGTCCACCTTGAGGCGGACCTCCACACCGTGCTTCAATGGGCGAATGCCAACAATCACAGTTGGGCATTCAGCGGATCGAACGCGGGCGCGCAGTACGCGCAGTTCTGGAAGGATGCCGTCCATCTCGACCAGCTAAACTGGCAGCACATTGCTGCGACACAATGGGCGCAAGCCGACATCAAGGAAGCCAAACAGGCGGAGTTCCTGATGTATAATCACTTTCCATGGCACCTCGTTGAGCGCATCGGAACTCATTCGCTGGCGGTATTTAACGCTGTGACAACTTCATTGGCTCAAGCTTCACACAAACCGGCCGTGCAAATCACGCCGGCTTGGTACTATTGAGGAGGCCCGCGTGATTCTATCCAGAATCGGCAACCTCCTCGAAGCCGACGTTGACGCGGTCGTCAACACGGTGAACTGCGTCGGAATCATGGGACGCGGAATTGCGCTGCAGTTCAAGAATACTTTCCCCGGTAACTTCCAAGCTTATGCCGCGGCCTGCGACCGGAAGGAAGTTCAACCCGGTAAAATGTTCGTCTACGAGACAGGAAAGTTTTCTCCCCGTTACATCATCAACTTTCCGACCAAACGGCATTGGAAAGGCAAAAGCCGTATCGAAGATATCGACGCCGGGCTGATTGACCTCGTTCGTGTTATCAAGGATCGCAAAATTCTGTCGATCGCGATCCCACCCTTGGGGTCAGGCCTGGGGGCCTCAACTGGAGTGATGTTCGTCCGCGGATCGTTGCGGCGCTTGAAGCGGTGCCCGATGTCACCGCGATCGTATATGAACCATCGGGCGCGCCAGACTCTGCGGCGTTAGCCCGCAATCGGAACGTTCCAAATATGACCCCCGGTCGGGCAGCGCTTGTCGTTCTCATGCAGCGCTATTTGAACGGCTTGATGGATCCGTTCGTTACATTGCTTGAGGCCCACAAGCTTCTTTTCTTCATGCAGGAGGCCGGCGAGAAGCTCAAACTCAAGTACAACAAAGCAAGCTATGGGCCTTACGCCGAGAACCTTCGCCATGTGCTCACGAGCATAGAGGGTCATCTGGTGACCGGCTATTCCGATGGCGGTGATGATCCCACTAAGCGTTTGTGCTTGGTGCCCGGCGCATACGAAGACGCCGATCGGTTCCTTGCCGATCAGGATGAGACGAGAATGCGGTTTGATCGGGTTGCGAAGTTGGTCGAGGGCTTTGAAACTCCGTATGGGTTGGAGTTGCTCTCGACTGTCTACTGGGTTGCTAAAAATGAAAACGCCCGGACGCTCTCGGAGGTCGAATCCAAAGTCTACGATTGGAATGATCGCAAACGCCGTTTCACACCCGCGCAGATCGCCGTAGCCTTGAAAGTCCTCGGCGAGCGGGGGTGGTTGGAGCAGGACGTTGCAATACGTCCAACGCTTCCTGCAGCTATCGCGACGGCTTACGCGGCGTCGGCGTAGCCGGCCGGACGGGGGATGATTTAGACGATCGAGACCGGATTGCGGTGACAGCGCATTCAACTACTACCCCGCCCGGGACGACTTCCGCTCGCCGGTGACGGCATTCTCCGCCGCCCGGTTCATCAGCGAGGCGTAGTCGTGGCCGAACAGCACTTCGCAGAAGCGGATCGCGGCCTTGACCTGTTGCTGCCGGAAGGTCCGGACCCGGGCATCGCCGCCGCGCAGCGCCTGCACCAGCCCCTCGGTCGACTGCTCGACGTAATGTTGCAGGTCGGAGAAGGTCCGCAGCGTCACCTCGTTGATGGCGAGCTCGCTGGCATAGGTGCGGCACACCGCGACGAAATCGATCAGGGCGGCGGCGTCCTCGACCTCGGACGCGTCGATCTTGGCGCCGGCCACGATGTCCTTGTCGGCGCGCTGGCGCAGGATGCGGCGGACCCGTCCGGGCACACTGTCGATCTCCGATTGCAGCGCATTGGAGGTATCGGCGCGAACCGAGGTGAGCTGGCGCCCCCAGGTGGAATCGTTGCGCAGGTCGAGCTCGGTGCGCAGGCCGCGGACGCCGTCATGCAGCGTCTTGAGCTGCTCGCCGACATAATCGAAATGCCCGCGCCGGATGTCGGTGCGCAGACAGGCCGCCACGAACGACAGGTCGTGCAACGCGATGGTGACGGCGATGCCATAGGGTGTTGCCGCGACCCGCAATTCGTCGTCCGAGGCCGCCATCTTGACCGCGAGGCGGATGATCTGCCATGGCGCGGCGAGCCGCTGCGCGATCAATGACAGCGCGAAGGGCAGCAGTTGCGGCGTCTGCAACGACGGCAGCTTGAGCGCCTCCGTCGCGGAGGCGATCTGGCCCTCCGCAAAGACGCGGATCTGGCTCGGCAGCCGGCTTCCCAGCGTTTCCAGCGCTTCGCGGGCTTGCAGCACCAGTCCGATCGGCAACAGATCCTCGACAACGCTTGGCGGGCCGACCCGCGACAGCGCGCGCTGGCGGTCGTCCTGGGAAGGCCCAGCGATCTTGAGGATGGCTTCCGCGGCGGCCAGCTGGAACTTGCGCGCGGCGACCTCCATCGGACCGCTCTCCGAGGCCACAGCCAGCGCCGCCTCGAATTCGCGCGCCGCCTCGGGCGCGCCCTCGCGGGCCAGCCACTGCCAGATCGGCAGCAGCGAGGCGCGCCGGAGCTGGCCCGGCCGGGTCGGGAAATTGGTCTCGGCGAGGAACGGCTCGAGCGGCCGGAACAGCAGCCGCGCCGGATCGTCGCTGCGCGGCTGGGTCTGCTCGTCCTGCTCGACGCCGCGCACGATCTTGCGCAGCTGCTCCAGCACCAGATTGGCGATGGCGACGTCGTCGCCACGTTCGACGGCGCGCTCCAGCTCGCGCATCAGCAGCGCCTGCGATTGCGGCGGAAGCTGCGCGAGATAATCCCTCAGCCGCTCGGTCGATTTCTGGCCCATACGCCCGGTCGTGAAAGCTTGCTGCCCGGCAAACGCCGCAGCCCGTCCGCGTGGAATCATAGGGGCCGGCGCGTTAAGAAGCCGTTTAGGAATAATGACGGCCGTAAATCCGCGGCGCCGCCAGAGCCAGATCGGGATCAAGTCAGAATGAATCGGTTCGGCCACGATCACGATTCACCTCTCCCTTGGGAGAGGTCGATTTGCGTAGCAAATCGGGTGAGGGGTTACGGTCTATCGAGAGAGCAAGAGCCTCACCCGGATTGCTCCGCAATCCGACCTCTCCCCGCCGGGGAGAGGTGAACCGAGGGCGCGTCAGACCGATTTAATCAAAACTCATCCCGCTTTAGACCGCCGGCAGCGCGAGCTCGGCGCGCAAGCCGCCGATCGGCGCGTCGTCCAGAGTGAGATTGCCGCCATAAAGACCGGCCAGATCGGTCACGATCGACAGGCCAAGCCCCGAGCCGGGCTTCGATTCGTCGAGCCGCTGGCCGCGCCGCGACACCTGGGCGCGCTCGGCCTCGGACAGGCCGCGTCCGTCGTCGTCGACCACGATGCGCAGCTTCGGCCCGGCGCCCGGCGCCTCCGGCGGGACCACGACGACCTCGATGAAGACCTGCGAGGCGGCCCATTTGCAGGCGTTGTCGACGAGGTTGCCGACCATCTCCTCCAGGTCCTGCCGTTCGCCGCGAAAGCGCGCCGCCGGATCGGCCTTGGCCTCGATGGAGAGGTCGCGATCCCGGTGGATCTTCTCCATGGTCCGGCGCAGCGCCTCGATCACGGGCGCGACGTCGGTGATGGTCGAGACGATGGTGGCGCGCGCGGCGATCCGGGCGCGTTCGAGGTGGTGCGCGACCTGGTCCCGCATCAGGTCGGCCTGCTCCAGCACCTTGCTGGCGAAGGGATCGGTGGCGTGGGCGGCCGCCTCGTTCACGATCACCGACAGCGGCGTCTTGATCGCATGGGCGAGATTGCCGACATGGGTGCGGGAGCGCTCGACGATCTCCCGGTTGGCGTCGATCAGCGCATTGGTCTCGCGCGCCAGCGGTGCGATCTCGACCGGAAAGCGGCCCTCCAGCCGCTCGGCGCGGCCGGAGCGGATATCGGCGATCGCATCCGAAATCCGCTTGAGCGGCGCAAGGCCATAGCGCACCTGGAAGATCGTGGTCAGCAGCAGCACGATGCCGAGGGCTGCGAAGGTGCCGCCGAGATAATAGTCGAAGCTGCGTGTCTCATCGAAAATCTCGGTGGCGTCGCCGGCAACGCTGACCAGGAACTTGCCGTCGGCGCCGAGATCGACCGGCCGCTCCACCATGCGCAGGCTTTGCCCTTCCGGGCCGTCGACATAGCCGAGGCGGACGCCGGCGGCGGAGAGCTCCGCGCCGTGCTCCTCGAGCTTCGGCAGCTTCTTGTCCCACAGCGAGCGCGAGGCACGGGTCTCGCCCTTTTCTGTATCGGTGCGGGTGATCTGCCAGTACCAGCCCGACAGCGGCAGGTCGAACAGCGGCTCGCCGAGCGACTGGAACTGGCGGTCGGCGGGCTCGTCCGGCGTCGCCACTTCGGCGATCAGGGTGCGCAGATAGAGATTGAGCCTTCGGTCGAAGGCGCGTTCGGTCGCGTCGCGATAGACCGACGACAAGATGACGCCGGTGATCGCCAGGATCACCACCACCCAGGCGGTCGCCGAGACGAACAGGCGGGTCGCAAGCGAGCTGCCGCCCATCAGGCCACGAGCTCGAACATGGTGTCAGCGGGCCGTGACATCAGCGAATCCAGTCCTCTCCTGCTGGCGCGGATCATGCCGATGCCCGCATGGCGATCAAGCGCCTTAAGAGCATCATCCGATAGGACAGGATACGCCCTTATCCTCTTGTTCGGTCGTATTTTCTTCAGGCGAACCAAGGAGCCATGTCGCCCGACGATGCGCGATCATGATGGGTTTCCAACTATCGCACCGCCAGCTCATCTTCCTGTTGAGCATGAGCCTTTTGCAAGACCGGCTTGGACGTTTTCCGCTCTAGGTGGTCGGCGGCGACAGCATGTAGCCGAGGCCACGCACGGTCTGGATGATGTCGACCTCCAGCTTCTTGCGGATGCGGCCGACGAACACCTCGATCGTGTTGGAGTCGCGATCGAAGTCCTGGTCGTAGAGATGCTCGACCAACTCGGTGCGCGACACCACCCGTCCAGTATGGTGCATCAGATAGTCGAGCAGATTGTACTCGTGCGAGGTCAGCTTGATCGGATTGCCGTTGACCGTGACCCGCTTGGTGCGGGTGTTCAACGCCACCGGCCCGCACACCAGCTCGACCTGGGCATGCCCGGTCGCGCGGCGCAGCAGCGCACGAATCCGCGCCAGCACCTCCTCCAGATGGAAGGGTTTTGCGACATAGTCGTCGGCGCCGGCATCGAAGCCCTGCACCTTGTCGCTCCAGCGGTCGCGCGCGGTGAGGATCAGCACCGGCATCACCCGCTTGTTTCGCCGCCAGGCCTCAAGCACCGAGATACCGTCCATTTTGGGCAGGCCGATATCCAGCACGACCGCGTCATAGGGCTCGCTGTCGCCCAGGAAGTGCCCCTCCTCGCCGTCGAATGCGCGATCGACCACATAGCCGGCATCCGTCAGTGCCGTGGTGAGCTGGCGGTTCAGATCCGGGTCATCCTCAACGACGAGCAGACGCACGTTGGCCTCCGAGAGTGAGCATTGCGATATCGGACATCAAATGAGGCTTCCCGCCGTGAACGGCTTATGAATGGAGCCGCAGCGCCAATCTAATTTTTTCGTCAGGTGCACCATCCCCGGAGTCGGTGCAAGCGCCGCCGGGCCCCCGGATGAGATGCGCATGAAGCGGGATTGGGTTTCAGTTTGAGGTAATAATATACCTCAAACTGCAAAACAATGTGACCGACAGGCCGCCGATGAAACGGGTATCGACAATCCGTCATGCCCGCTCGCCGCAGCAGTCTGGTTAACCTTCGGTGACCATTTCCATGTCGCCGACGACAGTGATGCGCTAATCGGATCGCGGGGCGTTGGCACAGTTGGACCGGGAAGACTACGCGTTGTCGCTTGTTTCAATGATACGGCTTTGCGGAGCCATCACCGGCTGGCTTACGCTCGCCTTCATCGCCTTCGTCACGCTGTCCCCAATCCAGGACCGCCCCTCGATTGCCAATCCGCAGACCGAGCATTTCGCGGCCTTCGCGGTGATGGCGCTGGGCTTTGCGCTGGGTTACCCGCGCCGCACGGCATTGATCGCGATCTTCATCGTGTGCAGCGCCTTCACGCTGGAAGCGATGCAACTGCTCACGCCGGACCGCCACGGCCGGCTGCTCGATGCCGTCGTCAAGATGGTCGGAGGTCTCGCCGGCATCGGCGCGGGTCGCCTCATTCTGCTCGTGCTGCAAAGCCAGTTCGCCCGGCTGCGATCGCCTGCCAAGCATTCCCCGAGTTGAGCGTCGGCGTCTGCCTTGCGGCAGAAGCGGCCGCGCCAGCTCTTGACGCGAACCGGTACCCACTTAGCTCGAAACCGCGCTATCGTCGGCGCGGATGCGCTTTCCGGTGCCACGCCCAGGCCGAGCGGATGATGTGGCCGAGATCCGAGCGGCTCGCCTTGAAGCCGAGACCGCGCTCCGAGTTGGAGGGATCGGCCACCAGGATCGGCGGATCGCCGGCCCTGCGTTCGCGCACCACGCTCGGCACCGCCTCGCCCGTCTCGCTGCGGATCGCGTCGAGCACCTCGCGCACCGAATAGCCGGTGCCGGTGCCGAGGTTGAACACCCCGCCGGTATCGCCCTTCAACAACAGCTCGAGCGCGGCGATATGCGCGGCCGCGAGGTCGTCGACATGGATGTAGTCGCGCACCGCGGTGCCGTCGGGCGTGTCGTAATCTTCCCCGAAGATCGCGAAGTCCGGAACATGCCCCTGCAACGCCATCAGCGCGCGCGGGATCAGGTGAGTTTCCGGATCGCGGAGTTCGCCTATGGTGCCGGAGGCATCGGCGCCGCAGGCGTTGAAATAGCGCAGGCAGACCGAGTTGAACCGATAGGCCGCGCGATAGTCGGCCAGGATCTGCTCGATCATGAATTTCGAGCGGCCATAGGGATTGACGGTCGGCCCCGCCGCGCTCTCCGGAATCGGATCGCGTCCGGCATTGCCATAGACGGCGCCGGTCGAGGAAAACACCAGGCGGTCGCAGCCCGCCTCCCGCATGCCGCGCAGCAGGCCGAGCGTACCGGCGACGTTGTTGGCATAGTATTTCTGCGGATCCGCCACGGACTCGCCGACCGCGCTGAAGGCTGCGAAATGCATCACGGCGAGCGCACCATGCTCGCGGATGGTCGCGGTGATCTTTGCGTGATCGGCGACGTCGCCGATCGTCAACGGTCCCCATCGCGCGAAATCGCGGTGACCGGTGGACAGGTTGTCATACACCACCGGGAGATAGCCGGCTTCGGCAACGGCCTTGGCGCAATGGGATCCGATATATCCCGCACCGCCCGTGATTAGGATCGAACCCTTGCTCGCCATTGGAAATATCGTCCCTGTGCGGACCAATCCTGCGTCTCAACAGGCGCAGCGACCGCATGGGTACGACATTCCCGCTGGCGCGGCAAAACGACGATCGGAATAGCGTTAAGAGGTTGGGGCCTGCCCGACCCGTTCCGCGCGACCGAGGATCAGCGCGACCCAGGCGAGAGGTTGCTTGGCCGCCCGGCCGGCGGCGCATGCCGCGGCGGCCTCCCATACGGATAGATCGTCGTCGCCGGCGGCACCGGCCGGGTTGCCGGCGGCCGCGATGTCGGAACGCCACCGCCCGGCCCATCGATCGAATAGCGGGTTGCGCCCTGCGTGGTGCCTTGTGCGAGCACGGGGGCGCCGGTGGCGAGCAGCGTTGCGATCGTGACCAAGCCGGCCAGCTTCATGTCGATGCCTCGACGACGCGCGCCGCATTGTGAAGCAGCCGGCGCCAGATGTTAAATCGTCGCAAATTGCCTCGGCGCGATCCTGGCCCAGCTCATGACGAGATCGGCAAGCGTCTTGATCTCGATATCCGCGGGCGTGCCACTGGCGAAATCGGCGACCGATTGCCCCAACGCGAAGGCGCGGACATAGGCCGAGCGGCTCCCGATCATCGGCCCGATCTGCTCGCCGAACGTATCGAGCTCCTCGATGAATTGCTGGCCTTCGAGGGTGCGCTGGTCGACCCGGTTCGGCACGATCATGGCACGCAGCGCGGTCTGCCGCGTTGCCCGCACCTCGCGGACGATATCGAGCGTTCGCGCGGTGGCCTCGATGTCGAGGCCGGACGGCGTGCAGGGCATCAGCACGATATTGGCGACCGCGAGCACCGCGCCGAGCACGCGATCGTTGGGCGCGGAGTCCACCACGATGATCTGATGCGGAATCTGGCGCATCAGCCTGGCCCATTCGGCGACCGGCCGGGTTTCCGGATCGAGCTGGTAGACCGGAAACGACAGATTGCCTGGCTCGGCCCAGTGACAGGCCGACGCCTGCGAGTCGGCGTCGACCAGGCCGACCGCGCGGGTGCGCCGGTCGAGTTCTCCGGCGAGCAGGACCGCAAGGGTCGTCTTTCCGACCCCGCCCTTGCGTTGGGCAACTGAGATGACAAGCGGCATCGCAAACTCCTGGCGTCCCCGCACGGATGCGCGGGAGGACGCCTTCATCCAACGAGGGTCAGCATCCGGGGCAGGCAGACACGCTTTGCGTCGTAATTGTCTCTCACGAAGCTTCGCGCCTTCGCCCGCATCCGCCTGAAGGCCTTGGGCCGCGACAGCACCGAGACCACCTGATCCGACAACGCATCAATGTCGAAGAACGGCGCCAGCAGCCCGTTGCCGTCCGAGATGATGTCGCGCAGCGGGGCGGTGTCGGACACCACGACAGCGCAGCCCGCGCTCATCGCCTCCAGCAGCGACCATGACAGCACGAAGGGGTAGGTCAGATAGACGTGCACCGAGGAAACCTGGAGCAGTTCGAGATACTGATCCCGCGGAATCCGGCCGAGGAAATGCACGCGGCGAAGGTCGATGTCCGACCTGATCTCGTCCAGGAACATCGACTTCCAGCTCGAACCCTTCGGTGGATTGGCGCCGTAGGAGGTCCCGCTGCCGCCGACGATCACGACCTGCGCATTCGGCCGCGCCGCCAGTATCCCCGGCAGCGACCGCATGAAGACGTGGAAGCCGCGCACCGGCTCCAGATTGCGCGAGACGTAGGTGATCACCTCGTCGTCCGCCGACAATGTTGCGCCATTGGGAAGCCGAAACCGCGCGACGGGATTCGGCTTGACCTCGTCGGTATCCACGCCCTCGTGGATGACCTCGATCTTGCTGCGGAATTCGGCCGGAAAGGTCGACCGCTGCCATGGCGTCGGCGACACGCCGACATCGCATTCGGTGAGCGCCAGCAACGTGGTCGCGTTCTTCAGATGAAGCGCGACGTTGCCATCGAGACCGGTCATGGGAAATTCGGGATCGAAGCCGACGTCCCTGCCTTCGGCGCCGTAGAAGAATTCGCAATACAGGATGATCCGTGCCCGCGGAAACATCGTGCGCAACGGCAGCGTCTCGCCCCATCCGGGATGGGCGAAGATCAGGTCCGGGACGAAGCCCTGCCCCGACAGCGACGACAGCGCATACAGCACTTCCTCCGCGCGCCGCGCCTCGACATCGAAGCGGCGCGCGAAGGGATGCACCTCGGCGGAATCCGACTTGGTCGTCGAGTATTTCAGCAGCCGGATCTCCGGTGCGGCGGTCGCAGTCGACGAACCGACCGCAACGACGCGGTTACCGGGCCGCCCCGCGAGCGCGCGCGCGATGTGTCGGTACTGGGCCGGAAAGTTGTTGTGGACGAAGAGGACGTTCATGGGCGGGCGAGCGCGCTCCCCGGCCGCGCGATTCTGGATTGGGGTCGGGGTCGATATCATGACCGGAAGTGTGTCTTCGATATGCACGGCGAAACAATCTTATCGGATTAACATTAAGACCCCTTCTATCACACAGATTTTTGGGGCACACTGTGCAGCAGACATATCGACCCATTCCGTTAGGCGTGCAGGCGGCGATGAACGAACAGATGCAGCAGAAAACCATTGACCTGGCCCGCGGGCTCTTCCTGGTCCGGTACAATGGCGCAGATGATAAATTGTCACCTCCGGTGGTGCGGGTATATGCGGATCGCGCCAGTCTTAACAATTGTAACATAATTACTGGCCCTGACGTGGCCAATGGAACCCTGTTCGCGCCCGAGAGCGCGCTGGTCGTCTCGGTCGCCCGGCCGAGCCGCGTGATCGTCGAGGTCACGGCGGGGCGCGTCGGAGGCTCGACCGCCGCCAATATCAAGATCGAACCGCTGACCCAGGGACATCCGGCCGGACAGCAGCCGGCCAGCCAGTCCGCCGACCCGTTCGGACCCGATCCGGGCACGGCCGAGCTGAACGACCTCAAGCTGCTTGCGCATGTGGCGGGGCTTGGCGACGTGACGGTCGGCAGCAATGCCTGGATCGCCGGACCGTCGGCTCCGGCCCGGATCGAGGGAATCCGCCTCGATTGGCCCAACAAGCCGCAGGACCTCACCCTGCAATATGCCGTCAGGTTTGCCCGGCCGCAGCGGGGCGACAACCAGCTCGTTCCGCTCGGCACCTTCGCCGGAACCCGGGGCCGCGCATTGGCCATCACGGGATTCTCGCTGGAAGCCAGCGGCCCCGGCGCCGATCGCTACGCCATCTCCGCGGAGACCATCTTCCTCGGGGCTCCGGCGCTGCGCGTCACCGGCAACAGGATCGTGGTCTCCGGCCCCTCAGGACGGGAGCCGCTGGTGGGCCTCAAGCTCAATCTCGAAGAGCACCGAGCCCAGTCGGCGCCGCTCGCGCCGATGCAGCCCCGGCAGACCGAGCCCGCCAACGCGTTCCCGCGCCTGGAGGGGCGCGTGCGCGTGTTCCGGAGCCGTCAGAGCGCCGTCAAGGCGGCGGGCTGAGATGCGGGCAGCCAAGGGCGACATTTGACCGCCGACGCCCGCAGGACCCGCTTTTCGTCCAGAGCGCTCCACCACATCGATCTCGAGCGCGCCGCCGTCGAAGCGCTCGAGGCGCGCGACTTCCACCGGGCGTTCGCGCTTGCCGACCGCCGTTGCCGCATCCTGCCCCATCCGGACGCCCGCGCCCATCTGCTGCGCGCGGAAGCGCTGTTTCGCCTGGATCTCACCGACGCCGCGGTCACCAGCGTGGCCCGCGCGCTCGAGCTCGAGCCGGACGACCTGGCCGCGGCGCGGCGAATGCTGGCATGGGGCGACGGCCCGCAGCAGATCGAAGCGGCGCGAAGCGTCGCGCGGCGCGACGACGATCCGGTGTCGGTCCGGAGCGCCCTCCTGCTGCTGGAGCAGAACGGCCAGCACAGCTGCGCCCGCGTCGACTTCCTCGACGAGGAGGTGAAGGGCTGGGTGACATGGCGAGGGCCGGATGATCCACATCTCTCGCTGATGCAGGCGGGTCAGTCCAGCACCGTCCGGCTTCCGTCCGATCCCAGCCACAGATTCGCGCGCGATGATCGGCGGGCCGCCGGATTCCGCCTGATGCGACCGGCATCCGCGACCTCGCAGCGCCTCGAGATCACGCAAGGCGACCAGGTCATCGCAAGCGTCCAACTGCCGGCCAACCGCGCCCCGGAGCATCGCGGCGCGCCCGAGCGGCCGGCCCGCGCGCGAAACGGCGACGCAGCCGCACTCACGGTCATCATCCCGGTTTACCGCGACCTCGCCGCGACGCGCGCCTGCATCGACAGCGCATTGGCCGCCGTCGCCTGCACGCCGGGCGCGACCATCCTGATCGTGGACGACGCATCGCCGGAGCCCGACATCAAGCGCCTGCTCGCCGGGCTGGCCACGGAGCCGCGCATACGAATTCTGGCCAATGAGCACAATCTCGGCTTCGTCGGCGCGGTCAACCGGGCGCTCGGCGAGACCGACGGTGGTGACGTCGTGCTGCTGAACTCCGACACCATCGTGCCGAAGCACGCGCTGCAACGCTTGCGAAGCGCCGTGCGATCGACGCCGGGCGTCGGCACCGCGACGCCGCTCTCGAACAATGGCGAATACACCAGTTTTCCGGTCCCGAACCGTTCCAATCCGCTGCCCTCGCCCGGCGAATTAGAATTGCTGGATCAGCTTGCAGGCAGGATAAATTCCGGGATCGCGATCGACATCCCCAACGGCATCGGGTTTTGCCTGTATGTCACCCGCGAATGCCTCGATGCCGTGCGCGAACTGTCCGACGATTTCTATCGCGGCTATCTCGAGGACGTCGATTTCTGCCTGCGCGCCGCGGAAGCCGGCTTCCGCAACGTGTGCATCCCCTCGGTCCTCGTCGGCCACGAGGGCTCGCGCTCGTTCCTCGGCGAGAAACGCTCGCTGGTGATGCGCAATCTTCGCGTGCTCGAGCATCGTTACCGGCGCTACGCCACCGAGTGCGCCGCGTTCCTGATTGCCGATCCGCTGCGTGACTGCCGCGCAGCGCTCGAGCTCGCGCTGCACGCCCATGACAAGCACGCCGGCGGCCGACACGTCATCCTCTGCGGCTCACCCGCCGGCCGCGCGATCGCGATCGGGCGAAGCCGCCAGCTCGCCAACGAGGGCACGCGCGGCCTGATCGCGCATTTCCGTCCCGAGGGACGACAACAACTGGCCTCGATCTTCGATCCGGATGGCGGCGCGCCGCAATCGCTTGCATTCGACGTCGCGACGGACCACGGCCGCGAGGCCTTGTTGACGTTTCTCGCAGGTCTCGACATCCGCTCGCTCGAGATCGCGGAGCCGAACCGCGTCCCCGGCGCGTGCCTTGCGCAACTGACGCAGCGCTTCGCCTACGATCTCCTGATCATCGACACTGCGCTTGCCACGCCGCGGCCGATCGGATCGGGCGTTGGTCCGGACTGGCCGAGCCTGATCGCGGGCGCGCGACGCGTGACGCCGATCGACCGGCGTAGCGCCGATTTCGCCGAAGCGGCGCTCGGTCTGCGAACGGCCAAGCCACACACCCCTTCCACCGCACCAACGCGGCATCGCGCGATGGATGGCCCGCCGCGTCCCGGCGTGCTCGCCCTGCACGCCAACACGACGGAATTCCGCTTCATCAAAGCATTGAGCGACCACATGGCCGACGCCGACGAAGACGTCGAGATCGTCGTGCTCGGCACTACCCTCGACGATCTCAAGCTGATGCAGCGCGCCAATGTCATGATCACCGGTGAACCCGCCGCTGACGACGTCGCGACGCTGATCGACGGTCACGGCATTACGCACCTCGTTCTCGATCTCGGCGAACCGATGTTCGGACATCCGCTGGCGGACGCGCTGCTGGCAACCGGACTCCCGGTCGCGGCGACGGCGTGGATCTCCGCATCCGGCAGCGGCCGAACAGCGGACCTCGGGCTGCGGCCCGATTCCGGCGCCGCTGAAACGGTTGCCGCAGTACGCGACTGGCTGATCGAGGATCCCCTGCTACATCCCGATTGGAGGAACGGTCGGGATCGGCAGCAGGTTGGCGCGCGGCTTCCATGATCGCGGCGGCCATGCCAGCGCTGAGAACGGCGTCGAATCCAGCCCCAGCAGCGGACTGTAATAGGGATCGTCGAGCAGCACCTCGCCCCATTTCGCACGCAGCATCGACAGCTCGTGCTTGAAGCGCGACTTGCGGTCCGGCGCGGCATCGCGGCCGCGACTGGCCGACTCCATGTGAACCAGCTTCGCGTCCGGCGTGAACACGATCCGCTTGCCGAGCTGACGCAGCTTCAGGCACAGATCGATATCGTTGAAGTTGATCGGAAAGCGGATCTCGTCCATGCCGCCGACGGTGAGGAAGTCGCGCCTTCGCATCAGCAGGCACGCCGCCGTCACCGCCGAACATTCGTGCGCGACATGCAGCAGGTCTCCGTAACCGGGATCCCCGTCCATCCGGTCGTTGAAGGCGTGCTCGGCCGAGAACCTGGTTCCGAGCACCACCCCGCCATGCTGCACGACGCTGTTCGGCCACAGCAGCTTCGCGCCGACCGCTCCGACATCGGGCGCGGCGAGCCGCCACAGCAGCTCCGCCAGCCAGCCGTCGTCGAGCGCCTCGATGTCGTTGTTGAGAAAGCAGATGTTCTCCGTGTCGGCGAAATCGACCGCGGCGTTGTTGATGCGTGCGAAGTTGAACGGCCCCTCGACCGAGATGACGTCGATATCCTCCGCCAGAAGGCGTTGCAGATAGGCCAGTGTTTCGGGCTCCGTTGAGCCGTTGTCGACGACGAGAATCCGGGCGTTGGTCTCATGCGCGGCCGGCGTCACCGTCTCGATGCATCGCCTGAGAAGTTCGGCGCGATTCCGGGTCGGGATGATGATGGTGGTCCGCTCATCCCAATCGACGGCGCGCTTGACCTGAACCGCCGGAAGGAGCCCGCCCTTTCGCGGCTCGACGTTGGCCTCGACGCCGGCCCTCGCCAGATACGCTTCGCTCGCAGCAGCGAGCTCGCCTACCGCGGCCGATGCATCGATCTGCGGCAAGGCCGCGACCGATCCCGGCAGATGGTAGGTCCGCGCAGGCTCCACGCAGGACAGGAAGATGTCGTAGAGCGACGTCGCCGATTGCATCGCCTCCAGCGCACGGTGCCGGCGCACGGCAAAGCAATACGCGCCATAGCCCTGCTCCAGCGCGCGCTCGAGATCGAATGCCGGAAACGCCAGCGGCCAGACCGCGCCGGCGGAAACCTCGAGGTCGCCATAGACCAGATCGCAGTCCGGTTCGGCGGCGAATGCGGCGGCGAAGCGTTGCAAGGCATCTTCCGCGAGAATCGTCCCGCTCAGGCAGAAGATAAAGAACGCGCTGTTGGCCGCATCGCCATCGACGAACTCACGCACGGCCTTTGGATCGAACTTGCTGAAGTCCCGCGCCGGCAGGCACACCGCCGACCAGGCCGCGTGTTGCTGCGCTTCGAGGCTCTCGATGCTTTCGTCGACCCTGACCTCGCCGATCAGGACGACCGCCGCCTCGGATCGAACGTCGGACTGCACCGTCGGCGAGAAGCGCTCTTTCCAGCCGCGATAGGCGTGCAGCGGCACCGAGGCCGGCACCAGCCGATCGAACAGCTGTCCGCGCAAGCGCTCGCTATCCCAGCGTCCGAGCTCGGCGATGGCCTGCTCCAATCCACGATCGAACGCGACGAATGCGATCGGCTCGGACACCAGGCTGCGGCCCGAGATGGTCCGCGCGGTCAGCCCGCGCACGCGACCATCGGCAAGATGCTCCGGCAGATTGAAATCGATCCGGCGCCCGACGCCGACCTCGCCTCCCCGCGCGACGTTGGTCCAGCCGGTCGGCTTCACCGTCATCAGCGGCCGCTGCGCGATCAGGATCTCGACGTCCTCGTCGACGTCCTGCGCGACCCAGCCCTCGAACCGCAAACCTCCAGCCCATTCGATCTCGCAGATCCGGAGCCATCGCCCTTCCGGCGCGACGTCACAGCGAATCGGTACGCCGACGGGATTGCCGAGATTCGCCAATCGCGCTTCCACGATCCCGGCGCTCGCGCTGACCTGATCTGGCAAGCTGAACGTAAAGCCAAAGCGGCCGTCGCCAATCCCGGCGGCGGCGAGCTCTGTTACGAACTCGTCACAAATTGATGACATGTATGGCTCGCCGTCGATCAGCAGTTCGACGGTATAGCGCCGGCCGAGATCGGCGCGGTCATACACAAATCCGGAAAACGTCGTGCGATCGCATCTGGTGAATTGCGTTTGCAACGACGCGTACTCAGCTCCTGAGGGCCTCTGCTTGCCAATCGTCTTCGTGCTCATGTCCACCCCTCAAACGGCGGGCCGATTGTCGGTCGATTTCAAGTTGAGAATGTGTCCATGGCGCGCCCTAGGTGACTAGCGAGCATTCAACTGCACCGAGCCATTCACCGTTTGCACAAAAAGCCGCCGAGCTCCCATACAATCCATGCGTTATAAGACTTGGCGTTATCGGCGCCAATTGTGCTAGTGCTAACCCCTCCTCTCCACACTGATCGACGAGCGGATTCATGAAGATTGCAATGGTTGGAACGGGATATGTAGGTCTCGTCTCCGGAGCGTGTTTTGCCGACTTCGGCCACCAGGTCGTTTGCGTCGACAAAGACGCCGGCAAGATGGAAGCCCTGAAGCGCGGCAAGATCCCGATCTACGAAACCGACCTCGATAAGCTCGTCGAGACCAACACCGCCGCCGGTCGGCTGACCTTCACGACGGAGCTAGCGGGAGCCGTGTGCGATGCCGATGCCGTGTTCATCGCGGTCGGAACGCCGTCGCGGCGCGGCGACGGCCATGCCGACCTGAGCTATGTTTACGCCGCCGCGCGCGAGATCGGCGCGGCGCTCAGGAAGTTCACGGTGGTGGTGACGAAGTCGACCGTGCCAGTGGGCACCGGCGACGAGGTCGAACGGCTGATCCGCGAGACCAATCCCAATGCCGATTTCGCCGTTGCGTCGAACCCCGAATTCCTGCGCGAGGGCGCGGCGATCCAGGATTTCCGCCATCCCGACCGGATCGTCGTCGGCACCGAGGACGACCGGGCCAAGCGGGTGATGGGCGAAGTCTATCGCCCGCTCTACCTGAACCAGGCGCCGATCCTCTATACCGCGCGGCGCACGGCGGAATTGATCAAATACGCCGCAAATGCATTCCTTGCCACCAAGATCACCTTCATCAACGAGATCGCCGATCTCTCCGAGAAGGTCGGAGCGAATGTGCAGGAGGTCGCGCGCGGCATCGGGCTCGACAACCGGATCGGCACCAAGTTCCTGCATGCCGGCGCGGGCTATGGCGGCTCCTGCTTCCCGAAGGACACCCGCGCATTGTTCAAGACCGCGCTCGACCACGACGTCCAGCTGAAGATCGTCGAAGCCACGCTGACCGCCAACGACAACCGCAAGCGCGCGATGGCGCGCAAGGTCGCCAACGTGCTCGGCGGCGAGCTGCGCGGCAAGACCATCGGTGTGCTCGGGCTGACCTTCAAGCCCGACACCGACGACATGCGCGAGGCGCCCTCGATCCCGCTGATCAACGGCCTGATCGACTTCGGTGCCAAGGTTCGCGCCTACGATCCGGTCGGCATGGAGCAGGCCCGCAAGGAATTGCCGGAAATCGAGTACTGCAACGACGCCTATGAGTGCGCGCGACAGGCGGATGCGCTCGTCATCGTGACCGAGTGGCGCCAGTTCCGCGCGCTCGATCTCAAGCGCATCAAGCAGGAGATGAAGCATCCGGTCGTCGTCGACCTGCGCAACATCTACCGTCCTGACGAGATGGCCACGCACGGCTTCACCTACGACAGCATCGGCCGGCCGCGCTGAGCGGCCACGCCGTCGCGCCCCGGTTCAATCCTGGAGCCCCGTTCCGAATGAATCGGAACGGGGCTCGACTTTTTGACGCGTCTGCTTCAGCCGACTCCGCTTCAGCCGACGCGCGATGGCGATCTCAGGCGTGGGCGGGCGTACCGAGTTGCACGAACGCATCCAGCTCGCGCGCCAACTCGTCCTGCCAGGTCGGCATCGTCACGCCGAACTGCGCCTTCAGCCGCGACAGATCGAGCCGCGAATTACCTGGACGCACGGCCTTGGTCGGGAAATCGGCGGTCGCGATCGGAACGATGGTCTCGACCGCCAGCGTGGCGCCGCGCGACCTCAGGCCGTCGACGATGGCGCTGGCAAAGCCGTGCCAGCTGGTTTCGCCGGCACAAACCAGATTGACGACACCGCCCCTGCGTTTGAGCTGATCGTGCAGCGTGGTGAGGTTCGGCAACACGATGCCGGCGACCGCACCGGCGATCGCGCGCGCCGTGGTCGGCGCACCGGTCTGATCGCCCACGATCCGCAACTCCTTCCGCTCGCCGGCGAGCCGCGCGATGGTGCGCAGGAAATTGCTGCCCGTGGCGGCATAGACCCACGAGGTGCGCGCGATCAGATGCGCGCCGCCCGCCGCCTGGATCGCGATATCGCCGGCGAGCTTGCTGGCGCCATAGGCCGACAGCGGCCCGGTCGGGCTATCCTCGCGCCAGGCCCGGTCGCCTGAACCATTGAAAACGTAGTCGGTGGAGAAATGCACCAGCGGCACGCCGTTCGTAGCGGCCCATTTGGCGATCGCTTCCGGCCCCCTGGCGTTGACCAGGAACGCCAGCTCGCGCTCGTCCTCGGCACGGTCGACGGCCGTATACGCCGCCGGGTTGATGATCAGATCGGGCTTCAGACCGTCGAGTTGCGCCATCAACCGCTCCGGCTTCGCGAGATCGAACTCCGCGGTGGGCGGTGCGATGATCGTGGCGTGACCTTCGAGCAGCGGCTTGAGCGCACTGCCGACCTGGCCACGCGTTCCCGTCAACAAGATCCGCATCAGATTTGTCCATAGGTCGGAAGATTGCTGGCGTCGGCCAACAGCGGCGCATCCGCATCCTTGGCCGACAACTGTGGCTTGTCGACACCCCACGCGATCCCGATCGCGGGGTCGTTCCAGCGGATCGAGAGCTCGTCCTTGGGGCTGTAGAAATCATCGCATTTGTAGAAGAAGTCGGCGGTCTCCGAGAGCACCACGAAGCCGTGGGCGAAGCCGCGCGGCACCCACAATTGCCGGCGATTGTCCTCGCTCAGCTCCACCGCGACATGCCGGCCGAAATTCGGGCTGCCGACGCGCACATCGACGGCGACGTCCAGCACCTTGCCGCGCAGCACGGTGACGAGCTTGCCCTGGGTGAACGGGTTTTGCAGATGCAGTCCGCGCAGCACGCCATAGGCCGAGCGGGACATGTTGTCCTGCACGAACGGGCGCGCGATGCCGTGCTCGACGTAACGGGGGAACTGGTAGGTCTCCAGGAAGAAGCCGCGTTGGTCGCCGAACAGCTTCGGCTCGACGATCAGGACTTCGGGTAGCGCGGTCTTGATGACATTCATTTAACACTGGTTCCGATCTGAGCAGCCAGAAATGTTAATTTCTTCTCATAACAAACTTGTGCAGCGCACGCCATATGTTATGTTTTGATAGTCAAAATGTGAGGGACCATGAAAGGCATTATCCTTGCCGGTGGCACCGGCTCGCGCCTCTATCCAGTGACCACCGTCGTCTCCAAACAGTTGCTGCCTGTCTTCGACAAGCCGATGATCTACTATCCGCTGTCGACGCTGATGCTGGGCGGAATTCGAGACATTTTGATCATTTCCACGCCGCAGGACAAGCCGCTATTCCAGCGCCTGCTCGGCGATGGCAGCGAGATCGGTGTCCGCTTCGCCTATGCCACGCAGGAGACCCCGCGGGGTCTTGCCGACGCCTTCATCGTCGGGCGCGAGTTCATCGGCGATGATTCCGTCGCTCTTGTGTTAGGAGATAACATTTTCTACGGCCACGGCCTGCCGAGCATGCTGTCGGCGGCGTCGGTCCGCAAGAAGGGCGCCACCGTATTCGGCTACGTCGTCAACGCGCCGGAGCAGTACGGCGTGATCGAGCTCGACGGGACCGGCCGGGCGCTGTCGATCGAGGAGAAGCCGAAGCGGCCGAAATCCAACGTCGCCGTCACCGGACTGTATTTCTACGACAACGACGTGGTCGACATCGCGGCCGGCATCAAGCCGTCGCCGCGTGGCGAGATCGAGATCACCGACGTGAACAAGGCCTATCTCGAGCGTGGCGACCTGTTTGTCGAGGTGCTCGGCCGCGGCTTCGCCTGGCTCGACACCGGCACGCATTCCTCGCTGGTCGAGGCCAGCCATTTCGTCCAGATCCTGGAGCAGCGCCAGGGCCTGCGCATCGCCTGCCCGGAGGAGATCGCATTGCGCCAGGGCTACATCTCGCTCGAAGCCTTCGCCAGGGTGGCGCAGAAGACCGCCAAGAGCAGCTACGGCGAGTATCTGCTGTCGGTCTACCGCTTGTTCCACGGCCAGCCCCGCAGCGCAGAGGTGCTCAAACATGCGGTTTAAGGGATCGACGATCTTCGTCACCGGCGGCGCCGGCTTCATCGGCTCCGCCGTGGTCCGCCATCTTCTGCGTGACACCCATGCCCGCGTCGTCAACATCGACAAGCTGACCTATGCGGCAAACCTCGCCTCGCTGCCCCGCGCCACCGAAAGCCTGAACTACTCGTTCGAGAAGGCCTGCATCTGCGAGGGACAGACCCTGCGCCGGCTGTTCGAGAAATATCAGCCCGATGCGGTGATGAACCTTGCGGCGGAAAGCCATGTCGACCGGTCGATCGACGGTCCCGGCGAATTCATCCAGACCAATATCGTCGGCACCTTCACGATCCTACAGGAGGCGCTGCGCCACTGGCGCACGCTGTCGCCGGAGAAGCGCGACCAGTTCCGCTTCCTGCACATCTCGACCGACGAGGTGTTCGGCACGCTCGGCGATGAGGGGCTGTTCAGCGAGACCACGGCCTATGCGCCGAACTCGCCCTATTCCGCCAGCAAGGCATCGTCGGACCATCTGGTGCGCGCCTGGCACGAGACCTACGGGCTGCCGACGCTGGTAACCAACTGCTCCAACAATTACGGCCCTTATCACTTCCCGGAAAAGTTGATCCCGCACATGATCATCAAGGGGCTCGCCGGCGCGCCGCTGCCGGTCTATGGCGACGGCCAGAACGTCCGCGACTGGTTGTTCGTCGAGGATCATGCCAAGGCGCTGACCTTGGTGCTGGAGCGCGGCGAGGTCGGCGAGACCTACAATGTCGGCGGCCGCAACGAGCGCACCAATCTCCACGTCGTGGAAAGCATCTGCGACCTGCTCGACGGGATCGCCCCCAGTTCGTCCGGCCCGCGTCGCGAGCTGATCAACTTCGTTGCCGACCGTCCCGGCCACGACCGCCGCTACGCCATCGACGCCACCAAGCTCGAAACCGAGCTCGGTTGGCGCGCCGAGGAAAATTTCGAGACCGGCATCGCCAAGACCGTCCGCTGGTATGTCGACGAGCAACCCTGGTGGCGCGCGATCCTGGAGCGAGGCTACAAGGTGGAGCGTGTCGGATTGAACCAGTAGCCGGCCGATCTCCTCAACATCACCGGCGTGGACAGCCAACAGGGAACCGAGCAGCACGATGACGATCGAACCGGATCTCATCTCGGCTTGACGAGCCGCGACCGCCTTCCCGCGGTGGATTGGCAGCCAGCCGCCAGACAGCAAATCGAGAAACCACGGGGTCCCGCCATGAAGATCGCAATGGACGGTCAGGAACTGACACTGTTCAAGAGTTTCGTGGATCTCTCGAAGCGCTATCTGGAATTCGGCTCGGGAGGAAGCACCTGGCTGGCCTGCCAGACCAGGAAGGAGTGGGTGATTTCGATCGATTCCTCCTCGGAGTGGCTCGCCAATGTGGGCGATGCCACGCGCGACGCAAACACCAAGCCGCAGCTGCTGCATGTGGATATCGGCAAGCTGCGCGAGTGGGGCTATCCGATCGAGAAGGAGAAAGAGAGCTCCTGGCCCAACTATCACGAGGGTGTCTGGCAGCGTCCGGAGAGCAGGACCGCCGACCTGTACTTCGTCGACGGCCGGTTTCGCGTGGCCTGCTTCGTGCAGTGCCTGTTGCACGGCTCACCCGGCGCTTTCATCGCAATTCACGACTTCGAGAACCGTCCCCACTACCATTCGGTGCGCACCGTCGCCCGGGAGATCGCGCGCGCCAACAATATGTCGGTGTTTCAAAGACCGGTGGAGATCGACCTCGACGCCGCGCAACGGCTGCTTGCGAAGTACCGGCTGGAGCCGCTGTAACCGCCCGCCGGTCGCAGGCCGCTGCGACAACAATCGCTTTTCAAGTGAACTGGATCGGGCGTGCACCGGCACGCCCTCCATCGGCGAGGCCATCGCTGCCGCCCGGTTCAGCCCTGGACCAACTTCTTCAGCTCCGGAACAAACCTTTGAATGGTAGCGTCTTCGATATCGTTGCGATCCCGCAACGTGAAGAACTCCATCGCGCGGATCTTCTCAGGATCGCCATCGGCGAGCGGCCGGCCGCGCTCGCGCTTCTTCAGCAATTGCTGCCGTGACTTCGTATAGTAGTGATTGATCACGAGCTTGTCGCGCTTCGGAGCGGTACAGCGCCCGCCGATCGGGAAGACTGGCGTGCCGTCCTCCTGGACGTAGCAGCCCAGGACGAGCGACTGATGCGGATGCAGGTAGGACACGATGGTGTCAGGCCGCACGATCGACTTCATGATGAAATGATCCGGAAAGTCATCGGGGGCCCGACGCGTGAAGGATTCGATGCACAGGCCGACCGGCCTGGCGTCGTGACCGTTCGAGCCGAAGTTCAACCAATGCACCGCCACGGCCGGCGCCGGCCCGACCTCCGCCAGAACGTCCTTGATATTGCCGGCCTTGGTCGGAAACAGATATTCGTCGGCGTCGATGAAGGCGCACCATTCCGCGCAATTGCGATAGCTGTCGATCGCATGCGAGAAGGCGCGCATCTGACCGAATTCCCCGTCCACGAAATGGTAGGTGATCATCTCGGGCCACGGGAACGACTCGATCACGGCACGCGTGTCGTCGGTGCTGCCATTGTCGTAGAGATAGAAATGGTCGATGCCGACCAGCCTGTGGAAGTGCAGCCACTCCAGCAGATCCTCGCCCTCGTTCTTGATAGCGCAGACGGCGGCCAGCCCGTGCTTTTTCCGATCGACGCCGGCGTAGAGCTTCTTCGCCTCCATCACGCGCAGCAGACCGGCGAATTCTCGCCGCAGATTTTCACTCTTCGGGGCGGCAGCGAGCGCCGAAAGATAGACGTCCTGCGCTTCATGGGCCGCCCCCATGTTGAGATCCGCGATCGCCAGCCGATGCAAGACCCGCGAGTCCGACGGCAGTTGCTTGACGAGGTCGAGAAGGATTCCACGCGCTCCTGCGAAATCGCATGCCTGCACGAGCATCGCCGCCTTCGCGAACTGGAATTCCTTGTAATCGCCGAATTGCTGCTCCAACTGGTTGACCGATTGGATCAGATCGTCGGGTTTCGGATTTGCGATCCGCCCGGAAAAGAAATCTCTAAGCCTCGTCTCGATCTCACTTGCTGGAAGCGCATCGAGATTCACGCCTGAGCTGAAACTAGACAATGCTGGAATTTCCATGTCCAACCTGAGCCGCTCCCCGGAGATCGACGAATTAACATTGGCTCGCGCCACGACTTCCCTATAGCGCACTTATCCTGCAGGAATAAGGCTATAACACACAGCGCTCACACTTAACTGTTGTAAGGTTATTTCGAGGGAAATCAATACAATAGAGTAGCGGGCTCGATGTCATCTGCACGAAACCGCGCCACAGGCCGGGAACGATCGGAGATCGCCTATGCACAATGGGAACGAAGCAACCCGCAAGACGTTCGCGCTGACGCGACGGATGTTTTTGACGTCGCTATCCGCAAGCCTCGTGCCCCGCTCGTTCGGCTTTCCGGGTTCCGCTCGCGCTGCCGCAGCGGCGCCCCCGAGACCTCTCGTCGGAGCCATTCGCTGGGACGCCTGGTATTCGCCCGGCTCGCAGCCGACCGAAGCCATGAAGCAATCGCTCGGTCCGCAGAAATATCGCTGGCGCGCTCCGTTCTTCGGCGCCCAAATCAACCGCGATCCGAACGCGCTTGATTTTTCGAGCTCGATCGAGACCGAGATGGACAAGGAGATCGACCAGGCCATCTTTGCCGGACTGGATTACTGGGCATTCGCCGGCTACGGGGCAAACCACCCAATGTCGAAAGCCCTGTACGCGTTCAGAACCCGGCCCAAGGCAGCCGAACTGAAATACTGCATGTTCACTGAGCTCGGCCGCTGGGGATCGGCGGCCAAGCTGTCCGCGCTTCCTCACGAGCATATCGGCCTGATGGCGGACAAGAACTATCTGAGGGTGGAGGGCGATCGGCCGCTCTATTTCCTGGGCTTCATCAAGGCTGCGGATGTGCAGCGAAGCTGGGGCGGCGTGCAGGGCCTGCGCACGCAACTGAGCAAGTTCAGATCGGACGCCAACGCCGCCGGTCACGGCGAGCCCTATATCGTGCTCGCGGGAGACACGAAATTCTTGAGCCAGGAGGCCGCCAATCTGGGCGCCGACGCGGTCGGGTCATATGCGATCACAACCGGCAATGGCCGGGGAAGCTTTGCCGACCTCGCGAGATATGCCGAAAAAGGCTGGAATGCGCTGGCCGCGAGCCAGGTCCCCGTTGTGCCCACGGTGATGACCGGATGGGACAGGCGCCCCCGCATCGAACATCCGGTGCCCTGGGAAACGTCGCAGCGTCCCGGCGACGGCATCACCAATTTCTATGCCGCACCGACGAAGCAGGAATTGGCCAGCCATCTCGCGCAATCGATCAGTTGGGTGAACAGCCAGCCGCCCGACCGCCGGTCCCCTGCCGTGCTGATCTATGCCTGGAACGAAAATGACGAGGGTGGCTGGCTGGTCCCGACCCTGCCCTGTCAAACCGACCGCCTGGAAGCGTTGCGCGAGGTCCTCAAGGCGACCGCGCGGGCTGCGTCGAAGAATCTCTGCTAGAGCATGATCCGGAAAAGTGCGAAGCGGTTTTCCGAAAAGATCATGCTTGGACAACAAGCTAAAGCGCGATGATGATTCGATCCAATCTCATCGCGCTTTAGATCGCTTCCGGGAGAAGCAGCCGAACCGAAACCTGAATCAACGAGTCCGCTTCGGCCGACCGGAACGGACTCGTTCGACTTTCTGCGCGTCGATCAGCGCCAGCGGATCGGCCTGGTCCGGTCGTTCGATTCCACCGTCCGATGTTCGAGATGATACGGCGCGTAGATCTGCTTGACCCAATAGTTGAAGTTCGGGTGCAGCTTCACGAAGTCATAGAATGAATCGCCGAAATTGGACGGGCTGAGGCAGGTCTTGTTCTGCGGCCTCGACGCGATCGCGTTCAGGCAATACGACACCATGCAGGCCTTGGTCTCGCTCTCCGCCACCTTGCTCAGACTTCGAAAGCTGTTGGTCGAATGCAACCGATAGAGGTAGCGGTCGGCTTCGAGATAGGTCGGTTCGACCTTGGTCACCGCGCGCAGGGCAAAGTCCCAGTCGTGGCAGTATTTGAGATCGGCGAGCCAACCGACCTGGCGCAGCAGTTCACGGCTGAAGACAAAATTTCCGGTCGACGCGGCGATCTGCGAGTCCAGGAACGTCCACGACAATGGCGCACCCGCGATCTGCGCCCGGTCGATGGCATAGCGCAGGCGGGTTGGAAACTGGTAGTTATTGATCGACTTTCCGTGCTCGTCGATCGGCTCGACCGCCGAGAAGCCGAAGAACAGCCGCTCGTCGCCATGCTTGTCCGCGAACAGCTGAACCCGGTCCTTTGAAAATGCGTCATCGGAGTTCAGAAGAAAGATCATGTCGCCGCTGGTCAGCGACAACGCCCTGTTCCAGGTGTAATGGGCGCCGAGGTTCTGCGGGTTCTTGAGCAGCTTGCACGAAACAAAGCGCTTGCCGAACGACCGCTTCTTGATGACCTTCTGCGCGACCTCGAAGCTCTGGTCCGGCGAATGGTCGTCCACGATGACGAGCTCGATGTCGGAGAACGTCTGTTGATAGACGGTCTCGAGGCACTCCTCGAGATACTGCTCGTGCTTGTAGCAGGCGATGACGACACTTGCGAGCATCGGCGGCGACCTCAACGTCTCACGATGATCGAGTGGCGGGACCTGACGAGCGCGCTGGCTCCGTCGCCGACCTCGAGCACCGCGAGTTGATACTCACCATCCGGCAAGTCCCGGATCGAGAACGACAGCTGAAAGCCGAAATAGCTCTCCTTGCTCTCGGCCTTCATATATTCCTTCACGTCCACCCGTTCGTGCCAATCGACGATCAGACAGTACCCGCTGTTCACCGCACCTTCCGGGCCAAGCTCCGACAGGATCAGGAATCCCGTTCGCTGCCGGCCTGCCTCGAAGGCATTGCCGGCGCAAATCCATCCCCGCACCAGGATTTCATAGCGCGGGTCGACGATGACGCGTTCGCCGGTCTGGGAATTGATATTCTCGATCACCAGCAACGAGCCCGCCGGATTGTCGAGCGCACCTGCGGCCTCCACGGGGGTGCCGCCCCTGACCTGCTGCACCCCGGAATGCGTGAGGCCGGATCGGTGCAGGTTGGCGAGCACTTCGACATGGGTCGAGGCTTCCTTGACCGCCCATTCGAGCTCCTGCCTGCTCAGGCAATCGAGCAGATCCGGACTGTTTCGGATCTGGGCCGAGATCGGCTCGGCCGAAGCGACCCTTCGCACCACCTCGAGAAACGCCCGGCCATAGCGCGAATCCGGCTCGAGATGAGCGCCCTCCGCCCATTCATTCCAGGAATTGATGAACACCAACGACTGCGAGAAGCTGTTGCCCTTGGCGCGCAGGGTCGCGTCGCGAAGCCAAACCTCGAACGCTTCCGGACTGGACCGGGTGAAGATGTGACCGCGTGCGCCCTTGCGAGGCGTATTGTCCCAACGCGGCATCACCGCGGGAAAGAACGGGAAGTCGTAGGTCTTGCCGAGAGACGATCGCATGGCGTCGACATAATCGTAGACCTTGCCGGCGAACGTCTCCGGTGCGTCGACCTCGGTCGGCGACACTTCCCGCGTCGAGACGGTGTGCGGCGGAAACTCGATCGCCGCATCGCAATCGACGTCGCGCGGATCGAACTCCCCGAAGGTCATCGCATTGCAGATCAGAAGCTCGCCGATTCCAAGCTCCCTGGCGCGCTTGCGCCAGACCTCGAACAGGCGCTGCTTGTCCGGCAGCAGCGACGGCCTATAGATGACGATGATCTTTCGGCCGTCGACCGTGATGTAGCGCTCGTCGCGCAGCAGGTCGGCCATGTCGTCGATGAAGCGAACATCGTCGTCGAGCGAGTGATTTTGCCCCAACAGAAGCTCGGCGTCGGAACCGTCCCAGCGGCGGGACCAATTCTCGTTCGCCCAGCAGATGCAGAACGGCAGGTTGGGTTCGCCGTCCTCGAGCATCAGCTGGAGCGGCTTCTCCAACAGCCTTCGCCCCTGAAACCAATAGACATAGTAGCAGAAGCCATCGATGCCGTATTTACGCGCGAGATCGCCCTGCTGACGACGCGTTTCCGGCAAACGGACGTCGTAGAACCCGAGATCGGCCGGCAACCACGGCGATTCATGCGCCGGAAACTGGGCGCGCATCCGCGCGACGTTGGTCCATTCGGTGAACCCCGGTCCCCACCACCTGTCATTCTCCTCGAATGAGTGGAATTGCGGCAAATAGAAACAGATGTAGCGCACCTCCTTGCTGGAGGCGTCCGCCGATCCCGCAACGACTCTGTGGTCGTTGTTCGGAAACAACAGGTCGTCGTAATCCTCGGTCGAGAAGCCGAGCGCAACGACCACCTCGGCCGGCGTAAAGCTCTCGAACAGGGGTATCTCGTAGTACTCGCCGTCGTTGAGGCTGATGCGGAGATAGATCTGCGCATGTTTGGGCTCGACGAGCGCGTTCCTGAGAGCGCGCGCCAGACGACGGCGCACGCCGGGCGTGGACAGATCGATGCGAAATCCGGGACGCCCGATCACGCTCCGCGGACCGATGCTGGCCGGCATCGATCGTCCGGTGCGTCCCTCTTCGACACAGTGCGAAGCGATGAAGAGCGATATCGAAACGGTCGCGGCCGGCGACTGGGAATCGACGATCCAGCCGGAAATCCCGCGTCCCGAATATTCGAGGATCGCACCGCGCAACCTCGGTCCTGACTTGAGATCCGTTATGTCGGGATCCAGGAACAAGCTCTGCGGAAGATCCTCCTGTTGAACCGGACTGGCAACGGGCAGCATATCCTTGGTATCCCTGACGCTCCGTTCCACAATCTTGTTCATCGCTACCCGATCTCCTGCCAACGTTTAACGTCGGCTCCAGTTTCTTTCTCGGTGCCGCACAAGCTCGATCCCGAGATGATCACATCGCCCTTCCGACACGCCCAGGTCCCGATCCCCGGAGCTTATCGCTCACTATCACACAATCTAAGATCGACATAACTTTTGTTCCGGGCCTATCACATTAACGCACTCGCGCTGTCCTCGATATGAAAGCCATCGTTGGTTCTGCCTAGATTGTCACGCCGACGTGCCTGATTGCGTGCCTTCACGCCTGGAAACAAAGCTGTTCGACATCTTCGCGCGCGCGGCGAAACGTCCGCCTCCAACGATCTCAGCCGACGCTCTCGCCCATGGCCTGCAGACGACGCAGCGCTCCTTCGTTGTTCTGCCGTGCGGCTTGCCGATACCAATGCAAGGCCTGGTCACGATCCTGCGCGACGCCGTTGCCGGCGCGCAGCGCATCGCCGATCGCGAGCTGGGCTTCGACCATGCCCTGCCTCGCCGCAGCCTCGAACCACTCGGCCGCCTTCGCCGGATCGGCCTCGCGGCCCTGTCCCCGGCCCAGCATCACGGCAAGGTTGTATTGCGCCGTGGTGTGGCCCTGACGCGCCGCCGCCTCGTACCATGTCACGCCCTGGGCAAGGTCCTGCTCGACGCCCTGCCCGGTGCAATACATCACCGCGAGCTTGAACTGGGCCGCAGCGTTGCCGCCGCCGGCGGCCTTGACGATCCAGCTCGCGGCGGCCTGCGGATCCCCGAGGCCGCTCTTGGGATCGGAATACAGCAGCGCGAGCGTGTGCTGGGCCTCGACATGGCCGGCACTCGCCGCGCGCTTGAACCACTGCACCGCGGCCGGAAAATCCGCGGTGCCGCCGGACCTTCCCATGTGCAGCCCGCCGAGCTGGAATGCCGCGGCCGGATGGCCCACCTCGGCGGCGTCGGTCAGCAGGGCACGCGCTTGCGCAAGGCGCTCTTCCGACGGCTCATCCTGGATCAGAAACACGGCGTAGGCCGTCTTCGCATCGGCGTCGCCGCCCTTGGCGGCCTTGCTCAACCACTCGGCTGCGCGCACCTGATCGCGCGGCACGCCGTTACCCGCCGCGTAAAGCCGTCCGAGCTGCACGCCCGCGGCGCTGATGCCACCCTCGGAGGCGCGTTCGAACCACTTGATGGCCGTCGCGACATCGCGTGTCACACCGTTGCCGTTGAGATAGAACACCGCGATGTTGTGAGCCGCCGTGGCGTGGCCGCTCTCGGCCGCGCGCTCGAACCATTTCGCGGCCTGCCGGATGCTGGGCGAAACGCCGGTGCCGGTGGCGTAGAAGCGCCCGGTGAAGAACTGCGCCTGCACATCGCTGCGTTCGGCCGCCCTCTCGTACCAATAGGCCGCCTCGCGCAGGTCCGGCTCGGCGGCGCTGCCGAGCGCATAGAACTCGGCCAGCGCCTGGATCGCCGGCAGGTAGTCCTTGCGCGCGGCCTTGCGCAGCGCGGTCTCGGCCTTGTCGAGATCCTTGGCGATCCCCTTGCCGCCCAACCGCAACAACGCGATGTTGTAGAGCGCGATGGTGTCGTCATGAGCGGCCGCGCTCTGGAACAGCCGCGCCGCTTCCTCGACGTTTTCGGGCAGGCCGGTGCCCTTGAGGCACATGAACGCCAGCGCAACCTGCGCGCGCACATGGCCCTGCTCCGCGGCCTTGTGATACCAGATCGCGGCCTGCGCGAAATCGACCGGAACGCCGCGCCCCTGATAATACACGTCGCCGAGCGCGAATTCGCCCGACGCCGCCTTCTGCCCGGCCGCGGCCTCGTACCAGCGCAGGGCGACGGCATGATCCTTGGTGCAGCCGAGTCCGTTGGCATACATGTCGCCGAGAATGGCTTGCGCCTCCGCCTTGCCGGCCTCCGCCGCTACCGACATCCAGAGGAACGCGGCGTCGACGTCCTTCGCCACGCCGATTCCATTCGGGAACACCAGCTCGTGGAGGTTGGTCGCCCTCTCGCCGAGACGAGCCGCGGTGGATTGCCGCCACATCTCGGGCCGGTTCGGTCCGACCATCGGCTTGACCCCGTTGAAGTAGATCAAGCCAAGCTGGAATTGCGCTTCGGTATGTCCGCTCAGCGCGGCGCGTTCATACCACACGACCGCGTCGGGAATGTTGCCGATCACGCCCTCGTTCCGGGCGTACAGCAGCCCTATCCGGTAGTCCGCCTCCGGATTGCCCGCCTCCGACGCAAGCTTCCAGAGGCGCAACGCCTCGAGATACTGCCGGTTCTCGTAAGCCTCCAGCCCCCGTTCAAACTGCTTGGCGTCGGAACGGGACGAACCGGGTCGGAGCCGGTCCAGCAACGATCGCGTCGACACCGTCATGGTTCACGCATCGCTTCTTTTGCACTGCGCAGCATGCCGCCGAGCAGATACATCGCCACCGAGCGGGTCCCGACATTGACGTCGCCCTGTAGCGTCATGCCGGGGATGAGGCGGAAGTTCTTCGGAACATCCTTGAAGTTGGTCTGGTCGACCGAGCAGCGCGCCTTGTAGTAGGCATCGACCGGCTTGCCGTCGTCATCGGTCGTGAACGCGCCTTCGCTGATCCAGCGGATCTTGCCTTCCGCCGTGCCGTGCTCTGCGGCGTTGAAGGCGTCGATCTTCATCGTGCAGGGATCGTTCGGCCGGACAAAGCCGACGTCGCGCGACAGGATCTGGATCTCGGCCTCGAGCCGCGTCTTGAGCGGCATCAAGGTGATGAAGGGATCGCCCGGCTTCAGCACCGATCCGACCGAAAGCTTGGCGAGCGTCAGGACGACCGACGGCTCGGCCGCCGTCCACCGGACCAGGTCCTGGTGCTTGACCGCCTTGTCGTATTGCGAGCGGGCGGTATCCAGATTGTTGCGGGTCGTGACCAGGTCCTGGCTCAGCTGTGCGTTCCATTGCTCGATGAAGGCCTTGCGATCCGCCTTCAACGAATCCAGCTGGTGTTGCGCTTCCAGCAGGGTGTTGTGCGTGTTGTCGATCTGGCGCAGCAGCTCCAGGCGATTGTCCTGCGACAGATACAGGTTCAGCTTGGACCCGCTGCCGCTTTCGGCGAGCGTCGAGCGCATGTCCTCGATCTTGCCGGCGATATCGGCGCGTTGACTGTACCGCTCGTCGTCCTTCTTCGCCTTCTGGATGGTCGCTTCGGTCTGGCTGATCTTGGAATCGTAGCTGGTCACCTGCGCGCTGTACTGGGCGACGCGCTGGTCATAGAGCGCCTTCTGCAAGGCGTTGTACCTGGTGACGTCCTGATCGTTGGATTGGCCGTACGACAACGGCTTGCCCGACAATTCGGCCTCGTCGCGGGCGACCTGCGCGTCAAGGCTCGCAATCTGAAGCTTGTACTGTGTGACATCGGCAGCGGTAAACGTGGAATCCAGGGTCGCAAGCAATTGTCCCGTCTCGACCTGTTGACCTTCCCTGATATCGATCGTCTTGATGATCGAGGCATCGAGGGCTTGCAGCACGTTGATCTGATCGACCGGAACGATCCTGCCGGCCACACTCGTGATCACCCGGTCGACACGCGTGAAGCACATGATCGCCACGACGGATGCGAGGAACGCTGCCAGCACGAACAGCGTCGCGCGAGCCAGCAGCGGCTCGGCCGCTTCGCGGATGGCGTCGGTCTCGGACTGGAACTGGCGGACGGTCGCGAGCGAGGCTTGATTAGGAGACAAGGGTCGGACTCCTGAAGTTCTTCTCGGTGCGCCCCGTCGGCACGAGATGCGTATTCTGCTGGTACCAGAGCGAGCTGTAGATGTCGTTGCGCTCCAGGAGCTCCTCGTGGCGGCCGATATCGTTGACCACGCCGCGATTGAGCACGAGGATCGCATCGGCCTTGGTCAGCGACGACAGGCGGTGCGAGATGATGATCAGCGTGCGGCCGTGCGCGATCCGCGAAATATTCGCGTTGACGATCGTTTCGCTCTCCGCATCGAGCGCGCTGGTCGCTTCGTCCAGGATCAGGATCGGCGGATTGACGATCAACGCGCGCGCGATCGCGAGGCGCTGGCGCTGGCCACCCGAGAGGTTGGTGGAGCCCTCATAGACATAGGTCTCGTAGCCGCGTGGCAGCTTGTCGATGAACTCCTCGGCACCGGCCAATCGTGCCGCCCTGACGATGTCGTCGAAGGTCGCGTCGGGCTTTGCGGCCGCGATGTTTTCGCGGATGGTGCCGCTGAACAGGAAATTCTCTTGCAGCACGACGCCGACATTGCGCCGGAGATGGTCGACATCGTACTCGCGGACATCGATGCCGTCGACCTTGATCAGGCCGCCATAGTCGGAGTGCAGGCGCTGCAGCAGCCGCGTGATCGTGGTCTTTCCGGAACCGCTCTTGCCCATCACGCCGAGCGTCGTGCCGAGCGGAATTTCGAACGAGATGTTGTTCAGCGCCGGCGATACGGCGCCCTTGTACTTGAACGTGACACCGGAGAATTCGACCAACCCCTTCAGCGGCGCCCGCACGCCATGGCCGGAGCGGCCTTCCTCGGCCGGCTGGTTTACCAGCCTGCCGACGATGGTGACCGCGGTGCGCGCCTCGTCATACTGGTTGATGAGCTGGGCCATCTGCATCAGCGGGCCGGCAACCCGTTGCGACAGCATCAGAAAGGCAAACAGCGCGCCGACATAGACCGGATCGCCGCTCGACACCGCGATGTAGACGCCGAGCGCATAGGGCGCACTCACCGCCAGCCGCTCCAGTGGACGCACCACGGTCTGGATCGCGGTTCCGGTCATGCCTTCCGCCAGCCGCGCCTTGGCGACACGCGCGACCAGCACATCCCACATGTGGCGCTGGCGCGCATCGAGCGCCAGCGATTTGATGGTCCGGATGCCGTTGAGGCTCTGGATCAGGAACGCTCCCTGCGCGCCCTCGGCCGCCAGGGTCGCCGAGGACTTCTTGCGATAGGCCGGGAGCATCAGGATCAGCCAGGTCACGATCACCCCGGCAAAGGCAAGCACCATCAGCGTCATGATCGGACTGAAGAAGAACATGACGGGAAGGAAGAAGAACAGCGTGGTCGAATCCAGGATGGTCCCGAACAACTGGCCGGTCAGAAAGCCGCGAATGCGGAACACTTCGCGGATATCGCGGGAAACCAGGCCGACCGGGTTCTGCTCGAAGTAGTCGATCGGCAGATTGAGCATCTTCTCGAACACATAGGTCGACAGCTTGACGTCGAGGCGCGCCGTCAGGCGCTGAACGAGATATTGCCGCAGGAACGAGAACGCCGCCTCGAACATGATGACCACGAACATCGCGAGGCACAGCACGTAGAACGTGTTGTAGGCCTTGTAGAAAATCACCTTGTCCGAGAGCAGCCGCCAGAACATGATCGGCGCCAGGCCCATGAAGCCCAGGATCAGCGCGGCCAGCGCGACGTCGCGCAGGATGCGTCGCTCGCGGAACAGCAATGCGGTGACGAATCCGAAGCTGAATGGCTGGGTCTCGTCGGAAATCTCGTAATCGCGCTTGGCCATGACGACGTCGCCCGACCAGATGTCCTCGAAGCGCGGTTGATCGATGACGAGCAGTGCATCCTCGCTCGCATTCGGATCCTGCAACACGACCCGGGAGCTGCTCTCATCGCCTTCGAGGCGCAGCAACACCATGTGGCTGCCGTCGCGCAGGCGAACGATGGCCGGCAGCGCCCGCTTGAGATGACTCAGTCCCTTCCAGTCCAGCGTGACGGCCTTTGCCGTCATGCCGGAGGAATTCGCGCATTTCAGCAGTTCGGGCAGCGTGACTTCCTGATCGCCCAGCAGGTTGTCATGGATCAGTTGTGACGGGGTCAGGTGCAGGCCGTGCTGTCTTGCCACGATGACGAGACAGGCAAGCCCCGAGGGTGGCAGTGCCTCCACCGAAGGTGCGCCGACGAGCGAGAGGTGTTTGGTCATGAATGCCTCGGAGTTTCGACTGCGCAGATCCGGTCCCTGGCGAACTATAACTTATCACTGTTAGTTCGCTAACGCAGCATTTTCAGCATATCGCCCCGAAAAGATATATGTGACGACGACCGCGAAAGCGGGCTGCGCACGCGGCCGTACACGGGTTTAGCCACGGAACCCTATAACATTGATTAACGTTGTGGACTATGCGCCGGCGGTCACCGTCTCCCGGAAGTCGAACCCACAGGCTTCCAGTTGCGGCCTGATCCGCTCATCGTCGGCTTCCGGCATCAGGGCCAACGCACAGATCTCGAAATTCCCGCTCCGGACCGAGACGGTCGGAAAGCCGGCACTGAGCAGCAGGTTTCCCATCCGCTCGGACGAAAACCCGGTCTTGTGAGCCATGTGATGACGTCCCTGCTCGATCGCGCCGGAATGTCCGTAGATCATGTCCAACGGACGGATCGGGCCGGCCGGGGAGACATAGGCCACCGCACCGAGGCCATGGATCAGCATGTGCTGCGCGACCGCCTCGAGATCAGGCGACATAATCAGCGCGAATCCGCTCGGCTTGAGCACTTCGCGGAACTGAACGAAGGTCGGATGAACCTCGTGGGCATAGAGATGCTCCATGACATGAGAGCACCAGATCGCGTCGAACGAGGCCGGCTGAAACAACCGGGAGAGATCGGTAATCGACCCGACGATGTCCGGGTTCACGCCTCCGTCGACGTCGAGCCGAATCTCGTCCCACTCGCGCGATGTCAGCAGTGGCTGGATCCGCTTGGTCACCGTCGATCCGGCGCCGGCATTCAGCATCTTCTTCCTGGCCAATTCGAGAGCTCCACGGTTCGCGCATTGAGCGGCTGAATTCTGCAGCGATCGTTCGTCTTGCCCAAGATTACCTGGGCGGCATAAGGCGATCGGCCCACAGTTCCGTTGTGTTAAGCAAGCATCACGCCTTTACAAAAGCTACGTGGTCCGAATGTGACGAACTAACTTTTAACGTCCACCCGGTGGGCATGCCTGAAGTGGAACTTTTGACGGAGACCGGCGTGCCGACGCCGATCGGCCGACAAAGTTCCGATCGGCGCAATCGATCAGAAGAAGGTGCCACCTCAACCTGGATTGAGGCGCGCCGTCGCTGAGTGGAGACCTGGGATCTATCTTGGGATCGATCTTACGTCTTGACCGAATGACCGTCGTTGAAGATCAGGTATTCGATGTTGATTATCTGGGTCACCTGGCCGTTGCTGAAGCTGACGTCCATGAAACCATTGCTGCCGTCGCTGATGGCAGTCAAATCGGTCGAGGCGTGATCCAGGAAGGTCAGCGAGTCCTTGTCGCCGCCACGGCCGTCGATCGTGTCACTGCTGTGCGGATTGGACAGGTAGAAGTAGTCCTGACCGTAGCCGCCGACCATCGAGGCCGTACCGGTAACGGAGCCGATGAACGACGACCCGTCATTGCCGTCGGCAATCAGCCACTGGTGGCCCGAACCGGCGACCAGCGTATCGTTGCCGGCGCCGCCATACAGCGTGTCGTTGCGGGCGCTGCCATAGAGCACGTCGTTGCCGTCATCGCCAAAAAGCACGGTCGCCCGCAACGCATCGCTGCCCGCGTAGAGCACGTCGTTGCCGCTGCCGCCGTGCTCGAAATTGGTTCCCGTGCCACCAATCAGCGTGTCGTTGCCGGCGCCGCCTTGCAGGGTGTCGCTGTAGTGGCCGGGGCCGCCAGAGAGCGACGAGCCATAGAGCACGTCGTTGCCATCACCGCCATCAAGCAGGGTCCCGTGGAACGAATTGCTGCCAGAGTAGAGCACGTCGTCGCCGGCGCCGCCGTAGAGGCTGTCGCTACCGGCGCCGCCAACCAGCAAGTCGTTGCCGGCATCGCCAACCAGCAGGTCGTTACCAGCGCCGGCATAGAGCGAATCGTTGCCGTCGTCGCCTGAGAGGAACGAGCCGTGCCCCGCAGCGCTGCCCGAGTAGAGCACGTCGTTGTCGCTACCACCGTACTCGGAAGCGGTCTCGTCGGCGCCAACCAGCAGGTCGTTGCCGGCATCGCCATGCAGCGTTTCGGAACCACCGATGACACCACCAACCAGCGTGTCGTCGCCCGCACCGCCTTCGAGCACGACCCCCAACAAATCACGCGCGTTTGAATAGAGAATGTCGTTCCCGCTGCCACCGTACTCGGCAACGGTGCCGGAGCTGCCAACCAGCAGGTCGTTGCCGTCGCCGCCATCCATCGTATTGGCAGCGGCACTCGCAGAGCCATACAGCGTGTCGTTGCCGGCGCCGCCCGACAGCATCATCATCGAGCCTGGACGCAGTTGCACACCCGCGTAGAGCACGTCGTCGCCGGCGCCGCCGTAGAGCTCTTCGCCGAAGCCGCCGACGCCGAGGAAGTATTGGCCTCCGACGAGGGTGTCATTCCCCGGGCCGCCGTCGAGAACCTCGTGGCTATAACCCGGCCCCGCGCTCAACCAGTCGTCACCGTCGCCGCCATACAGGCTATCGTCGCCCCAACCGCCAATCAGCGTGTCGTTTCCGGTACCACCGTCAAGCGTGCTGGGTTTGCCTCCCTCCACGCTGCCCGACACCAGCAAGTCGTCGCCGCTATCGCCATACAGTTCCGACGGGCCACCACCGAACACCGTGTCGTTGCCGGCGCCGGCAAAAACCGTCGTCTCGCCAATAAAATCCGCATCCCTGCTGCTGACGAAGGAGACATAGTCGTTTCCGGCGCCGGTCGCGACCAGCACCGAGCCGCTGCCGATCACCGACAGCGTCACGTCGCGGTTGGTGGCTTCGACGATCGCCTTCAGGTTGGAGGCGATGTGAACGGTATTATTGGCGTTGATCTCGATCAGAGCATTGGCGTCCGGATCCGGGTTGCTGATCGCTGCCCCCTGCTCCACCGGGATCGTCGCGCCGTTATCCGGGCTGGTGTAGCCGATCCCCGCGGCGATCAGATAGTCGATCAGCTGCTGCCGGGTCGCGGGATCGATCGTGGAGTTGATCGCTGCTTCGAAGTCGGCCTGGTCCAGATTGGAAGTCGCCATCAACGTAGCCCCCTGGTTAGACGCGCTACATAGCCGCCAAGCAAACAGTCAACTATCCCGATGACTAACAATTCGCGCAGACCGCAACACTGCTAGGTTATCAGACGACATTTCTTGGCACAGTTTCTAATAGCAGAAAGCGCCGCCCCAACCCGAGTTGAGGCGGCGCCTTCGCTTAGTGCGGACCTAGGATCTTACAGCTTGGTCGAGTGACCATCGTTGAAGATCAGGTATTCGATGTTGCTGATCTGGGTCACCTGGCCGTTACTGAAGTTGATGTCCAGAGACCCATCCTTGCCGGCGGTGATGTCGACCACATCGGTCGAAGCGTGGTCAAGGAACGTCAGGGAGTCCTTGCTGCCGGCGCCACCGTCAATGGTGTCGTTGCTGTGGAGGTTGGACAGATAGAAGTAGTCCTGACCAGAGCCGCCGACCATCGAGGCCGTACCGGTGGCCGAGCCGACGAACGACGAACCATCATTGCCGCCGATCAGCGTCTGATTGCCCGAACCGGCGATCAGCGTATCGTGGCCGGAGCCGCCATACAGCGTGTCGTTGCCGGCACCGCCGTAGAGCGAGTCGTTGCCGTCGCCGCCGTAGAGCTTGGTCGCATGCGACGCATCGCTGCCCGAATACAGGATGTCGTTGCCGCTGCCGCCATACTCCGCAACAGTTCCGGTGCCGCCGACCAGAAGGTCGTTGCCGGCGCCGCCATAGAGCGTGTCGGCACCAGCGCCGCCATACAGCGAGTCGTTGCCGGCACCGCCGTCGAGGATCGAGCCGTGCGACGCATCCGAGTTCGAGTAGAGCGCGTCGTTGCCGTTCCCGCCGTAGAGCTGATCGTTGCCGGAGCCGCCGATCAGGACGTCGTTGCCGTTGCCGCCATAGAGAACCTGGTTACCCGAGCCGGCGGTCAACGTGTCGTTGCCGTCGCCACCGAACAGGCGATCGTCGCCCGCACCACCGTACAGCCGGTCGTCGCCAGTGCCGCCATACAGCGTGCTGGAATTGCCCACCGTGCTGCCCGACACCAGCACGTCGTTGCCGCTGCCGCCATGCAGCTCAGAGGATGCGCCACCGATCAGCGTGTCGTTGCCAGAGCCACCGATCAGCGTGTCGGCGCCGGTGCCGACGATCAGATCGTTGCCTGCGCCGCCATCCAGCGTGCTGTGCCCGGAAAGATTGTCGATGATGACGTCGTTGCCGGCACCCGCACTGATCGAGTCGTGACCGGAACCGCCGTAGATCGTGTCATTGCCGTTGCCGGCCAGGACCGTCGTGTCGCCGCTGTTGTTGAGGTAGATGGTGTCGTTGCCGTTGCCGGTCGCGACCAGCACCGGAGTGCTGCCGTTCACCGTCAGCGTGACGTCCTTGTCGGTGGCTTCAATGATCGCCTTCAGGTTGGCGTCGGTATTGACCGTGTTGTTCGGGTTGACTTCGATGAGGACGTTGGTCTCCGGATCCGGGTTGGAGATCGCGGCCCCCACCTGTACCGGAACGGTCGAGCCGTCGTCCGGCCTGGTGTATCCGATCCCGGCATTGATCAGGTAGTTGATGATCTGTTGCTGGGTCGAATGATCGATTGTGGCATTTAGCGCTGCCTTGAGGTCTGTCTGGTCAAGATTGTAAGTCGCCATCGAGATAGCCCCTGCTTGGGATCGGGATGCAAGCCGCCCGTCCACACCTAAGCCGTTGATTCACAACCACTTTGCTGCGACGCAACTCAAATGTGGACGCACACTGCGAACTTGTTAAGTGTATTGTTAAGTCCGCAATACCACAGAGTCAATCAACAATGGCCCGTTAACATCTGGTTCCATGAGGTTTATGTGAGACTTAACGCCCATTCGCATGCACGCAACCGCTCGATGCGGACCGAGCTCGAATGTTAGCCGCGACGCAAAAAAGGGTAGTGATTATACGGGGTTTCAACGCGGCCCCGGGACTGCGGATGGCGCCGAATTTTGCAGATTCTGCGCGCGGTTCGGCGAGATTTTCTGCGCTGAAAAAATATTTCTGCGCCGTATGAGTGCGCGTCCAAAAAAGTGTCAAACTTCGCAACTGGCCGGCGACCGAACCGGCGTCATGACGCATTCCGGTTGCGGGTCCCGATGTCCGCGCAGGCGAAAGCCCTGGAATCAGACCCAGAATCAGGGCCTCCTCACCGCCGCCCGAACCTGGCGGCGCAGGCGGACCATCCATCATAACAAATTAACAGCAGATTTGTCGCAACTCGTTGCCAGGACGAGGGTGGCAATCGCAAGGGCGAACCGCCGATCCGCCGCGGTCATTCACCGACGGCGCGCGCGTAGATGGCCTCGAGCAGCCGGAGATTCTCGCCGGGCGCGTAGAGCTCCAGATAGGTGGCGCGCGCAGCTTTCCCCCATGCGGCCCGATCGGGGGCACCGAGCACGTCACCGATCCGTTGCCGGAGCGCAGCCGCGTCACCTGGCGGCACCAAGACGCCGGTCCGGCCAGCGCTCACCACCTCGGCCAATCCACCGATCTCGGAGGCGATCACCGGCGTGCCTTGCGCGAAGGCCTCGACCACGACCATCGGAAATCCCTCGTACCACAACGAAGGCACGACCAATGCCTCGGCCTTCGCCATTTCCCGAAGCACGTCCACGCGCGAGAGCGCCCCGAGGAACGTGACCTGCCCCGCCGCGCGGGCCTCGAGCGCAACGCGCTCAGGTCCCTCACCGACGATCCGCAAGGGGATGCCGGTTCCGGCAACGGCGTCGAGCAGCACGCCGAGCCCCTTCTCGCGGCTCAGCCGTCCGACATAGAGCAGCCCGGCACGCGGCTCCGCGGGATCAGGTGCCCCCGGGTCGGCCATGAAGTTCGGCTTGACGTCGATCCGGCCGCCATCGAACCCGGCCTGGATGAACAGGGACCGGGCAAACTGCGTCAGCGCAATCAGGCGCAGGCCGGGGCGTGTCCAGGTGCCGCGGCGCTGGTGCTGCGCAATCATGTATGCGGAGGCCAGCGAACCCGGAAGCGATCCACGGTAGCAGCGATGCGCGACGCCCCAGACGTGGCCATGCTCCAGGCATTTATGGCAGACGCGGCCGTCGCGAAGCAGCATGCCGCCGGTGCAGATGGTGCGATAATTGTGCAACGTCACCACCGCGGGCACGCGCCTTTGCCGACAGACATCGAACACCGAAGGCGACAGCAGCGGGAAGAAATTGTGGACGTGGACGACGTCGGGGCGAAAGCGATCGATCTCCTCTGCGACCAACCGCTTGGCCGTCGCATTGTCGGCGATCGACAGCGTCGTCGCGACGCGCGCGGCGAGCGAATCGATCGCCTCATTGCTCACCGTGAGCGTTTCGACGCTGTGTCCGGCACCCCGCAACAGCGCGACTTCCGCTTCGAACACGACGTCCTCGCCGCCGCGTCCCTGATATCTGTTGTGAGCGACCAGGATCCTCATGGCCGGCGCACCGGCTCCGTGAACCAGCGCAGCTCCGTCACCAGGCTTTGGCCCGCGGCAAGCGTCCCCGAGCCGATCAGCGAGGTCGCGGGCACCTTGAGATCAAAGGACGGCGAATACCAGCCGGCCGGGATGTTCCCGTCGCCGCGATATGTCGTCCAGTTCAGTCCTGCCGGCAGATCGAGCTCGCCTCGGCCGCCCGGCCAGCACAGCTGCGCCGTGCACCCTTCGAGCCTGCATTCCACGTCGGGACCCAGATGCCAGCTCAGGCTCGCCGGCAGCGCAAGCCCCTCTTGATCGAGCACCATGTCGGTGACGATGAGCCGTGCCGCCTGTCGCAGCAATTGCACCGAACGGCGATGCAGGCGACCTGCATCGTCGTGATATCCCGCATGCTCGGCGACCCAGCTCGCATCCGCATCACGGTCATCGAGGCCGCTTGATGCGACCAGCCGGCTCTGCGCATGCCGTGTCCAGAGAAACGGCCCGCCCGACGCCGACTGATCGCGCGCGAACAAGCGGAGCGTGTTGTGCGCCAGCGTGGAGCGGAAATAAGCGCGCCATCGCGGATCGCCGTGATAGCAATAGGTGCCGGGGTCGGCGAGGACGTCGACGCCGCCGATCCTGCATTCGAGCGACAGTGCGTCCGCATGGGCATGCGCCGCGATCCGGCCGAAGCCATGCGGGCCGTGGTCGCAGCGGCACCACACCGCCCGGTCGGAATCGACGAGAAAGGCCTGGCCCGCCCCGTCGAGCTGATACGGGCGGCGCTCGGGCCGCGCGGCCACGATACGCGCCCTGATGCCGCCGGTCAGAACAAACGTGCGCAGATCGGGCTCCGGCAAGTCGGGCCACCACGGCAACTCGCCGAACAGGCGCGCGCCGGTGGCGAGCAGACCAAGCCAGCGATTGCCGCCGTGATCGTCGAGCAGCAGGCCGATGCCGTCGTCGCCATCGCCCTGGCGCGGCGGACGCGCGCGATCGTCCAGCATCGCGGCAAGCGCATCGCTCATGCGGCACATCGTGATCCAGACTGCATCGTCGAGCGGATGCTCCGAGGCTTCGCCCTGCACCGCCGCCGCCAGCAGCAGCTCGAGCACGAAGCCGTGATAGTCGGTCGCAAGCTCGCTGTTGCTGCCGCAGGCCAGCGTCTGCGCAACGGCTTCGTGTGCCAAGGTGCTGGCGGATTGCGCGCGCCAGCGCGCGCTGTCGCTGAAGAAGGGAAACACACAGGCGGCGACGAACTGCCCGGCGGCCTCCGCGATGAGATGGTTGTTGGCGGACGAGCCCCGGCTCGGAAACTGTGACAACCAATATTGATGCGCGTGGAGCTGCGTCACGAACAGCTCATTGTCTTCGAACAGCGCCGGCGCGCCCTGCCAGTCTTGCAGCAACTGGCGCACCCAGGCCCACGAGATCAGCCGCACGCCAAGCTCGATGCCGCTGATCCAGTGCGGGCCGCGCATGAACGGATTCTCGCGCCACCAGCTGGCGAGATGCTCGGCCACGCGGCGGGCGTAGCGTTCGTCCGAGGTCAAATAATAGGCCGACGCCAGCATCGTGAGATGGTGGTGCCGCGACGGCTCCCAGATGTACTTGATGTTGCCGACCGCGGCCTCGTCGCGATAGGGGACCGCAAACGCATAGATGTCGGCTGGCGCGCGCTTGCCGCTGCGGGCATCGACGAACCAGTCGGGCCGTTCGCCCAGGGCTTCGTGATCCCTCGCGAAGATCCGGAAGCGTCCGGCGAGGATCTGGTCGGCGCTTTGGATCAGCCGTTCGGCAGCCTGCCGCGGCGCCTTTGCCGGCGAAGGCAGCGGCTTCAAGCGCGGCGTCAGTGGACCGGGAGCGAGCCGAGACTTGGCGCGATGCGCGATGTCGGGCGGAGCGATCTGCCAGAGCGAGCGCAGCACTTGATCGTTCACCCGTCCGGCAAGCTCGGACGGCTCCATACGCCGCAGCCTGCGCAGATACCAGGCGAAGTTCATCTCGCGCCGGTCGAGGCGCGCGCGACGCCCTGCTCTGCTGCCGCAGGCCTCACATCAACCGGCATCCCCGCGGCCGCGCTCGCCTGGACCGCGAGCGTCGCGCGGGTGGTCGCAAGCAGCGCATCGAGCGCGATCGGCATCGCGCCCCCCGATGCGACTGCCGCGATAAAGGCATCCAGCATCGGCTGCTGGCCCTTGTCGAGCCGCGCTTTCCCTGCCCTGCGCTGTCCCGCCTGCCAGACCTCGAAACTGGAGAAATTGTCGAAGCGGGCAAATCCCGTGCTTGCCGACACTTCGAGCACTTCCTTCGGCACCCTCGGATCGCCACCGGTGAGATAGCTGAGGCTCGCGACCGAACCGTCGGCAAAGTCGAAGGTGGCAAGGAGATTGTCGACGTCCTTGCCCGCCGCGCTCGCGGAGACCCGCACCGGCTCGACGCCGAGCCACCAGGACAACAGGTCGATGAAATGGCCGCCCTCGCCGACGAACCGGCTGCCTTCGATCTCGGCCTGCAAGTACCAGGATGATTTCTCCAGCGGGCCGGCGATGACACGATATTGCAGGGTCTGCGGGCCCGCCGGCGCGAACGCCGCGCGCATCCCTTGCAGCAGCGGCGAGAAGCGGCGGTTGAAGCCGACCATCAGCCTGTTGTTGCCGGTGTCGTGGATGGTCTGCACCAATTGATCGAGCGCGTCCGTGTCGATCGCGAGCGGCTTTTCGACGAACACCGCCTTGCCACTACGCAGCGCCCGCGCCGCGAGGTCGGCATGGGAGGCATGCCGGGTCGCGATCAAGACGGCATCGATGTCGTCCGCCGCGAGCACCGCGGCCGCATCGGTCGAGGCGCGCGCGAAGCCGAACTTGCGCACCGCGGTGGCACCGCTCAGGCCGGTATTGGTCGCGACCTCGACGAGATCGACGCGATCGTCCTTCGCAAGCTGCGGCAGCAGCATGCTGGAGGCATAATTGCCCGCGCCGATGACGCCGAGCCGTACCCGTCCGCCATGCAGTGCCGCGACCGGGCGATACGTCATCCGCGTGGTGCGCGGAGCGGCCTCCGGATAGGCGAACACCATGCCGAGGCCGACCTCGCCCCGGCTCATGCGCTCGAACGCCGACGTCGCCTGCTCCAGCGGCACAACGTCGGAGATCAGCGAGGAAAAATCCAGCCGTCCGTCGGCGAGCAGCGCGACGATGGCTTCCATGTTGCGCCGCTCGGTCCAGCGCACATGGCCGATCGGATAATCGACGCCGCCCTCCTCGTAGAGCGGGTCGTATCGCCCGGGGCCATAGGAGCGCGAGAACCGGACGTCGAGCTCCTTGTCGTAGAATTCATTCCACGGCAGGTTCAGCGTGCATTTGCCAATATCGACGATGCGGCCGCGGTCGCGCAGCAGCGCCGCCGAACGCGATGCGAGATCGGGATCGTCGCTACCCGCCGTGATGAACACGCAATCGACGCCGCTGCCGGCGGTCAGCTGGTCGATCCGGGCACGAAACCCGGCCGCCGCATCATCGGATGCGATGGCGCAGATGGCGGCCCCCGCAGCCTCGGCCTGACGGCAGCGTGCGTCGAGCCGGTCCAGCCCGACCACCACGACGCCGGCGCTGCGCAGCAGGCGCACCAGGATCTGCCCGATCAGGCCGAGGCCGATCACGCAGGCGGTCTCGCCAAGTCGGATTTCCGACTGCCGCATCGCTTGCAGCGCGATCGAGGCGATCGTGGTGAAGGCGGCCTGGTCGAGTGCTGCGCCGTCCGGCACCGGGACGCAGAGATTCACCGGCACCCAATTGTATTCGGCATGCGTCGCATATTGATTGCCGCCGCAGCAGACCCGCTGCCCGACCGAGAAACCGGTGACGCCCTCGCCCACTTCGACAACGATGCCCGACAGCGAGTAGCCGAGCGGCGTATAGGAATCGAGGCGGTTCATCACCTTCTGATAGGTCGCGAGCAGTCCCTGCTGGCGGACCGAGCGCGCCACCTTGGCGACCTGGTCGGGGCGCGCGCGCGCCTTGCCGAGCAGCGACAGCCGGCCTTCGGTGAACTTCATCATCTCGGTGCCGGTCGACACCGCCGAGAACGCCGTGCGCACCACGACCCCGCCGGGCCGGCAGCGCGGCGCCGGCACATCGATCAGCCTGAGTTCGCCGCTCTTATAGTTCTGCGCGATCTGCTTCACAGTCGGTCAACCGCCTCGCGTTAACAGCGCCCTTGTATCGCGCCTGCCTTGCGCGATGAAGACAAGAATATCGTTACCATTATCCCATTGTTCGCGGATTAACACCGCTATCATTCGAGCAACAGGACCGGTTTCGGCGAGATCTCGACCATACCGTTGACGACCGGTCCTTCGCCGCCGTCCAGCCCCTCGTAGCGGCTGTAGCGCGGCTCGACGCGATAGGCCGACCGGCCCCTGGTGGTCCAGAGGATCACGCCGTTGCGGCCATCCTGCATGCGAAGCTCGACGCACCAGGTCGATGGCGACGTGCGAGTGGCGGCCACGACGCTGGCGCCGACCAGCCACGACTGCACGGTGCGGTAGGCTTTTCCGGCCGGCAGCAGCCCGCGCGCCGGATCCCACAATTTGCCGAAGTCGCCGCCCCCGCCGGCATACTCGTACCAATAGGCGCGATCCACGCCATTGATCCATTTCAGGATATAGGCTCGGGCTAGATATCCATCCGGATTGTCCTCCTTCGACGACCAGCCGGCCTCGGTGTCCCAGATCGGCTTTCCCGACAGATCATGCGCGGCGAGCATCTGCTTGAACCGCGCGATGACATCGATCACGGCTTCGGGTTCGCTGACATAGCCGTGAAAGGCGAAGACATCGGCATATTGTCCGCCACCTTGCGCCATGAAGGTCTCTTGCCAACGATAGCCGTCCGGCGTGCCGTTGGACGACGGCGTCAGCACCACCAGGCCGGGATCGCTGGCCTTGATGATCTGATAGGCCCGCTTCTGCATCTCGACCATCGTCGCGATATCGCCCGAATAATATTTGGGATCCTCGGGTTCGTTCCAGATTTCAAAGTATTTGATGCGTCCGGCGGCGCGCGTGACTGCCGCCCGCACCCAATCATCCCATGAGGCGAGATCGGCCGGCGGCGAACTCGCGCCCGGCGTGAACGCCGGCGGCGCATCCTTCACCGCGGCCGCCCATCTCGGCGTGAAGGCGAGATTGAGAACGATATCGACATGCGCGCGCTCGGCGGCTGCGAGGATCGCGTCGAACCGCGCCCAGTTGTAGAAGCCGGGCGCCGGATTGACCTGCGCCCAATAGATCGCGCCCCACAGCCGGACGCCGTCAAACCTGAGTTCGGGCCACGGCTGCGACGAACCGATGGCGTTGACCGTCATGCCGAAAAACGTCGGCGGGATCACGGCGTTCACACGGCTCGCATCGAGCGCATCGGTGGTCAGCGAGGCATTCCATCGCAGCGGCCATTTCTGAGCGAACGGCACCAGCGTGCTCAAAACCAGTGCAATCAATGCCCCGCTGCCCCAATCCCTCAACGTGCCTGCCATGTCCGTGTCTCGTCGCCGTCACATCCGCACAGGGATTGCATCATGGAAGCCGCGCATGTTAATTCCAATGTTAGTCGGATTGTGATGTTGTTAGGTCAATGATATAGATCATCGCAAATGTCGAGAGCTGAACCATCACCGCGGCGGATCCTGATCATCGTCGAGAACCTCCCGGTTCCTTTCGATCGCAGGGTGTGGTGCGAAGCGACGTCGCTGCGCAAGGCGGGCTACGAGGTCTCGGTGATCTGCCCGAAAGGCCGCGGCCATGACAAATCCTACGAATGCCTCGAGGGTATTCACATTTACCGTCATCCGATGCCGGTGGAAGCGCGCGGCATCGCCGCCTACCTGATCGAATATCCGGTCGCGCTGTTCTGGGAGACCTGGCTCGCGACCAAGGTCGCCTGGAAGCACGGCTTCGACGTGATCCACGGCTGCAATCCGCCGGACCTGATCTTCCTGGTCGGTCTGCTGTTCAGGCTCGGCGGCAAGCGCTTCGTGTTCGATCATCACGACGTCAATCCCGAGCTCTACGAAGCGAAATTCGGCCGCAGGGACATTTTCTGGCATCTGCTGCGGCTGGTCGAGTATCTGACCTTCAAGACGGCGAGCATCTCGATCGCGACCAATGAATCATATCGCGAGATCGCGATCGCGCGCGGCCGGATGCCGGCGAGCCGGGTGTTCGTGGTGCGCTCCGGCCCCAATCTCGAGCGGGTGCGCTCCCGCCCGGTCGATCCGGCTTGGCGCAACGGCCGGCGCCACAGCGTCGGCTATGTCGGCGTGATCGGCCAGTCCGAGGGCATCGACCTGCTGCTGCAATCGATCGGCCACATCGTGCACGACCTCGGACGTACCGACATCCAGTTCAACATCGCCGGCACCGGGCCGGAATGGAACGCAGTCGTCGCGCTCTGCGCGGAGATGAGGCTCTGCGACTACGTGACCTTCACCGGCGCGATCGCCGACGACGCATTGTTTACGATGCTCTCGACCGCGGATGTCTGCGTCAATCCGGACCGGGTGACGCCGATGAACGACATCTCCACCATGAACAAGATCATGGAGTACATGGCGCTCGGACGGCCGATCGTCCAGTTCGACGTCCGCGAGGGCCGGCGCTCGGCGCTCGACGCCTCGCTCTATGCGGCGAAGAACGATCCGATCGATTTCGCCGACAAGATCGTTGCGCTGATCGATGATCCGGCGCAGCGGCAGACGATGGGGGCATTCGGCCGCAGCCGCGTCGAGCGCAAATTGTCCTGGACGCACGAGGAGCCGAAGCTGCTCGCGGCTTACGAGGCGCTGTTCACCAGGAAGGCACCGCTGCCAGGCCGCTCACCGCGCACGACCACCGAGCGGCCGTCCGCGCCGGCCTCCAACGCCAAAGCTGCCGCCGGGCGGGCATCGCCTTGATTGCCCTGCCGCTTCACCCAACTCGAGAGCATCGGTTGATGGCGCCTGCGCCGTCAGCGATCGGGCGCGGCACCGCCGCGCGCCCCCGCATGTCCGGATCAGCGAAGGTCGAAGCATGAACGTCAGTATCTTCGGCCTGGGTTATGTCGGAACGGTCTGCGCGGCCTGCTTCACCGAACTCGGTCACCAGATCATCGGCGTCGACAAGAGCGTCGCCAAGGTCGACCTGATCCGTAAAGGCCGCTCGCCGGTCATCGAACCCGGCATCACGGACAAGGTGGCGCGCGCGGTCGCGACCGGTCAGTTGACCGCGACCACCGATGCCACCGAGGCGATCGTCAACAGCGACATCTCGATGGTCTGCGTCGGCACGCCCTCGTCGGGCAACGGCAATCTCGACCTGACCGCGATCCGGGAGGTCGCCATCGAGATCGGTCGTGGCCTGCGCGCCAAGAACGCACCGCATACCGTGACGATCCGCTCCACCGTGCTGCCGGGCACCACCCGCGGCACCGTCGGCCCGCTGATCGAGGAAGCCTCCGGCAACAAGATCGGCCGCGATTTCGACCTCGCGTTCAATCCGGAATTCCTGCGCGAAGGCAGCGCGATCGCGGATTTCAACGCGCCGTCCAAGACCGTGGTCGGCGCCTTCAACCAGGACACCGCCGACCGCGTCATGGCGCTCTACAAGGATCTGCCGGGCGCCAAGATCACCCCGCCGGTCGAGACCGCCGAGCTGGTCAAATATGTCGACAACAGCTGGCATGCGCTGAAGGTCAGCTTCGCCAACGAGATCGGCACCATCGCCAAGACGCTCGGCATCGACGGCCGCAACGTCATGAACATCTTCATGCAGGACACCAGGCTCAACATCTCGGCGGCCTATTTGCGCCCGGGCTTTGCCTTCGGCGGCTCCTGCCTGCCCAAGGACGTCAAGGCGCTGAGGCACCTCGCCCACAGCCGCGGCCTGTCGGCACCGGTGCTCGAAAGCATCCTGCCCAGCAACGAGATGATCATGTCGCGCGGCACCGACTGGATCCTGTCGCATGACGGCCGCCGCATTGCGTTCCTCGGCATCAGCTTCAAGGCCGGCACCGACGATGTCCGCGAAAGCCCGTTCGTGGCGCTGGTCAAGCGCCTGCTCGGCGAGCAGCGTGACATCCGGATCTTCGACCCCAATGTGCAGCTGTCGCAGTTGATCGGCGCCAACCGTGAGTTCCTGATGCGCAACCCCGACCTGGTCGGCCTGCTGCATGACGACGTGACGGCGACGATCGAATGGGCCGATATCATCGTGCTGACGACGGCCGATCCACGCTTCGTCGCGGCGCTGACCGTAGCTCGTCCCGACCAGGTCGTGCTCGAACTGACGGATATCGGATTGCCCGAACAAGTCCGCGCCAAAGTGAACGGCTTCCACTGGTAGGGATCACCATGGCTACCATGGGCCAGATCGAGCGTCCCGAAATCCGCTTTCACGACGAGATCTCGTCGGCGTGGGAGACGCTGCATCGCGGCCGCACCTTCAAGGCACGCACCGCCGCGATGTTCGGTCTGCTCGGGACAACCGATCTCTCCGGACAGCATTGGCTGGATGCCGGCTGCGGCACCGGAACGCTCGCCCGCCTGCTCGCCGCGCGCAACTGCAACGTCACCGGCGTCGATGCATCGCCGGACATGGTCGCCGCCGCACGCGCCCACCGCACCGACGGCAGGCTCGCCGAACGGCTCACTTTCAGGCAGATCCCAACGATCGAGAGCCTGCCGTTCACGGATCGCGCCTTCGACGGCGTGCTGTGCGCCAGCGTGTTGGAATATGTCCTGGACGTGGCACGGTGCCTCGCCGAGATCCATCGCGTGCTCAAGCCTGACGGGCTGTTGCTGGTCTCGATCCCGAACCGCGGCTCGCTGCTGCGCCGGAGCTACAAGCTCGCTCACGCCGCGTCCTTGCGCATGTCGCCGCGACCGCTGTTCCGCTATCTCACATACTCCAAATTCGACGCCTCGCTGGCCGCCATGCAGAACCTGCTGCGGCAGCACGGCCTCTCGATGCTGGCTGCTGGCTTTGCCGGTTCGCCGCTCCCGCCGGCGCTCGATCGCCGGGCCGCCGTGGGCACGCTGATCAACGTGCTGGCGCGGCGCGACGATTGATGCGGCGATCGGTGGGCTGCGTCAGGCCTTGATCGCCATCAGCGACTTGGTCATGCCGAGATATCGTTCACGGTAGATCCGGGCGTCCGGAAACGTCTCCGTCATCTCGCGCCAGTCGAATAGATGCCAGTCGGGCGCGGTCCGCTTGAACCAGAAGCGGTTAAACTGCTCAATCACCGAAATCTGCATCCGCCTCGGCAGCAAGACGATGATGCCGGGCAGCCAGGTGTGGCTCTCGATCGGAAAATACCGGTACGGCGTCTGCACGTAGAACGACTTCGCCACCCGCGAGATCTCGCCCGCAAATCGGTTCTGGTGCGCCCGGGCGATATCGCGAAATGCCGCGTCGCTCGCGATCGTGACGACCTGCTGCTTCGGGCCGGTCACATGCTCGATCACCGACGAGCAGAAGCAGAAATCGAACGCCTGATCGTCGAATGGCAGCCGCTCGGTCTCCCGCAGCAGCACCGTCTTGAAACCGAAGCGCTCGCGCGCGGCTTTCAAATCATCCGCCGAGATGTCGCAGACCGTGATGTCGTTGTGGTACGGCAGGATCGCGCGGATGTGCCGGCCGCTCCCGCCGCCGAGATCGAGGATCTTCGCATCCGGCGGCACGTTGACGGTGCGGACGAGGAATTCACCGCGCCGCCTCCGTGCCGCACCGGAAAAACGGGCTTGGATTGCCCTCAGCAATGTCCGTCTCCTGCCAGCGATTGACCTGTCCCGCTCACTTGATGGCCTCGAAGAAGATCGACTCGTCCGGCCGGTTGTCGAGCCGGTCGATGTCGGGACAGACGCCTTCACGATAGGCTCGTGTGTGGGTCTGCGAACAGCCCGCCGCGCTGAACAACGCCGCGAGCGATGCACGGGTAAAGCCCCAGTGATGCGCGAAAGCCACTTCGCCCCGACGCTCGATCTCGAATACGCCCCTGAGGAAAGCCTGCGGCGCGGCCGGATCATAAAGCGCGACGATCCGTTCCATATCGGGCACGACGATGCGGCACACCCCGCCAGGCGCCAGCACGCGAGCGATCTCACGCGACAGCCGCTCGACCTCGTCGGGAAACAGGTGCTCGAAGACATGCGCGCTGAACACCGCCGATAGGCTGCGGTCCGCGAACGGCAGCGGCTTGGTCAAATCCATATGGCGGAGCCCGTCGAACCTGCCCCGGCGGTGCTCAGTATAGCGGACATCGCTGAGCAGGCCGGCGAGATGCAGCGCCCTCGCCGCGAACGGCAGCTTCGCGATCCACAGATGCATCGTGATGTCGGTGTTGATCCAGCCCTCGATGCCGCAGTTGAAGGCACCGATATGCAGCTTCGGCAGCGAGCGGCCATGCGCGTCGTCGGTCATGGCCGCTCCCGCACCGCGCTGGTCCACACCACGACGATCACCGACGCAGCGCTGGAGGCGACCATCGCCGCAACGGCGCCCGTCACCTGCCAGGCGGCGGCCGCCAGCGGCAGGACACCGCACAACGCGACGAGGCCGGCGATCCGGCTCAGCATGAACCGTTGCGGCTTGCCGGTCGCGAACAACGGCAACGCGAGGCCGAGCCACACCGCGTCGAGCCCCATCGCGACGGCCATCAGGCCCAGGCTGCCGATCCCGATCTCATAGCCCGCTCCATGAATCACGAGCGCCAGGATGCGCTGCCCGAACAGCACCACCAATGCGCCATAGGCGGCCGCGATCGATCCGAGCAGCAGGGCATTTTCGCGAGCCGCGGCGGCAACCGCACCGCGCCTGCCGGCGCGCAGCTCGGCAGCGATTTCCGGCAATCGAACCGAGAACATCGTCGCACAGAACTGGCTCAGCGGCGCGAACAGCAGCAGCAGGATCCGCAGCGACGCGCTGGCTTGCAGCCCGATCAGAACACCGCAAACCGGGATCAAGCCGATGCTGCCGATCCAGTAGGTCAGCGATGTCGCCACGAACCAGCGGCCATTCCTGACCAGCCGCCGCAGCGAGCCACGAAAGATCCGACGTTGTGGCCATGCCAGCTCGCTCGTGTAGGCCAGCAGCAGACCGCCGGCGACCACAGCCGAGATCGCGATGCATGCCATCGCCGCAGCCGCGCCGGTGAGCCTGAGACCGATCATCAGCACAGTCGAGACCACAAGTGCCGCACAGTAGGCCAGTGACGACATCACCGCGCGCGGCAACCGCCCATCGAGATAGGACATGCGGCGGAACATGCTTTGCAGGCGAGCCGCCGGGATTGCGAGCCCGGTCGCGATCATCAGTCCGCCCGCGTCGTTTCCCGCAGCGGCGAGTGCCACGCCCGCGATCGCGAGCAGGAGGCCGAGCGTCGCCGAGACCAGCAGGGCCGACAAATACAGTCCGAACCGAAGCTGCGGCCATTGCGATTTCGGAATGCGATGCGCTGTGGCCGGCAGGCCGTCGTCGAACAGACCGCGCAAGACCACCGCCTCGACCAAGATCGAGAACGACCAGGCGACGCTGAACCGACCAAACGAACTGATATCGAGCACATTGGCCAGCACGATCGTCAGCAGGAACGCCGCGCCGCTGAGCAGCGCTTGGTCGACCAGGCCGAGCCCGACATTACTCCCCACGCGCCGCAGCCAGCGCAACGGCCGGTGCAGCACACCGTCGTCGCCTGTTGCGGCGGCCACTTGGTCCGGCCTGTCGGTCAATGCCGTCATGCTTCACTCGCGCGCATGGTGAACACCCGCTGCGGCGCCGCCTGCCACCTGGCCTCCGGGCCGAAATAGCACCAGAACACCAGCACGCAGCCGAAATAATTGTGCAGCAACTGGCTCGAGTCATTGGCTGACGCGATCACCACGAACAACAGCATCGCAAACGGCGCGATCCAGTACGTCCCCTGCCGCTCGAACGTGAAGACGATGGTGTTCCACAGCGCCCGCGCCAGCAGCAGCACATAGAGCGCCCCACCGAGCAGGCCGAACTGAAGAAAGGCATCGAGATAGGAGTTCTCGAACGAGCCGAACTCGGTGTTCCAGGGTGCCATCCGAGTCAGCTCGTTCACGGGCGCATTCGGCAGTTCGTTGAAGAACCCCGAAAACCCGTAGCCGAGCCACGGGTGCTGCCAGAAGAAATGCGGCCACACCGACCAGAGAAACGAGCGTCCGGTCAGATTGTCGCTGCGGCCGACCAGGCCATACAACTCATCACTCGGCACGACGTAGGCCACCAGCGCAAGCGCAGCGAGCCCGAGCCAATAGATCGACGCCGCGCCCCTGCGCCCGAGCAGCACCAGCAACAACCCGAAGGTCAGGGCGATCGTCGTCGCCATGCTGATCAGCGGTCCGGCCGAGCCGGCCGCCGCAAGCGCAACGCAATGGCAGGCCATCACGAGCAGCGACCAGCCGAATTGCCACCGCGGTCCCGCCAGCATGCGCACGAAACAGATCAGCGCCATGAGCCCAAAAAAGGCGCCGGCGAGATTCTTGTGGCCAAAAATGCCCGCATAGGCCTGGGTCCCGAGCACTGTCGGCCGATGCAGCGGATCATAGTCCCATTGCGAGCCGATCACCGGAAACAGCACGACGTGAACGATCAGCACGGCGACCCCGATCCGGAACAGGATGTCGACGAGACGATCGACCGGGCAGCGGATCACGACCCACGCCGCGAACAGCGTGGTCATGAGATACATCGCGAACTTGACCGATGAACCGGCGGCGTCGGCACTCACGGCCAACGACACGACCGCGACAGATACGAACGCAAGGTAGAGATGCGAATGCAGCAGCAGAACGCCGAAGCGTTTCCGATCGACCGCGACGTGCAGTATCAGGAGAACATAGAGCAGCAGCCATGCGCCGCGGAACAGGGTGGATTCACCGGCTCTCTCGGCGAACGAGATGCCTTCGATGAAATTGAACAGGAAATAGACGCAGCCGAGCACCATCACCAGATAGGCGTGCAGAAAGACATCGGTGCGCGACAGCCATCGCCCGATCATTGCGCTGCTTCCCGCAAGGCTGGCGTCCCCAGAGCATGATCGACTGCGGCCATGAAACGCAGGGCCGCGTCCGCGAGCGCATTCCCCAGCACGCTTTGCCTGGCGCTCCGCGACATCGCTTCCCAGCGCGCGGGATGCTCCAGTACGGCGCGCGCCGCATCGACCCACGCCTGCTCATCCAGCGCTCGGACATAGCCGTTGTCGCCGTCACGCACCAATTCGCCACCGGCTCCGACATGCGGTGACACCAGGCACGGGACCCCGCACTGCAAGGCCTCGTTGCACACCAGGCCCCACGGTTCCAGGAGCGACGGCAGCAACAGCAATCGCGACTGCTGATAGACCCCCGATATCGCCTGCCACGGCACGTAGCCGTCGTGCGCGACGTCGATGCCGGCAGCGCCAAGCCGCGCCAGCATGCGCCGCTCGGCCGCACCGGACCCGACCACCCGGACGCTCAGCCCGGGCAAGGTCCGACCGAGCGCGATCGCAACGTTCTCGAAGAAGATCGCATTCTTGGCATCGTCGTTGATGCGGGCGCACCAGAGCAGGTGGAACGGCCGCTCGTCGAACGCGGGCTCATCTTCCGGCGGATCCCATGCCGGCACCAGCGGCACCACGAACAGATCGCCGTCGCGTACGCCCTCGACGCGAAAATAGTCCCTGCCCCTGTCGCTGCAACACACCACAGCATTGCAGTGGCGCAACAGCCGGGGCCGCGCGAGACGATGATAGGCCGTATCGGGCATCGTCTCGCGCCAGCCGTCGATGGTCAGCGCCAACGCCCTGCCGTTGGCGCGCGCCCATGCCGCGCCGGCCAGCATCGAGGGATAGAAGCCATTGACGAACAGCAGGTCCGGCGCGAGCGCGCTCAAGGCGCGCCCGATCCAGAAATTGACGTGGGTGTGACGCGACCGCGACAGCGGGATCGACAGGCCGGGCACGGTGCGCGCGGTGTAACGCGGTTCGAACGATCCGGCCCAGCATCGATCGGCCTCCTGCGCGGTGCAGGACAGCACGGCGAGATCCAGTCCACGGTCGACCAGCTCATTGTAGAGCCGGTTGGTATAGGGAGTGATCATGTTGTTGAAGACGACCACGCGCGGTGCCATGGCTCAACGGTCCCGCGCCAACGCGGCCGCCGCATCGCGCCGGCAGAGTGCCCCGCAATGATAGGTCGCAAGCCGGGTCGCGAAGCCCGGGCCGAGCGCCAACAGCGTCTTGCGCACGATGCTCTTGGCGAGCCCCCTCGCCTGCGACGAATGGAATCCATGTACCGCCAGGCTGTGGTCATAGATACCGAAGCCCGTAACCGCGAGGCCGGCGGTCTCCAGCACCAGGCGGAACGTGTCGGGCGTGTAGAAATTGATGTGGCCGATGTCGAGCGTCGATTGCAGCGCCCGGCCGCTGGTCCGGGCGTGCAACTCGCACGGCACCTCGACATAGACGAAGCCTCGCGCGACCCTGGCCAATTCGCGCAGGAATGCGCGCGGCTCCGGCACGTGTTCCAGCACGTGGCTGGCATAGACCAGATCGAACGATCCGTCGGTGAACGGAATCGTCGCACCGTCATAGATCGACCAGTGAAACGGGGCTGCGGCCGCGCCGTCAGTCTCCAGATTGGTGGCGGGATCGATCACGTCGATGCCCGTGAAGTCCCGGCCGACGCCGATCGCCGACAGCCGCGCCAGCACGGCGCCGGTGCCGCAACCGACCTCGAGCACGTTGCCGACCGCGGCGGCCGACGCACCGAGCAGGCCGGCGATGTGATCGGCCTTGTCGACCGCGCAGACGCGCCGCCAATCGCGCTCGTGCGCCGAGTAGACGCCCTCATAATGCGCGTTGTGCTGTCCGACGCTGAATTCCATCGTCATGGTCTGGCTATCGCCTCGGGTCTCTCACTCGGTGTAGCCGTATCGCCCATAGTGCGAATTGTAATAGTAGTTCTTGCCGCCATAGCCGCTGTAGCGGCTCATCGCGGCGATATCGGCCTTGTTGAGCACGACGCCAAGCAGGTTCTCGTTGACGGCGCGGGCGCTGCGCAGCGCGCGCTCGACCACCTGGACCTGGGTCTTGCCCCACTCGACGACGAAGATGAATGAATCGACGAAATGCGCCGTGGTGCGGACGTCCACCACAGGCGTGAGCGGCGGGAAATCGACGATCACGTAGTCGTAATGGCCGCGGGCCCGGTCGATGAAATCCTTCATCTGGTCGGAGGCCAGCACGTCATGCGAATGCGCGATACGCGATCGCGTCGCTCCCGGCAGGAAGGCAAGCCCGGTCTCCGGATCGTGCCACACCGTATCGTGCAGCGTCGCGTTGTTCGACAGCACGTCCAGAATGCCGCGCTCGGCGGTCGCGGCGACCTTGCGGCTCAGCGAGGGATTGCGCAGGTCGCAATCGACCAGCAGCACGCGCGCGCCGCTTTGGGAGACCAGCTGTGCGAACACGAAGGCCAATGTCGACTTGCCTTCATTCGGCAACGCCGAGGTCAGGCCGAGGATCTTCGACGGCTTGGTGACGTTGAGGTCGGCGTTGACCTTGATCGAACGGATCGCCTCGGAGAACCGCGAGAATGGCGCATCGATCGCAGCCCACAGCACCGGCTCGGCGCCGCGCTGGATCGCGCGCGAGGCGCCTGGAAGACTGGGCCGGCCTGCTGCAACCGCGGCCTTGATCTGCCCCGGCGGCACGCGCGGAACGATGGCGATGCAATCGGTGTCGAGGATCGCCTCGACCATGTCGGCGGTACGGAACACGCGGTCATAGAGGTCGCGCAACACCCCGAGCCCGAGCCCGGCGATCAGGCCGCCGAGCATGGAGATCGCCAGCACGACCAGGGTCTGCGGATGGCTCTTGCTTAGCGGGCGCGAGGCGCGGGTGATCACCCGCGCCTCGCTGACCGGGAACGACTGCTGCTGCACATTCTCCATGTAGCGTTGCAGGAAATTGTCGTAGAGCGACCGATAGGTCTGCGCCGAGCTCTGCAACTCGCGCAGCGTGACCTGCGCCTGGTTGGTGGACTGCGACTGCGACACCGAGTCGTTGACCGCGCGCTCGATCTCGCTTTGGCGCTGCAAGGCGATCGCATAGTCGCTCTTGTAGCTCTCAGCGAGCCGCTTCAGCTCGTCCATCATCGATGACTGGATCTCGCGCATCTGGTTGCGCAGATTGACCGCAGCCAGATGGTTGTAACCATAGCGCGACGACCAGTCGGCCTCGCGGTTGGCAAGCTCGAGATATTGCGAGCGCAGCTTGGTGATGACCTGGTTGTTCAGGGTATCGGCAACCGTCGCATCCGGCGCGCCGGCCTTCACCACCGCCTCGATGCGGTCGAGCTTGGCCTTGGCATCGGCGACCTGCGATTTCACCTGGACAAGCTGCGTGTTGAGCTCGCCGAGCTGCTGTTCGTCGAGCAGCTTGCCGCTGGAGGTGACGATGTTGTTGGCCTTCTTGTAGTCGAGCACCGCGCGCTCGGCATTGGATGCCTGGGAGCGCAGCTCCTGGATGCGGTCTTGCAGCCAGACGCTGGCACGACGCGTCGCCTGATACTTGGAATCGAGCTGGTCGACGATGTAGGCGTCGGCGACGGCATTGGCGATCTGCGCGGCACGCTCGGGATCGAGCGAACGAAAGCTGATCTCGATCACATAGGTCATGCCGCGGCGACGGACGTCGAGCTGCTTCTGGAAGGTGCGGACCGCGCGACGGGTGCGGTCGAATTCGGAGAGCGGCGCGCGGCCCGCAAACAGGCCGGACACGAAATCCAGCACCGCCCCCGCGGCGCCCGTCCTGGAGCCGACGAATTCGGGATCGTCGGCGAGCTTGAGGTCCCGGATCACCGCGAGCGCCACGTTCTCCGACTTCAGTATCTCGACCTGGCTCTCGACCGCGGAGGAATCGACCGGCACGTCATTGACCGGCGATTGTTGCTGAATGGCCTGGAACTTGCGCGTGTCGATGATCATCGTGGCCAGCGCGGTATAGCTCGGCGTGGCCGTCATCAGGTAGCAGATGCCGGCGAACAAGCAGAGCCCGGCGGTCCCGAGGATGATCCAGTACTGCCGCAGCAGATAGGAGATGAAGGCGTCGAACGTTTCCGCGAGCGACGGCAGTTCGGCCGGGCGATTTCTCAGATCGAGCGACGGCGGAATCTGGTTGCGCTGAAGCATCTCGTCCTATCGCCGCGGCGGCAGGAAGGACCCTGCCCTCGCGCGCTCCAATGATCCCGGGATACGTCGCGCCACCGTCACCGAAACGCACTGCTGCAAAGGGTTCGCCATCGGCAATCGCAAGCCCGCTCAAGGAGTAACGGTTGAAATAGCTGTGGTGCCGGTGGCCGCGCCGATCGTCCGGGAGAGCCCGCACGGTGCACCGGGGGCCTGCGCCCTCGCAGCGGCGCCCGCCGCCAACATCAAGGGCAGCGCCTGACCCGGCGCAGAAAAGCCGCCGGATCGCTCGAATGTGAACACGGTTATCTCCCTGACGACGACTAACAGTTAGTTAGCATAGTCGAGGTTACCGCGCCAATTAAATAGCCTTGCGATCGCCTCCCGGGGGCACGCCCGGCCGGACCAATGTTAATCGTCGGGATCCACGGACAACGTTGGCGCACGCCGCGCCATCGCCGGCGACCCGGCGCGATGCGCCGATCATTGCAGGGCGGTCTGCGCCGGCACCGCGAACTTGATCGAGTTGCGCAGCAGCGTCGCATTGTAGGCCGCCACGATCGGGTCGTTCACCGTCGCGGTCACGAGCCGGATATGCTGCATCACCTTGGCGTCCTCGACCGACGCCGCGTTCGAGGCATAGAGCACGTCCTTGTTGCGCAGCTGGAAGCGCGTCGCCAGGAAATAGCCCGCCGGGTCGCGGAGATTGATGTTGTACACGACCGGAATGATCGGCCCGGAATATTTGCCGACGTCGATGCCAAGCCTGGCGGCGACCTCCGGCAATTCGCCGCGATAGACGAACACCGAGGCCGGGTCGGCCGCGGCATCGTTCAGGCCGCCCGCCTTGGCGACCGCTTCGGCCAGCGAGATCCGCCAGGCCTCGAAATTGAACTGGCCCTGCGCGCCCGAGGCGCCGAAGGCGACGAAGGTCTGCGGCTCGCGATAGACATAGATGGTGTCGCCAGGATGGGCGTAGATATTGCTCTTGGGCTCGTAGACCAACTGGCCGAACGGCACTGTCGTGCGCTTGCCGTCGCGCTCCAGCATCACCCAGGTGTCGAACCCCTGCCCTTTCGGGCCGCCGGCGCGCGTGATCGCGTCGAGCACACGCTCGCCCGCGGCATTGGCGGGGAAGCGGTTCGGCGTGTTGACCTCGCCGAGCACCGAGATCAGCGAGGTGCGCTGCTCGATCAGGGCGACGACGGCCTGCGGCTCGATGGCGCGGTTCTTCAGCGCATCGACGATCGAGCGTTGCACCTCGGTCGGCGTGCGGTTCTTGGCCCGGATCGCGCCGGCATAGGGCACCGAGATGTTGCCGTCGGTATCGACGTTCTGGTTCGGCAGGGTGATGTAGTTGCCCGGGCGCACGCCGGCCTCGGCCGGAATGAACAAGCCGCCAGCCGCAGCCTCGAAGATGGTAACGCTGACGACGTCGCCGATGCCGAACCGGATGTCCTTGGGCGGCGGACCCTGGATGCCGCCGGCGAGCTGTGGCGCGAACGATGCCAGCACGTTCTCGACCTGCGGCGTGATCTTGACCATTGCATAGGGCAGGCTTTCCGGGTCCTGATGTCCGGCGAGAAGGTCCGAACTGGTGGGACCGTTGGTCGGCATATAGTGGCAACCGCCGACCAATCCGGCAGCCGCAAGCAAAAACATGACCCGACTGAAATTCGAACGCGGCATCACTCTACTCCGGACGTGCCGTAACATATCGATCATCGCAGCCACAAGGTTCGGCGATATATTGTGCTATGATCGATAGTGAATGTTATAGTGGTGAGGCAATTGGGCGACACCGGCGGCGTCACGGGTGTCATACCCCGTAAGACAGCATTCCGGCTCTGATTTCGCGTGATATTCCGATTATCTCTGGATGAGATAGCTTGTGATAACCGACCCGGGGGTTCGATGACCCGCATCGCGGCACTGGCAATCGCACTGGCGACCGCGCTGTCGCTGTCTGGCGGCTCTGTCGCTTATGCCGCGGAACTCGGCGTTTCCCGGGCACCACGGGCTGTCCGCGTCGGCAATGACTGTCAGCGCCTGCAATATTGTCGTGGCGATATATGCCAATGGAGACGAGTCTGCTGGCACGGCTGCCCGGATCGCTACTCCTGCGCCCCGCTCTACGGCGCCTACGGCCCATACGGCGGCCGCGACTATTGGGCCGCCTACAGCTATGGCGACCTGCGCCCGTTCTGAGCGCTAACAAATTAGCAAATGACCACCCGCCAGACTGCGGCCGGCATTTGCACGTGACCGGTTCAAAGCGACATGCCCGGTTAACCGCAGCTTAGGGCCGCGGCCCGATAATGCCCGGGCACAGGGTTTCGTTATGTTGTTTGTTTTCCTCGGTAATTTGATCGCCGGCGGAGTTCTCGGGCTGCGCCTGCGCTGTCTCGCGCTGGTGCCCGTGGCGCTGGCGGAACTCGCGCTGCTGGCCACCACCGAAGCCTCGAGGCTGGAGACCGCGTTGCTGATGGTCGCAGCCGTCGCGGCGCTTCAGATCGGATATCTCGCGAGCACGTTCGGGCCGCTGATCTGGTCCCGCCCGCTCGCCGACGCACCGGCCGGGCGCCGCTCCGCATCGGCGCGGCAGGCCCTAGCCGCGCATGGCACACTCCCGATTTCCGTTGACCTCGCGGCGAGCCCGGGGCATCCCGCTGCCTTGCGTTCTCATCCCTCCCAGGACCCGCACCTCCCGTGTGGAACGTCACGGCTTTCATCTGCATCTTGATCGGGGCGTCAATTCCGGTTGGTTTGCTCGACGCCTCACTCGCCACCGGCCTGGTCGGCGCCGCAGCAGCGCTCGGCCTGCTGGCAAGCCTGATCACGATCCGGCCGGGTGAACTGGGCTTCCTCAAGACGGTTGCCGGCCCTGCCGTCGCGACGGCGCTCGTGCCCACGCTCTGGATCGTCCTGCAAATGCTTCCATTGCCGAGCCTGGCGCATCCGGTGTGGAAGTTCGCCGGCGAAACGCTCGGTGCGCCGCTCAGCGGCAGCATCACGATCGATACCGGCGCGAGCCTCGGCGCGCTGCTGCTCTGGCTGACACTGCTCTCGGTCATGATCGGCGCTGCCGCGGTCGCGATCGACCGCAAGCGCGCCGATATGGTGGCCCGCACCATCGCCGCGACAGCGCTGGCTGCCGCGCTGATCCTGCTGCTCTCGAGCGATCCGCTCAAAGCCTGGCTCGGAGCTGCCGCGCCGGGCGCGAAGGCAGACGGATTCCTCGTCATCGTCCTCGCGGGTATTCCGCTCGCGCTCGCCCGCGCACTCTATGGCGGTGAACGTGCCGATGGTGGCAGCTCCACGCGGCTGCGCTGGCTGCTCGCCGCGAGCACGGCGGTCTGCATCGCCAGCGCCTGCTGGTATGGGCATCGAGGTGCCGCGATCGCAGTCGCCGCCGGCATCGCCCTGGTTCTGATGACCTTCGCCGCGCGCAGGCTTCACCTGCATCGCTGGAGCAGCGCTGGCGCCGCGGCGGCGATCGCGCTGATCGCGCTGGCGACGGCGGTCGCCAACCGCCATGCCGACGTCGCGCTGGCCGTGGCCTTCGCCGACGCACCCGCCGACGTCGTGCAATCGAGCCACAATCTGCTCGCCGACCTGCCCGCGCTCGGCAGCGGCGCCGGCACCACGGCGACGCTGGCATCGACCTATATGGACTGGCAGGGTCCGACGGCGCGGCCCGTGGTGGCGACCAGCGCCGCCGCCTCGATCGCCCAGTTCGGTCCCGCCATGTTCTGGACAGGACTGGTGGTCACGATCGCGGGCATTGCCGCGTTCACCGCCGGTGCCCGCAATCGCGGTCGCGACTGGTCCTATGCCGCGGCGGCGGCAGCCGCCTTGCTGACGCTGCTGCTCGCCGCATTCACCTTGCCGGAATTGCCGGCGCTACCGGGAGTCATCGTGTTGGGAGCCGTGATCGGAACGGGTTTGGCGCAGCGGATCAGCCGGTCCCGGCTGCAAGCGGGCTAGAGCTCGGATGCGCAACCTGATCCGGCGCCTTGTCGGCAAGACTGACGACCGCGAACACGCGGGCGACCAGACGTGCATCTATGCCGTCGGCGATATCCACGGCCACGCCGAGCTGCTGCACGAGATCTGCGCCCGCATCGACGCCGACATCCGCAGCACGCGGCCGGCACGGGTGATCGAGGTGTTCCTCGGCGACTACGTCGACCGCGGGCCGGAGTCGCGCGAGGTGATCGCGATGCTCGACCAGCGCCGCCGTACGCGGAAGGTGGTCTGCCTGCTCGGCAACCACGAAGCCTGCCTGCTCGAATTCCTCGTCAATCCCGAGATGCTGGCGCGATGGCGACAGTTCGGCGGCCTGCAAACGCTGATGTCCTATGGACTGTCGCCCTCCCCCAATCCCGGCGTCGCCGAACGCAGGGCGCTCGCCAAGCAATTGATCCGTCAGATGCCACCGGCCCATCTCACGTTTTTGCGCTCGTTGCCGATCACCTACTCGCACGGCCGCTATTTCTTCGTGCATGCCGGCGTCAGGCCCGGCATCGCGCTCAAGCAACAGCGCAAGGAGGATCTGCTCTGGATCCGCGACGACTTCCTGGTGTCGGAGGATGATTTCGGCAAGATCGTGGTCCACGGCCATACGCCGGTGCAGGAGGCCGAACTGCTGCACAACCGCATCAATGTCGACACCGGCGCCTATGCGACCGGCCGCCTGACCTGCGTCAAGCTCGAGGGCCCGCGCCGAACCCTGCTGATGACCGGCTCCCCCGCGGCGCGCCATGACTGACGCGGTCGTGCAGCGCGCGCAGCGGCTGTCACCGGCATTCGTGCCGGTCGCGGTGCTGGTGGGCGCCGTGACGCTGGCCTTGTCGGCATGGTGGCTCGCTGCGGATGGGTTGCGTACCCGACCGGCGCGCGCGGCAGGCATCGGCGTCGTCAGGAGCGAGCTGTGGCTGCGCGACGGCTGGAGCGAATTGCCGGCCTCGCCCGAGGCCGCCGAAGCCGCTTTCACGCGCGCGCTTCGCCTCTCGCCGATGGACGCCGGCGCCTGGTTCGGCCTCGCCTCGGCGACCGGACGGTTCGACTGGCTGAATCCGACCGCGTCGCGGGCGCTGAAGATGTCCTACTACACCGGCTTCAACCGCAGCGACCTGATCGCGCCGCGCCTGATCCTGCTGGCGCAGGTCGACACGGCGCGTGACGTGGAGCTCGTCGATCTGCTGCGCCGGCAGATTCGCCTGATCCTCAGCCGCGCGCCGGAGCTGAAGGGCGCGATCGGCCAGGCCTATCGCGTGGCTGGCGACGCCAACCGGCACATCATCGAGCAGGAATTCAAGGACGCCGGCCAGGACATTCCGCACTAGAGCCTTTCCCGTTTCGATGGAATCGGAACGGAGCTTCAGGTTTCTTGTCTTGACGCGTTTTCTTCACGCGAACCGGTATCCACTTCGCTCGACAACGCTCGAAAGCTCGGTCCGGAAAACTGCGAGCCGGCTTCCTCCAGCGCGTCGGCGCGCGAGCGCGGTTCAGCTATCCGTGTGACGCAGCACCTCGCCGACCGTGCGCAACAGGATGCGCAGGTCCAGCATGAAGCTCCAGCTCTTGATGTAGGCGAGGTCGTGTGCGACCCGCAGCTCCATGTCCTCGATCGCCGGCGTCGCGCCGCGCAGTCCGTGCACCTGCGCAAGACCGGTGATGCCCGGCTTGACGTGCTGGCGCTGCGCATAGCTCGCGATCAGCTTCGAATATTTGTCGTCATGCGCCAGCGCGTGCGGTCGCGGTCCGACCAGCGACATGTCGCCGCGCAACACGTTCACGAGCTGCGGCAACTCGTCGATGCTGCGGCGGCGCAACGTCGCGCCGATCCCGGTGAGCCGCGGATCGTTCGCGCAGGCCTGCACGATCACATCGCCATCCTCGAGCACATGCATCGAGCGGAACTTGAGGATGTGGAATGGCCTGCCGTCGAATCCGTTGCGGCGCTGCCGGAACAGGACCGGTCCCCTGGAGTCGAGCTTGATCGCGATCGCGGTTCCGATCAGGAGCGGCGTGAACAGCAGCAACAGGCCGGCAGCCGCCACGACGTCGAACAGCCGCTTGCCGGCGCGCTCGAGCGAGGTCAGCGGCGAGCGCTGCATTTCCAGCGTCGGGATCGGGCCGGTCGCCACCATCCGCAGCGCCAGGAATCGTTCCGCGGTCCGATCCGGCAGCAGCCGCACCGGCAGCGGTGACGCCCGCAGCTGATCGGATACGGCCTGGATGCGCGGCTCCTGCTGCCAGGGCATGGCCAGCACGATCTCGTCGGCGGCGCATTCCCGCGCCGCGCGAATGGCTGACGCCACCGCCGCCCGGTCGTCCTGATCGCCGGACAGTTCGGCGAGCTGAACTCGCCGGATCTCGCTGAGACCGAAATCGCGCAGCAGGCTCGACAGCCGCACCCGTGACAATTCGTCCGCCGTCCCGACCACGACCGCGCGGCGGGCGGCCAGCATGCCGCGGTCGATCGCGCGTTGCAGCGGCGCCTGTAGCAGCATCCGTCCGGTCACCAGGCCAACGCCGCCGATCAGGCCGAACGACATCACCGACCCGCGCGAGACGCCGGCGCCCACTTTCAGCAGGAAGATGATCAGGGTCATCAGCAGGACGACCAGCAGCCATCCGCCGAGCAGGCTGCTCCAGCGCCGGTCGAGGCCGGCCAGCACCTGCGCGTTGTAGAGCCCCTGGGACTTGGCCACGAACATGAACAGGATCGCCGCCAGGACCCCGATCCCTAGAAAACCCTCGAAGCTGTTGCTATAGACTGTGTGATAGTAGAACAAATGATAGGCCGCACCGCCAACGATGCTGGACAACACGACGACGATCATCTCGACGGCGACGGCAAATCCTTCAAGGGAGGCAAAAGCGAACGGGAAGGCGCCGAAATGAGCCGGTGCCTTCGCCAGTTGAGCATCCGAAAGGTCGGCCATCAGGAATTAACATTAGTGTTAACAATTCACATGTCTATTATCAGGCAGGTCGCCGGCTCGCAAGGCCCGGGAATGTCGCGTAACGAGCATCCGAGGGCGCGCCCATGAGTTCATCGGCTGGCGAAACCGAGGCCGCGCTGGTGGCCCTCCTTCACCTGATCCGCCTGATGGGGGCCGAGCTGGTCGCAGGCAAGCATCGCGACGATGTCGAGATGCTGGTCAAGGCAGCTGAGACAAAGCTGCGCGCCGCCCGCTTCCCGGCTGACATGCCGAATCAGGACATCGTCAAAGGCCTGGACCTCGCCCAGGACAGGCTCCGGCCGATCTTCGAGGATCTGCGCGCGAGGTCGGAAAAGGCGCATCTGAGCGACCAGCTGCTGCTGGCTCCCCGGCCTTCACGAATCCACTAACAGGATAGCCCTCAACAGGACCCGCTGCGGTCAGCTCTGCACTTCGCCGCGGCGGGGCAAGCCGTTGCCGTTGCCGGACCGGAGCGCGAGCTTCTCCTCGATCTTCATCTTCTCGAGCAGCAGGTCAGTTACGATCCGTCGCAGCCGTTCATTTTCCAGCCGCAATTCGTCAATACGGTTTCGGTTAGGGGGGCCCCCATCGCGACCATCGGTGTGAGCGGCGAATTCGGTAACGCTACCATTCGCCTGGTGACCGCGCGCGGCCTCCTGCTTGCGCCAGCGGTGAAATGTCATCACGCTGACGCCCAGCACCTTGCACGCTTGGGCCTGTGATTGCCCCCGCGCCATCAGTTCCTCGGCCTGCTTGACCTTGGAAGTTATTTCCTCAGTAGAATGACGCCTCATTGGTCATCTCATTGCCCCCTAGATTAGCAATAATCGCATGGCCTATAAGCTATGTAAATGCAACAGAAAATTCAAATTGAAGGTTTCCCGGGGGCATTGCGGGGCCTCGAACTTGCCGTCGGCAGCGACATAGTGTGCGAAGAAACAGCGTAGCTGCAAGGTAGTTACCGAACGACGTGAGCGATAATTCCCGCGCAGAACGCCTCTGATAGGAAAAGTTATACGACCAACTGCGTATGAGAAGTTGATCAGCGCAACTGGCGCACCCCTTGCATGAGCACATGACAGTATCCAATCGGTCCTCTGACGGATTGCGAGTGCGCCATGCCTTCATACGATATCGACGCGGCAAGCCCACCAAAAGTTTCACAAAATTCTAACAAATTAATCGCGCGACCTTCGGATCCGACGGCTTGCAGGCGCCGCTGCGCAGCGGTAGGTACATGGATGTTACATGCAGCGAGACCCTCAACATATTTGAGGATCATTCTCGCAAAACCTAACGTACGTAGCTCGTCCACCAAATTATCGATTAGGCGCTTTCCCACCGATCGCCATCAGGCGGAGCCACAACCGCCCGACTCCAGAACCAGGTCCGCGCCGACACGTGTCGGAGCCGGTCCCGGATCAACACTTTTGCGAGGATCGTAGCCATGGCGCGTCTCAAGGTTTTCGAAGGGAACCAAACCGCTTCCAGCGAGGCGACCGACGCCTTGGAACGCCTCGTCGCGGAGAATTTCGAATTGCGACACACCGCCATCGAGCTGGTCTTGCAGACCCGGATCCTGCGCGAGCGCCTGTGCGAGGCCGTGACGCACAAGCCTGTGCGGCACGAGCACTGACCGGCTCTCCCCTCAAGCGCCGATCCGGCCGGAAGCTCATCAGGCGGTGACGCCCTGATGAATCCGGCCAATTCACTATTCAATCTTAAATTGAGTTTTCTACACCTCGATCACGCTCGCCATTCCGACGCGACGTGACGCGATTGCCCGGGCGACGAATGTCAGCGATGAAGCCGGCGCAACGCGACGCGCGGGCTGGTCTGCTCACGGGACGCACTGAACGAGCGTGACGCAACCGGGCGCTCGTGTATCTCACGCAGCTCAGCGATGTCCAGCATCAGCGCAACGACCTCGTTGCGCAGCGATTGATTGGTCGCGAGCAACGCCTCTTCGATCGGCTGATGCAAATGTTGAATCTTGTGCTGCTTCATGGCGCGCCCTCGCTCTGCAGTTAACGGTATGAGCGATGTGATTGAAGTTTCGATGACAGAGACGGATCACGCACATGGAAAGGAAATAATGGGGCAGGTTTGCGACCAACACGGCTCCGACAAAAAATTTCCCGATCAGGTTCCACAACCTGATCGCGAAACATTGAATCGATGGCTGTATTGTGTCGTCGCGACCGGAGAAAGCGGCGACGATGCGACACGCGGCAAGGATGAGCGCTGCCGGACTGGTCACGAGACGCGACCAAGAGCATGAAATCATTCGGCGATCGTTGATCCCGCCATCGTCATCGAAGCCGTCCGCAGCATCTGCCGGTCATCGCAATGTCGACACGTCGATGGCATGCGCTTTGACGGCGCGTCCGAGGACCGAACCAGATATTCCACCAAACGCAGCGTGCAGACACAAAATCTGCTGCGGGCAGTCAATCGGTCGCGCCCGTGCATAACAGGTTGAACCGAGCGGCATGGATGAGGCGACACACATGGTCTGCAGCACTGATCGGAAATATTTCGAACCGTTACAGATAGCGAAACAGCGCCGGATCCGATCGATTCTGATTGATAGGACGACGCGGAGAAATGTTTCAACGCTGCGCGTCCGATCCTGGACGATGTTATCGCCGCGATCGGGGCCAAACCCGACAATGTTATTCTAGTTCACAACGCGCGTCGCCGAAACGACCCGGCCTCGGCCGACGGACCGAAGCCTTCGCGCCTCGTTCTCGATCTCAATGCCCTGCTCTTGCATCGTGACGGATACTGGCGCTGTGCCGCCATAAGCATCTCTAATTCGGATCGTGCGTCGCGATCGCGCGCTATTTCACTTTGGTGGACGTGTCGTCGTCGACCTTGCCACCATTGGCGAGACACCTGTTGAAGTAGTCGCGCTGGTCCTTTGCGTTGCCGATCGCGCTGCCCGACGCCGGATTGCCTTTCTGTCGCGGCGGAAATGCCTTCGCGACCAGGGCGTCGCAGGCGCGCGCCGCCTGGGCGCTGATCGCGTGCGCCGGCGCGATGGCAATGCCGACGAGGATCATGGTTGCAGCGGCAGCAAAACCATCGATAACTCTCATTGCGCGCCTCCGTTCCGCAACCGACGCAGATTTTCTCGCGGCGATTTTCCCGGCGAGATCATCTTTGAACAAGAAGATGAGATCGTGACGCGCCGACTGCCGCCGAGGCGCTATATCCGGTCGACGTCGTGGTAGGCCCGATACCAGGCGACGAATTTGGCAATACCGTCCTCGATCCGCGTCTGCGGCCGAAAACCGATTTCGCGCTCCAGATCGGAGACATCGGCCGACGTCTCCGGAACATCCCCAGGTTGCATCGGCAGCAACTGCTTTTCGGCCTTCCGGCCGAAGCCCTGTTCGAGCAGCGCCACCACATGCATCAGTTCTTCCGGCCTGCTGTTGCCGATATTGTAGACCCGCCAGGGCGCCTTGCTCGACCCGGGATCGGGATGAGTTCCGGACCAGTTGCCGTCCCCCGCGGGCGCGCGGCCGATCAGCCGCACCATCGCCTCGACCACGTCATCGACGTACGTGAAATCGCGCCGCATGTTGCCGTTGTTGAACAGCTGGATCGGCTTGCCCTTGGTGATCGCGTCGGCGAACGCATAGAGCGCCATATCCGGCCGGTACCAGGTCCCATACACGGTAAAGAAGCGCAGCCCGGTCGTCGGGATGCGATAGAGGTGGCTGTAGGAATGCGCGAGCAGCTCGTTGGCCTTCTTGGTCGCGGCGTACAGGCTGACCGGATGGTCGACATTGTCGTGGATCGAAAACGGCAACTTTGTATTGGCGCCGTAGACCGACGATGAGGACGCAAACAACAGGTGTCGGCACCCGGTATGGCGGCAACCTTCGAGGATGTTGAGGAAGCCCTCCAGATTGGACTCCGCATAGGCATGCGGGTTCTGCAGGGAATAGCGCACCCCGGCCTGCGCAGCGAGATGCACCACGACCTCGAAGCGATAACGCTCGAACAGCGCCTTCATGCCGGCGCGATCGGCGAGATTGAGTTCCAGAAATGTGAAGCCGCGGTGCTGCTTGAGCAGATCGAGGCGCGCGCGCTTCAGCGCCGGGTCATAGTAATCGTTGAGATTGTCGATGCCGATCACCGGCTGCCCTGCCCGCAGCAGCTGCTCCGTCAGGTGAAAACCGATAAAGCCGGCGCAGCCCGTGACGAGTAGGTTGCCTGCGATCACCACGTCCTGCCCGTACCTTTCGCCGTTCGCCGGGAGCCACTGCGGCCTATGCGTTCCCGCCGCAAGGCGCGTCAGTTGCCGGCCGCCGGAGCTTTGTAGTCCGGGAAACGGCTCAGCACCGCGGCTTTCATGAACTTGAAGTGCGCGATCTCGGTCGCCAATTCCTTCAGCCGACGCTGGCCGTTGGATATTTCGGCGTCAAACAGGTCTTGATGATAGTTGTCAAGCGCCTCGCGTTCCAGATATTCGTCGGTGCCGTTGCCGAGCGTCACCGCGGCACGCGCCAGCACATCATCGACCCGGCGGCCGAGGCCGGATTGCTCGCTTTCGGCGGCCTGCAACGCGGCTTCGATCGCCGCCATGATCGATCCGATCCGGGCACGATCGGTCTCGGCGTCCCGCTCGGCCGAGCGCGCCTTGAAACCTTCCCCGCCGCGCCGCGACCTGATCAGGTCATGCGCGCGAGCCCGCAAAAACAGCTGAAACATCGGTCAGGATCCGGTCCGGGCCCAATCAGGCAGTATCGGTCGAAAATCGCCCGGTCTTAGTTAAAAAACGGTGAATTGCCCTGTTCCCCGGCCCTCAGATCGGCCTTCCATTTGATCCAGGCCTTGTCGTGCTTATCGTAGAGCTCGAGCCATCGCCCCTCGACTGGCGTCACCGGCCCGACGCCCGGCTCGTCCCGGCCGTGCAACGTCGGAAGGGAAGTGTCGAGATCCTCGAACTCCGAGGTCTCTTCGAGCGTAAGGCCGACCAGTACCCGCCGACCACTGACATCGGCGACATAGCGCCTTGGCGACTGCCCTCTGAGATCACGCATGCTGTCCAAGTTCCCTCGCCTGCGTCCCTCGAACTAGAAGGCGCGGCGCACATGGCCGAACGCGCTGACCGGCCGTTCCCGTCTGGACGAATTGGCCGGCGGCGGCGCCACGTGGGGCGCGTAGACCCGATGGCGCGCCCGGCGCTGATGCGATCGCCAGGAGCGCGCGGCGAAACCGGCGAAGAAGCCTGCGACGAACGTCGCCGCGAGAATCAGAACGGGAGTAAGCATCACGATTGCCCATGTTAGTCTGAATGTTATTAACATTCAGAGTTGTGACAACATCATGATGGAGGGCGCCGAAACAATGTTCAGCCGCTGGAATCTTTGTGCAATCGAACGGCGCAGCAATGATCAGCGCCAATACCGGCAGTTTCCCGCGCGGCGGCGCGCCTCAGGAAAACCACCACAGCATGAATTTCAGGAACATCGAGCTGAGAAGATAGATCCACCCTGCCATCGCCAGCACCGTCAGCCCGACGAAGACGCCTGAAGCGCTTTTCTCCCTGAGGCGAGCCAACAGCGACGTTTTTTCTTCTTGCCGATAGAACATCTCAAGCTCAAAGCAGATCTGATTCAAATCAGCTAGCAATCAATTTCGATGATCTCGTGACGCGGCGCGAGGCGGCCCTTCGCCCCTGCACATCACAGATCTTGCGAGGTCTCGAACCGCGCCGTCGCTCGGAAAGCTTTCCGCGAATGCTCGGGAAAACTTGACGCGGCCATCATCAGGATCTGACTTCCGGGATTGCAGCGATCCATGCGCTGGAATGTCCGAAGGCACGATCTTCCGGATCGACGATGGCGGCACAAGGCGCCGCGCGGCAATACTGCAACCGTGATCGACCGCACGCATCATTATTGCGTCGGGATGTCTCGCGGACGGGCTTCAGGCGGCTGGCCGATGTGTCGGATGCGGTCCGTTGCGCGGCACCTCGGTTAACATTGGGGGCCTTCTCGCGCGGCGATCAACGATATTGGCATCAGACGCGGAAAAACGCGAACCAGATGACACCCAGGATCAGGAACGCGAGCCCCGTCGAGGCTGTCAGCAGCGCGAGAACCGAAGGTCCCGGCTCGGCCTGGCGCGCCTCGGTCGGGGTTTCAATGATCTGACCGTGTCGTTCCGTTGCCATAGCGACCTCTTTGCTCAAGTGCCTGTAATTCCGGCGATTGCTGCTCCTCTTCGCGGAGGGCCAACGCATGATCCGGAGCGATGTTCCGAGCCGGTTGACCCGTCCGCCCCGCGCTCCCATCGCGCCAAACCGGCGCAAGGCGAGGCTACGGTTAACGCCGTTGCCAAATTCACCAGGCCGCGTTGTTTCAAACTGGGGTTCCCGGTGTTATCCTTGACCGTTCCGTCGGTTGCGTAATCGGAGTTTTCCCTATGGCCCCCCGCGCCAACTGGAAGGGCTTTTTGCGCCTTTCGCTCGTGACCTGCCCGGTTGCCCTGTACCCGGCGACATCGGATACCGAAAAGGTCTCCTTCAACCAGATCAACCGCAAGACCGGGCACCGCATCAAATACGCCAAGGTCGACGCGGAGACCGGCGAGGAAGTGTCTGCCGACGACATCATGAAGGGCTACAAGGTCGACACCGACACCTATATCGAGGTCACCAAGGAAGAGCTCGACGACATCGCGCTGGATTCGACCCGCACCATCGAGATCGACGAATTCGTGCCGCGCAGCGAGATCGACAGCCGCTATCTGATCCGCCCCTATTATCTCGTGCCCGACGGCAAGGTCGGCCACGACGCCTTCGCGGTGATCCGCGAGACCATCCGCAGCATGGACAAGGTCGCGATCGGCCGCGTGGTGCTGACCAACCGCGAGCACATCATCGCGCTCGAGCCGCTCGACAACGGCTTGATGGGCACGCTGCTGCGCTACCCCTACGAGGTGCGCAGCGAGAAGGAATATTTCGACGACATCCAGGACGTGAAGATCACCAAGGATATGCTCGATCTCGCCAAGCACATCGTCGAGCAGAAGTCCGCCGAGTTCGATCCGGAGGAGTTCGAGGATCGCTACGAGCAGGCGTTGATCGACCTGATCAACCAGAAGCGCAACGGCATCAAGATCGCGAAGCCCGCGGCGAAGGCCAGCGGCAACGTCATCAACCTGATGGATGCTCTGAAGAAGAGCCTCGCCAACGAGAAGCAGGCCGCGCCTGCCAAGGCCGAAGCGAAGGTGGCGAAAGGCAAGAAGCCGAAGAAGCGCATCGAGGGTCAGCGCGAGATGCTGCTGCCGATCTCGGGCAGCGGCAAGCGCGAGCCCAAGGAAGTCGCCAAGCCCGAGCCGAAGAAGGCCGAGAAGCCCGCCCGCGCGCAGGGCAGCGCGGCTCGCAAGAAGGCCGGCTGACCCGACAAGCGGCACGCGATGATTCCGATCCTCGGTTGCCGAGATGCCCTGGTCGACGCCGTTTGATGAACCGATCGCGCTGCATCGCGGCGGCACGCTGCTGACATTGCAGCAGGCTGCCGACTACATCATGAAGCTATCGGAAGATGCCCAGCAGGAGCCGCGCTGGCAGATCGCGGTCGAGCATCTGATCAACGCTGCTGAACGCGGCGCAGGCTGGCTGATGTTCGCGCGCATCGCGATGCTGCGCGCGTTGAACGGAGATGACGCAGGCGACTGAGTTGGTGTCCGACGGCGTTTACTTGAATGCGGAACTGACGGCGTTGAACTGGCCGCTGACGCTGGTGCCGATGCCCCTGACACCCGCGACGATCACGATGCTGATGCCGCCGGCGATGATGGCGTATTCGATGGCCGTCGCCCCGACCTCATCACGCAGAAATCTTGCCAGCAACGCGCGCATGAAAAAGCTCCTGTCCGGCGCTCGCGGTTTGGTGTCCTGCGCCGTAGCAATATGCCAGTCAAACTAGGCCTCATTGGTTGACGGCCCATTGATGGAAAGGATGAACGAACGCTTAAAGGTTGCGCACAATTTTCCTGCCAGTTTTGCCGGCGTGGTTGCGCCGCGCAGCGGCGGGCGACGCCGCGATTGGGCGTAAACGCATATCAGGACTACCTGATCCGGCCGCGGCGCCGCTTTACCGTGGCGGCGGAATCCTGTTCCTTTATCGGACAGGCGACAACGAGGCCGGAACGAACCGGCCGCATCCAGAGGGAGTGACCGTCATGAAGCTCGGCACCGCGATCGCGGAAATCATGAAGCGCGAGGGGATCGAGATCCTCACGGGCTATCCGGTCAACCACCTGATCGAGTACGCTGCCGCGGCCGACATCCGCCCGGTGATGGTGCGCCAGGAGCGCATCGGCGTGCACATGGCCGACGCGATCTCCCGCATCACCTCGGGCGAGAAGATCGGCGCATTCTGCATGCAGCACGGCCCAGGCGCCGAAAACGCCATGGGCGGCGTCGCGCAATGCTATGGCGAATCCGTCCCCGTCCTGGTGCTGCCGATGGGCTATGCACGCCGGCTCGCCAATATCGACCCGAACTTCAACTCCAGCCAGGCGATGAAGGCGTTCTCGAAGTCCTCGGAGCCGATCAACATCGCAGCCGAGGTCTGCAACATCTTCCGCCGCGCCTTCACCAGACTGAAGAACGGCCGCGGCGGACCTGTCATCGTCGAAATCCCCGCCGACATGTGGAACGAGGACGTGCCGGAGCCGCTGAACTACACGCCGGTGCTGCGCACACGTTACGGCGCCGACCCCGTCCACATCAAGGAAGCCGCCGCCCTGCTCGTCAACGCCAAGCGACCGGTGATTTATGCGGGCCAGGGCGTGCATTACGCAAAAGCCTGGCCGCAGCTGAAGCGCCTCGCCGAGCGGCTCGCAATCCCGGTCACCACGAGCCTTGGCGGCAAATCGTCCTTCCCGGAGACGCATCCGCTATCGCTCGGCTCCGGCGGCCTCGCGGTGCCGCGCGCGGTGCCGAAATTCCTCGCCGAGGCCGACGTGATCTTCGGCATCGGCTGCTCCTTCACCGAGACTTCGTTCGGCATCGCGATGCCGAAGGGCAAGACCATCATCCATTCGACGCTGGACCCGAACCACATCAACAAGGATGTCGAGGCCAGGGTCGGGCTGGTCGGCGACGCCGGCCTGGTGCTCGACGCGCTGCTCGAGGAGATCGGCAAAACGGTGACTGCGGACCGCAGTGCCAGCGCGGTCGCCGAGGAGATCGCCGCCTCGCACAAGGAGTGGCTCGCCAAATGGATGCCGAAGCTGACCCACAACGACGCGCCGCTCAATCCCTACCGCGTGCTGTGGGACTTGCAGCACACCGTCGACATCCACAACACCATCATCACCCACGACGCCGGCAGCCCGCGCGACCAGCTGTCGCCGTTCTGGAAGTCGGTCGAGCCGCTGTCCTATATCGGCTGGGGCAAGACCACCCAGCTCGGCTATGGCCTTGGGCTGGCGATGGGCGCCAAGCTGGCAAAACCCGACAAGCTCTGCATCAACGTCTGGGGTGATGCCGCGATCGGCTTCACGGGAATGGATTTCGAGACCGCGGTGCGCGAGCGGATTCCGATCATGTCGATCCTGCTCAACAATTTCTCGATGGCGATCGAACTGAAGGTGATGCCGATCTCGACCGAGAAGTATCGCTCGACCGACATCTCCGGCGACTACGCCGCGATGGCGCGGGCCTTCGGCGGCTATGGCGAGCGGGTGACCAAGCCCGAGGACATCATCCCCGCGATCAAGCGCGGCATCCAGAAGACCAAAGAGGGCGTGCCGGTGCTGCTGGAGTTCATCACCAGCAAGGAGACCGAGGTGTCGCGGCCGGGGACGTGAGACTAGCCCGCGTCCGCATCGGCGCTGCGCCCCCTCGCCCCGTTCTTACGGGGAGAGGGTTGGGGTGAGGGGCTCTCACCGCGCATTCGCCGGCAGTAGCGTTCGCGGAGCCTCCCTCTCACCCGGAACGCATCTAACGATGCGTTCCGGCCTCTCCCCGCGTGCGGGGAGAGGCGAAGAAGAGCGGCTTACTGCGACAGCTTCACAAAGTCAGGAAACTTCAGCTTGCCTTCCGCGATCGCCTTTGGCCAGACCGTGATCTGCTTGCCGTTCTGCCACTGGAACACGAGACCGGTGACGGTGCCCGGGCCGGACTTGATGCCGTGGGTGAACTCGTCGTTCTTGCCGTAGAACTGGATCTTGCCGATGGTGCCCTCGAAGTCGGTCTTCTCGAGCTCGGCCACCATCTTGTCCGGATCGGTCGAGCCGGCGCGCTGGATCGCTTCCGCGATGATGTAGACCTCGTCATAGGCGGTGTAGCCGGTGTAGGCCGGCTCGACGTTAAACTTCGCCTTGAACGCTGCCGCGAACGGCTTGGTCTTCGGGGTCACCGCGACATTCGGCGTCGCCACCGCAAGCGAGGGCACGCCTTCAGCGGCACCGTTGGTGTCGCCCCAGAACGACGGGCTCAGCGCCTGCGCGCTGATGCCGAACATCGGGATCGGCACCTGCTGGTTCTTCCACTGCACGGTCGGCTGCACGCCGACATGGGAGATGCCGGTGACGATCACGTCGGGCTTGGCGGCTTCCATCTTGTTGAAGATCGGCGTGAAGTCGGTGGTGTCCGGCGAGAAGCGGATGTGCTCAACCACCTTCAGGCCGGCCTTGGGCAGGCAGGCCTCATAGCCGGCGTCGAGCGGCTTGGTCCAGGCCGCGTCCTCGCTCATGATCGCCGCCGACTTGAACTTGAGGTTGTCGACGAGCAGCTCCTTGGCAGCGTCGCAGACGATCTGGGCCTGCGCGGCCGAGGTCAGGTAGCCATGGAAGGTGTACTTGTTCTTCTCATAGTCGTTGTGAACCGCCTTGGTGATCTCGTTCGAGGCGGCGCCGGGCGTGATCAGCGGCATCTTCAGGCGCGAGGCCCACGGCTCCAGCGCCAGCACGACCTCGCTGATATAGCTCGCGATCACGGCCGAGACCTTGTCCTCGCTGACCGCGCGCTGGAACGCGCGCACTGAATCGGCCGACGAGCTCTTGTTGTCGTAGGTGACGATCTCGATCTTGCGGCCCATCACGCCGCCCTTGGCGTTGATCTCGTCGGCCGCGATCTGCGCGCCGCCCGGGGTGGCCGCGCCCGCGATCGACTGCACCTCGGCGATCACGCCGATCTTGATCGGGTCCTTGGACTGCGCATAGGCCGGCGCCGCGAGGCAGAGCCCGAGCGCAGTGGCCAACAGGCTCGCGCGGGCGGCGGTTGAGTATCCTGACATCATCATCTCCCTTTGCTTTGTTATTTTTCAATCGTCGAACGTCAGAGAAAGTCCTTGCCGGCCTCCGCGGCGAACCGGCCAGGATCGCCTTCCCAGACGATCCGTGCGTGCTCCAAGACATAGACGCGGTCGGCATGCGGAAGCGCGAAGGTCACGTTCTGCTCGCCGAGCAGCACCGTGATCTTGGTGGTCTGGCGCAGCTTCTCCAGCGCCTTCGACAACAATTCGAGGATAACCGGCGCCAACCCGAGCGTCGGCTCGTCCAGGATCAGTATCTGCGGCTGCATCATCAGTGCGCGGCCGATCGCCAGCATCTGCTGCTCGCCGCCGGACAGCGTCTGCGCCATCTGGCCCTGCCGCTCCTTCAGGATCGGGAACAGCTCGAACAGCCAGGCGAGCTGCTTGGCCCGCGCCGCATCGTCGAGATGCTGGCCGCCGAGGTCGAGATTTTCCCGCACCGTCATCTCGCCGAACAATTCGCGCGATTCCGGACATTGCACCAGGCCGGAGCGGGCAATCTTCGCGGGCCCCGTGCCGCGCAGCTTCTCGCCGCCGCGCAGGATCTCGCCGGTGTAGGGCAGGAAGCCGGAGATGGTGTTGAACAGCGTGGTCTTGCCGGCGCCGTTCAGCCCGACGACCGAAACGAACTCGCCCTCGTGGACGTGGATCGAGACGTTCTCGAGCGCCTGCGCCTTGCCATAATACACGCTGACATTCTCGACTTGCAGCAGCGGCACCTTGTCCTTGAACGAGGTCTCAGGCCGCGCATGGGTCTCGATCGCTCCGCCGAGGTAGACCCGCCGCACGGTCTCGTTCTTCATCACGTCCTCGGCGCGGCCGGTCGTGATCTCCTCGCCGAGATACATCGCGAGCACGCGGTCGACCAGGGCTGCGACGCTCTTGACGTTGTGGTCGACCAGCATCACCGCGCGGCCCTCATCGCGGAAGCTGCGGATCAGCTGCGAGAAGGTACCGACCTCGGCGCTGGTGAGGCCCGCGAACGGCTCGTCGACCAGCACGACTTTTGGATCACGCGCGATCGCCTTGGCGAGCTCGAGCCGGCGCAGGTCGGCGAATGGCAGCGTCGGTGGGCGTCGGTCCATCACCGCGCCGAGCCCGACGCGATCGGCGATCCATTTGGCGCGCTCGGTCAGCGCCTTGTCGGGAAACAGCATGAACAGGCTGTCGGGCAGCAGCGCGACCATGATGTTCTCCAGCACGGTCTGCCGGTTCAGCGGCCGCGAATGCTGGAACACCATGCCGAAGCCCTTGCGCGCGATCTTGTGCGCGGGCAGGCCGGCGACATTCTCGCCCTCGAACAGCACCTCGCCGGCGGTCGGGCGCTCGATGCCCATCACGCTCTTCATCGCGGTCGACTTGCCCGAGCCGTTGGGCCCGATCAGGCCGAGGATCTCGCCGGGATGCAGCTCGAAGCTCAGGTTCTTCACCGCGGTCAGGCCGCCGAATCTCTTGGTCAATCCGCGGACGGTGAGCGTTGCAGTGGTCACGGTCTGATCCATTTAGGAGCGCGCCTCGCGTGACAGGGCCGCTCCGAGGAAACCGCCGGGGAAGAACAGCACGACGAGCAGCGCCACCGCCGAGACGATGAAGGTCGCAAGCTCGCCGGTCGGGCGCAGGAATTCGCCGGCCACGATCAGGAAGATGGCGCCGAGCGCCGCGCCCAGCACCGTGCGCCGGCCGCCGAGCACGGCGGAGACGATGACGTTGACGCCGACCGCGACGTCGACCACGGTGCCGACCGAGGCGGTGCCGAAGTAGAACACCAGCAGCGCGCCCGACAATCCGGAGAAGAACGCGCTGACGATGAAGGCCGCGAGCTTGTGCTTGACGATGTTGAAGCCGAGCGCGCCGGCCTGCACCGGGTCCTGTCCGCTCGCTTGCAGCACGAGACCGACCGGCGATTGCGACAGCCCGTACAGGATCGCGGCGCTGATGGTCATGAAGCCGAGCGCGATCCAGTAATTGGCGCCGGCATTGATGGTGATGACGTCAGGGATGGTGAGCCCGATCTCGCCGCCGGTGAGGTCGGCAAACACCACGATGAAATTCTGCAGCATCAGCACCGCGACCAGCGTGGTGAGGCCGAAATACGGCCCCCTCACCCGCAGCGCCGGTAGCGCCAACACGAAACCCGCGACAACGGAGGCCAGCGCGCCGAGCAGGATGCATAGATAGACCGACCAACCGAACTGGGCGTTGAGGATGCCGGCGGTATAGGCGCCGGTGCCGATCAGGAAAGTCGGGCCGAAATTGACCTCGCCGGCGAAGCCGAACAGCAGGTCCCAGGCCATCGCGAACACGCCGAAATAGAACGCGACGGTGAGCAGACCGAGGATATAGCCCGAGACGTAGAACGGCAGCGTCGCGGCGACCACGACGCAGACCAGCGAAATGAAGAACAGGCGCGAGGTGAAGAACTTGGCCATCTCAGCGCCTCCCCAAGAGGCCTTGCGGCCGCAGATACATCACGAGCACCAGCAGCAGCAGCGCCGGAATGGTGCGGTAGGCGGGCGAGACCAGATAGGCGGTCAGGGTCTCGAGGTAGCCGACCACGAAGGCCGCGATCAGCGAGCCGGAAACGCTGCCGAGACCGCCGAGCACCACGATCGAGAACGCGCTCGCGGTCAGCGGCCCGACACTGTACGAGCTGACGCCGAGGAACATGCCGAGCAGCACGCCAGCGATGCCGGCCAGGATGCCGTAGATGCCCCACACCACGACATAGATCTGGGTGAGCTCGAGGCCGAGCAGCGTGACGCCGCGCGGATTCATCGAGGCAGCGAGCACCGCCTTGCCGGTCCGCGTGCGATTGACCAGCAGCCAGAGCAGCCCGATCACGAGACAGCAGACCACCGCGGTGAAGATGTTGTTGCGCGGGGTGCGGTTGCCGAAGATATCGACGACGCCCTCGACGATCGGCAGCACGGTCTTGGCATTGTTGGTGAAGAAATAGGCGATCAGTTCCTGGATCATGATGCCCCACAGCAGGGTGCCGGTGAGGACGAAGATTTCCTTCTCCTCGTTGGGGATCCGCCTCGAGTTCTGGATCGGCTTCACGACCGCGAAATAGGTCGCGAACGCCATGACCAGCGCGACCGCGACGCCGACCAGCGCGCCTGTGTAAATGTCGAGGTGCAGCACGCTCGCCGCAGCCCAGGCCGCGACCGCTGCGGCCACCATGATGGCACCGTGGGAGAGATTGAGAACGCCGGAGACACCGAAGATCAGGGTGAAGCCGGTCGCGCCGAGTGCATAGAGCGCACTGATGGCAAAGCCATCGATCAGGATTTGTAAGGCAAGCATCTCAAATTGGCCGCGGCAGCTGGCTGCCTGTTGTGGAGGACGCGGAACCGAAAAACCGATGCTCCCGGGAGGACCCGGGAGCATGATCTTCAATCAGTTCGTGGTGACCTTGACGAAGCTCGGGAATTTGAGGTCGCTCTTGGCGACCTCCTTCGGCCAGACCGCGACCTGCTTGCCGCCCTGCCACTGCAGCATCAATCCCGTGATCAGGCCCATGCCGTACTTGATCGAATGGGTGAACGGGTCGTCCTTGCCGTAGAACTGGACGCGGCCGATGGTGCCTTCCCAGTCGGTCTTCTCCAGCGCGTCGACCATCTTGTCGGCATCGACCGAGCCAGCGCGCTTCACCGCATCGGCGATGTAGTAAACCTCGTCATAGGCGGTATAGCCGGCATAGGACGGATAATTGCCGTAACGCTTCTTGAAGCCCTCCGCGAACGGCACCGACTTCGGCGTCACCGCGACGTTCGGACCGGACACGCCCTGATACAGCACGCCTTCCGCCGCGTCGTTGGTGTCCTTGCCGAAGGTCTCGTTGGTCGCCTGCGAGGAGATGCCGAACATCGGGATCGGGACCTGCTGGTTCTTCCACTGCACCGTCGGCTGCACGCCGACATGCGAGATGCCGGTGATGATCACGTCGGGCTTGGTGCCCTCGATCTTGTTGAAGATCGGCGTGAAGTCGGTGGTGTCGGGCGAGAAGCGGATATGGTCGACGACCTTGAGCCCGATCTTCGGCAGGCACTCCTCGTAGCCGACGTCGAGCGGCTTGGTCCAGGCCGCGTCCTCGCTCATGATGACCGCGGTCTTCATGTGCTTCTGATCGACCAGCAGATCCTTGGCGGCATCGCACACCGACAGTGCCAGCGCCGCCGAGGTCAGGTAGCCGTGGAAGGTGTACTTGTTCTTGTCGTAGTCGGCATGAACGCTCTTGCTGATCTCGTTGGAGGCCGCGCCGGGCGTGACGAACGGCGTCTTCAGCCGCGAGGCCCACGGCTCGAGCGCGAGCACGACCTCGGAGATGTAGCTCGCGATGACGACGTTGACCTTGTCCTCGTTGACGGCGCGCTGGAATGCACGCACCGAATCCGCCGAGGATGAATGGTTGTCGTAGCTGATGACCTCGATCTTGCGGCCGTCGATGCCACCCTTGGCGTTGATCTCGTCGGCGGCCATCTGGGCCGCCTGCGGGATCGATGCACCGGCAATCGCCTGCGCCTCGGCGATCACGCCGATCTTGAGGGTGTCGGCGGCCTGCGCCGCGTTGGGCGCGAGCGCCACAAGGCCCAAAGCGGCTGCTCCGGCGAATTGCTGCATCGCATGAAATGGCAGTCGCGATGTTCTTGTCACGCTGTTTCACTCCTCGTTTTATTGGGCTGCTTCGAGCTCTTGGGGCGGGACTATAGCTGCGACAAAATGCGCAGCAAGTGAAACCGCGCGCGGATCGCCATGCATGGACGACAACTAAAGTAGTGGGTCGGAGCAGACAGGCTGAATAAATATGAGGCAGCGGGGAATAAGAGTCGGGGGGCGAAAATCTCTCATGGCGTCATTTCCCGGTACGCAATTTCGTACCGGGAATGACGCGCGGAGAGACGCGAAACTGCATCCCCACCAAAGCTGTCATCCCCCGGCTTGACCAGGCGACGACACCGAACAAGTTGCATGACCGGGCAACATGTGCGCCGTCGTCCTGGCGAAAGCCAGGACCCATTACCCCAAATCTCAATTGTTGCACGACGCCGGGGCCGCTGTCCCGCTCAGCACCGAAGGCGGTGATTAAGGGTCCCCTGGCTTTCGCCAGGACCACGGATGACGGGCCTCGCCCGCAACTTCCGCTGCGACGTAAGCCCGCCCTACTCCGCCATCTCGACCGCGGGCCGCGTCGCAGGGCCGGCGAGCGGTCGCTCTTCCATCGTGATCATGCAGATCGCGGCGGTGGTCAGCAGCACGGCGGCAGCGCCGAACACGTAGCGGAAGGCGGTGATCATGTCGGCCATCGGAATCGCGTTGACGCTGCCGGCAGCCGCGGCGTGATGCTCGCCGGCGAGCGAGATGTCGGTGCCCAGCGTCATCAGCAGGATCGTGGTGAAGGCGGCGACCGTGAAGGAGGCCATCATCGCCCGGAAGAAGTTCATCGCGCCGGTCACGGTGCCGACCTGCGGTCGCGCCACCGCGTTCTGCAACGACACCACGCTGATCGGGAATGTGGTGCCGAGCCCGAGCGCGAACACGCTCATCAGGGTCAGCAAGCCCCACAGCGGCAGCGTCGTCACTGCCATGCCGACGGCGCAGATCGCAGCAACCGAGGTGCCGACGATCGCGACCCGCTTGTAGTGCTTGGCCTTCGCCATGGTCCGGCCGGCGATCGCCGCGCCGCAGGTCGAGATCGCCGCGAGCGGGATCAGCGCCAGGCCAGCCTCGCTGGCCGTGAGGTGATAGACCACCTCGTAATAGAGCGGCAGATGCACGGTGAGCCCGACCATGGCGCCGAGCGCGCAGCCGCCGGCGCCCATCGCGAACGGCACCACCGAGCCGCCGAGCAGCGACAGCGGCAGGAACGGCTCGTCGGCGCGGCGGGCGTGCCAGACGAAGGCGACGGCGAGCGCGATCGAGGCACCAATCATCGCGGTGATGGTCGGCGACAGCCAGGACAGGCGGGTTCCGCCCCATGTCAGCACCAGCATCAGCACGACAGCCGAGGCCATCAGCAGGATGCCGCCGAGCCAGTCGACCTTGCGCTTGCGGTGGAACACCGGGATCTTCTTCATCTTCGGCAGCAGCAGTGCCAGCGCGGCGGCCGCGAGCGGCAGGTTGATCCAGAAGATCATCGACCAGTGCAGATGTTCGGCGAACACGCCGCCGACCACCGGGCCGAGAATGCCGCCGGCCATCCAGACGCTGGAAAAATAGGCTTGGTAGCGGCCACGCTCGCGCGGGGTGACCACGTCGGAGATCACGGTCTGGACCACGGGCATGATGCCGCCGCCACCGAGCCCTTGCAGGCCGCGGGCAATGATCAGCATGGTCATGCTGGGCGCGATCGCGCACAGCACCGAGCCGACCACGAACAGGCTGAGCGAGGTGATGATCATGACGCGGCGGCCATAGATGTCGCTCAGCGTGCCGAACACCGGCGCGACCGCGGTCGACGCCAGCAGATAGGCCGTGATCACCCAGGAAAGATTGGTGACGTCGTGAAACTGGCGCCCGATCGTCGGCAACGCGGTTGCGACGATGGTCTGGTCGAGCGCGGCCAGGAACATCGTCAGCATCAGGCTGATCACGATGGTGCGGACTTCGTCCGGATTGAGCGGTGCCGGCGGCGCCAGCGGCGGCGCGTCGCTGAGTTCGATCACCTCGCTCGGAAGGTGGGACAGCTCTTCGGCAATCTCGTCAGGCAATGTCGATTGGTCGGCAGGAAAACGGCTCTGCCGTTCATACTTGTTCATTTGGGGCGTAATGCTGCTGCGCGGGCGCGTCCCGCGAGGGAATCATTCTCTGACCCGCAATTTATGCAGCAATTCGCTGCTGAGGCAGGCACCCCAGCGCATGGGTGCATCCCACGGCGATGTTCTCGCGATGACGTGATTGCAGGCCGGCCGACGACGGCGGCGGCAACGTCATCTTCACGTCTTGGAGAGCTTCGGCCGCTTCTTCAATTGTGCCCGCTTCGGCAGCAGGGCCGGCCAGCGCACAATATGATCCTCGAGATCGGCGTCGTTGACGTCGAGCTCGGTGCCCTCCACCCGCCCGCGCACCGAGACGCCGGCCTCATGGACCGTGTTGGGATCTCCCGAGATCAGGGGATGCCACCAATAAAGGTCCCGCCCCTCGGCGACGAGCCGGTAACCGCAGCTCGGCGGCAGCCAGTTCAAGGTCCGGACGTTTTCCGGGGTCAGGCGGACGCAATCCGGGACCTGCTCGGAGCGGTTCGGATAGTCCTTGCAGGCGCACAGGCCGGAATCGAGCAGCTTGCAGGAGATATGGGTGAAGTAGATCTTGCCGGTGTCCTCGTCCTCGAGCTTCTCCAGGCAGCACCGTGCGCAGCCGTCACACAGGCTCTCCCATTCGGCGCTGGACATCTGTTCCAACGTCTTGGTTTTCCAGAAGAATCCTTCCTGGCCCGACGGGCGCTTGGGCGGTGCGGTCATGCTATTCCTGAAATGGCGGTGCCACTCTTCTTGGGATGCCGGCGGCGGGTGCGCAAGGGGGTGCGAATGCGGGGTCGCAAAAGGCGGTGGGCAGCGTTAGGGCTTTCATTAAATTCACAAGCCGCGCCATTGGTTTATGGCAGCCGCTCGGTTAGAACGAGGAACGAGTCCCCAACGACGCAAAAGCGCCTTGGGATTGCCGCAACATCGAAGCAAGACGCTGACCTGCGCCCGGTTGGGGCGCCCGCAGCGCTGTCGAACTGATCAAGGGTCCGGTCCTTCAGATCATGCCGTCGCATTGGAAACAGAAGGTCCGGAACTTCTTCCTGGACCTCGATGCGCGTATCGACTCGACGCTGTTCTCGTCGGGCAAGGGCCTGCGCGAGCTCTACGAGCGCTATTCCACCTTCATGGACCGCTTCTATGTCGGCCGCTGGAAGCGCTGGGTGTTCATCGAGCCGCTGTCGGAAGCCGCGACCATCGGGCTCGGCGGGATGATCCTGATGCTGACGCTGGCGATCCCGGCCTTCCGCGAGACCGCCGACGAGGACTGGCTGAAGAAATCAGACCTCGCGGTCACCTTCCTCGACCGCTACGGCAACCCGATCGGCAGCCGCGGCATCAAGCATAATGACTCGATCCCGCTTGAAGATTTCCCGGACAATCTGATCAAGGCGACGCTGGCGACCGAAGACCGCCGCTTCTATGACCATTTCGGCATCGACATTCCGGGTCTCGCCCGCGCGCTGGTCACCAACGCGCAGGCCGGCGGCGTCCGCCAGGGTGGTTCGTCGATCACCCAGCAGCTCGCCAAGAATTTGTTCCTGAACAATGAGCGCACCATCGAGCGCAAGGTGAAGGAAGCCTTCCTCGCGATCTGGCTCGAGACGCGGCTGACCAAGAACGAGATCCTGAAGCTCTATCTCGACCGCGCCTATATGGGCGGCGGCACGTTCGGCGTCGACGGCGCCGCTCATTTCTACTTCAACAAGTCGGTGCGCGACGTGAACCTCGCGGAAGCCGCGATGCTCGCCGGCCTGTTCAAGGCGCCGACCAAATACGCCCCGCACATCAACCTGCCCGCCGCGCGTGCCCGCGCCAATGTCGTGCTCGACAATCTGGTCGACGCCGGCTTCATGACCGAGGGCCAGGTGTTCGGCGCCCGCCGCAACCCGGCGGTCGCGGTCGACCGGCGCGACGAGAACTCGCCGAACTACTATCTCGACTACGCCTTCGACGAGATGCGCAAGCTGGTCGACACCTTCCCGAAATCCTACACCGAGCGCGTCTTCGTGGTCCGCACCGCGATCGACATGAACGTGCAGCACGCGGCCGAGGAAGCGATCGAGAACCAGCTCCGCCAGTTCGGCCGCGACTATCACGCGACGCAGGCGGCAACCGTGGTGTCCGATCTCGACGGCGGCATCCGCGCCATGGTCGGCGGCCGCGATTACGGCTCGAGCCAGTTCAACCGCGCCACCGACGCCTATCGGCAGCCCGGCTCGTCGTTCAAGCCCTATGTCTACACCACGGCGCTGCTGAACGGCTTCACGCCGAACTCCAAGATCGTCGACGGCCCGGTCTGCATCGGCAATTGGTGCCCGCAGAACTATGGCCATTCCTATTCGGGTCAGGTCACGCTGACCCAGGCGATCACCCGCTCGATCAACGTGGTGCCGGTGAAGCTCTCGATCATGCTCGGCGGCAAGGAAGGACCGAAAGCGGGCCGCGCCAAGATCCTCGAGGTCGCGCGGCGCTTCGGCCTCACGGCGCCGCTACCCGATACGCCGTCGATGCCGATCGGCTCCGACGAAGTCACGGTGCTGGAGCATGCGGTGGCCTATGCGACGTTCCCGAACCGCGGCAAGGCGGTGACGCCGCATTCGGTGCTCGAGGTGCGCACCGGTGCCGGCGATCTGGTGTGGCGCTGGGACCGCGACGGCCCGAAGCCGCGGCAAGCCATCCCGCCGAACATCGCCGCCGACATGGCCGGCATGATGAGCCACGTGGTCAGCGAAGGCACCGCGCGCCGCGCCGCGCTCGACGGCATTCCGACCGCGGGCAAGACCGGCACCACCAACGCCTATCGCGACGCCTGGTTCGTCGGCTACACCGGCAACTTCACCTGCGCGGTGTGGTACGGCAATGACGACTATTCGCCGACCAACCGCATGACCGGCGGCTCGCTGCCGGCGCAGACCTGGCACGACATCATGGTGGCCGCGCATCAAGGCGTGGAAGTGCGCGAGCTCAACGGGGTCGGCATGGGCCAGAAGCTGCCGCCACAGCCGGCGCAGGCCAATGCCCAGGCCAACGCGGGGCCACGCGTCCTGGAGACCAAGCCGGGCCCGCCGCCGGTGCTGACCAAGCGCGGTGCCGACATCCTGGTGCGGGTCGAGAAGCTGCTCGACGACGCCGCGCGGAGCAACGACAAGTCCACCGGCAAGGCCACGCTGAACGAACCGTCGAAAGCCGGCAAGCCGGAATCCTCGAGCGCGCTGGCGTTCCCCGAAAACTACGTTGCCGCGGCCGGGCCGGACGGCGCGACAACGGCTGCGCCACGCAAGAACTGACGTGCGGCTCCTCCTCTCAACCCTGCTGGCCCTCATCATCGCCACCGCCGTCGGCCTCGGCCTGACCTACGCGACGGCGACGCGCGGCACCGATCTCGGCACGCTGAAGATCGGCGCCTGGACGGCGCGGCCGAAGAACGGCACCTCCGACGTCGATCCCTATTCGCGCGCCACCATCGCGCGCAGCGGCGAGCTGCCGATCGGCACCGGCGACGGCATCGCGTTCTCGGCGACCACTGACGACAAGAACAAGCCACTCGACGGCCGCTGCGACATCGTGGTCAGCGGCGTGACGCCGGCGGCGCGGTTCTGGACGCTGACGCTGTTCGATCGCAAGGGCCACCTGGTGGCGAATTCGCTGCAACGCTACGGCTTCACCAGCCAGGAGATCATGCGCGCCTCCGACGGCACCTTCGAGATCCACATCGCTTCGCGCTCGCGCGCCGGCAACTGGCTGCCGACCGGCGGCATCGAGCGCTACGCGCTGATGCTGCGGCTCTACGACACGCCGGTCGGGGTCGCGACCCGCACCCAGCGCGACGCGCCGATGCCCGCGATCACGACGACAGGCTGCCCATGATCCGCGTGCTGTTCACCATCCTCGCAGGTGTGCTGCTCGGCGGCGTGGTGCACCTCGTCAGCGTGCTGGCGCTGCCGCGCATCGCCTCGCAGGACGCCTATTCGCGGCTGACGCCGGTGACCAAGCTGAACGAGGTGACGCAGTTGCCGCTGGCCGACCCGAGCCATGCTCCGATGCCGCTGATGGATCCGGCCTTCGCGGTGGCGATCTGCCGCTACGATCTCTCCACCGGGCCGCTCAAGCTCACCGTGCCGGTCAGCCAGGCCTATACGTCGGTGTCGTTCTACACCCGCAACGAGGTCGCCTATTACGCGATCAACGACCGCTCCGCCGGCAAGAAGGTAATCGAGCTCGACCTGATGACGGAAGCCCAGCACAACGAGCTGCCGGAGGACGAGGACGTCACCGCCGCCGACCGGCTGATCATCGACTCGCCGACCGAGACCGGCCTGATCCTCCTAAAGGCGCTGGCGCCGGAGCCCGGGCTGATGCCGCAAGCGCAGGCCTCGCTTGCGGCGTCGTCGTGCAAGGTGCAGGCCGAGCCCATCGCCGCCAAGCCGGACGCGACACCGCCTCCTTTGCCTGCGCCAGCCCCGCCGCCCGCGGCACGGAAGCGCTAGCTAACTCGCTGCGAGCGCGTGCCGGCCGCAGCGGCAGGTCTCGTAGTCGACGGGATCGTGGCTGTTGACGATCGTGACCTCGGCGCCATGCGCCGCCTTCAATTGCCGCAGCCGCTCCTGGTTCTGGATCCGCGTCGCGCGATCCATGTCGGCGCGGCGCTGGAACAGGCCGAGCACCAGCGGGATCCGCGGCGTTGCATCGAGCTGCGCGTGGTGGAAATAGGCATCACCGGCGTGCAGCAGCCATCCGTCCCTGTCGCGCACCGCAATGCCGCAATGGCCCAGCGTGTGGCCGGGCAGCGGGACCATCAGAATGTCCGGCTCGCGATCGCCGAGCGCACGCACGCCCTTGAAACCGAACCAGTCCTCGCCGTCGTCGCCGTAGAACGTCCAGTCCGGCCCGTGCTGCCACTGCGCCGTGACGTAGCGCCCCACGGGCGGCGCGACCCGATGCGTCACCGCCATGTCGTATTCCCTGCGATGGACATGCACTTTGGCCTTCGGAAAGTCCGGCACGCCGCCGGCATGGTCGCGATCGAGATGGGTCAGCAGCAGATGGCGCACGTCGTCGGGCGCGAAGCCGAGCGCCTTGACCTGCCGGACGGCGGTCTCGGCCGGATCGAGCCGCGGTGTGGTCCGCCGCACCCATTTGCGGCCGAGCCGCGGCGGGTCCGCGATGTCGCCAAGCCCGATCCCGGTGTCGATCAGCACGAGGCCGTCATCGCTCTCGACCAACAGGCAGTGACAGACCATCCGCCCGCGCTGGAAGATGCTGCCGCTGCCGTTCACGAGCCGCTTGCCGATCGGGCACATGGTGCCGGTGTTGAGATGGTGGATGCGCATGACCAGTCCTCCGCTGAAACCAGTGCAGGCTTGCCACTCGCCGCTCCATAGGTAAAATATTGTCTATCTATCTCTACGATAGGATATGCCTATGGATATCCGCGAACTCCGCTATTTCGCCGCGGTTTACCGCGAGCGCAACCTGACGGCCGCGGCGAAGCGCTGCTTCATCTCGCAGCCGTCGATCTCGGCGGCGATCACCAACCTCGAGGCCGAGCTCGGCACCACGCTGTTCATCCGGCACAAGAAGGGGATGGCGCCGACGGAGTCCGCCGCGCAATTCCACGGCATCGCCCGCAAGATCATCGACGAGGCGGATGCGGCGCGAAACCTGTTCCGCAAGCCGGCGACGACGCAGGCATTGACGCTCGGCCTGTTGCGGACGCTCGATCAGGCCCGGACCATCGCCCTGCTGAAGCCGCTGACCGGCAATGCCGATCTCGCGCTTCGGCTGGTCGGCGCCAACGAGACGGCCGACGCGCGGATCGTCGCGAAGACCATGATCAACGCGGTCGAGCACTTCATCCCGCTATGGAGCGAGCGCTACGTCGCGGCACTGCCGCCGTCGCATCCCCTTACCCTGAAGGATCGACTTCGTACCGCTGACTTCGCTGATGTTCCGATGATCGACCGCTGCCATTGCGAACAGCAGGAGTTCTTCAAGCGCAGCTCGCCGCGGCGCAGGCCGGTGGCGATCGCGGAATCCGAGGAATGGGCGATGGCATTGGTTGCGGCCGGGGTCGGCGTCGCGATCGTTCCCGAAGGCGTGGCGCGCGGCAATCCCGACGTCGCGATGCGTGCGATCGATGTCGATGTCACGCGCCAGGTCGGCCTCGCCTACCCATCGGCGCAGCCGCCCTCCGATGCGCTGAAGCAGTTCATTGCGAGCCTGCCCCGACAACCGGGCAGTCGCCGCGTCACGTCGGCCACAAAGAGAATGAAGCGCGCCTAGCCCTTCGAGACCACGGCCTGGCCCGCGACCGGCGCGGAGACCAGCGGCGCATTGGCGGTGAGCCGGGCGAGCTCGTTGATCTGGCGGTCGGCGTCGGCGGCCATGCCGTCGGGCGCCTGGATCACCAGCCGCTCCAGCGCCCAGCGATAGGACGAGATCCGCCGCTCCAGGCTTTGCTGGACCCACTGCACGATCAGCGTGTTCTCTTCCATCCGCGCCACCGCATCGGCCTTCTCGCGCGGCGACAGGTCGGAGATCACGTTGAGGCTGGCATTGCGCTTGCGGTCGAGCTCGATCACCTGGATCGCGGTGGCGAAGAACGGCTCGAACCGGGTGATGTCGTCGCGCACCTCGTCGATCAGCAGCGAATAGCGCGAGGCGAAGGAACGATGCGGCTCGTCGATCAGATTGCGGCCATAGGCGGTGCGATCGAACACCACCTTCTGCCGCCAGGGCGCGGGCAGCGGCTGGTAGTCGCCGAACACGCTCTTCCACGCCGGCCGCGACAGCGGCGGCTCGATGAACTGATAGGCGAGATCGCGCAGCTGACGTTCTTGTTCGGTGAGCTGGAACTGCGAGGCCTTCTTGCCGACGCTGCCGGTCGCCTCCGCGCCCATCCAGCGATGCATGTCGTCGTTGCGGAAATCGGCGCGGGTGCGGCCGAAATCGCCGCCGCTACAGCCTGCGAGCGCCGAGCCCGCCAGCAGCAGGATCAGCGCCGGAAGAGACCGCCGACCAGCGGTCCGTTGCGCAAGCTCCGGCATCGCACGATGTCCGTGATCAGGAGCGGCGACGGCGACGGCGGCCCTGCGCAGTCCCCTGCTCCGGTCCGCGACCACCGCCGGTCTCCTCGGTCGTTCGTTCGATCCGCACGACGGGAAGGATCAGCACGGTTCCCATGCCTTCGCCGGCAGCGCCGGCCATGCTTGGCCGCCCCGCAGCCGCATCCGCCGGAAACTCAACGATGGTGCCCATGTTCCGTTCTCTCTGGCCCCGCACGGACATGATTTGCCCCGCGCCCGCCGAGTTAAGAACGCGTATGGTTAACGGCATCTTAACCGGCCGATACGGACGGTTACGGATCTGGCGCTGTGCCCTATGGGACACGCAAATTCGAGCAGAGGCCTTCACGGCTTGTTTTCCTTAACCACCTCTTAAAGCAGCCTGCGTAGGCTCGTTGCCACAGGGTTTTTCAAACCGAATCTTACTGGCAAGTCGCGTACGCCCGAGATGAGCGCAGCTCCGCTATTTCCTGGTTTCGATGGGCTGATGACGCTCTCGCGCCGTGAGGGCGTCGACATCCGCCCCACTTTGCTGCGTGTCCTGACCGACCTCTATGTGCAGGCGAGCGCGCACTCCAAAGATGAAGAACGTCAGTTCGTCGAGTTGACGTCGCGCCTGATCGACGAGGTCGATGACGCGACCCGTGCTGCCGTCCGCGCGCGGCTGGCGATCTATCCGGCGACGCCCGCTGCGATCATGGACAAGCTCGGCCTGCGACGCGTTGATCCCGACCAGCCTGTGCCGACGGCTGCTGCAATTCCCGCGGCGGCGCCGTCGACGCAGCCCGCCAGGATCCCGACCGAAGCCGAGTTGCGGATGGCGGCGAGCCTTGCGATGCGGCCGACCGATGCCGCCGAAATCTCCGACATGTTCTTTGCCGCCAACGCCAAGGAGCGCGCGCAGATCCTGCATAATCTGCAGGAGACGCGGCTGAAGGCCGCGGCAAGGATTCCGGCCGCACGCGCCGCGCGCGCGATCCATATCCTGGAGATGGCGGCGTTCGCCGAGGACATCGACAATTTCACGCTCGAGCTCGGCGAGGCGTTGATCCTGCCGTCGCGGATCGCCGCCGAGGTGGTCAACGATCCCGGCGGGGAGCCGCTCGCCTGCGCGATGCGGGCGCTTGAAATGTCGAGCGCAGCGTTCCAGCGCATCCTGATGTTCCTCAATCCGGAAGCCGGCTCGTCGGTCAACTATGTCTACCGGTTGTCGCGGCTGTACGATCGGCTCAGCGAGCGCTCCGCGCTGGTGATGTTGGCGGCATGGCGCGGCTCGACCATGGCGGTGGCCCGCGCCAAATATCGCTCGTCGCTCTATGATGACGAGCGCCATCGCGTGCGAGCCGCACCGACGCAGGCGCGACCGGCCGTACAGCCCGGCAGCACGCCGGCGATCCGCAATCAGAAGTCTGGAAGTTAGCTCTTCGCCAGATCGAGGAAGTGCCGTCCGGCGCGATCCTCGGTCTCGACGATCCAGGCGTCGGGATCGAAGCGCAATTCCTTGGTCAAGCGCTCTTCGACCGAAGGCTCGGGCACCGGCTGCGGCGCAGTCGGCACGAACAGCCGCTCGGCCGGACGGCTGTCGTCGTAGACCGTCTGCGGCGCCGGCGTATACAGCATCGCATTGCCATCCATCAGCGCGACCTTGACGAATACCGCCCCGGCCTCCTCGGCGCCCTTCTTGCGGATCGCGCCAAAGACGCCTTCGGTCTGGCAGCGGCGCAGATAGGCCGCGACCCAAATGCTGGTTTTCAATCGCATGCGCGACCTATAGGCCAGCGACGGCGGCCCGTCCAATTGTCACAGATGCGGCCGACGCTGGCGGGTTGACCGTCACGCCAACCGCCCATATCCTTCACGTCGCGGTGCAAGCCGCGCCCGGGTCCACGGAAAGGGTCGAACCCACTTGCAACATTGATGCGGCAAATCAAGCCTTTGTGCAGCCGGTTTTGTGGACCATCGGCCATTGATGCACGGAGGTTTTCATGGACCGATCGCCCGCGCGATTGAATCTCGAACATCTGAAGAAGCAGGCCAAGGAGCTGATCCGTCTTTACCGGCGGCAAGCCCCGGAGGCACTTTCCCGATTCCGTCGATCGCTGCCGTCGGCGTCCGGGCGCAGCGACGCTGACATCATCGCGCTCAATCTCCGGCTCCACGACGCGCAGTCCTGCATCGCGCGCGATCTTGGCTTTGCCTCCTGGCCCAACCTGCGGCGCTATGTCGAGGCGCAATTGCCGCCGGGCAAGAGCAAGGCCGATCGCGTGCGGCGCTGGCTCCAGCTCGTCTACGCCAGCGATATCGACGGCGGCTCGAATCGCGCCCACCCGCGCGTGGCCGCACGCATGCTCGCCGAGGATCCCGGCCTCGTCGCCGGCGATCCCTACCTCGCCTGCGCCGTGGGCGACGAAGCAGCGGTTCAACAGGCGGCGGCCAACGATCCTGCCTGGGTCAATCGCGCCGGCGGACCGCTGCGATTGCCGCCGCTGGTCGCGGTCGCGCATTCCAGCCTGCTGCAGCTTCCCGGGTTCCAGCCGCGGCTGCTTCGCTGCGCCCGCCTGCTGCTGCAGGCTGGTGCCGATCCCAACCAGAGGATCGGCAGCCGCTGGCCGCCCGGCACGCTCGCGGCACCCGACGACAGCAATCCGCTGTCGGCGCTCTATGGCGCCGCCGGCCAGAACCACGATCTCGAACTGACCAGACTGTTGCTCGAGGCCGGCGGCGATCCGAACGACGGAGAGTCGCTGTATCACTCGCTGGACGCCTTCGTGACGACGGGCATTCTGCTCGAACACGGCGCGCGGATTCCCGAGGCCTATGCGATGTACAAGGTGCTCGACACCGAGAACGTGGCTGCGCTCGCGCTCCTGCTGCAACACGGCGGCAATCCGAACGAGCCTGCCCGCAACGCCCCCACGAGCGATTCCGGCTCACCGCTGATGTGGGCCATTCGGCGGCGACGATCCCGCCGATGTATCGCGATGCTGCTTGACGCCGGCGCCGACCCGCACGCGGCGACTCCCAATGGTGTCAGCGCGTACCGCTACGCGCTACAGTTCGGCCTGAGCGAGGTCGCCGAGTTGCTGCGCGAACGCGCTGGCGCCGAACCACTCACCGACGACGAGCTGTTTGTCGCCGCCTGTACGAGCGGCAATGAAAGGGAAGCACGGCAGATCCGGGCCGCCCGACCCGACCTTCCGGCCACACTGTCGCCGCAGCAATTGCGCCTGCTGCCCGAACTCGCGGCGGCAGGAGCCGACGACGCGGTGCGGCTGATGGTCGAACTCGGCTGGCCCATCGCGGTGCGCGCCGGCGACTGGGACGCCTCCGCGCTCAATCACGCGGTTTTCCGCGGCAATGCCGGACTGACACGCTTCCTGCTCGAGCATGGCGCGCAATGGACCGAGCAGCACGGCTTCGGCGATAACGCCTCCGGTTCATTGTCGTGGGCATCCTGCAACGAACCGGTCGAGGACGGCGACTGGGCGGGCTGCGCGCAGGCGCTGCTCGATCACGGCATGCCGCATGGAATTCCGGATCGCGACGATCCGGAATGGCTTCTGGTCGCAGGGCGGAAGAAGCTGTTCTCCGACGAGGTCAGAGAGGTGCTGCTCGGCGACGCGGCGTGAGGCGCCGGTCTATTCGATCGGCCGGCCGATCATGGTGGTGAGTTCGTGCACCAGGCGATCGGACATTTGCCCGGTCACCGGCAGCTTGCGGGCGCGCTCGAACTTGGCGATCGCGGTCTGGGTATCGGCCCCGATCGTACCGGTCGGCTTGAGCTGGCCGTAGCCATACTCGGTCAGCGTCCGCTGGACCGCGGCGATCCGCCGCCCGGCCGGGCTGAGATGCGCGGTCGGGATCGGCGCCGGCGGACGAAGTGCGTTCGACGGTGCGGCCGCCGGCGGCGCGGCGGTCGACTTCAAGACCAGGTTGGCCATGGGATCGACCGGCTTCGCTTCGACCGGCTTTGCTTCAACCGGTTTGGGCTCAACCGCTCTGGTCTCGACCGGCCTCGTCTCGACCGGCTTCACATCGACCGGCTTCGGCGTATCCAGCACGGCCGTCTCGGCTGACCGCGCGGCGGCCTCCGCCGGGCGCGGACGCGGTAGCGGATTGGCGGCCGCGGCAACCGGGGCCGGCGGCGGCAACGTCACCACCGAACCGCCGAACATCGGCGACGGATGCCGCCCCGCCTGCAAAAACAGCGCATTGATCAGGATAGCGATGATGGCCGAGGCCGCCAGCACGCCCGCGACGAGATCCTTCGGACTGTGCAGCAGCAGGCGCAGGACGAGGCCACGTTCCTCCTCGACCGCGATGGCCGCTGCCTTGGCGCCGCGGCGACGGCGCGGCGTTTCATCGTCATCCAAAGTCTGTCTAGGCACTCTTCTTCACCTGATGGGTTTGCTCTTGTAGTCCGGAGCGCAGCGCGGGCTTCAGCGTCGAGACATTGCTGGTCGGCTCGATCGCTACTGGCGGCGTGAACGCCAGCGGCAGCGCGACCGACACGATGGTGCCCTCGTCCACCTTGCTCTCCACATTCATCTCGCCGTGGTGCAGGCCAACCAACCCCTTGACGATGGACAGGCCGAGGCCGGTGCCTTCGTGGCGGCGCTGATAGGTCTTGCCGGCCTGGAAGAACGGATCGCCGATCCGCTTCAGGTCGTCGGCGGCGATGCCGACGCCCGTGTCCGAGACGCGCAGCACCAGCCGCGATCCCTCGGCACTGGCCGACACCGTCACCTTGCCGCCGCGCTCGGTGAACTTGATGGCATTGGAGACCAGATTGAGCACGATCTGCTTGAACGCGCGCGGATCGCCGTTCACGATCGGCAGGTCGTCGGGCACGCGGGTGACGAGGTCGACGCCGACCTCGCGCGCCTTCAGCGCCACCAGGTTGCAGCAATTCAGCAGCGCCGGCCGCGGCGCGAACGGCTCCGGCGAAATCTCGAAATTGCCGGACTCCATCTTCGACATGTCGAGGATGCCGTTGACCACCGACAGCAGGTGCTGGCCGGAATCGTTGATGAGCTGCGCGTACTCCTTGCGGCGGGCGACGTCGAGCCCGAGCACGTCCTCCTGCGCGATCATCTCGGAGAAGCCGATGATGGCATTGAGCGGCGTGCGCAGCTCGTGGCTCATGGTGGCGAGGAAGCGGGTCTTCGACGCGTCGGCCTGCTCGGCCGCGTTGCGGGCCTGTTCGAGCGCCTGCTCCTGCACCTTGCGATCGGTGACGTCGCGGATCACGGCAACCACCTCGGCATCGGCCGAGGTCTGATCGAGCGCGCGGCAGCGCATCTCCGCCCAGATGAATTCGGCCGCGCTCTCGCCCCGCGCAGCATCCCGGCGCACGCGGAACTCGACGCTGCGGGGCTCGCCGCGAGCCGCGTCCGACAGCGCTGTGAGATAGGCCGGGCGATCGGCGACATGAACGCGGTCGAACAGGCCGTGGCCCAGCAGCCGCGAGGCCGGCACGCCGAGCATGATCTCGGCGGCGGGTGAAATGAAGCGCACGGCGCCGTTGCGGCGGTGCCGCGACAGCACGTCGCTCATGTTATGCGCGAGCAGGCGGTAACGCTCTTCCTCGACATAGAGCAGCGCGACGCTGGTGCGCGCCAGCGACTCCGCGCCGAAGGCGAGCCCGGCCGCGTAGAACACCGCCGACACCAGGCCGAAACCGACCAGCGTGGTGTTTGAGGCAACCGCGGGATCGACCAGCGGCAGCACATGATAGTGGCCGAGCACGCTCAGCAGCGCCGCGCAGGTCATCGCCAGCGCGAACGCGAAGGCGACCACGCGCCGCGAGGCCGACAGCGCCGCCTCGATCGGAATCACGACGAGCCAGACCGCGGCGAACGACGTGATGCCGCCGGTGGTTGCCGCGATCATCATCACGAGACCGGCGAGCGCCAGCGACGACAGCACATGCGCGCCTTCGTAGCGGCCGGTGCGCGACAGGAACCAGGACAACAGGATCGGTGCGATCAGCCAGGCGAATGCCGCGACCTCGATCGCCGACGGCGCGCCGCGCATCGCCAGGAAGGCCGGGAAGGATGCCAGCGCCGCCAGACTACCGAGCAGCCGCGGCGCCATGAAGGCACGATGCCGCGCACGCGTCAGCGCATCATATTGCGCCGACGGATGCAGCAGCGCATCCAGGCAATCGCGGAACAAACTCAAACTATTCACAGCACTCGCGCTTCGGCTCGATCGTCGGACAGACGCGCCGGAACGCCTCCTTCGTGATTGCAGGTCAACGTGTCAGAGCGAACTTAAGCGAACGCTAAGGCGGGCCGGCCTGCTGCCAAACACCGTGCATTGCCGAGGTATCGACGCGGCTATTCACCGGGCATTTGTCCGGGATGGTGAACGGCTGGTTTCCGGATGCGGCGATCTATGGTTTCGAAATGGTGGACGCGGTGCATCAAGCGCATGTGAGAGCCGTCAGCCGCCATCAATCGAAAATTTACGGCGAATCAATTCAGGCGGATTTTCCGCGATTTTTCGGCGGATTTACTTCAATGCGGATACGTCCGGTTTATCGACCGATGCTAAGCCGAGGGCAACGGCGGCATCGACCGCTCAAGAAGCAAAAGACCAGATAGACGACCGGGATCGCGCCATGTTCTTCCTGTTGCGTTTGGCATTCTGGCTCGGGCTTGTGCTCGTGCTGCTGCCCAGAGACAAAACACCTGAAGCGGACAACACGCCGCAGGTCAGCGCATCGGACGCGGTATCGGCCGCGACCGCGACGATCAACGACATGGGTCAGTTCTGCAAGCGTCAGCCCTCGGCCTGCGAAGTCGGCGGCCAGGCTGCGACCGCGATCGGCCAACGCGCGACCGACGGCGCGCGCAAGCTCTACCAGATGATCACCGACAAGAAGCCCGATCACACCAGTTCGATCGGCGGGGACGATACGTCGGCGGTCGCGTCCCGCGACACGCTGACGGCGGACGATCAGTCGATCGAATTCCGCCCGCCGCCGACGCCGTGAGCGCCAGCCAGGGCGCTTTCACCTGAAGTGGGCACTGGTTCGCGCCAAGAAAACGCTTCAAAACGACAGGGAACCGGTTCCATTTTCGTCGCTTTCGCGGCCCACCTTCCTATATAAGCCGTCAAGGACAGGACGCGGGCCACGATGACGACGATCGACGAAATCAGGGACAATTTTGCGCTGCTCGACGAGTGGGACGACCGCTATCGCTACGTCATCGAACTCGGCCGCACGCTCGAGCCGTTATCGGAGGCGGAACATTCGGCCGAGAACAAGGTGCAGGGCTGCGTCAGCCAGGTCTGGCTGTCGAAGCGGGTCGAGCGCGACGGCAATGGCGAACCGCGCCTGATCTATCTCGGCGACAGCGACGCCCACATCGTGCGCGGCCTGGTCGCGATCGTGCTGACGCTGTTTTCCGGGCACACGCCGAAGGAAATCCTCGCCACCGATGCGCTCGCGCTGTTCGACGAATTCGGCTTCCGCGACCATCTCACGCCGCAGCGCTCCAACGGACTGCGCTCGATGGTCGATCGCATCCACAATGATGCGCGCGAGGCGCTGGCGTCGGCCGCGTAGAGCTTTCTTGCTTGACGCGTTTGCTTCACGCGAACCGGCGTCCACTTCGCTGGAAAACGCTCTCTACTTCCGCTTCCGTGCCTGCTGGCCGAGGCCCATCTTCTTGGCGAGCTGCGAACGCGCCACCGCGTAGTTCGGCGCCACCATCGGATAGTCGGCCGGCAGTCCCCATTTGTCGCGGTATTGCTCCGGCGTCATGTTGTACTGGGTGCGCAAATGTCGCTTGAGCGACTTAAAGCGCTTGCCGTCCTCGAGACACACCAGATATTCGGGCGTGATCGACTTCTTCATCGACACCGCGGGCTTGGCCGGCTCGCTCGGTATGTCGGCGCGCCCGCTCGACACACGCAGCAGCGCGGCGTGGACCTGGCTGATCAGGCCCGGAATATCCGAGGCCGGCGTCGGATTGTTGCTGAGATAGGCCGAAACGATGTTTGCGGTCAGCTCGACCGGCGTTTTGCCTGACGGATCGGACATCACACAACCTTCCCCGCGCGCTCGACGGCGCGCCGTTGCGGACCGCTCGGACAGTATCCGGGCGTCGCAATACATTAGCAGAATCGCGTACTACTTCGCGAATATGATCGGATTACAGCAAACCTGACAAGAACGCCGGCGTTTGTGGCCCCACACCGGCCGCACGCAAGTATTGGCGTGGATCTACGGCCGCTGCTCCAGATGCGACCTGAGCTCGTCGATCGAGGCGAAGCGCATCATGCCCTCGGGCATCTGCGCCTCGATCGATCCGTCCGAATAGAGCGAATAGGCCATGCCGTCGACGACGCCCGATTTGAGCACGGTCACCGGCGGCTGCTCCTGCGGCGGCGGCGGATGGCCCGACGACGACGGCGCCGCGGCCGACTGCCCCTCATTGAAGGTCGACGGCGTCCGCGGAACTCCGCGCCGCGGGGCGACATCGACCGATTTCGGCCGCTCGGCCTTCGGCCAGGCCTCGTCGAACGCTGGCGGTGCCGGCTCCGCCGCCGCGGACGGGTTCGGGCGCAACTCGGGCGACAACAGGTCCGGCGTCAGCGGCTCGGCGGCGCGCGTCTGGCTGCGCTCACGCTCCTTCCGCGACGAGGAAAACAGCAGGTTGCGCCGCTTGGCTGGCGCCGCGGCATCCGGCGGCGCGACGCCCGGCACGGTGGGCGGCGCCTCGCCAGATACGCCACGCTGGGCGATTTCATCGTGCCAGGGCGGCGCCGCTGCGGGTGCCGATGGCGGGACCGGCGGAGGCGGCACGGCAAGCTTCGGCTCACGAGGCGGCGGAAACGCCGCCACATCGTCAGGCACGCCGCGCGGCGAAGTTGCGGACGACGACGGGACGTCGAACCGGGCGCCCGTGCCGACGGACTCGAGCCGCCCGGCGATGACTTGCAATTCCCGCAGGATCGCAGCGAGCGCCAGCACGATCGCGCCGGTGCATATCCCGGTCACGCCCGCCATGATCAACGTACCGCCGACGCTGAATTCCTTATTGGGGATTCCAAGGCCGAGCGCGGCAAGGCCCGCCAAGACCAGGCCCACGCCGACGACCATCAGACCAACCATCATCGAACTAACCCCCGGGAGACCCAACCGAAAATCGGCGCGCGAGCCACCGTTGCCACGATACCGTCATATTGCCCACACCGCCAACCGCCAATTGTAAGCGGAGTTCCCTAAAATCCCGCTTAACCGGGCGTGAGGCCGTTTCGTCGCACTCGCAACGCGCGTGGAAACCTGGCTCCCGTAGATTTACTGACGACGAATTGCTGCCAATTTATTGCAACGCATCTGGGAAATTACGCCACAATTCCCAATTACTCAGAAATGGAACTGCGCTATGGATGCCGGGGAATGAGGCCCTAAAGCGCCAATCTGGGCCACAGGCACGCCGGTATCACTAGCCATGTCATCGATTACGACGTCTGCCCTCGAGGCGCCTGCGCGGCGCTCGGTGGAGAAGACCTGCGACGATCTCGCCTTCCTCGTCCTCGGCGTGGTCGCCATCGTCGCCGGCCTCACCTTCCGCGATTACGGCCTGGGCTGGGACGACTACACCCACGCTGAATATGCCGATCTCCTGCTGCGGATGTACGAGTCCGGGTTCAAGGACACCGGCGCGCTGTCGTTTGCCAACCTGTATATGTACGGCGGCGGCTTCGACATGGCTGCTGCCCTGCTGCACAAGGTCATTCCGCTCGAATTGTTCGAGACGCGCCGGATGCTCGGTGCGATCGTCGGCGTCATCGGCTTGGCCATAACCTGGCGCCTGGCGCGCCGTATCGGCGGCCCGCTGGCGGGACTGGCGGCGCTGCTGCTGCTGGCACTGTGCCCGACCTTCTACGGCCACATGTTCATGAATCCAAAGGACGCGCCGTTCGCCGTGGCGATGATGGTCCTGATCATGGGCCTGGTCCGTCTGATCGAGGAATATCCAGCCCCCTCGCCGCGCACCATCCTGCTCGTCGGCTTCGGCGCCGGCCTGTCGCTCGGCTGCCGCGTTCTCGGCGGGCTTGCGCTGATCTATGCGGTGATCGGCTTCATCCCGCTCTGGATCGAGGAATTCCGCAAGCAGGGAGCGCGCGAGGCGATCCACCGCTTTGCCCATGTCGCCTATGTGCTGCTGCCGGGACTTGCGTTCGGCTATCTCGTGATGGGCCTGATCTGGCCGTGGTCGATCATGGAGCCCGGACATCCGCTGGAAGCGGTGACCTATTTCTCGCACTTCTTCGAGAAGCCCTGGAAGGAAATGTTCGACGGCGCCCTGGTGTCGGTGCCGGACATGCCGTGGTCCTATCTGCCCACTTTGTTCGCGCTGCAACTCCCCGAAGTGCTGCTGGCGTTGCTGGCCGCTGCCGTCATCGCCACCTTCATGTCGCTGTCGCGCACCGACGTCACCGCCAAGCGCAAGTCGATCATGCTGATGCTGACGCTGGCGGCGATGCTGCCGCTGGTGATCGCGATGGTGAAGCGGCCGGCGCTCTACAACGGCATCCGGCACTTCATCTTCGTGATCCCGCCGATGACGGTGCTCGCCGGCGTCGCCTTTGCCCGCGGCATGGACTGGCTCGGCGAGAACCGCCGCGTCTGGCAGCCCGCGGCGCTCGCGGTGTTCGCATTCGGCCTCTTGCTGCCGCTCAGCGAGATGATCCGCCTGCATCCGTATCAGTATACGCATTTCAATCACATCGCCGGCACGGTGCGGACCGCCGACAATTTCTTCATGCTGGACTATTGGGGTCTGGCGCTGAAGCAGGCATCCGACGGGCTGCGCGAGCAGTTGGCGGAGCGGCAGGAAGTGCCGCCGCAGCATCGCAAGTGGAAGGTCGCGGTGTGCGGACCGCAGCGTCCCGCGCAGGTCGCGCTCGGCCCCGACTTCACGATCGGCTGGGACAGCAACGCGGCCGATTTCGCGATGACGCTCGGCGAATTCTACTGCAAGGGCCTGGCCGCGCCCGTCATGGTCGAGATCAAGCGCGACGACGTCGTGTTCGCCCGCGTCTACGACATCCGCGGCCGCAGCATCTCGAGCCTGCTCTCGATTCCCGCGCCGTAGCGCCGGAACATCCACCGCGCGGTTGCCCACCGACCATCAGCTTTCGGATCGTGGGCCGCATGCCGGCATGACTGTCACGCCGTTACGCTGCCTTGCTGCGACCGGGCCGCAGGGCTAGGCTTGGTTCCAAGTAACAACGATCAACGGAGCAATCGGCCATGTCGCCCGCGGAAGCGCGTCTGAAGGAAGTGCCGTCGAACATGAGTGCGGCGGAATGGGAGCAGCGGATCAATCTCGCTGCCTGCTACCGGCTGGTCGCGCTCTACGGCTGGGACGATCTGGTCGATACCCACATTTCCGCCCGCGTGCCGGGACCCGAGCATCACTTCCTGATCAACCCCTACGGGCTGATGTTCGACGAGATCACCGCGTCGAGCCTGGTCAAGGTCGACCTCGACGGCAACCAGCTCTCGCAGAGTGACTACAGCATCAACCCGGCCGGCTTCACCATCCACTCGGCAATCCACGAGGTGCGCGAGGACGCCGGCTGCGTGCTTCATCTGCACACCGTCGACGGCACCGCGGTGTCGAGCGGCCCCGACGGGCTGCTGCCGCTGAACCAGACCGCGCAGCTCGTCACCCACGATCTCGCCTATCACGACTACGAAGGCATCGCGCTCGACCACGACGAGCGCCCGCGCCTGCAACGCGACCTCGGCAGCAAGAACCACATGCTGCTGCGCAATCACGGCACGCTGACGGTCGGCCGCTCGGTCGCCTCCGCCTTCGAGCGGATGTACCATCTGGAGCGCGCCTGCTCGATGCAGGTGGCAACCCGCGCGCTCGGCGGCACCGCCTATCCGGTCGACCAGCACGCGATCGACAAGAACACCGAGCTGCTCTCCAACCCGGACCGCGCCGAGCTGCGCTCGACCCAGCTGGTCTGGCCGCCGCTGCTGCGCAAGCTCGACCGGGTCAATCCCGGTTACCGTGATTGAAATTTCACAATCCTGGGGTAAGCTAATCGCCAACACCCTCTACACGGCCTGAATCAAAACGCCGCCCAATTCCGGGCGGCGTTTTCACGTCCGGGAAGCTGGTGGACTTCTGTAGGATGGGTAGAGCGCAGCGAAACCCATCACGCCTCCGCATCAAGACCGCTCGCCGAACGCTCCATCCAGCGTCGTCCCATCGCCAGCCCAATCCTCGGGATAGATTCCGAGCTCGACCATGCGGTGAAACGATGAATGCGGCCAATCTCTCACCCGCTTCACAAGGCGGTGCTTGAGCGGGTTGATATGCACGTAATCGATGTGACGGGAGAAATCGTCCTCATTCTGGATCGTATGCTCCCAATACCGCCGCTGCCAAATGCCGCGCTCTCCTTTTGCGGCACGGCTACCCGAGACCGGCTCACCGATCGGTAGACGCCGCGAGAAGGCCGATTTGATCTGTCGCCAGCGGGTTGCGAAGTCACCGTCGCCTTCCGGCAAGCTCCAGACTGCGTGGAGATGGTCGGGAAGAATGACAATCGCCTCGGTCCTGAAAGGATGCCTTTCGCGCGTTTCGCGAAAAGCCGCGCGCAGTTGATCAATGTGCTCCGTGAGCAATCGCAGGCGACGGTTCTCCAGGTTGACCGTGAAGAAGAAACTGCCTCCAGCAATAAAATTGCGACGGTAAGTGACCATACTGATCGCAAGAAGAAGTGATGGGTTTCGCTGCGCTCTACCCATCCTACACTCAAACAAAACGCCGCCCAATTCCGGGCGGCGTTTTCACGTTCGGGGCCTCTCGCTTATTTGGCCTCGGCGAAGGCCGCGAGGATCCGTGCCCAGGAGCGGATGCCCTTGTGGTAGCTCTTGAGGTCGTACTTCTCGTTCGGCGAATGGATGTTGTCGTCGTCGAGCCCGAAGCCGACCAGCACGCTGTCCAGGCCGAGCGTGCGCTTGAAGTCGGCGACGATCGGGATCGAGGCGCCGGAGCCGACCAGCAGCGCCTCCTTGCCCCACTCGTCGGTCAGCGCCTGCCTGGCCGCCGCGAGCGGCTTCATGTTCCAGTCGAGCGCGATCGCCGGCGCGCCGGAATGATCGATGAACTCGGCCTTGCAGTCCGCCGGCACGCGCGCCCTCACATAGTCGCGGAACGCCTTGCGGATTGTCTCGGGATCCTGACCTTCGACCAGGCGGAACGAGACCTTCGCCGACGCCTCGGCCGGGATCACGGTCTTCGAGCCCTCGCCAGTGTAACCGCCGACGATGCCGTTGATGTCGCAGGTCGGACGCGAGGAGACCTGCTCGATCAGGAGCCGGTCCTTCTCGCCGGCCGGCACCGAGAGGCCGATCGGCTTGAGGAAGCTCTCCGGCGTCAGATTGAGCTGCTTCCACTGCGCCAGAATATCCGGCGGCAGATCCTTCACGCCGTCATAGAAGCGGGGAATGGTGATGTGGCCGTTGTCATCATGCAGGCCGCCGAGGATCCGCGTCAGCACGCGGATCGGATTCTGCGCGCCGCCGCCAAACACGCCGGAATGCAGGTCGCGATTGGCGGCCTTGATCTTGACCTCGTCATAGACCAAGCCGCGCAGCGCGGTGGTGATCGCGGGCGTGTTGGGGTCCCACATGCCGGTGTCGCAGACCAGCGCGAAGTCGGCCTTGAACTCGGCCTTGTTCGCCTCCAGGAACGGCACGAAATTCTTCGAGCCGACCTCCTCCTCGCCCTCGATGATGATGGTGATGTCGACCGGCAGCGATCCCGTGACATTCTTCCAGGCGCGGCAGGCTTCGACGAAGGTCATCAACTGTCCCTTGTCGTCCTCGGCCCCGCGCGCGACGATAATCTTGCGCCCGTCGGCATGGTCGGTCACGACAGGCTCGAACGGCGGACGATGCCAGAGACTCAGGGGATCGACCGGCTGCACGTCGTAGTGGCCATAGAACAGCACGTGCGGGCGCCCGTCGGTCGAGCCGTTCAGCTTGCCGACCACGGCGGGATGGCCGGCGGTCGGCCGCACCTCGGTCTTGAAGCCGAGCGTCGCGATGTCCTTGGCGAGGTGATTGGCAGCCGCCTTGCAGTCATCGGCAAATGCCGGATCGGCCGAGATCGATTTGATCCGCAGCAGCACGAACAGCCGCTCGAGGCTGTTGTCGAAATCGGCATCGATGCGGTCGAGGACGGATTGCAGCTTGGCATTGGACATCGCGGATATCCTGTTTCGTTGGACGTTGCCGCGGGTTGTAGCGCGGCCGGCCGCCCGCGGCAAAGCCGCTTGCCCGTTCCAGACGAACCGCGGCGATCTACCTGCGCAGAATTCCGCCGAGCGCGCCGCGCACCAGCGCACGGCCGATCGAGCCGCCGACCGAGCCACCGACCGATTTGCCGAGGTCAGCCACCACGCCGCCGACCACCTTGTCCGTCACCGAGCGCGTGACGTTGCGCGCGATCACCTGCCCGGTGGAGAGCCGACCGCGCTTGACATTGGTCCCGAAGATCGTAGCGGCGATCGCGCCGATCTGGCCGAGGATGCCGCCGCCACCGCTACCGCCATCACCACCATCGGCCGGTGCCGCCGCCCCGGCAAGCCGCTTCTGGATGATCTCGTAAGCCGACTCGGCGTCGATGGCAGTGTCGTACTTGCCCTTCACCGGACTCGCATCCATGATCGCCTTGCGCTCCTCGGGTGTGATCGGCCCGATCCGCGCCGACGGCGGACGCACCAGTATGCGCTCGACCATCGACGGTGTGCCGGCGCCCTCGAGGAACGACACCAACGCCTCGCCCTTGCCGAGCTCCATGATCACCCGCGCGGTATCGAGCTTCGGATTGGGCCGGAAGGTCTGTGCGGCCGCCGCGACCGCCTTCTGATCACGCGGCGTGAAGGCGCGCAACGCGTGCTGCACGCGGTTGCCGAGCTGCGCCAACACCTTGTCCGGCACGTCGATCGGATTCTGCGTGACAAAATAGACGCCGACGCCCTTGGAGCGGATCAGGCGCACCACCTGCTCGATCTTGTCCATCAGCGCCTTCGGCGCATCGTTGAACAACAGATGCGCTTCGTCGAAGAAGAACACCAGCTTCGGCTTCGGCAGGTCGCCGGCCTCCGGCAATTCCTCGAACAGTTCCGACAGCATCCAGAGCAGGAACGTGGCGTAAAGCCGCGGGCTCTGCATCAGCTTGTCGGCGACGAGAATATTAACCATGCCGCGACCGTCGCGGTCGGTACGCATGAAATCCTTCAGCGTCAGCGCCGGTTCGCCGAAGAACTTCGTGCCGCCCTGGTTCTCGAGCACCAGCAGCTGACGCTGAATGGTTCCGACCGTCGCCTTGGACACGTTGCCGTAGCTCTGCGCGGCCTTGCGGATCGAGGCCAGCGGATCTTCGCCCTCGTCCGCCCCCTTCTTGCTGCTGTCGGGCGCGATCGCATCCAGCAGGGCGCGCAGATCCTTCATGTCGATCAGCGCGAGGCCATTCTCGTCGGCAACGCGGAAGGCAACATTGAGCACGCCTTCCTGCACATCGTTCAGGTCGAGCATCCGCGACAGCAACAGCGGTCCCATCTCGGTGATAGTGGCGCGCACCGGATGGCCCTGCTCGCCGAACACGTCCCAGAACACGGCCGAGAACTGATCCGGCTGGAAGGTCAGCCCCATCTCCTTGGCGCGCTTGACGATGAAATCCTTGGCCTCGCCGACTTCGGAGATGCCGGAGAGATCGCCCTTGATATCGGCTGCGAAAACCGGAACGCCGGCGCGCGCAAATCCTTCTGCCATGACTTGAAGCGAGACGGTCTTGCCGGTTCCGGTCGCACCGGTGACAAGGCCATGCCGATTGGCCAGCGCCAGCGTCAGCCAGGCCGTCTCCTCGCCCTTGCCGATAAAAATTTTCTCGTCCGTGTCGGCCAACTTGTTGTCGGAGGTCGTCATCGCATCGCCTCTTCGCGCAGATTGGATCAGTTCGAATATCGAAATCCGGCATCCATCGTTCGAACCGATGCCATCATATTGCATGTTGCAGGTCGATTGAAACCATTGCCGGATACTGATGCGTATTGTCGCCCCAACTGGTTCCTCATACTTTTTTCCCAGCCAAGTGACGAAAGGCATTGCGCATTGCGAGAAGATGGTGTGAATCCGCCGCTCACTCTTGCAGAGGTGCAACAGTCACAACGCGATCGCAAAAGAAAACGAACTGAAATGCGCGGATCGCTTGTATTTCGTGACACAGGCGCTCAAGATAAATCTTCAAGAACGACCCGGCAAAAACCGGTTGAGGCGGGGCAATATGGACGAATTGGTTGGACAGCTGGCTGCGAAGGCCGGCATCGATGGTGCTGTCGCTGAAAAAACCGTCGGCATCGTTCTGGGTTTCCTCCGTAACGAGGGCCCTTCCGACAAAGTCCAGGCTCTGATCGACCAAATCCCCGGCGCCGAAGCGGCAATCGCCGCGTCCAGCAACAGCGGTGGTCTGTCGCGGTTGATGGGCGGCGGGCTGATGGCTGTCGGCACCCGGCTGATGGCGCTTGGATTGAGCATGAGTGAAATTCAGAACGTGGCGCGTGAACTTTTCAGGTTTGGCCGCGACAAAATCGGAGCGGATCAAATGGGCGAGATCATCTCGGGGACGCCGGGCCTCAGCCAGTTTGCCTGAAGCGCTTCTCCCCACGCCCCTGCACGCGCGCTCCCTTCTACCTGCATACGAGTATCATGACATACCCCCTCTCCGAGATCGAAGGCCTGTCCGCCTATTGCGCCACCAAACTGAAATCGCAGGGTATCCGCACGACCGACGCGCTGCTTGAAGCCGCCCGCACCGTCAAGGGACGCAAGGCGCTCGCCGCCAAGACCGGGATCAGCGAACAACAATTGCTCGAATGGGCCAACATCTCCGACTACATGCGGATTCCCGGCATGGGCAAGGCGAAGGTCGGCCTGGTCCGCGCCGCCGGCGTCACCACCGTGCGAGAACTCGCGCACCGCAACCCGTCGCGGCTGGCCCAGAGCATGAAGGACGCCAATGTGCGGCGTAAGCTCGTCCGGGTGATGCCGTCGGAGAAATCGGTCGAGCTGCTTATCGAACAGGCACGCAAGCTGCCCCCGAAGATCACCTATTAGCGCCCCTATTAGCCTGTCTTAACGGCAATCCGCGGCGCCGGCGCCAAGCCGTCATCGCCACATCTTGACTTGCCGTTACGGTCAGCGCAAAGGCAGCGCATGATGGCGACCCAGCCCATAGCATCGAGGGTGGCCGGCTCAGCCGGACGCACGGTGCTGCCGGGACTGCTGTCGAGGCCATATCCGGCCGTGATGGGCGTCCTGAACGTGACGCCCGATTCATTCTCCGATGGCGGCCAGTTCATCACGCCCGAGCAGGCGCTGGTGCAGGCCCGCAAGCTGATCGCCGACGGCGCCGACATCATCGATATCGGCGCGGAATCGACCCGCCCCTATGGTTCGCTGCCGGTCACGGCCGACGACGAATTGGCGCGGCTGAAGCCGGTGCTGGCGGAGGTGATCGCACTCGGCGTGCCGGTGTCGATCGACAGCATGAAATCGGAGGTCGTGGCGTGGGCGCTCGACCGGGGCGCAGCGATCGCCAACGACGTCTGGGGCCTGCAACGCGATGCGGGCATGGCGCCGTTGATCGCCGCGCGCGGCGTGCCCGTGATCATCATGCATAATCGCGAGCGGGCCGATGCTTCGATCGACATCATGCGGGACATTGCCGCTTTCTTTGAACGCTCGCTCGAGATCGCCGCACGCGCCGGCATTGCGCCCGACCAGATCGTGCTAGATCCCGGTATCGGCTTCGGCAAGACGCCGGAGCAGAGCATGATGGCGCTGGCGCGGCTCGCCGAGCTCGACGCATTCCGCCTGCCGGTGCTGGTCGGCGCCTCACGCAAGCGCTTCATCGGCACGGTGGTGCCGTCGGAACCGCAACAGCGGATCGGCGGCTCGCTCGCGGCGCATCTGATCGCCGCGCAGAATGGCGCCCGCATCATCCGCGCCCACGACGTCGCGGAGACCGTCCAGGCGCTGCGCGTGGCCGCAGCCATCGAGGAACAGCAATGACCGACACGATCTTCATCACCGGGATCGTCATCCATGCCCGCCATGGCGTGATGGAACATGAGACCGAGGTCGGGCAGCGCTTCGTCATCGACCTCGAGCTCTACACCGACCTCTCGGAGTCTTCGCGCACCGATCGCCTCTCCGACACCGTCTCCTATTCCAACGTGGTGGCGACCGCGACGTCGGCCTTCAAGAACACCAATTACAAGCTGCTGGAGCGCGCCGCCGGCGCGGTGGCCGAGGACATCCTGGCGAGTTTCCCGCGCGTCAGGGCGGTCAAGGTCACCGTGCACAAGCCGCACGCGCCGATCGCTGCGATCTTCGACGATGTTGGCGTGGTGCTGACGCGCTCGCGCCATCCGACGTCGCAGGGCTGAGCGCCGATGGCCGACGTCCTGATTGCGCTCGGCGGCAATGTTGGCGACGTCCGCAGCAGCTTTCGCAAGGCGATCGCCAATATCTTGGGCATGACCCAGGCGGCGCTGCTGGCACGCTCGTCGGATTATTCGACGCCGCCCTGGGGCGACGAACAGCAGGACAGTTTCATCAATGCCTGTATCGAGGTCGAGACCAGTCTCGATCCGCATGCGCTGCTGTTCACGCTGCACAAGATCGAAACCAAATTCGGCCGCGACCGCGCCAGGCAAACGCGCTACGGCCCGCGCACCCTCGACCTCGACCTGATCGCCTATGACGACGTCACACTCGACAAGCCGGAACTGACGCTGCCGCATCCGCGGCTGTTCGAGCGCGCCTTCGTGCTGGTGCCGCTGGCCGAGATCGTTCCCGACCGCATCATCGCCGGACGCCGCGTCGCTGACGCACTCACGGGGGTCTCGACAGACGGTATTTTCCGCCTAGCGGACCTCGATTAAAAAGCCCAGCGGCCGCAAACAAAAGTTTGGCTTGGCCGCCTGCCCGTGGCAATTTCCGGCCAAATCAAGGTGCCCCACACGGGGGCCGATGAAGGACGATTTGGGCGGATGACGACCTCGACTGACGATCTCACCCTGGCTTCGGATTTTCCGGCTGCGACCTATGACGACTGGCGCAAGCTGGTCGACGGCGTGCTCAAAGGCGCGCCGTTCGAGAAGCTGGTGGGCAAGACCTATGATGGCCTGAAGATCGATCCGATCTACCGTCGCGCCACCAATTCGAGCCCGCTTCCGGGCCGCGCCGCCGCCACCCCGTGGCAGATCCTGCAACGGGTCGACCATCCGGATGCCGCGCAGGCCAATGCGCAGGCGCTGCACGATCTCGAGAACGGCGCGACCGGCCTCGAATTCGAGTTCGCCGGCGGTCCAGGTACGCGCGGCTTCGGCCTTGCGAACGCCAGCAAGGAAACCCTGGCGAAGGTCTGCGACGGCATCTATCTCGATGCCGGCATCATGATCGCGCTCAACCCGGTGATCGGACGCGAGAACGCCGGCGAGACGTTTGCCGACATGGTCGAGGCCCAGAAGCTCGACCCGGCCAAGCTCGATCTTCATTTCAACTACCAGGCGCTCAGCACCATCGCCGTGCGGGGTGCGGCAGCCGCCGCCTGGGCCGACTACGAGAAGCCGTTCGGCCAGGTGGTCAACGGCCTGATCAAGCGCGGCTTCAAGGGACCGTTCGTGCTGGCCGATGGCCGGCCGGTGCATGATGCCGGCGGGTCCGAGGTGCAGGAACTCGCCTTCACGCTGGCGCTGGCGCTGGCCTATCTGCGTATGCTAGAAGCCGCCGGGATCGATCTCGATGCAGCGCGCACCGGCATCTCCTTCCGCCTCAGCGCCGATGCCGACCAGTTCCTGACCATGGCGAAATTCCGCGCGCTGCGCCGGCTGTGGGCACAGGTCGAAGAGGCCTGCGGGCTGGCGCCGAAGCCGATCTTCATCAATGCACAGACCGCCTGGCGGATGCTGACCCAGCGTGACCCCAATGTGAACATGCTGCGCGCAACCATCGCGACCTTTGCGGCCGGGCTCGGCGGCGCCAATGCGATCACCGTGCTGCCGCACACGCTGGCGCTCGGCCTGCCCGATGACTTCGCCCGCCGCGTTGCGCGTAACACCCAACTGGTGCTGCTCGATGAGTCCAATCTGGCCAAGGTGTCCGATCCCGCGGCGGGCTCAGGCGGCATCGAGACGCTGACCTCGCAGCTCTGCGACGCGGCGTGGACCTTGTTCCAGGAGATCGAAAAGGCCGGCGGCGTCTTCGCCGCGCTCGAGCAAGGCCTGCTGCAAAAGAAAGTCGCCGCGACGCGGGCGCAGCGCGAAACCAATGTCGCGAAGCGCCGCGACGTGCTGACCGGCGCCAGCGAATTCCCCAACCTGCACGAGGCCGACCTCGCGGTACTGGACGTGAAGCCCACGGCGCCGGTGTCACCAGCCGATGCCAAGATCAAGTTCGATGCGCTGTCGCCGATGCGGCTCGCCGAGCCGTTCGAGGCGCTGCGCGACAAGTCGGATGCGGCGCTGAAGGCGCATGGCGCGCGGCCAAGGATCTTCCTCGCCAACCTCGGCACGCCCGCGGACTTCACGGCCCGCGCGACCTTCGCGAAGAGCTTCTTCGAGACCGGCGGAATCGAGGCTATCGACAGCGAGGGCTTTGCCGATCCGGCGGCGCTTGCCGCGGCCTTCAAGGCCTCGGGCGCCGCGATGGCCTGCATCTGTTCCTCGGACAAGGTCTATGCCGTGAGCGCGGCGGACGCCGCCAAGGCCCTTCACGACGCCGGTGCAAGGCATATCTATCTGGCAGGGCGGCCCGGCGACCAGGAAGCGGCGCTGCGGGCGGCCGGCATCGGTGAGTTCGTCTTCGCCGGCGGTGACGCGCTGGCGACATTGCGCGACGCCTATCGGCTGACGGAGCAGACATGACGGCAGACACCCCATCAACCCCCGTTCTGACCGGCGGCTGTCAATGCGGCGCCGTCCGCTTCGCGGTGTCCGCGGCACCGAACCGGGTCAGCATCTGCCACTGTCGGATGTGCCAGAAGGCGTCCGGCGCGCCGTTCGCCTCGTTCGCCGACATCAACAAGGAGCATTTTGCCTGGACCCGCGGCAAGCCCGCGGCGTTCAAATCCTCCTCGATCGCCGAGCGCGACTTCTGCGCCGCCTGCGGCACGCCGCTGAGCTTCCGCCGGATCGACGGCCCCCACATCGAGATCATGACCGGCACCTTCGACCGGCCCGACCGGGTGGTGCCGACGCGGCAATATGGAACCGAATCCCGGCTCGGCTGGGTGGTCGGCATCGCCAATTTACCAAGCCAGACCACGATGCAGAATTACGGACCGGAGCAGATGGCGACTATCGCCAGCCACCAGCATCCGGACCATGATTAAGGAAGCCAAGGAATGACCCGCATTCCCAATTTCGCCGATGTCGCCTTCCAGCCCACTGCCGTCGCGGCACAAGCTGCGAGCGCCGAGCCGTGGCTGACGCCCGAAGGCATTCCGGTGAAATCCATCTATAGCGAGGCCGATCTCGCCGGCATCGACTTCCTCGATACCTGGCCGGGCATTGCGCCCTATCTGCGCGGCCCCTACCCGACCATGTATGTCAACCAGCCCTGGACGATCCGGCAATATGCCGGGTTCTCCACGGCGGAGGATTCCAACGCCTTCTATCGCCGCAACCTCGCGGCGGGACAGAAGGGCCTGTCGGTCGCGTTCGACCTCGCCACCCACCGCGGCTATGACTCGGATCATCCGCGCGTCTCCGGCGACGTCGGCATGGCTGGTGTCGCGATCGATTCCATCTACGACATGCGCACGCTGTTCGCCGGCATCCCGCTCGACCAGATGAGCGTGTCGATGACCATGAACGGCGCGGTGCTGCCGATCCTCGCACTGTTCGTCGCCGCCGCCGAGGAACAGGGCGTGCCACCGGAAAAACTGTCGGGCACCATTCAGAACGACATTCTGAAAGAGTTCATGGTGCGCAACACCTACATCTATCCACCTAGCCCCTCGATGCGGATCATCTCCGACATCTTCGCCTACACCTCGCAGCGGATGCCGAAGTACAATTCCATTTCGATCTCCGGCTATCACATGCAGGAAGCCGGCGCGACGCAGGACCTCGAGCTCGCCTATACGCTGGCCGACGGCGTCGAATACCTGCGCGCGGGCCTTGCCGCCGGCCTCGACGTCGATCGTTTTGCTCCCCGCCTCTCGTTCTTCTGGGCGATCGGCATGAACTTCTTCATGGAAGTCGCCAAGATGCGCGCCGCGCGGCTCTTGTGGGCCAAGCTCTTGAAGCAGTTCAATCCGAAGGACCCGCGGTCGCTCAGCCTGCGCACGCATTGCCAGACCTCGGGCTGGTCGCTGACCGCGCAGGACGTGTTCAACAACGTGATGCGCACCACGATCGAGGCGATGGCGGCGACCCAGGGCCACACCCAGTCGCTGCACACCAACGCGCTCGACGAGGCGCTGGCACTGCCGACCGATTTCTCGGCGCGCATCGCCCGCAACACCCAGCTTTTCCTGCAACAGGAGAGCGGCACCAACCGCATCATCGATCCCTGGGGCGGCTCCTATTATGTCGAACGGCTGACCCGCGATCTCGCGGCCAAGGCGTGGGATCATATCCAGGAGGTCGAGGAGCTCGGCGGCATGGCCAAGGCGATCGAGGCCGGCGTGCCGAAGCTGCGCATCGAGGAGGCGTCCGCCAAGACCCAGGCGCGGATCGATGCCGGCCGCCAGGCGGTGATCGGCGTCAACAAATACAAGCCTGCAAGCGAGAAGCCGATCGACGTGCTGAAGGTGGAGAACTCCACCGTGCGGCGCTTGCAAATCGACAAGCTCGGCCGCCTGAAGAATGAACGCAACCAGAAGGACGTCGATGCGGCGCTGGCCGCGCTGACCCGTTCAGCCGGCGAAGGCAACGGCAATCTGCTGGCGCTGGCGATCGACGCCGCGCGCGCCAAGGCCACCGTCGGCGAGATTTCGGACGCGATGGAGAAGGTGTTCGGCCGCCACCGCGCCGAGATCAAATCGATCACCGGCGTCTACAAGCGAGAGGCAGCGACGATGTCCAACCGGGTCGAGAAGGTGCAGGAGCTGATCGACGCGTTCGAGGAGGCCGAGGGCCGCCGCCCGCGTATCCTGGTGGCAAAAATCGGCCAGGACGGCCATGACCGCGGCCAGAAGGTGATCGCATCGGCCTTCGCCGATGTCGGCTTCGACGTCGACATCGGGCCGCTGTTCGCAACCGCCGACGAGGCCGCCCGCCAGGCGGTCGAGAACGACGTCCATATCCTCGGCGTCTCCTCGCTCGCCGCCGCCCATCTCACCGCGGTGCCGGAATTGAAGGCGGCGCTGAAGAAGCATGGCCGCGAGGACATCATGATCATCATCGGCGGCGTGGTGCCGCCGCAGGATTACGACGCGCTGTACAAGGCCGGCGCCGAGGCGATCTTCCCGCCCGGCACGGTGATCTCGGATGCCGCCGAGGAGCTGATCCACAAGCTCAATGCGCGGCTCGGCCACAGCGAGGCGGCGGCGGAGTAACGCCGCCGTCGTCGTCTCCTCCCATCTGGAGTTTTCCATGCGCGCTGCACGCTCGATGACGCCTGGCCGCATCATGGGCCTCGCCGGCCTGCTGGCCTGCCTCTGCCTGCCGGCGCGCGCCGCCGATCCCAAGCCCGACGCTGCGATCAAGAACGCCAGCATCGAGGCGGGCGTCTATCTCGACGACAAGATCAAGGCCGATAGCGCGCTGGCGGCCAATTGCCTGGCCGAAGGCAGGAAATGGATCGACACGCAGGCCGCCGAAGCTGCGACCGATCGCAAGCAGGAGCCTGCGCTGTTCAAGGACCGCGGCGGCTATTCAATCGAGCGCCGATACTCGGTGCGTTCGGTGGTCGACGGCCGCTATGTCAGCGTGCTGCGCGACGACTACATGGACACCCACGGCGCCCATCCGAACACCGACGTCAACACCATCCTGTGGGACACGACGGACCACAAGCGCATCAGCATCCGTCCGTTCTTCACCGAGACCGCCGATGACGGCCCGACCCTGACTGCACTGCGCAAGGCCATCGTCAACGCGCTGAACGCCGAGAAGAAGCGGCGCGACGCCGGCGAGACCGCGAACGCGGACTGGTACAAGGAGCTGAAGCCGACCCTGCTCCGGATCGGCGCCGTGACCCTGGCGCCGTCGACCGAAGCCGGCAAAAGCTCCGGCCTCACCTTCCACTATCCGCCCTACGCCGTCGGCCCCTACGCCGAAGGCCAGTACGTGATCTTCGTGCCCTGGGAGACGCTGAAGCCGTTTCTCACACCGGAGGGCACGAGGATCTTTGCCGGCGCGCGGCCGAAGGGCGATGCGGACGATCCGTAGTCGCGGGTTTCAACGCGCCTCGGTGCTATGGCGCGCCAGCGCCCTCACCAGCGAATTGGTCCAATCGGGAATCCACTCCTCAAACTGGACCTGCCAGCGATCGGTATCGTGAGGCGCGGTGTCGAGCTTGACCGACCACTCGATGAAGGTGCGGTTGCCCTCCACGACCGGCAGCAGATGCATGGTGCCTTCGTACTGGGTCGGCTGCGGCACCTGCGAACCGCCATCCTGCGGAAACGGCAGCGGCTCGATGCCGGCATAAGTCAGCGAGTGCTGCCGGTCCGAATGGCCGGCCAGGCGTTGGCGAACCCAGAGGCCAAGATAGCAGAACCGCCTGATCGCACCGACCTCGTCGCCACGTCTGTCGTCCTCGATCACACTTTCGCTGACGCCATCGATATAGGCCGGATAGTTGTTGAAGTCGCGGATCAACGACCACACGGTATCGAGCGGATGGTCGAGGACGGCGCTGTAATAGGCAACGGTCATGGCAGGCTCCGAAATGTTGTTCGGCTGTGATGTGGAAAGCGCCCTGATCAACCGTATGGCGTCGGGCATGCCCACCCGATTTCCGATCTCGCGGACTCCGCCCCTCCCGCAACCGGCTGGCGGCGCAAACCAAGCTCGCAGCCCGCACGAGCGAAGCGACATGCGGCGGAGTAAACCGGAGGTAGAGCTGGCTTGCGAGGTGTGGTGACCGTCGCTATGGTCGAACGCCGCGCCACATGTCAGCAGCCATGTCCGAAACGACGATTGCCCAAGAAGGCTCCGCCGCCGCCGACGTTTCCAATTCGACCGATACCTACTGTCAGTACCTTGCCCGACAATTATGTGCGATGCAGGGTTTTGCGGTCGGTCCCGTGCCGGAAGCGGCAGAGTTGGCCGCTGCCTGCGATATCGTTCTGATCCTCAACCGGGTCGGTGCGCCCTTCACGATACTGTGCCTGATCGATCGAGAGAGCCATCCTGAACGAACCTTCAGCTTGTCGCATCAGGAGCTGGAACGCATCGGTCGTGACTGCGCGAAGTACTCACAGGCCGCCGCGCCATTTGGTGGGCCAACATCTTCGATTGTGATTCGCGTGATCGAGGTGGGACCGACGACTGACCAGCGATTGGGGGAGTTGCGGCGCCTCAACTCGCCGCGGGATGCCGAATATCGAACGATCGCGCTGGCGATCGACACCGCGCAAAACCAGATCCTGCGGGAGGCCGATCTTGAAGACGGCTTCGACCGGGCATTCATCGCGGGACTGCTGCGGATTCAACGACAACACGCCGCCGAGCTCAGCCCATTGGCCGAGCTGCCGCCCGCGGTGTTCCCCTATCTGACGGTCGGCATCATTGCGGCACTGACCTTGATCTTCGTCGGCGAAGTTCTGTTCAGCATCGAGGCTTCCGGCAAGGCGTTCGAGCCCGGCATCAAGACGCTGATTTCGCTTGGCGGCTTGCAACAGCTTCTTGTCGCCGGCCAAGGCCAATGGTGGCGTCTGTTCACTGGCCCTCTGTTGCACGGCAGCCCGATTCACCTCGCGATCAACTGTTTCGTGCTGCTGCTCGCCGGCAGCGTTTTGGAACGCATCGTGGGGCGGCTCTGGCTCGCCGCCATCTTCGTGATCAGCGCGCTGGCCGGCGCCTGCGGCTCGCTGCTTTTCAATCCGCATTCGCTGGTTTCGGTGGGGGCGTCCGGCGGCATCATGGGGCTGTTCGCAGCCATGCTGGCAGTGAGCACCCACTACACCAATCCGCAGGTCCGCGCTTCGCTTCAAAAGCGCGCCTTTGGGGTCTTGATTCCGTCAATGTTGCCGTTGGCGTCGGCGTTGCATTCCGGCAAGGTCGATTTCGCGGCCCACATCGCCGGCGCAGGCGGTGGCATTGTTGTCGGCCTGTTGCTCGTCGGCCTGTGGCGCGAGGAAGAGACGCAACCGGGCCTGCGCTGGGCAGCCGCCTCCGTCGCGGCGCTTGGCCTGCTGGGCGTGGCCCTTGGCGGAAAAGGAATTGCTGACGCCCGCAACCAGGAAATAGCCGCAGCGAACCAGATCGTCCTGATCCCTTCCGAATATCTTCCGCAGCGGGATTCGGACATCCATGAAGCTTCGGCCTGGTGGTACGTGGCCAAATACCCGTCTGATCCGCGCTCACACCTCTACAAGGCGATCTACCTGGCGAGGAAGTCCGACCTGGCAGGTGCCGAGGGCGAGTTGCGGACCGCGCTTGATCAGAAGCGGGCGCTGGAGGAATCACTTCCCTCCTCCGTGAGGCTTGCCCTACAGGGTACCCTTGCAATCATCCTGCTCGACGAACATCGCGCTGGTGAGGCCAGGGAGATCGCATCGGCAGCATGCCATGACACGTCTTCGGACGTATATGCGAAGTTGAATGCCAGAGGCCTTTGCACCAATCCAGGTTAGGCGGTCGCCAGTCCGAACGATCACGGGCGATACCGCATTTGGCAAGCGGCCGAGGAGAGCATGGCAGGGCATTCCGCTATCGCCTGTCACGGACAGCCGATGTAGAACCAAGACCATGACCTCACCGAAGCCTGCCTCTCCTGACACCGCCGCCCTCGCCCGTGACCTCCGTGCCGGTCACCGCGCCGCGCTGGCGCGGGCGATCACGCTGGTCGAGAGCCGGCGTGGCGATCACCAGGCCGCGGCGCGCGAACTGGTGCAGGCGCTGCTGCCCGACACCGGCACGGCGGTGCGGGTCGGCATCACCGGCTCGCCTGGCGTCGGCAAGTCGACCACCATCGATGCCCTGGGCATGTTCCTGATCGAGCGCGGCCACAAGGTCGCGGTGCTGGCGGTCGATCCGTCGTCGGCGCGCACCGGCGGCTCGATCCTCGGCGACAAGACGCGGATGGCGCGGCTTGCCGTCTCCGATCAAGCCTTCATCCGGCCCTCGCCGTCCTCGGGCACACTCGGCGGCGTCGCGGCGAAAACCCGCGAGGCGATGCTGCTGTGCGAGGCGGCCGGCTTCGATGTCGTGCTGGTCGAGACCGTCGGCATCGGCCAGTCCGAGACTGCGGTCTGTGACATGACCGATTTCTTCCTGGCGCTGATGCTGCCCGGCGCAGGTGACGAGTTGCAGGGCATCAAGAAGGGCCTCGTCGAGCTCGCCGACATGATCGCGATCAACAAGGCCGACGGCGACAACGTCAAGCGCGCCAACCATGCGGCGGCCGACTATCGCAGCGCGCTGCACATCCTCGCGCCACGCTCCGAGCACTGGCATCCGCCGGTCGTGACCTATTCCGCGCTGACCGGCGCGGGGCTCGAGCAGTTGTGGCAGAAGATCCTCGATCACCGCACCGCGATGAACGCCTCGGGCGAGTTCGCGGCGCGGCGCCGCGACCAGCAGGTGAAGTGGATGTGGTCGATGCTGGAGAGCCGGATGATGGCGCGGCTGCGTTCGGACTCAGCGATCCGCGCCAGAGTGAAGAAGATGGAGGCCGAAGTCGCCGCCGGCCGCATCTCGCCCGCGGTCGCCGCTGAGCAGATCGCGGAGATGCTGCATTGAACGGCCGCCTGCGCATCCTGCTCACCGGCTTCGGACCGTTTCCGGGTGCGCCGTACAACCCCACCATGCCACTGGTGAAGCGGCTGTCTACGTTGCGCCGGCCTGCCTTCGACGACGTCGCGCTGACGAGCCACGTCTTCGACGTCACCTATACTGCCGTCGATCGCGAGCTGCCGGAGCTGATCGCGCAGCATCGCCCGCAGGCATTGCTGATGTTCGGCCTCGCCGGCCGCACCGCGCATTTGCGGATCGAAAGCCGCGCCCGCAACGCGGTGACGACGCGCTTTCCCGACGCCGGCCGCCAGCATGCGCGCAAGGGATCGATTGTCGACGGCGTCGACGCGCGCAGGTTCGGGCCGCACAGCGAAAGGCTGCTGCGCGCTGCGTTGGCGACGGGCATCGATGCGCGGATGTCACGCGATGCCGGCAGCTATCTCTGCAACTATCTGAGCTGGCGCGCGATCGAAACTATGGATGGCGACGACAGCCTCCGTCTGGCACAGTTCGTCCATGTTCCACCGCTCGCCCATGATGGAAAGGCCGCACGCGGAAAATCGTCGATTACCCTCGAGCAGCTCGTCGACGCCGGCGAGGCCATGCTGCTGGAGCTGGTGAAACTGACCCGGCAGGCCGCGCGCGCATAGGGATGCGGGGCGGACTGCTCTCCGCGCGTCAAGCGGCGCTGTAGCCGCCGTCGATCACCTGCGATGCGCCGGTCATGAAGGAGGCCTTGTCCGAGCACATCCAGACTACGGCTTCGGCGATCTCCTCGGGCACGCCGAGGCGCCGCACCGGCACCTTGGCGATGATCTCGTCATGACGTTCGTCCATCGTCTCCTTGGTCATGGGCGTCTTGATGTAGCCGGGATTGACGCAGTTCACCCGGATGCCGTCCTCGGCATATTCGATCGCCGCGGACTTGGTCAGTCCGACGACACCGTGCTTGGTCGCGACATAATGGGCGGACGTCGCGAGGCCGACCAGCCCTGCGATCGAAGCCGTGTTGACGATCGCGCCGCCACCACCCTGCTTGAGCATCTGCGCGATCTCGTATTTCAGGCACAGGAACACGCCCATCAGATTGACCGAGAACATCTTCGCGACCGAGGGCTGGGTGAGTTCATGAATGCGCTGGCCGGGCGGCCCGACCGAGCGTCCGGCAACGCCTGCATTGTTGAATGCGCAATCGATGCGCCCGAACGCCGACACCGTGCACGCCACCATGTTCGCGACATCTGCCTCATCGGTGACGTCGCCCTGGATCGCGATCGACTGGCCGCCGGCAGCGTTGATCAGCGCAACCGTCTGGTCGATGCCGTCCTTCGAGAGGTCGGACACCGCCACGCGCGCGCCTTCGCGCGCCATCGCAATCGCCGTGGCCCGGCCGATGCCGGAGCCGCCGCCCGTCACCAATGCGGCCTTGCCGTCCAGAATGCCCGTCATCAGAAGCTCCTTTAGAGCGCAAAGAGAATAGATCGAATCGTGACTACTTCATTGTTCTCTGTTTGAGCATGATCTTCTCGGAAAACCGCTTCGCACTTTTCCGGATCATGCTTTAGCGCTTTCCTTCGATTGCGATCTCGACGAGATAGGGCCGCCCGGCCGCGACAGCCTTGGCAACCGCGCCGGCGATCTCGTTGGCCTTTTCGACCCTGACGGCCTCGACGCCCATCCCGGCTGCGAGATGCACGAAGTCGAGCGCGGGGCCGGTGATATCCATGTTCTGATAGGGATGCTGGGTTCCGGCTTCGAAATTCTGCCGCCAGACATCGACGTTATGCTTGAGGATGCGGTATTCCCGGTTCGCAAGCACCACGAACACAATCGCAAGCTTGTGGTGCGCGGCGGTCCACAGCGCCTGGATCGCGTACATCGCCGAGCCGTCGCCGGAGATCGCGACGACCGGACGGTCCGGCATCGCGACCTTGACGCCGATCGCACCGGCGAGGCCCTGCCCGATGCCGCCGCCACGGCCGCCGAAATAATCGCCGAAGCCGCGATAGTCGAAAGCCCGCGCGAGGTCGAGGCTCGCCGTGATGCTCTCATCGACGATCACGACATCGTCGGGCAGCCCGCGACGAAGCTCGGCGGTGACGCGCGGCATCGAGCTCGGCTCGCGGTCCCAGCCTTTCTCGACGCGAGCGCGGTAGGCTTCCTTCTCTTTCCGCTGCAATTCGGCCAGGATGGCATTGCGGCCTTGCGCGGCCTGCCTGAACTCCGCACCCGCCTTTGCGTGCAGCGCGTCCGTCAACGCACCGAGGCTGACGGCGATGTCGCCGACGACGCCGGCATCGATCCGGTTGTTGAGCGCGAGGCGCTCGGCGGAGGCTTCGATCTGTAGCGAGACCGCGCCGTCGGGGATGTGGCCGCCGGGTGCGAACCAGATGTCCTCGAAGAACGGACCGCCGATCAGCAGCACGAGATCGGTGTCGCCGAGCGCCTTCCGCACCTGTCGGGCGTCGCCCGGGAGCGACTGCCGGTAACTTGGATGGCTGGTCGGAAACGGCGCGTGATGACGCAGGCCCTCGAACCACACCGTGGCGCCGATCACCTCCGTCAGCGCCACCAACCCCTGTTCGCCGCCCGATCTCGCCACGTCGTCGCCGGCGATGATGGCAGGATTTTTCGACTTCAGCAGCAGCGCAGCCAGCGCGTCGATGCCTGCCGGGTCGGGACGTGTCGATCGCCACAGATTGTCCGGCGTCGCGGCATCGACCGCGGTCTCCTGTTCCAGGACGTCGATCGGCAGCGACACGAACACCGGCCCCTGCGGCGCGTCGGTTGCGACCTTGAACGCGCGTCGCATGATCGGTGCGATCTCGTCGGCGCGCTCGATCTGCACGCTCCACTTCGTCACCGGCGCCGCCATCGCAACGAGGTCGTGCCCGAGCAGCGGGTTCTTGAGCCGCATCCGCGTGTCCTGCTGGCCGGCGGTCACCACCACGGGCGAACCTGCCTTCAGCGCGCCGTAGAGCGAGCCGATGCCGTTGCCGAGACCGGGAGCGACGTGCAGATTGGCGACGGTGACGCGCCCCGCCGCCTGCGCGTAGAAACTGGCGGCGCTGACCGCGACACCTTCATGCAGCGCCATGATGTATTCGAGTTGCGGAAATGCCGGCAGGCTGTCGAGCAGCGGTGTTTCGGTGGTACCGGGATTTCCGAAGAGATGACGCACGCCGTGCGACACGAACGATTCCATCAGTACACGACGCCCGCGCATTCGTTTCCTCTCGATTGGCTTTGACTTGTTTTGCGCATCATCGGCCGGGGCGCGGCCCATGGCAACCGCGCAAGACAGTTCGTGTCCGCGCGGCGCGCTGCGTCTCCTGCATGGCTTTGACGGCGTGAAGCGGCTGCACCCGGGGTTAACCCTACCGCCAACAATCGCAGGGCTGCGTCGGCGTGTTCACCATGCTGCGCCGCCTTTCGCGCTACTGATCGGGCGCGAACGCCACCGCTCGCGAGTATTTGCGAGGGCAATGCCCATGGACGTCAACCGCCGCCATCTGATCGGAGCATCCGCCGCCGGCGTCGCAGGCGCGATTGCGATGTCGCCGGACGCGGCGCGCGCCGCGCAATCTACCGGCTCGCTCGGCCGCGACGTCACGCAATATGGCGTCCGCCCCGGCAGCCCCGACGACCAGACCCGCAACCTGCAACGTGCGATCGACGATGCGGCACGCGCGCAGGTGCCGCTGGCGTTCCCGCCCGGCGTCTACCGCACCGGGCTGCTGCGGCTTGCGCCCGGCAGCCAGTTGATCGGCGTGCGCGGCGCCAGCCGGCTGGTGTTCAATGGCGGCGCCTCGCTGCTGGAAGGCGAAAGCGCCGGCGGCATCGTCCTGATGGGCCTTTCCTTCGACGGCGGCAATATTCCGCTACCGACGCGGCGCGGCCTCGTCCATTGCCTGTCCGGCCGCGACATCCGCATCACCGATTGCCAGTTCACCGCAAGCGGCGGCAGCGGCATCTGGTTCGAGCAGATGTCGGGCGACGTCAGCAACAATGTCTTCACCGGCATCGCGACCACAGCGCTGGTGTCGTTCGATGCGCTCGGCCTGATCGTCTCGCGCAACACCATCAAGGGCACCAACGACAACGGCATCGAGATCCTGCGCACCGCGATCGGCGATGACGGCTCGATCGTCGCCGACAACCGGATCGAGGACATCAAGGCCGGCCCTGGCGGCTCCGGACAGTATGGCAACGCCATCAACGCGTTCCGGGCCGGCAATGTGATCGTGCGCGGCAACCGCCTCAGCAATTGCGACTTCTCGGCGGTGCGCGGCAATTCGGCCTCCAACATCCACATCACCGACAACAGCGTCAGCAATGTCCGCGAGGTCGCGCTCTACTCGGAGTTCTCGTTCGAGGCCGCCGTGATCGCCAACAACAGCGTCGACGGCGCGGCCCTCGGCGTCTCCGTCTGCAATTTCAACGAAGGCGGCCGCATCGCGGTGGTTCAAGGCAACATCATCCGCAATTTGTTGCCGAAGCGTCCCGTCGGCACCGACCCGAACGACGGCGCTGGCATCGGCATCTATGTCGAGGCCGACACCTCAGTGACCGGCAATGTGATCGAGAACGCGCCGAGCTTCGGCATCGTCGCCGGCTGGGGTAAATATCTGCGCGACGTCGCGATATCAGGCAATGTGATCCGCAACGCCCTGATCGGCATCGGCGTCTCGGTCGTGCCCGGCGCGGGCTCGGCGCTGATCAACAACAACATGATCGCGGAAACCCCGCGTGGCGCGGTGGTCGGCCTCGATCACGCCCGCCCGGTCACATCGGACCTGTCGGCCGGTGGCGCCCAGCAATATACGCAGCTCGTGGTCGGCGCGAACGCGGTCCGGCGCTAGCGCCGCGGTGCGAGCAAATCCAGCATCCGGTAGACAAGGCTGAGACCCAGAGCGGCGACCATCGCGGCTTCCAGTGCAGCTGTCGCGTTCGCAACGAATACGAAGCGGACGACATCCGGCACCGCCATGTCTCCATCAGGTACTCTTGCGATGAAAGGATACAGCATGAGACCAACCAACAGCATGCCCATGACGCCGCCAGTCGCCTGGATCACGTCAAGTTTGCCGAACTGCCCGGAATCGGAAACCTGCCAGCATCGACAGAGCGTATAGACGACAACAAGAACGCAGCCTGCCGGCACCATGGCGATCACAAGACCCGGCCCTGACAGCAGACCGAGCAGTTCCACGATAGATACGATTGCGGCCGCGCCAAGCGCGATACCGATGAAACGTGTAGCGACTTGATTGAGGGAACGAACGCCTGCGGCACGTCGATATTCTTCGAGGCTAGCGCCAAGTGACAGACCACGCTGCCTGACTGATGCAGTCCCCACCAGCAGACCCAAAATGGCACCAAGAAGCGGTGCTATCACCGTCGCTGAAGATGAGCGCAAGACAACGAGTGCGAAGCCCGTTGAGACGATGCCGCCCAGGACGGCAACAAGAATGGCGTAAGGCATGACAGAAACCGCGCTGGTCGATCTGGCGACCAGGCGGACTATCCGCAACGGCGCTTAACAATCCGCCGTTGAGAAAGCCTCACTTTTGAGAAAACACCCGGCCACTGCGACGGAGGGGCGCATAGCCTTCCGCTTACAGCGCGTTGCGCAGCAGCGGATAGCGCCGCTGGATGGTGTCGAGATCGAGCACCGGCGGCCGCGCCGGAGGGGGCATCTCCAGCGGCGGCGCGTCGGCCACGATCGGCGGATCTTCCAGCACGTCTGCCGCGGTCTCCAGCGCGGCCGCGACCGCGGTCATCGCAGCCTGCGCCAATGCCGTGGCCTCCGACCGGCGCTCCGGCGTCAGCGAGAGGCGGCGCGGCGGCAGGATCGATTTGCCACGGCCGAGCCAGGACAGGTCGATCGGCGAATTGTCGAGCGAGGCTTCGCGGGTCAGCAGCTCGCGCCAGATATCGACCGCGGCCCGTGCTTCCCTGATGTTCTCGAGAAAGGCCTGCTCGCTGTGATAGCGGCGCCAGCGTCCGGTCTCGAATAGTTCGGTGAGATGCTCCAGCCTTTGCTCGGCTAGGTTGCACCAGCGCGCAACGATCTCCTGGCCCCTGGCCACGTCAGTCCGATGTGTCATTCAACTTGCCCGCAAGAGAGAAACGGACGCAGACGCAACCGAACCGAATCAACTGGACGTGACATGGATATTCTGTGGAAAAGGTAAATAAAGTCTAACTAAATTCTTAATCGCCGACGGGCGATGAAAGAAGTCCGCTTGAATACGGAGTTTCTCGCCCGAACCCTCGTCAAGTCATCGAGTTGCATGGAGGCGATGCGCGGTGCTTGCCGGCCCCGGCGTGGCGAAACGATCCACAGTAAACTCTGAAAGCCGACGCTCGCCACCCCGCCGCGCTCCCCGTCATTGGTCGGGTCCAGCGAGCCAGCCATGCTGGGGTACCCCCAAAATGAAAGACCCGTCCGGGGGACAACCGGACGGGTCAAAGCCATATGGGCGCTTGGGGTGGATGGGCGCTCGCGCCTGATATAGCCGGGGAGGGATAAACCGCTCCCACACACATAAGTCGTGAGAGACAGGCGGACGTTCAAATCGCCGGCGATCTTTTTTAACGATTTCGCCACGCGGTTTCATCGCACCATTGCAGGCAATCGATGCCGAAAATCGCTGTGCAGCACGGTGATTTGCAAGGAAATCGTTCAATGCAGCCGGCGCTGCGGTATCGCCCCACGGGCGGCTCACGGAAGTGTTATTGCCGTCCGGTGTGAACGAGGCTGCGACGGATTGTCCGTTGCCACTGCGGTAGACGTCGTCACGGCGACGTCGACGCGGAGTTGTCCGGTCGCCGGCTACGGCGTTTCGACCGCGAGGCTGACGATCTTCTCCCGCTGCAAACGGGCGATCAGCGAAGCGACGCTGTCCTTGTCCATGGCACGGAACTGCAAGCGGAACATGCCGCCCTTCCCGTCGACGATCGAGCCCTGGTAGTTGTCGAGCAGCGCAGTGATGTCGGCGATCCTGGCATCCGGTGTGAAACGTACCAAGATCCGCGTCGGCGCCGCCGCCACGCCGCCGCCGAGGTCACGGGTGATCGGCGCACTGGGTGCCGGGCTGGAGCGCGCAACGGCTGGGCTCGGCGCGCTGCGTTGTTCAGTGGCATCGAACGATGCCGTCTGGAATGCGGCCGGCTCGCTGCGCATCAGCACCGCGCCGATCACGCCCGCCTGCAGCAACACCAGGACCGCACCGAGGCTGGACGACCAGGCCAGCGTCCGCGGCGACAATTTCGAAAAGAACTCCGAGATGCGGGCCGACATCCGCGCCCCCACAGACGGCTTGCGTTCAGGCTCGGCATCGATCGCCGCAAAAAGCTTCTGCATGGCGCGTGCCGAGGGCGCACCGAGACTCTCGTTGAGGCCGATGGTCTCGGCATATTCCTCGCGGATCACGGCATATTGCCGTGCCAGTTCCGGATCGCTCGCCAGCGCGTCCTCGACACGGCGCGCGTCGCGCGCGCTCAACGTGCCGGCCGCATGCCAGGGCAGCAGCATCTCGACATCATCAGGCTCTTGACCCAGCACCTTCTTGCTCGCAGCCGTCATGGCCAACCTCGCTCGACGCCGGCTGCCTTGAGCAACTCGGCAAGTTTCTTGCGCGCATAGAACAAGCGCGTCTTCACGGTATTCTCCGGAATCCCCACGATCCCTGCGACGTCTTCGACGGATTTCTCGTGATAGTAGACAAGATCGACAATTTCCCGGTGTTCCGCCGACAGTCCCGCCAGGCACTTCCGCAGCGTGTCACCCGTGTCCTTTTTCTGCACCACCGTTTCCGGATCGTCGGACGTGTCCTCGATCGCGTTCGCGGCCTCATCGTCCAGTTCGGCGTCTTTCCGTCGCCGCAGCGAAGACAACGCCTTGAACCGGGTAATCGCCAGGAGCCAGGTTGAAACGGCGGATCGTCCCTCGAATTTCCCCGCCTGACGCCAAACGTCCAGAAAGACCTCGCTGATGAGGTCCTCTGCCACCTGTTCGTTCCGCACCAGCCGAAGCCCGAAGCGGTACACCCTGACATGGTGCCGTCCATACAGCACCTGCATGGCAAGCCGGTCGCCTTGAGCGATCCGAGCGATCAGAACCTCGTCTGAAGCCGCCTGTGTCGCGCTCAATGGCCGTCTCGCAAAGTTGGTCTGAGGGGGGTGGTGCGTGGTTCGACGCGAGAGCCAAGATTCTTCACATTACGGCAATGCCGTGGCTGCATGTGTGATCTATGACACAGTCGACGATCCAAATAAGGAATAATCGCCGAAGGCTCGTCTAACGGTATCATAGCACTAAGAACTCTCACAAACGCCCGCCGTCGGCGGACCATATCAAGGCTTTGGCGGCAAGCCAGCACCACCACGAAGCGAGCAGCAGCAAGAGACGCGCGGCATGATCGCTCCCATCCCGTTCCGGTGCACGGATTCCCCTTACGAAACAAGGGTGATGACTGGATTACACCGGAGCAGATTCGGTTCCAAAAGATACCAAACCTAAAGGCTTTCCCACGTAGATTTTCGCCGGATTCCACCAATGGCGAGACCATGGGCAGCGCTGCGTCGTCACTTCTGAGCCCGATCGCGGGCGCATCGGAAAGCGGCCGTCCCAAGCTGACGATCGAGCGTCTGGCGCGCCGCGCCAGGCAGCGCCGCCAGATCCAATCGATGATCGCCTCCTGCTTCCTGCTCGATGCTGTCGTGCTGCTGATCTACGCACAGGCCGGCACCACGTCGGTTCTGGTCGCCGCCGGCTATGCCCTGACCGGTCTCTCGCTGGTGGCCATCTATGTGCTGCTCTCGGAGCGAGGGTTTCACGAGCGTTTCCACGATCACTATCTGGTCGCGCCGCAATCGGCCATCAACATGGTGAACCTGCTGATGTTCACCTACATCGCGCCGGAAGTCGGCGTGCTGTTCCTCTGCAACCTGTTCGTGGTGTTCGGCTTCGGCGCGCTGCGCACCTCGGCGCGACAGAGTGCTGTCGTCTGGACCGTCATGGTGTTGGGTCTGGCCGCGCTGTTCCTCGGCACCGACAAGGCGATCGGGATGCCGACAGGCACAAAGGTCGACCGCTTCGCCACCATGCTGGTGTTCGCGCTGACGATCGGGCGCTGCATGTATCTCGGCATCGTTTCGAGCTCGATGCAGCAATCGCTGTATCAGAGCGGCGTGAAGCTGAAGGAGGCCTACCGGCGCATCGAGGAGCTCGCCGAGCTCGATGAACTGACCGGTACCTCCAATCGCCGCAGCATCATGCGCACGCTCGAAGAGGAGATCGCGCGCTGCGCCCGCAACGGCAGCTCCTGCGCGGTCGCGCTGATCGATCTCGACCATTTCAAGCGGATCAACGACGTCTACGGTCATCCAATCGGCGACGAGGCGCTGCGCACCTTCGCGATCGGCATGTTCGCCAATCTGCGCAGCATCGACCGCTTCGGCCGCTATGGCGGCGAGGAATTCCTGCTGGTGCTGCCCGATCTGTCGCAGGATCAGGCGATCCGCGCGCTCGAACGGCTGCGTGCCATCATCGCCGATCTCGACTGGAGCGCATTCTCGCCAGGGATGCAGGTAACGATCTCCGCCGGCGTCACGACACTCAAGCCGCGCGAAAACTCCGACACGTTGCTCGCACGCGCCGATGGCGCGCTTTACACAGCCAAGGCGAAGGGACGCAACCGCATCGCCAGCGCCTGATCCTTTCATTTTTTCCAAGTTCGGCGCCGGAGAATCCGTCGCCATTGCTCCAGGACAGAGTCATGAGTTCGAAGCCCGCGACCGCCCCAGAAAGTCTGCTCGACGAGTTGCAGACGACCCTTGCCCACGGCACCGTCGCACGCCGTGTCGAGACGCTGCGCCGCGTGACCGACCTCTTCATCAACGGTTCGGTGAACTATTCGGACGAGCAGATCGTCCTGTTCGACGATGTCTTCCAGTGCCTGCTCGAGCACATCGAGAGCTCGGCCAAGTCGCTGCTTGCCAACCGCCTCGCCCCCGTCGACACCGTCCCGCCGCAAACCATCCGGACCCTGGCATTCGACGACCTGATCGAGGTCGCGGGCCCCGTGCTGACCCTGTCGCCGCGACTCGACGACGACACCCTGATCGAGACGGCGCGCAGCAAGAGCCAGGCCCACCTGCTCGCGATCTCCAACCGGAAGACGCTGAGCGGCGCCGTCACCGACGTATTGGTGCTGCGCGGCAATGACGAGGTGATCCAGAGCGCCGTCAACAATCCCGGCGCGGAATTCACCGAGCGCGGCTTCACCCGGCTGGTCAGCCGCGCCGAAGGCGACGACAACCTGTCAACCTGCGTCGGCCTGCGCCCGAACATCCCGCGGCATCTCTATCTCAAGCTGGTCGCCAAGGCGTCGGACGCGGTCAGGCAGCGGCTCGAGGCGGCCAATCCGCAGCAGGCCAAGGAGATCCCGATTGCGGTCAAGGAAGCGACCCGGCGGGCACGCTCGGCGCCCGCCGCCGTGACGCCCGATACCACGATCGCGCATGCGCTGGTCAAGTCGCTCTACCAGGATGGCCGGCTCGACGAATTCCAGCTTGCAGCCTTTGCCGAGGCCGGCAAGTTCGACGAGACCAATGCTTCGCTGGCTGCGCTCGCCAACGTTTCGGTCGGTGTCGCCGAGAACATGATGATCGAAACCCGTGCCGAGGGCGTGATGATCCTGGCCAAGGTCTCGGGCCTGTCATGGTCGACGGTGCGGGCGATCATCAACCTGCGTGACGACATCTCGGGCGGCGAGCCGACCGACCTGCAGGCCTGCAAGGACACCTACGAGCGGCTGCGGCCGTCCACCGCACAACAGGTGCTGCGCTTCCATCGCATGCAGCAATCCGCGCCCGCCGCCTGATTATTGATGTAGCCCGGATGAGCGAAGCGACATCCGGGGCCGGCACCACCGACCCATACGACTGCCCCGCATGCCGCTTCGCTGATGCGGGCTACAGGCTAATAGCGTAGCGCCCGCTTTCCCATCAGCGCACCGACGCTCGCGACGATCGCGGTCGCCAGCGTGTACCAGGTGGCGACGAACAGCGGCGAGTCATCGGTGCAGTGTGACGCGTAGATGGTCGCCGCCAGGCCCGCCGACAGCAACCCCGCGACGGCGCCCGCGACCGCCGGCCGCGACGGCGCACCCTGCCGCAGCCCGTAGATCGCGCCGACCAGCAGCGGCAGCGACATCGCGGGGATGGCGGACATGCACGCCATCGAATTCTTGCCGATCAACCGCGTCATCATCGGCGTCCGCTGCGGCATCATCATCTCGCCGCTGATGGCGGCCACGAGGATGCCGGCCGGGATCAGCAACCACCAGCCGAAGCCGCGCAGCGAGGCCTCCGGCCGCGACAGATGCAGGCTGACGGCAATCGCCGAGGCGGCAAGCGCCAGCGTGACCGCGAATTTCAGGTCGAAGAACGGATTGTGCATCGCCGTCATCACGTCCGGCCGCACACCAAGCTCGGCGAAGAAGATCAGCAGCGAAACCGGCGCCGCCGCCAGCAGCGCCAGCATCAGCGCAAGACCGACCGGCCGCGCTCGATAGGCATTGTCGGCGGCAAGGGTTCGAATGAGTTGATCGGTATCCATGCTCACCGGTCCCGCAGTTTTGCCGTGAGGCTCGCAAGCCCGCGATGCAGCGCCACCCGCACGGCGCCTTCGCTCATCGAGAATTTCGTCGCCGTATCCTTGATCGAGGCGCTGTCGACCGCGATCGACTGCAGCACATCGCGTTGCCGGGCCGGCAGCGCCTGCAACCGGGCGGTGACCTCGCCGGGCGACGCCGTCGGCTCCGGCGTCTCCCCCGGCAGCGTCTCGGCGAAGTCATCGATATTGACGAAGATGCGCCTGCCGCGGCGGCGCAGTGCATCGATCAGCTTGTTGCGCGCAATCGCAAACAGCCACGGCGCGAACGGCGCGCTCGTGTCCCAGGTCTGTCGCTTCAAATGCACAGCAAGCAAGATGTCCTGCACGATGTCCTCGGACTGATCGACCGGTTGTCCCGCGCGCGCCAGGCCACGTCGCGCCGCGGCACGGAGCACCGGCGTGATGGCTTTGAGCAGGCGATGATAGGCGGCATCATCACCCGAAATGGCCGACCGCATCAGGTCGGTCCATTCATCCTCACGTTCGCGCACGCAGGCTCCTGATTTGCAATTCGGCCGATCTTTCAATTCGTTACGCGGCAAGCCCAAAGCTCACGAATTCGTGATCGCAATGCTCCAGCAAGACCGGGCCTCAAGGAATCGCTCCGGCGGGGGTTCCAGACGTAACGGCTCATAACACCGATCGGTCCGACAAGCATCGGCGATGCTGCCATCGATGACCCGCCTCGACGGAAATTGCCCAGCTTTCGCCCCCAGAGGCCCGAAGATTCCCTTTTTTTGCCCCGGTGTGGACACGCAGCGGGGTCTCATTTCGCCCTCGGGCGGGCGAAATGGGGAGATCATCAGAATGAAGATCAAAGCCAGTGGGCGCTTGGCCTTGATGGTTGCGACAGGGCTGACAGGATTGTTTGTGGCTCTCGCCGGCCCGTTGCCGGCCCAGGCGGCCGGTTCGGACACGTCGGCATCGAAATCCGACAGCGCAACGACCGACAAGTCCCCTCAGCAGACTTCGCGGCATGGCCGCCGCCATGCGCGCCACAGTTCGTCCAAGACCGCCGACAGGTCGGCCGACAAATCCGACAGCAAGGCCAGCAGCAAGGATGCCGGCAGCGTGACGTCGGCAGGCATGCCTGCCACGGTCGCCAACGCCAATGCGGAGCTGACCGCTAGCGACGGCAATGCGAGCCCCCCGCCCGCCAGCACCAATTCAATGATGGCCGCTTCCGACAAGCCTGCCGACGCGCAGGCTGACGGTAATGTGGTGGCATCCGACCAGCTCAACGACGTCGACCGTGCCCTGCAACAGGGGCAGCCTGCGGAACAGCCGCAACCGGCCCAACCGATGGCCGCCCAACAGGAGGCGCCGCCGGCCCAGGCGCCGGCCGTCGCACCGGCACCACCCAAGCCGGTGCTGGCGAGCAGCGACAGCGCGAGCTGGGACCAGACGTCGCTGATCGGCAAGATCTTCATCGGCTTCGGCGCGCTGCTCACGGTGGCCTCCGCCGCACGCATGTTCATGGCCTGACCGGTCATTCGCGGCTTGCGGCGCCGGGAGCGCCGCACCGCGGCCCAAAGCCTCGTTTCAGCCTCTTGAAGCGCATCCCGCCAGCGGGCACATTGCCGGCCAAATCAGGCACGGGGTTTGCGTCCATGGCTACGTTCGAATTCATCATCGTCGAAAGCAAGGGACCGGTCGGCGTCATCACGCTGAACCGGCCGAAAATGCTGAATGCACTGTCGTTCGGCGTGTTCCGCGAGATCGCGGCGGCGGTCGACGATCTCGAGGCCGACGACAAGATCGGCTGCCTGCTGATCACCGGCAGCGAGAAGGCCTTTGCCGCCGGCGCCGACATCAAGGAGATGCAGCCGAAGGGCTTCATCGACATGTTCACCAGCGATTTCGCCGCGATCGGCGGCGATCGCATTGCCCGTTGCCGCAAGCCGACCATTGCGGCGGTCGCGGGCTACGCGCTCGGCGGCGGCTGCGAGCTGGCGATGATGTGCGACATCATCATCGCCGCCGACACCGCCAAGTTCGGCCAGCCGGAGATCACGCTCGGCACGATTCCCGGCATCGGCGGCACCCAGCGCCTGACGCGTGCGATCGGCAAGTCGAAGGCGATGGACCTCTGTCTTACCGGGCGGATGATGGACGCCGCCGAGGCCGAGCGCTCGGGCCTGGTGTCGCGGATCGTTCCGGCCGACAAGCTGATGGAAGAGGCGCTCGCCGCGGCGGAGAAGATCGCCTCGATGTCGCGCCCGACGGCCGCGATGGCCAAGGAAGCCATCAACCGCGCCTTCGAGACGCCGCTGTCGGAAGGCATGAATGTCGAGCGCAACCTGTTCCACTCGACCTTCGCGCTCGAGGATCGCGCCGAGGGCATGGCGGCCTTCATCGAGAAGCGCAAGCCGGTCAACAAGAACCGCTAAGCCATCCGACTTCTCTGCAAGGCCGCGGTGACGAGCGCGCGATAGGCGCGCTCGGCGACATGCGTCGGCTTGTCGAGGCCGAGCCGCGCCAGGCATTCACGGTCGGCAGCATCGGGCGGTTGCCGCATGCCCTGCCACAGCAACCCTGCGAGTTGCAGCGGTGTCCGCTGCGCCTGCTGCAAGATCTGCAAGGCGGGAATCAAGCGCTGCTCGACGTCGGTGAAATCGCTGCCGAACGGGAATGACGGCAGCAGGCCCGCATCGCGCGCCGGCTTCAGCGCAGCGCTGATGCGCTCGGGATAGTTCTCGCGATAGGCGGCCGATATCTCATGGCTGCGCGGCAGCTTGCCGGCGTCCTTGGCCTGCCGCATCAGCTCGTCCTGGAAGCGTGAATCCGCCACCTGCAACATCGCGGCGACCACGTCGGCATCGGATTTCCCTCGGACGTCGGCAACGCCATACTCGGTGACGAAGATATCGCGCAGGTGACGCGGGATGGTCTCGTGGCCATAGGACCAGCGAATGTTCGACTGTGTCTGCTTGCCGGACTGATGGCTCGCCTCCAGCGCCAAGACCGAGCGCGCGCCTTCGAGCGCGAACGCCTGCGCCACGAAATTGTACTGGCCGCCGACGCCGCTCACGACCTGGCCATTCTCGAGCCCGTCGGAGATCGCCGCTCCCAGCAGCGTCGCCATCATCGCATTGTTGACGAACCGCGCATCGACCCGCGCGCGGCGCTTGCCCGCCTCGTCGCCGAATATCTCGTTGGTGAACGACACCGGCATCATCTGGATGCGCGCCAATTGCTCCGGCGGCATCTCGCGCAGCGCCCGATAGAACGATTGCGGCCCCAGGAAAAACGCCCCGTGCAGAATCACGCCGTCGACGTCGCGCTTGAGGATGCCGGCATCGATCAACCCCAGGAATGCCTCGAACAGCATCTCGCTGACACCATAGAGACCCTTCTCGAACGGCCCGGTCTCGGCCGCCACGAGCTGCTCGGTACCGGGCGTAAGGCGCTGCATGATGCCGTGGAATTGGGCGTTGTCGCGATGCCGCACCACGAGCCCTTGCGCCAGCGCATCGCCGACCTGCCCGATCCCGATCTGCAGCGTGCCGCCGTCGCGGACCAGGCCGGCGGCGTGCAATCCGATCGCATATTTGGTGTCGCTGACCGGCTCGGACGGCGGCGCAAACAGCGGGAAATCAGTCTCGGGACTGTCGAGCACAGCGTCGAACTCATCCGCCGCCAGGTCGCCGGGTCCAGGCATGAACGGCAGCTCGGAATTGACCTGGGCGATCAGCTTGAACGACGCCCTCCCCTGCGCGCGGGCACGCAGCACATCGAGCGTCGTGTCGGTGTTGCAGCTCAGGCTGTAGCGCGGCACGCCGTCGACCACGCGCTTGGCAACGAGCTGGGGCACGACATTCAGCCCGCGCGACAACAGGTATGACGCCGCGTGGGTATAATTAGCCGAAATGTAATGCTGTTGGGCGAATGGCTGATACAACCACTGCCCCGCGAGAAAGAAGAACTCGATCACCTTGATGTTGGGCGGCAGCGCCCCCCGATGCAGCGCATCCGCATAAGCGAGATCGGGGTAACCGCCGAACAGGCGGTCGATGACCGGGCCGATGAAACGCCGTTCGAGCAGGCTTTTCGGCTTCGGCTTTTCCAGCGTCAACGCGGAGAACAGCGTCAGGTTGATGGAGCGGTCGGCGACCGCGCGCGCATACAGCGCATTGACGATGTGATTGGCCTTGCCGAGGCCGAGCGGCAGCCCGACCACCAGTTCGGTTCCAACGTCGCGAACGATCTGTTCCGCAATCGCCTCGGGGTCAGAGAAGAATTTGGGCATCGACAATGGACCCGAAGCAGGCGGTGGACAACTGGCGGCACCGATCGGCGGCCGGCGGTTCGAGCTTATACTTCATCAGACTGACATGTTCGCCTGTGACGAACCGGCAACAGACAAGGCGTGAAATGATGTGCAGATGTCGTGCGGCGGTTTGCCTGTGGCGGCGTCGCCCCGTAAACAGGTAGACGTGTCGATGGCGTCGGCGAGAGCGGACTGCCGGGGTTTTGGTTGCGGGATCACATGGTTGGGCGTGCTGCCGATATCGGCGATGTAGCGAGGCGCGTGCTTTTGTCGGGCATCGGTCCTGCTGCGTTGGCGTGTGCCGTGCTGGCAAGCGCCGCTGCCCGCGCCGAGAGCCTGCCCGAAGCCCTCGTGAAGGCGTATCAGACCAATCCACAGCTCAATGCCGAGCGGGCTCGACAGCGTGCGACCGACGAGAATGTGCCGCAGGCACTGGCCGGCTACCGGCCGCAGATCATCGCCGGTCTCTCGGTCGGCCTTCAGGCCGTGCGCGACCAGCTGCCCGGCAATGTGATCCAGACCGCGACGCTGAAGCCGTGGCAGATCGGCGTCACCGTGACCCAGACCCTGTTCAACGGCTTCAAGACCGCCAACAGCGTCCGCGTCGCCGAGTTGCAGGTGCAGTCCGGCCGCGAGGCGCTGCGCAATGTCGGCCAGGGCGTGCTGCTCGACGCCGTCACCGCCTATACCAACGTGCTCGCCAACCAGACGCTGGTCGAGGCGCAGCGCGCCAACGTCGCCTCCCTGAAAGAGACCCAGGCGATCACGCAACGCCGGCTCAATGCCGGCGACGTCACGCCGACCGATACCGCCCAGGCCGAGGCCCGGCTCAACCGCGGCCTCGCCGATCTCAACGCCGCCGAGGTCAATTTCGCGATCAGCCAGGCGACCTATGCGCAGGTGATCGGCAACTCGCCCTCCCAATTGCGGCCGGCCGAGACCATCGACCGGCTGCTGCCGCGCAGCCGCGAGGACGCGATCGCGCTGTCGTTGCGCGAGCATCCTGCGGTGACCGCGGCTGGCTACGACGTCGACGTGGCCTCGACCTCGATCCGCGTCGCCGAAAGCAGCCTGATGCCGAATGTCAGCGTGCAAGGCAGCGTGAGTCGCAGCCGTGACACCGATTCCACGCTTGGCACCTTCGGCACCGATCAGGCCTCGGTGATCGGCCAGGTCACGCAGCCGATCTATGACGGCGGCACCGCGGCCTCGCAGACCCGGCAGGCCAAGGAAGTGGCGACGCAGAGCCGGCTGGTGCTGGATCAGGTCCGCAACCAGGCCAAGACCGCCGTGGTCAGCGCGTGGGTTGCCAATGAGGGCGCCAAGATCGCGGTCTCGGCCTCCGAGTCCGAAGTGAAGGCCGCCGAGGTCGCGCTCGCCGGCGTGCAGAAGGAAGCCGCCGGGGGCCAGCGCACCACGGTCGACGTGCTCAACGCCCAGCAGGACCTGATCACGGCCCGGGCCCGGCTGATCGGCGCACAGCGCGACCGCGTGATCGCCTCCTACACGCTGCTCAGCGCGACCGGACGGCTCGACGTCAAGACGCTCAACCTCAAGACGCCGGACTACCTGCCCGAGGTGCACTACCACCAGGTCCGCGACGCCTGGCACGGCCTGCGCACGCCGTCGGGACAATAGGCCCAGCGGAACCGCTCGCGCGCCGAAGCGGCCCTTTCCGCAACCCCTCTCCGCCGATAACCTTCCGCCCCGCCGGCGCCCGACAATGCCGGCGCGCGGAGTGCGCGCATAACAGCCGAGCACGCAGGGAGACGTCCAATGCTGACGCGACGCGGTATGATGCTGGCTTCCATCGCAGCAGGAGCGACCATGACCAGCGGCAGCGCATTCTCCAGGGCATCGCAACCGTCGACGCCGGTGAATTTCGACGTGCCTGCCGGTGCGTGCGACTGCCACACCCACATCCACGGCGACCCCGCCAAATTCCCGTTCTTCGCCGGCCGCGTCTACACGCCGGAATCGGCCTCGCCGGAGGAGATGAGCGCGCTGCACAAGGCGCTGCATATCGAGCGTGTGGTGATCGTGACGCCGAGCGTCTACGGCCCCGACAATTCATCGACGCTGTTCGGCATGGCCGCACGCGGACCGACGGCGCGCGGCGTTGCCGTGATCGACGACAAGACCAGCGAGAGCGATCTCGACGCGATGCACAAGGCCGGCTTCCGCGGCATCCGCCTCAACCTTGCGACCGGCGGCGTCAACGATCCCAATGTCGGACGGCAGCGCTTCTCGGCCGCGGTCGAGCGCATGAAGGCGCGCGGCTGGCATGTGCAGCTGTTCACCAACCTTGCCATGATCACCGCAATCAAGGACCTCGTCGCCACCGCTCCGGTGCCGGTCGTATTCGACCATTTCGGCGGCGCCGAGGCCGCACTCGGCACAGGCCAACCCGGGTTCGCCGACCTGCTCGGCCTCGTCAAATCCGGCAAGGCCCATGTCAAGATTTCCGGCGCCTACCGCGCCTCCAGGCTTGCGCCCGACTATGCGGACGCCGCGCCGCTAGCCCAGGCACTGATCGCCGCCAATGCCGAGCGCATCGTCTGGGGTACCGACTGGCCACACCCGGATTCGGTGACGCCGGCGGGCAAGAAGGTCACCGACGTGACGCCGCTGTACCAGATCGACGACGGCCGCCTCCTCAACCAGCTTCCGGTGTGGGCGCCGGACGCTGCAATCCGCAAGATCATCCTGGTCGACAATCCGGCGCGGCTCTACGGCTTCACCTGACGTTATCTTTCGGCCGGCGCGAGAAATAGGAGATCAGCACCGGCAGCGTGATCAGGATCACGATCGGTGCCAGCATCATGCCGGTGACGACGACAATCGCCAGCGGCTTCTGCACCTGCGAGCCGATCCCCTCCGACACCGCGGCCGGCAGCAGGCCGATGCCGGCGACCACGCAGGTCATCAGCACCGGGCGAAGCTGCAACTCGCCGGTGCGGATCACCGCGCGCATCCGGTCGTAGCCCTCGTCGATCAGCTGGTTGAACCGCGACAGGATGATGATGCCGTCCATCACGGCGATGCCGAACAACGCGATGAAGCCGATCGCGGCCGAGACGCTGAATGGGATGCCCGAGATCAACAGCCCGAGCACGCCACCGAAGATCGCCATCGGGATCACGCTCATCGCGAGCATGGTGTCGACCATCGAGCCGAAATTGAAGAACAGCAGCGCCGCGATCAGCACGAGGCTGATCGGCACCACGATCGACAGCCGCTTGATGGCGTCCTGAAGATTGCCGAACTCGCCGACCCATTCGAGCCGCGATCCCGGCGGCAATTGCACCTGCTCGTTGACCTTCTGCTGCGCCTCCAGGATCGCGCTGCCGAGGTCGCGGTCGCGCACCGAGAACTTGATCGGCAGGTAACGCTCCTGCTGTTCGCGGTAGATGTAGGCCGCGCCCGAGATCAGGTTGATCGAGGCCACTTCGCTGAGCGGGATCTGCGTGATGCCGCCATTGGCGTTGGTGACCCCGATCCGCAGGTTCTGGATCGCCTCCGCGCTTTTGCGGAATTCCGGCGCGAGCCGGACGATGATCGGGAAGTGCCGGTCGCTGCCGGATTCATAGAGGTCGCCGGCGGCATCGCCGCCGACCGCGACCTTGATGGTGGCGTTGATGTCGCCGGGCGACAGGCCGTAGCGCGCGGCGCGGGCACGGTCGACGTCGATCTGGATGGTCGGCTGGCCGAGCGAGGTGAACACCGCGAGATCGGTGACGCCCTGCACGGTCGACAGCACGGACTTGATCTTGTTGGCGGTGTCGCTCAGCGCCTGCAGGTCGCTGCCGTAGAGCTTGATCGAGTTCTCGCCCTTCACGCCGGACACCGCTTCCGAGACGTTGTCCTGCAGATATTGCGAGAAGTTGAATTCGACGCCCGGGAACTTGTCCTGCAATTGCGCCAGCAATTGCGCGGTGAGCTCGTCCTTGTCGTGCGTATTCGGCCATTCGCTCGCCGGCTTCAGCGGCGCAAAGAACTCGGCATTGAAGAATCCGGCGGCGTCGGTGCCGTCATCGGGCCGGCCATGCTGCGACACCACCGAGACGACCTCCGGCCGGCTGCGGATCAGGCGCCGCATCTCGTTGACATAGGCATTGCCTTCTTGCAGCGAGATGGTCGGCGGCAGCGTGGCGCGGATCCACAGGTTGCCCTCTTCCAGCTTGGGCAGGAATTCGAGACCGAGGAACCGCGCGAACACGATGGTCATGACCACGAGCCCGGCGGCGCCGGTCATCACGACCTTGCGGTTGGCGATCGCCCAATTCAGGACCGGCAGATAGATCTGGTCGAGCTTCTTGACGATCCAGGTCTCGGTTTCGTGGATATGAGCGGGCAGGATGATCGCGCTCAGCGCCGGCGTGATCGTGAACGTCGCCAGCAGCCCGCCCGCCAATGCATACGCATACGTCCTCGCCATCGGGCCGAAGATGTTGCCCTCGACGCCGCCCAGCGTGAACAGCGGCAGGAACGCGGCGACGATGATCGTGGCGGCGAAGAAGATCGAGCGCGAGACGTCTGCCGCGGCCGACAGGATCGCGTGGCTCTTCATCCCCATCACGGTGTCGTCGGAGATGTGCGCCTGCTCCGCGTCGGACAGCGCGGTGGTCTGCGACAACCGGCGGAAGATCGCCTCTACCATGATGACCGTGGCATCGACGATCAGTCCGAAATCGATCGCGCCGACCGACAGCAAATTGGCGGATTCACCGCGCAACACCAGGATGCCCACTGCGAAGAACAGCGCGAACGGAATCGTTGCGCCGACGATCAGCGCACTGCGCAGGTCGCCGAGGAATATCCACTGCAACAGCACGATCAAGAGGATTCCGACCACCATGTTGTGCAGCACGGTGTGGGTGGTGAGGTCGATCAGGTCCTTGCGGTCGTAGATGCGTTCGATCTTCACGCCCGGCGGCAGGATCGAGGAGTTGTTGATCTGGTTGACGAGCTGCTCGACGCGGGCGATCGTCGGCGAGCTCTGCTCGCCGCGGCGCATCAGCACGATGCCCTGCACGATGTCGTCATCATTGTCGATGCCGGCGATGCCGAGCCGTGGTTTCTCGCCGACCGTGACGGTGGCGATATCCCTGACCAGCACCGGATTGCCACCGGACTGCGAAACCATGGTGTTGGCGAGGTCGTCGATCGAACGGATCAGGCCAACGCCGCGCACGACGGCCGACTGCGAGCCGATATTGACGGTGTTGCCGCCGACATTGATGTTGGCGTTGGAGACCGCCTGCAGCACCTGCGGCAAGGTCAGTCCGTTGGCCACCAGCTTGTTGAAGTCGACCTGGATCTCATAGGTCTTGGTCTTGCCGCCCCAGCCGGTGACGTCGATCACGCCGGGCACCGCGCGGAAGCGGCGCTGCAGCACCCAATCCTGCAACGTCTTGAGGTCGAGCACGCTGTAGTTCGGCGGCCCCTTCAAGCGGTAGCGGAAGATCTCGCCGATCGGACTGACCGGCGAGATACCGGGCTGCACGTTGCCCGGCAGCGGCGCAAGCTGCGACAGGCGGTTGAGCACCTGCTGCAGCGCCTCGTCATAGGTGTAGTCGAACGAGAACTGCAGTTTGACGTCGGAAAGGCCGTACAGCGAGATGGTCCGGATCGTGCGCAGGTTCTTGATGCCGGCGACCTGGGTCTCGATCGGGATCGTGATGTAGCGCTCGATCTCCTCCGCCGAGAGACCCGGGCTCTGCGTCACGATATCGACCATCGGCGGGGTCGGATCGGGATAGGCCTCGATGTTGAGCTGCCTGAACGCGAGCAGGCCGCCGATCATGACGACCACGAACATGGCCACCATCAAGTAGCGGCGATTGACGGCAAGGGCGACGAGGCGATCCATTCAGATCGGCACTTTCAACTGCAAGAGACTTGGTGATTGAGCATGATCTGGTCGGAAATCCGGTTCCCGCTATTCCGGATCATGCTCTCAGGTGCCGGACGCGGCGCGGTCGATGAAGAGACTGCCCTTCGTCACGATCTGCTCGCCCGGCTTGAGATTGCCGGCGACCTCGACGAGATCGCCATTGACGAGCCCGGGCTTGATCTGGCGCAGCTCGATCGTCTTGTCGTCGGGCCGCGCGACCCAGACCCGCACCTGGTCGGCCTCGTAGATCAGCGCCTGCTTCGGCACGCCGACCGCCGGATGGTCGCCCTTCGAATACAGCGTCACATTGGCGAACATCTCGGGCTTCAGCCGCTTGTCGACGTTGTCGATGGTGGCGCGGACCAGCAGCCGGCGCGAGGTCGCGTCGATCGCGGCGGCGACATAGTTGACCCGGGCATTCATCACCTTGCCCGGCAGCGCCATCACGCTGAAGCTGAGGTCCTGCCCAACCGCGACATTGTCGGAATCGGATTCACGGACGAAGGCGATCAGCCAGACCGTCGAGAGATCGCCGATCACGTAGACCGGATCGCTGGCGCCGGTCGAGACATACTGGCCGGGGCCGGCCTTGCGCTGGACCACGGTGCCGCCGATCGGTGCGAACACCGTCGTTTCCGGATTGAGGCGGCCCTTCTGCTGCAGCGTGGTGATGTCGTCATCGCCGAAGCCGAGGATGTGCAGCTTGTTCTGCGCCGCTTCCAGCAGCGTCTGCGCCGAGCGTGCGTCGTTCTGCGCCTGCACCAGCGCCGCCTGCGCCTGCTGGTAATCCTTCAGCGGGATCGCCTTGCCATCGGACAGGTCCTTGGCGCGCTTTTCCTGGATCTGCGCCAGATCGAGCGCCGACTGCGCCTTGTTGAGGCCGGTCGTCGCGGCGACGTAGTCGTTCTGCGCCTGCACGGTGTCGGCCGCTTCGATCACGAACAGCGGCTGCCCCTTCACCACGGCGTCGCCCGGCCGCACCAGCAGCCGGGTGACGCGTCCGGTATAGGGCGAATAGACCGGGGTCGAGCGGTCCTCGTCGATCCCGATCTTGCCCTCGGTGATGAGTTCGGAGCGGAAGGTGTGCTCGGTGACGGTCTGGAAGGTCAGGCTGGCCCACTCGGCCGGCGATGGGGCATAGCGCGTCCCGCCCTTGCGGGACTGGCTGGAGACTTCCGACGGCCGCTGCTTGTCCGCGCCGAGACGCGTGTAGCCATAGGCGCCCGCGCAGGCGGCCACCAGCACCGCAGCGGCCACGACCAGGCGTGGGCGGCTAAGCGTCTGCATTTTTTTGCGAAACTCTTTCAACATGCGGTCCGCAGGGTCGATCGTTGCAGTTTCCGGCGGGGTAGCCCCAGCGGCGCGCTAATAGTGCCGAATTGGCGTTCTAAACAACCACTAAATCGCACTTCGATGACGCCTGTGGTTAAAGTTCGGGTAGCGTGAACAGCGGCTGAATGTCTCATCCGGGAAACCCCGGGACAGGAAACTCCGGAGGATGGCTGCCGAGCGGCATGGCCGGACGGAACCAATGCGCCGGGGTCCTCGACAGCACGGCGGCGTGCCGAACCGAACTCAGCATGCCAAAGCCGGACGGAAGCTGTTCGATGAAAGGCTGCACCGCGTCCGCTTTCAGGTCCTCGGTCGTAAGGCCGCCCTGGAGGCGGCCGAGATTCCACAGCCAGCGCCCGGTCTGCGCCAGCGACACCCGGACGTGCCAGCTGCCGCCCTCGCGGGCCTGCCGCGCCTTGGCCATCATGGCGCCGAATGCCATCAAATACCCGGTGGCGTGGTCGAGCATCTGGGCCGGCAGTTCCTTCGGCCCTTCGATACCGGCCGCCTGCCCTTCGGCATGATTGAAGCCGGTCGTGGTCTGCACCAGCGAATCGAAGCCGCGGCGGTCCGCCCATGGCCCGGCATGCCCATAGGCCGAGAGCGTCACATAGACGATCCCGGGGTTGATGCTCGCCGCCTCTTCCGGCGAGAAGCCGAGCCGCGCGATCGCCTGCGGTCGATAGCCCTGGGACAGGATGTCGGCCTGCGCCACGAGGCCGCGCATCACGCCCCGCCCCTCTTCGCTGCGCAGCTCGAGGAACGTGGTCAGCTTGCCGCGGCCGGTGTCGATGGTGAGCCAGGGAATCGCCGGTAGATCGGGGCCCGAGATCAGCAGCACATCGGCGCCATGCGCCGCGAGCGTACGGCCGGCGACCGGACCTGCGATCACGCGCGACAGATCGAGCACGCGGATGCCGGCCAGCGGCCGGTCGCCCGCGGGCCACGGCTTCGGCGCGGCCTCGCCGATCTTCTCGATCGAGATCAGCGGCAGCTTTGCCAGCTCCCGGGCCTGCGGTGTCGCCGACCACTCGTCATGCGAGCGCATCAGGGCAACGACGCCGCCTGCGGCATAGGCGGCGGTCTCGAACGCCTCGCCATCCCATTGCAGCAGCGCGGCCTGGACCGCATCGCGCTCGGCGTCACAGCCCAGCACCTTGCAGGCGGCGTCGCGGTGATGCGGGAAGTTGGTGTGGAGGCGGACGAAGCGGCCGTCGCGGACACGATAGACGCCGGCGATCTTGTCCCAGGCCGGTGGCGGCGGCTTGTCGTCGAGGCGCAAATAGCGCTCGCTGCGGCATTCGACCACGGCATGGCGCATGTCGACCGCGACGTCCTGCGCCTCGCCGCTGCGGGCTTTCCAGATCTCGGCTGCCGCAAGGCCAGCGGCGGCGATCGGCGCCTGCGCCGCCGCCGCGACACGAAACGAGGACGGCAGCTGCGGCTCGCTGCCAGTCAGCCTGACCGCGTCGAGCACGGACAGCGCACCGCCGGCGCCAGTCCAGATATCAGCCAGAATTTCATGGACGTCTTGCATGCGCATTCCTCGTTGCGATTATCCTATGCCCGAGCATGATGACAAACAGGCGGCGCCCGTTTTCGCCGTCATATCTTGTTTGGGCATGATCTCGTCGGAAAACCGCTGCACGTCTTTCCGGATCATGCCTTCTCCGGACCCTAGCAGGAGTTGCCATGGCTGCCATCGATCCCTTCACCGCCGGCGGCGTGTTCCTCGCGACCGCGGCGACCGACGCCGTCTATGTCATGTTCACCTCGGCGGTCGTCGCGCGCAAGCGCGTGCCGGCGGCGACCTGGAGCAGCGTCTGGTATGTGCTCTCCTCCTACGCGGTGATCAGCTACACCGAGAACTGGCTCTACGTTGCCTTTGCCGCGGCCGGCTCGTGGGTCGGCGCCTATGCGTCGATCACCTTCCTGCACCGCCCGCCCGGCGGGCCGCCGGTGGGGGCCGCGGTGGAATAGTGTGCAACTGCGGAAGATTTCATCTGCTGCTCCCACAGCGGCTTCATTTCGCGGCCTGCGCTGCGAACCGACGCAAGCGCCGTCGCCAGATCACCCACAAAGCGAATCTGACCAACCAGTTCGGCGCGTTGACATGGCGCAGAGCTTCGATCATGCCCTGATCATCGCGGTGCCGAAAGCTCGCGTCCGAAAGGTCGTCCACATTGGAATCGTACCATTCGATCGACCACGCGATTTCCTCCCGCAAGGCCTCGCTTTCGGGCAACCTGGCGAGGAATTTCAACTCCCGGCGCTGGCAAATTGCCTCGATGCGCGACCGATCCCGCTCGACATAGGCGATGCCCCATCCTTCGAGCCGCGCATGGGTCGCCTCGTGAATAATCGTGGAGGCGATTCTTTCGAGGGTCGTCGCGGGATCGACGACATGCCGCTCGTCGATGACGCACGCGTTCAATGACGAATCGTAAAGCGCAACGGACGCCGGGATCAGATCTACCCAAACGCGATCGAGATGGCGCACGACACGGGCATAGTTGAGCGGGTCGCTATCCTTGATCAGCTGCAAGGCCTGCTCGACACGACGCAATCCCGGATAGGGCTTGTTCTCGCGGCTGCCCACCCAGAGTCCATCGGTGGTGCTGCCTGTCGACAACCAGAGATTCAGCCGCTTGATACGGGCCGGCTTTCGATCCGGCGTTCTGACGACGACCAGGCCGCGCGATTTCCGCGGCGATTCCGAAGACTGCAAGCATCACCCGTACTGAAAGCCCGCTCGACGGACGATCAGTATCCGGCCTCGCTTTCGGGTTGCTTAGGGGTTTAGCTCAAATCGTATGAATTGCGGCAACCGCCGAAGGCTGGACGGTCCATCCTGCGGCGGAAGCATCACGGCGTTACCTCACTTCAGCGCGGCCTGGCCGGCGAGCGAGATCACGTTGTCCTGCGAGCCGGAGCCGCCGCTGACGCCGATGGCGCCGACGATCTTGCCGTCGACCATCAGCAAATTGCCGCCACGCGAGGCGATCACGTCATCGAGCGTCATGAGATAGTTGAAATAGGCGCCCTTGCCGATCAGGTTTTCGAACGTCAGCGTCGGCCGGCGATAGCGGGTCGCGGTGCGCGCCTTGTGCTGCGAGACACCGATCGAGGCGTATTGGCAATTGTCCTGCTTCTCGAAATAGACGAGCTCGCCGGCCGGATTGACGATCGCGATGCAGAATGCATTCCAGTTCCGCTTCTGGGTCTCGGCGACCGCCGCGGCGGCGACCTTCTTGGCGGTTTCGAGGTTGATCGGTTCGCCATAGGGCGGCGGCGTCAGCGCATCGGGGACGACGTCGTTGGGATTGTCGGGATTGGAGGGCACCTGGGCAAAGGCGCCGGTGGCGGTGACGAACGCGACGCATGCCGCGCCGATGAGCGCAGTGAGATAACGCATGTAGTCCTCCCCAGTCGTTGTTGCAGACCCCGGATCGATCGCCCGGGTGGCGGGACGATAGCAATTGGCGCACGGCGTACAAGGCGGCGGCGGTCGATGTGCGGCGCGGTATGGGCTCGGCTGCGATGAAAATAGCGTGAGGATTGGAGAATCGTAGGGCGGATTAGCCGAAGGCGTAATCCGCCATTCCCTCGGGGATCATTGTCGTTCGCCGAAGTCGCTGCTCAGCGCGACGTCACCACCCCAGTCGCCCGGGAACAATCCTGCGCGCACGTCGCGATGAAACGAAGAATGTGGCCAATCGCATACCCGTGCGACATGCCGATGCTTCAACGGATTAATGTAGCAGTACTCAATATGACGCGCGTAATCGGCCTCATCGCGTATCAGGTGTTCCCAGAACCGACGTTGCCAGATTCCGCGTTCGTTGCGAGAGATACGAACGTCGCTGAGCTGTTCGTGCTTTGGAAGCACTCTTGCGAAACGGTTCTTGACCAGCCGCCAGCGCGTGGAGAAATCGGCATCGCCTGGTGGCAAGGTCCAGATCGCGTGCAAATGATCGGGCAGGACAACGAATGCGTCGATTGTAAAGGAATAGTCCCGACGCGTCGCCTCAACGGCGCTGCGCAATTCCGCAATGTAATCAACGAGCAGGGTTTATCGTTGGTCCAGCAGGTTTACCGTGAAGAACCAACAGCCACCGGGGATGAATGCGCGACGATAATTCGGCATGAGCTTCACATTGGTTGAACTGAGCGGCGGATTACGCCTTCGGCTAATCCGCCCTACGATTCGTGTATCCCTCAATGAAAGTCCCGCGACGGCGGCAGGATGCGGACGTTGCGGGGATGACGGATCTTCTGCGGCGAGTTGTCGCCGTGATCGCGGCGGTCGTCGTTGAGCGGCTCGATCAGCGCGGGACCCGCGGGCACCGGGTGCTTGCTGACAGGAGATTCATTGGCGAGGCCGATCAGATCGTGGGAGCGGTCGGTCATGCGCTGCGCCACCAGATGCGTGACACCCTCCGGGCTGCTCTGGATATAGCCCTCGACCAGGATCAGGCGGGCGCCCATCACCTCCTTGCGGTACTGCTCCATCACCTTCGGCCACACCACGATGTTGGCGATGCCGGTCTCGTCCTCCAGCGTCATGAACACCACGCCCTTGGCGCTGCCCGGCCGCTGCCGCACCAGCACGACGCCGGCGCAACGGACGCGGCGGCGGTCGTTGCGGCGGTTGATGGTGTGGCAGGCGACGACGCGTTCTTTGGTGAACATCTCGCGCAGGAATTCCATCGGGTGGCCCTTCAGCGACAGACGGATGGTCTGGTAGTCGGCGACCACCTGCTCGGGGCGCGGCATCTCCGGCAATGGTTTTGTGCCTTCATCCGGCTGCTCGCGCGCGGTGGCAGCCTCGAACAGCGGCAGCGGCACGTCGTCAGGCAGCCGCCGCACCGCCCACAGCGCCTCGCGGCGGTCGAGCCCGAGCGAGCGGAACGCATCGGCGTCGGCGAGCAGGATCAGCGCGCGCTTGGGGAGAGCGGTGTCGCGGGCGAACTCCTCCAGCGAGGTGAAGGGCCGGCGGTTGCGCGCCGCGACGATGCGGTCGGCCCAGTCGAGCTCATTTCTGTCCAAGGCCGCGCGGGAGGTGGGCGGGTTCCCCCCCCTTGCGGGGGAGGGTTAGGGAGAGGGGTAAGCCGCACGGGCGGTGGTCGTGGCTTGCCCCTCTCTCCAACTCTCCCCCGCAAGGGGGAGAGAGCCCACCCGTTCGTGCCCCCCTGACTCACCTGTACTGCGCAGCGTCTGCTGCATTCGTTTCAACCGCTCCTCGTCCTCATCGAGCCAGTGAAAGCCGTCGATCTGGCGGAAGCCGAGCCGGACCGCGCAGTGATCACCGACCTTCTCCTCCAGCGTGTTCTGCGCAAAGCTGAAGGAGACGTCGACCTCGCGCACCGTGACGCCGTTGTGGCGGGCGTCGCCGACGATCTGCGCCGGGGCATAGAAACCCATCGGCTGCGAGTTGAGCAGGCCGCAGCAGAACGCATCGGGATGATAATGCTTCAGCCATGACGAGATGTAGACGAGCTGGGCGAAGCTCGCGGCATGGCTTTCCGGAAAGCCGTAGGAGCCGAAACCCTTGATCTGGTCGAAGCAGCTGCGGGCGAAATCCGGATCGTAGCCGCGCGCTACCATGTTGCCGACCAGCTTCTCCTCATAGCTGCCGATGGTGCCGAGGTTGCGGAAGGTCGCCATCGAACGCCGCAGGCCGTTGGCCTCCTCCGAGGTGAAATGCGCCGCCTCGATCGCGATCCGCATCGCCTGCTCCTGGAACAGCGGCACGCCGAGCGTCTTGTGCAGGACGTTGTAGAGTTCGTTCTTGTCGCCCTTGTCAGATGCCGGCGACGGATAGCTCACCTGCTCCTGCTTGTTGCGCCGCCGCAGATAGGGATGCACCATGTCGCCCTGGATCGGCCCGGGGCGCACGATCGCGACCTCGATGACGAGATCGTAGAAGGTGCGCGGCTTCAGGCGCGGCAGCATGTTCATCTGCGCCCGGCTCTCGACCTGGAACACGCCGAGCGATTCCCCGCGGCACAGCATGTCGTAGACCTTCTCGTCGTCCGGCGGGACCGAGGCGAGCTCCCAGCGCTTGCCCTTGTGGTCATCGATCAGGTCGAAACATTTGCGGATGCAGGTCAGCATGCCCAATGCGAGCACGTCGACCTTCATCATGTGCAGCGCGTCGACGTCGTCCTTGTCCCATTCGATGAAGGTGCGGTCGTCCATCGCGGCGTTGCCGATCGGCACATAGGTGTCGAGCCGGTCCTGGGTCAGCACATAGCCGCCGACATGCTGCGAGAGATGGCGCGGAAACTCGATCAGCTCGGTGGCGAGCTCGACCGCGAGAGTGATCATCGCGTTTTTCGGATCGAGCCCGGCCTGCCGCACCTGCATGTCGTTGAGGCCCTTGCCCCAGCTGCCCCACACGGTGTCGGCGAGCGCCGCGGTGACATCCTCGGTCAGCCCGAGCGCCTTGCCGACGTCGCGGATCGCGCTGCGCGGACGATAATGGATCACGGTCGCGATGATCGCTGCGCGATGCCGGCCATAGCGGCGGTAGACATATTGCATCACCTCCTCGCGCCGCGAATGCTCGAAATCGACGTCGATGTCGGGCGGCTCCAGCCGCTCCTTGGAGATGAAGCGCTCGAACAAGAGATCGACCTTGGTCGGATCGACCGAGGTAACGCCGAGCACATAACAGACTGCCGAGTTCGCCGCCGAGCCGCGGCCCTGGCACAGGATGTTCTGGCTGCGCGCATAGTGCACGATGTCGTGCACGGTGAGGAAGTAATGTGCGTATTTCAGCTTCCTGATGAGACGCAATTCCTTGTGCAAGGTCTTCTTGAGTTTAGGCGAAATCCGAGTTGGAAATTTTCGGTGCGCTCCCCTCCAGGTCAAATCCTCCAAATGACGCTGCGCGGTCTTGCCCGGCGGCACCGGCTCGTCGGGATACTGGTATTTGAGCTGGTCGAGCGAGAATGAGATGCGCGCGGCGAAGCGCATGGTTTCCGCGATGGCGGCTGGCCAGTCGCGGAACAGCCTTGCCATTTCATGCGCCGGCTTGAGATGCCGCTCGGCGTTGGCTTCAAGCCGGCGGCCGACCGCCTCAATGGTGGTCTTTTCGCGGATACAGGTCAGCACGTCCTGCAACGGACGGCGCGCGGGATGGTGATAGAGCACCTCGTTGGTGGCGAGCAGCGGTACGCCCGCTTCGGTGGCGAGGCCATGCAGCCGTGCGAGGCGGCGCCTGTCGTCGCCGCGATAAAGCAGGCTCGCGGCGAGCCAGACGCCATCGGCAGCGCTCGCCTTCAATTGAGCGAGCACGTCGAGCGCGTCATCGGTCTCGAAACGATGCGGCAGCGCCAGCACCAAAAGCTGACCTTCGGCGAAATCGACGAGATCAGGCAAGGTGAGCCGGCAGTCGCCCTTCTCGACGCGCTCGGATTTTTGTGTTGACGCGTTTTCTTCACGCGAACCGGTGTCCACTTCGCTGGAAAACGCTCTGCCGCCGCCGCGCTTGCCGCGGGTCAAGAGCTGGCACAGCCGGCCATAGGCGGCGCGGTCGCGCGGATAGACCAGGATGTCGGGCGTGCCGTCGATGAAGACGATGCGGGCGCCGACCAGGAACTTGGGCGGATGGGCGACCTTCTCGCTGTCGAGCTCCTTCCAGGCGCGCACCACGCCGGCCAGCGTGTTGTGATCGGCGATCCCGATCACGGGAATCCCGAGTTCGCTCGCCTGATGCACATAGGCGCGCGGATCGGAGCCGCCACGCAGGAAGGAGAAATTGCTGGTGATGCCGATCTCGGCATAGTCTGTGACTGGCGCCTTCATGCGAACAGCCCGTGCATATACCAGTTTGCCGGAACGGGTTTACCCGCCTCGTCGCGCAGCTCGCTTTCGTACAGACCGTCGCGAAAGATCCAGAAGCGCTGGCCCTCGGCATCCTCGACCCGGAAGTAATCGCGGGTCAGCGACGCGCCGTCCTGCTTCCACCATTCCATCGCGATCCGCTCGGGCCCCTCGACCCGCACCACCGCATGCAAGGCGCGCCGCCAGGTGAACTGGTGCGGCGGACCGTCCGGCACGCTCGCGAATGGCACCTTGATCGGCTCGGGCCGCTCGAACAGCCTGAGTGGCCGTAGCGGCGGCTCGCCCGTGACGCGCTCCGGCCAGGCGGCGGCACTGGCGGCGGCCAGATGATGCTGCGCCGGCAGTGCGAGCGTCGCGCGCTCGGGGATGTGGCTCTCGAGCGGCAGATGCACGACGACGCGTTTGCCGCCGATACGGGCGGCGATGCGATCGATCAGCGCCGATATCTCGTCATTGTCGTGCACCGTGGCGTCGAGATCGCGCTGCTGCTGCACCACGATCTCGGTACGCCCTGCGGCGAGGCGGATGAGATCGAAGCCGAAGCCGGGATCGAGCGGATCGTTGAGCGCATCGAGCCGTTCGCGGAACAGGCGGTCGATCATTTCCGGCCGCGTCACCGGACGCCCGGTCTCGACCATGATCGCCGCGACCTTGCCGTCGGTGCGGAAGAAGCTCGCTTCCAGTTGCCGGGCGCCCTTGCCTTGCTTGTCCATAGCGGCGACCAGCATTTTGGCGAGGCTCGAGAGCGTCGGCGCGATCACGGTATCGGTTACGACCGGCTCGGGGAAACGCTTCTCGACGATGTAATCGGGCAGCGGCTTGCGTGGGCTGATCGGAGCATCGCCCTGTCCGAGCGCGTGGCCGAGCAGGGTGGTGAAGGCCGAACCGAACCGTGCCGAGATCTCGTGCGGGGCGCGCGCGGCGACATCGCCGATGGTCTTCAGGCCGGCGCGGCGCAGGCCGGTGGTGATGGCAGGATCGGCGCCGAGCGCGGAGACTGGCAACGGGCCGACCGCGTGCGCCTCCGCGCCATCGGCAACGATCTTGCCCGAGACATGGCGCGTCAGCGTGCGCGCCGCGATCGAGGTGCCGGCAATCGCCGCGCTGACGGCAAAGCCGCGCCGGCTCAGCGCGCCGGTCACGACCTGCAGCAGCGCGCGCTCGCCGCCGAACAGATGCGCGCAGCCGGTGATGTCGAGGAACAGGCCATCAGGCGCGTCGAGCGCCACCAACGGTGTGAAGCGATCGCACCAGTCGGCGATGTCGTTCAACGTCTTCAGGTCGGCCGCGGGATCGGCGTCGTAGACGGTGAGCTCGGGACAGATCGCACGCGCATTGGCGAGCGGCAGCCCGATCGACAGCCCGGCCCGCACCGCGGCCTCGTCGACGGCATGCAGCAGGATGGCGTTGTGGTCTTTTGCGACCACGACGCTGGGGAGTTCGTTGCTCTTCGTAAGGGACGCATGAGCGGACGGGTTCCCTCCCCCCTTGTGGGGGAGGGTTAGGGAGAGGGGTAAGCCATGTACGCCGGCGTCTGTGGTCCCCCTTTCTCCAACTCTCCCCCGCAAGGGGGAGAGAGCCCTGCCGATGTGCTCGCCTCACTTGAAGGTTCAGCCACCTCCCGCGCATCAGCTTGCGAGGCGATTTCCTGCGCGAGCTTGCGCTTGATGCGGTCGATGGGCAGGCGTGGCAGCCACAGGCTGAGAATTCGCCGACGGTTCACTGAACTGGCACTCATCACATTTCCATTCCATGATCCATCGCCCGACCGGGCCATGACGATTGCGCACGAGTTCGGCATCGAAGCGCGGCGCGCCCCAGGCGGAGGCCGCATGGCCGGGCGGCGAATGCGCCGCGCGCACGATCCAGCGCGTCTCCGCGGTCGAGGGGATCGGCGTCGCCGCGATCCGCAGCACCAGCGCGGTGACGCCGGCAGCCTGCGACGCAAGCGTCAATTTGCGGCTGGCGACGAGATCGAGCTGGCGCGCCTCGCCCCAGACCTCGAGCACCACAGCGCCGAGCGCATCGCAGGCCAGCGCATCGGCCGCAGTGCGCAGGGCGCCATCGACATCGGCGGCGCGCACCGTGACCAGCAGGCGCGGATCGAGGCCGAGCTCGGCAAGCCCGCGCATCGACAGCGCGCCGTTCTCGCGGTCGGAAAAATCCTGCCGCACCCACACCAGCGGCTTGCGCGCCGATAGCCGTCCGGCGAGCCCCGCGATGAAGCCGGTCGCCGCGCCACTTTGATGGCCGGCCGCGAACACCTCGTGCAGCGCAGCCGGTGCAAGCCCGCCGCGCAGCATCGCGTCGGCGCCGCTGTGACCGAGCGCAACGCGGCTCGGCATCGCCGCCTCCGATGACGCCTCGATGCGCGCGATGCTGCCGCGCAGAGACGCAAGCGTACCCGTGCGTGCGCCGTTCATTGCGCCGCTCCTTCCAACCAAAATTTGAAGCCGTCACTGACCTGAACAGAGAGCCAGGGACTGGCCCAAATGTTCATGATATGTTCTAATATAAAGCTAACAGGGCCAGCGGAGTCAATCGGATTGGTGAGCCTGCCGATTCATCAGCGGAATCAAGGGGTTTGGAAGCGGCCGCACCGGCCTTCTCCGCTTTCCCCGCGGCGGTGAGGCGCACGGGCCCGGACATCGGCGGCGTGACGGAAACGGAGCAATCGCATGCATCTCATCGTGCTCGACAACGACACCGATTTCGAAGGCTGGCGCAAAGCCGCACGGCAACTGGCATCGCATGACGTCAGGCCGGCGGACGTCACATGGCAAATACGCAGTGACGACGCGTTGCTGCCGACATCCCGCGCGAACGAGATGCCCGACGCGCCGCAGGTGCAGTTCAACGTCCCCGCCAGATTCGTCGAGCTGGCGCGAACGGCGATCCTGCATTGCCATGACGAGCGCTTCGCCCTGCTCTATCGCCTGCTGTGGCGACTGCGCAGCCATCACGATCTGCTCGGCACGACCATCGATCCTGATGTCGCCGAAGTCCACGCAATGGCACGCGCGGTCTATGGCGACATCGACAGGATGCATGCGCATCTCCGCTTCCGCGAAATCGGCCGCGAGCACAAGGCGCACTACGTCGCCTGGTTCGAGCCCGAGCATCATATCGTCGCGTCCGCCGCACCGTTTTTCGCCAGCCGCTTCGCCGACATGCCGTGGTCGATCCTGACCCCGGATGTCTGCGCGCATTGGGACGGCCACGCGATCTCGATCACGTCAGGCATCGCCAAGTCCGAGGTGCCGAGCGAGGATCGGCTCGAGGAGGTCTGGCGGCGTCATCACAACGGCCTGTTCAATCCCGCCCGGCTGAAACTGATGGAGGCGCCGCAGGCCTATTGGAGGAACCTGCCCGAGGACTCGATCATTAAGCCCTTGATCGAAGACGCCATGCGCATGACCAGCGGTCCCTTCATCGCACGCCGGGCGAGCGAACCGCAGAAGCGGCAGGATGTGCCGATGCCCCGCAAGCAGGCCCATGACAGGCAAGCCCATGAAGCGATTGCTGACGCGATCGCCGCCTTGCGCGAAGAGGCCGCCGCTTGCCGCGCCTGTCCACTGTGGAAGGACGCGACGCAGACCGTGTTCGGCGAAGGCCCGCAGAACGCGACACTGATGCTGGTCGGCGAACAGCCTGGCGACAAGGAAGACCTCGCCGGCCATCCGTTCGTCGGACCGGCCGGGCAGATGCTCGATCGTGCGCTCAAGGAAGCGGGTATCGATCGCGCCAAGGTCTACATCACCAACGCGGTGAAGCATTTCAAATTCGTGCAGCGCGGCAAGGTCCGACTGCACCAGAAACCGGGCACGGCGGAGATCCGCACCTGCCGTCCATGGTATCAGCGCGAGCTCGCCGCCGTCAGGCCGGAACTGGTGGTGGCGCTCGGCGCGACCGCAGCGCAAAGCGTGCTCGGCAAGATCACGCCGATCAACAAGAACCGCGGCAGGCTGATCGAGCACGACGGAACCAGGGTGCTGGTCACAGTGCATCCTTCTTATCTGCTGCGGTTGCCAGACGAGAGTACCAAGGCACTGGAATATCAGCATTTTATCGACGACTTGAAGATCGCGGCAGGTCAACTGCGAGACGCCGCCGATGCGGCTTGAGTTCCGCAAGACCAGCGGAACTGGAGGACGCACAGCCCTGTGCGAAATTGCTCTGAAATACCTACAACCTTTAATTGATCCGTGATAGCGTAGCACATTCAGACGGTATCGGGCGTCATGTTCACGCCATGACGTACCCTGAGGCAGGCGCGCTGCGCGGTTCGACTAGCCCCAATCGTGCGGCGCGCCACCTCATCTCACCACCTCACTCGCGTGCTACCTCATCCAGCCAGCCGACCCATCTCGTCGCCGCGCTCGTCGGATACTTCGTCGTGAGCTCTCGTCGGCCGGACTGACAGTCCTGTGTGATCTCGTACTCACACTGTTTCGCGCTGTGCAACGCAGGCAGCAAGTTTACGTCGCGATCAACCCGCTTCTGTTGCTGAACATTGCCACGAGATCGAAACAGTGCGCGCACCTTCAATGCGTTGCACAAAAATTCGGCCCGCCGTCCACCGCCAAGGAGCGCCGCTTCATTTCACGGGCCGGATTTCAATTGCTTGTCATATGCATCGATCAAAATCGGAGGCATTGGGACAGGAGTTTACCATGAGCGATATGGCGTTACCCGGCTCGATCGAACCAGCCTTGAAGAAGGGCCCGGATCTCGACAAGGGCTTTCACCCGATGACGGGTGTCATTTACATGGGCGTGGTTGCGGCCGCCCTACTGTTTGTTGCCTACAGCATCTATGCCGACGTCGACGCCACCGGCACGCGCGTGACTTCGTTCCTGCCGTACATCATGCTGTTCGTCGCGCTGCTGATCGCGCTCGGCTTCGAATTCGTCAACGGATTCCACGACACCGCGAACGCGGTCGCCACCGTGATCTACACCCGCTCGCTGCCGGCGCATGTCGCCGTGGTGTGGTCGGGCCTGTTCAACCTGTTCGGCGTGCTGCTCTCCAGCGGCGCGGTCGCGTTCGGTATCGTGTCGCTGCTGCCGGTGGAGCTGATCCTGCAGGTCGGCTCGAGCGCCGGCTTCGCGATGGTGTTCGCGCTGCTGATCGCCGCCATCATCTGGAATCTCGGCACCTGGTGGCTCGGCCTGCCGGCTTCGAGCTCGCACACCCTGATCGGTTCGATCATGGGCGTCGGCATCACCAACGCGCTGCTGCGCGGCCGCGACGGCACCTCCGGCGTGGACTGGTCGCAGGCGGCCAATATCGCCAAGGCGCTGCTGCTGTCGCCGCTGTTCGGCTTCGTGCTGGCGGCTGGCCTGCTCTACATCCTCAAGGCCGTGCTGGTGCGTGCCACGCCCGCTTTGTTCGGCGAGCCGGTCGGCGACCAGCCGCCGCCGTGGTGGATCCGCGGCATCCTGATCCTGACCTGCACCCTGGTCAGCTTCTTCCACGGCTCCAATGACGGCCAGAAGGGCATGGGCCTGATCATGCTGATCCTGATCGGCACCGTGCCGACCGCCTATGCGCTGAACCGCGCGCTGCCCGCGAGCCAGATCGAGCAGTTCGCTTCGCACTCGACCGCGGCCAGCAAGGTGATCGAGGGCAAGGCCGCCGGCTACAACGTGATCGGCAATCCGCGCCCGGCCGTGACCAACTACGTCTCGCAGCACCAGATCAATGAAGGCACCTATCCTTCGCTGGCGGTGCTGGTCCGCGATATCGGCCAACAGGTCGCCCAGTATGGCTCGCTGGCCAAGTTCCCGGCTGACGTGGTCGGCAACACCCGCAACGACATGTACCTCGCCTCGGAAGCGATCCGCCTCCTGATGAAGGACAAGGAAGCCGAGCTGAGCGCGACCGACGTCTCCACGCTGAACGAGTACAAGGGCTCGCTCGATGCCGCGACGAAGTTCATCCCGAGCTGGGTGAAGTTCGCCGTCGCCATCGCGCTCGGCCTCGGCACCATGGTCGGCTGGAAGCGCATCGTCGTCACCGTCGGCGAGAAGATCGGCAAGACCCACCTGACCTATGCGCAGGGCGCCTGCGCCGAGATCACGGCAGCGGCGACGATCGCGGCGGCCGACGGTTACGGCCTGCCGGTCTCGACCACCCACGTGCTGTCGTCCGGCATCGCCGGCACCATGGCGGCGAACGGCTCCGGCCTGCAATGGGCGACGATCCGCAACATCGCGATGGCCTGGGTGCTGACCCTGCCGGCCGCGATGATCCTCTCGGGCATCCTGTACTACGTGTTCTACCACGTGTTCTGAGACCGACCCGCTCTCGGTGCACGACCCGCGCCGGACAAAGGCCCGCACGTCAAGTGCGGGCCTTTTGCCGTCAAGGTGGGCTCAGGCCGCGTAGGCCCTCGCCTCCTCCGCGAGCAGCCCGCGTGCCCATTTGTGCAGGCCCGATCTGGCCGTCCGGGCGCTCCAGTACATGTCGATCGAGATCGGCACGCGGAATGGCAGCGCCGCGACATGCAGACCGCCGCGCATCGCCCGCGCCAGGTGATGCGGAATCGTTGCGACGAGCCTGGTGCCGGCGACGATGCGCTCCAGACTGTCATGGTTCGGCAGGCTGACCACCGGCTCGATCTCGACCTTCCTTGCCTTCAGCGCCTCCAGATAAAGCGGCTGCCATTCGCCGCTATGGGTGATGAAGACGTGCGCGGCGCTGGCATAGGCCGACAGCGCGATCCGGCCCCGCGCCAGCGGATTGGCCGGATCCATCACGCAGACATAGTGGTCGGTGAGGACATGGCGCCTGAAGAAGCTTTCGCCGACGATCCCGACCGGACCCAGCACGATGTCGCACTGGTTCTGCTTGAGATGGATGTCGCCATGGCCGGCGGCATCGAGCAGCACGAGCCGAACCTTCGGCGCGCCGGCGCGCAGCCGCACGCTGAACTGCGGGATCAGGGTCTGGCGTTCGTGATAGTTGCAGGAGATCGTGACGCTGCCCTGCGCCGTCGCCGGATCGAATTCCGCCGGTGCCGCCAGTCCGTCGATCTCGGCGATCATGTCGCGTGCCCAGTCCACCAGCGCCGCGCAGCGCTCGGTGGCGGTCACGCCATTGCCGTTGCGGACGAACAGCGGGTCATGCAGCGCGCCGCGCAGCCGCTCGACCGCATAGCTGACAGTGGATTGGTTGACGTCGAGCCGCTTCGCGGCCGCGGAGAACGACTGCAAATCGTACACCAGCACCAGCGTGCGCAAGCTCCCGATGTCGATCGGATCGATCGATGAACTGACCGCCACGCTTCACCTCCCGCATTGCCAGCGGCCCAGCCTATCACACGGTCATCAAATATTTCGATGACTTTCATCGACATCATCGAATTGAGCGATCTCGCCCCGGGCGCTAGCCTTGGCAAAAAAGCGCTCCCGGGAGGACCCATGACCAGCGCCGTGCCAATCGTCACCAACATCGCGTATCAGGACCTGCTCGACGACCCCTATCCGATCTTCCGCCGCCTGCGCGAGCTGGCGCCGGCCGTCTATGTCGAGCCCGCAAAGCTGACGCTGGTGACCCGTTTCGACGATATCACGCGGATCGAGCGCGAGCCCGCGACCTACTCGGCCGACAATCCCGGCTCGCTGGTCAACAGAGTGATGGGGCCGACCTTCATGCGCAAGGACGGCGCCGAGCACGCTATCGGCCGCAAGGCGATCGAACCCTCGTTCCGCCCGGCCACGATCAAGGAGCATTGGGCGCCAATCTTCACCGCGATCGCGGAAAGATTGATCGCCGACCTGTCGGTTGCCGACGAGGCCGATCTGTTCGCAACGCTCGCCGCGCCGATGGCCTCGCTCAGCCTGATGGCGATGATCGGCTTTCGCGACATGCCGTGGCAGACCCTTGCCGAATGGTCGCAAGCCTTGATCGACGGCGCCGGCAATTACGCCGCCGATGCCGAGGTCGAGCGCAAGGCGATGCAGGCCAGCGCAGATGTCGATGCCGCAATCGACGCCGCGCTCGATGACCATCGCAGCCATCCGAACCCTTCGATCCTGTCCTCGATGATCAATGCCGATCCGCCGATGCCGCTCGACGGCATCCGCGCCAACGTCAAGGTGATCATCGGCGGTGGGCTGAACGAGCCGCGCGACGCGATCCTGACGCTGGTGCTCGGTCTGTTGGAAAACCCTGCGCAGAAAGACAACGTGCTGGCACGGCCGGAGCTATGGCCGGCCGCGCTCGAGGAAGCGGTGCGCTGGATCTCGCCGATCGGCATGTATCCGCGCCGCGTCACCCGCGATGTCGAACTCTCCGGCACCACGCTGCCCGAGAACCTTCAGATCGGGCTCTGCGTCGGCGCCGCCAACCGCGACGGCAACCGCTTCGCCGACCCCGATCGCTTCGACGTGACGCGGCCCAAGCAATCGCACCTGGCATTCGGCGCCGGCCCGCATTTCTGCGCCGGCACCTGGGTATCACGGCTCACCGTCGGCAAGATCGTGGCACCGATGCTGTTTGAACGCCTGCGCAATCTGCGCTTGCGCGAAGACGCTCCGCCCGTCGTCCGCGGCTGGGTGTTCCGCGGCCCGGTATCATTGCCGGTGCGATGGGATGCGTGAGGGACGCACCTCCCAACCGAGAGGAAACCCGCCATTGCGAGCCAACGGGTCGGCACCCAGCGTCGCCCTATGACAGGTTCCGCGAAGCAATCCATCGCACTGCAAGCGGAGATATGGATTGCTTCCTCGCTTCGCTCCTCGCAATGACGGCCGAAAGCGCGACGGCTCTCTGCCTCACGCCGCCAGCGCGTTCTCCACGATCTTCACGAAATACGAGGTGCCGAACACGATCGCCTCGTCGTTGAAATTGTAGGCGGGGTGATGCAGGCCGGCGCTGTCGCCATTGCCGCAGAAGATGAAGGCGCCGGGCCGCGACTCCAGCATATAGGAGAAGTCTTCGGCGCCCATCAGCGGCGGCATTTCGTGCACGTTGGACGCGCCCGCGACATCACGTGCGATCCGGCTCGCGAATTCGGTCTGCGCTTCGTGATTGACGGTGACCGGATAGCCGCGCTCATAGGTCAGGTCGATCTTGGCGCCGGTCATCTTCGCAACACCATCCACCACCTCGCGCACGCGCTTCTCGATCAGATCGCGCACCTCCTTGGTCAGCGTGCGCACGGTGCCGCGCAGCTCGGCGGTCTGCGGAATCACGTTGCGGGCATTGCCGGCGTGGAATTCGCACATCGATATCACGGCGGAGTCGAGCGGATCGACGGCGCGCGCGACGATCTGTTGCAGCGCGGTGACGAGTTGCGCGCCGACCAGCACGGAATCGATGCATTTGTGCGGCCGCGCGGCATGACCGCCGAGCCCCTCGATCTTGATGTCGATCGCGTCGGTCGCAGCCATGATCGGGCCGGTGCGGATCGCAAACGACCCGATCGGAATCCCCGGACCATTGTGCATGCCGTAGACCTGCTCGATGCCGAAGCGGTCCATCAGGCCGTCCTTGATCATCGCGGCAGCTCCGGCGCCACCCTCCTCGGCGGGCTGGAAGATCACCACCGCATCGCCGGCGAAATTGCGTGTCTCGGCGAGGTAGCGCGCGGCACCGAGCAGCATCGCGGTGTGGCCGTCATGGCCGCAGGCGTGCATCTTGCCCGGCGTCTTCGAGGCGTAAGGCAGGTTGGTTTCCTCGTGGATCGGCAGCGCATCCATGTCGGCACGCAGGCCGATCACCTTGACGTCGCCCTTGGCCGGCCCCTTCTTGCCCTTGATGACCCCGACCACGCCGGTTTTGCCGAGCCCGGTCGCGACCTCGTCACAGCCGAATTCCCGCAGACGGTCGGCCACGAATGATGCAGTGCGGTGCACGTCGTACAGCAGTTCGGGGTTTTCATGGATGTCGCGGCGCCAGGCCTGAATATCGGGTTGCAGATCGGCGACGCGGTTGACGATGGGCATGAGAATTCTGGCCTCGGAGGTTGAACGTGGATTACCACTAGCATGCAAGAGCCGGTCCACCCAACAGATGTGACATGCTTCAGACTGGGCCCCGCAGCGCGGCAAATGCAGAGCCGGCCGACTGGATGCCGTCGAAGGCATCGATCGCCGGATGAGTTATCACCGGGTGCACCGAGACGATGATCGCATCCGACCAAAGCATAATGGTGCAGGAAATATCCGGTGCGGATACTGTTTGAGCTTTCCGCCTGAACCAAAATCAAGGGATCGGCTGCATGACGCCGGATCAAGCGGTGTTGTTTTCCACCATCATCCTGCTGGTGCCGATGGGCTATTTCCTGCTGGCGGCGCCGGCCTTCCTGCTCGTGAAGCTCGACCTCCCGCCGGTCACCCGGCTGCTGCGCGGCATGTTCAATGCCTACTTCCTGGTACTGACCGTATCCGGCGCAATCGGGACACTCGCCTTTGCCGCAGCCGGCCGGCCAGCGGTCGCACTCTGCATCGCCTTGATCGCAGGATTCGCGGTGCTGGCACGCCGATGGTTCCTGCGGCGGCTCGATGCCGAGGCGGATGCGAGAGACTTGGGAGATCCCACCGCCGTACGGCGACTGCGCCACCTGCATTGGGGCGGCATGCTGTGCAATGCGGTCCAGGTGTTCGCGCTGGTGGCCAGCATCCCCTACATGGCGCCGCTGCCGTGATCGTGGGTTGCTGCTCGCGCGCGTAGTCGGCTCGCCGCAGACGAGAATAGCCGACCGCGGTTGGCCTTGGTCATTTCTTCAGGTCGGCGGCAAAGAACTTGGCAGCCTCGGCCTTGGATTCCTGATCCGCCTTGGCGTCGTACCTGATCGGAATGTTGAACTTCTTGCCGAGCTCGGTGGCTTCCGGATTGGTGAAGGCGTGCACTGCGCCGGGATATTCGATGATCCGATACTCGACCTTCGCGGCGTCAAAGTCCTTCTTCAGCGCAGCGTACTGCTCCGGCTTCACGAAGGAATCGTCCGCACCGTTCATGATCAGAACCTTGGCCTTGACGGTACCCGGCGCCGGTGCGGGCGTATTCAGACCAAGCGACGCGTGGAACCCAGCTACCGCGGCGAGATCGGCGCCGGCACGCGCCATGTTCAGCACCACCGCGCCGCCGAAGCAGTAGCCGACCGCACCGATCCGCTTGGGATCGACCGAGGCCTGCTTGGCAAGTTGCGACCGCGCAGCGTTGAAACGCGCCTCCATCACCGACGGGCTCTTCATCACCGAGGATGACAGCGCACCGGCGTCCTTCGGATTATCCGCGGTCTTGGCGTCGCCATACATGTCGGCGATCAGGACCGTATAGCCCTGCTGTGCGAAATTCCGCGCCTCGTCATGGATGTGCTTGGTGATGCCCCACCATTCATGCACCATCACGATGCCGGGTTGCTTGGCCGCGCTCGCGTCGTCATAGACCACGAAGCCCTTCATCGTGGTCTCGCCGTCCGAATAGGAGACCGGCTCCTCGCGGATCGCGGCGTTTGCACTTGTGACCATTGCGATCGCGAAAAGTGCGGCGACGATATGGGTTCGCATGGCTGTCCTCCTGCGAGTTGACGCAGTCAAATTGGCATACCAGCGCATGCTGCGCCAGACCTTGGCCGCATCGCTGCCCGGCCTCGCCGGCATCGACGATTGTCGTCGAATCGACACGGCTTCGCCGAAGCAGCCAAGCCGGGCCGTCCCTGATCGTCCGGCGCAGGCCGCCCTATCCACCGCCGGGCTTGTCTCGACCGGCCGCGTCTGACTAATAGACAGATAACAAAAGACGCTTGCCGGGAACGAGGATATGCCGCGAAGGCTCGAGGGTGATTTCGACTACATTGTCGTCGGCGCAGGCACCGCCGGCTGCATCATGGCCAACCGCCTGTCGGCGGATCCGAAGAAGCGCGTGCTGCTGCTGGAAGCCGGCGGCACCGACAACTGGATCTGGTTTCACATTCCGGTCGGCTATCTCTTCGCGATCGGCAATCCGCGCTCGGACTGGATGTTCAAGACCGAGGCCGAGCCCGGCCTCAACGGCCGCGCGCTCGCCTATCCACGCGGCAAGGTGATCGGCGGCTCGTCGGCGATCAACGCCATGATCTCGATGCGCGGCCAGGCCGCGGATTACGACCACTGGCGACAGCTCGGCCTCACCGGCTGGAGCTACGACGACGTGCTGCCGGCGTTCAAGCGGTTGGAGGATCACTTCCTCGGCGAGAGCGAGCACCACGGTGCCGGCGGCGGCTGGCGCATCGAAGCGCCGCGGCTGTCGTGGCAGATCCTCGACGCGGTCGGCGATGCCGCGGAAGAAATGGGCATCAAGCGGATTCCGGATTTCAACACCGGCGACAATGAGGGCACCAGCTACTTCCACGTCAACCAGAAGCGCGGCCGACGCTGGTCGTCGGCGCGCGGCTTCCTCAAGCCGGTGCTGAACCGCGGCAATCTCAGGCTGGAGACCAATGTGCTGGTCGACCGCCTGATCATCGAGAGCGGCCGGGCCGCCGGCGTGCTGTTCCGCCAGGGCAACGAGACCGTCGAAGCCCGTGCCAAGGGCGAGGTGATCCTCTGCGCCGGCTCGATCGGAACCACGCAGGTGCTGCATCGTTCCGGTATCGGCCCGGCCGAATGGCTGTCGCCGCTAGGCGTCGACATCGTCGCCGACGTCCAGGGCATCGGCCACAATCTTCAGGACCATCTGCAACAGCGCGCGATCTACAAGGTCTCCGGCGTGCGCACGCTGAACGAGACCTACTACAACCTGGTGCGCCGCGGCCTGATGGGCCTCGACTATGCATTCCGCCGCCGCGGCCCGCTGACCATGGCGCCGTCGCAACTCGGCATCTTCACGCGCTCGGATGCGACGCGCTCACGCGCCAACATCCAGTTCCACGTGCAGCCGCTGTCGCTCGACAAGTTCGGCGATCCGTTGCACCGCTTCCCGGCGATCACGGTGAGCGCCTGCAACCTGCAACCGACCTCGCGCGGCACAGTACGAATCCGATCGACCGCGCCGGACGACAAGCCGTCGATCGCGCCGAACTATCTGTCGACCGACGACGACCGCCAGGTCGCGGCAGACGCCATCCGCACCACGCGCAGATTGATGAAGCAGCAGGCGCTGGAGAAATATCATCCCGAGGAGTTTCTGCCCGGTCCCTCGGTCGGCGACGACGACGCCTCGCTTGCCAAGGCCGCCGGCGACATCGGCACCACGATCTTCCATCCCGTCGGCACCGCAAAGATGGGAACGGCCAACGATCCGATGGCCGTGGTCGATGAGCGCCTGCGCTTCTACGGGCTGCACGGCCTGCGCATCGCCGATGCCTCCGTGATGCCCACCATCACCTCCGGCAACACCAACACGCCGACCGCGATGATCGCGGAGAAGGGCGCCACGATGATCCTCGGGGATGCACGATAGAACGATGAACGCCCCGACGCGCGTTCTGGTTGGCGATCCCGGCGGAGAGGTCGCGGTGGCGCGATGGGGCGAGCCGGCCTCGGGCAAGCCAGTCGCGCTGCTGCTGCACGGCACCGGCTTTGTCGGCGAAGTCTGGGCTGAAGTGGCGGAGGCGCTGGCCACCGACTACACCGTCTATGCCATCGACCGCCGCGGCCATGGCCTGAGCCATAAGCCGCCTGCCGACCGCTATCACTTCGAGGACTTTGCCGACGACGTCTGCAACGTGGTGGATGGCCTCGATCTGCACGACATCTACGGCATCGGCCACAGCGCCGGCGCGACTGATCTGCTGCTGGCAGCGAAGTTGATGCCGGATCGCTTCGCGCGTCTGTTCGTGACGGAGCCGACCGTGATGGACCCGCGCGCGCCGCGCGCCGCGGACCTGAGCGAGATGTCCAAGGCGTCGGTGCAAGGCACGCTGCGGCGACGGGCCGAGTTCGACAGCGCCGACGGCCTGTTCCAGCGATTGCGCTTGGCACCGGCGTTCGCGCCGTGGACCGAACCATCGCTGTGGTCCTATGTCCATCACGGCTTTGCCACGCTCGACGACGGTCGCATGCGGCTGCGCTGCACGCCGGAGATCGAGGCGGCGTTGCTGCTGCCGATCATGCAGGCCATGGAGCAGATCTACGCCGGCGATTCTCGCGGCAATCCGTTCCCGTGGTTCTCCGAGATCGCCTGCCCGGTCCGCATCGCGACTGCCGAGCAGTCGTGGCCGGTCTACAAGGAGATGGCTGATCGCGCTGCGGCCCTGATCCCGCACGCCAGCCGCTGGAGGTTCGACGGCGTTGGGCATTGCGTCGCCCAGGAGGCGCCGGAGCTGATGGTTACGGCGCTCCGGGCGTTTGCCGCACAGACCGATGATAGCCGACGCAACGATCCGGCAGCATCGCCGTTGTAATCAGGTGATCTGTCGGCGGGCAGCGGCCCTCCTGCGCGGGGTGCGACGACGAGGGTGAGACCGGATGCCGTCTTCGACAGTTTCGGCCCTGAACGACACGACCGGATTCGAGGGTGAAGCGCACCGCCGGTTCGAGCAACCGCCGGGCCCGACCAGCATCCTGCTCGCGCTCGGCATCGTGTACGGCGACCTTGGGACCAGCCCGCTCTACACGCTTCAGACGATCGTCCATTTGATGGGAGGCGGCTTCACGCCGGAGGCAGCCCTCGGCTCGCTCTCGCTGATCGTCTGGGCGCTGATCATCACGATCTCGGTCAAATACTGCATCTTTGTCATGCGCGCCGACAATCACGGCGAAGGCGGCATCCTGGCGCTGATGGCGCTGACCGGAGCCCGCTGGTCCGGTCGCGGACGGTGGCTGGTGACGCTGGGGCTGTTCGGCGCCGCCCTGATCTATGGCGACGGCATCATCACGCCGGCGATCTCCGTGCTGAGCGCGGTCGAAGGCCTCAACGTCGCGACCGAGGCATTCAAGCCGTACACGATGCCGATCGCGGTTGCGATCCTGATCGGGTTGTTCGCGTTGCAGCGGCACGGGACCGCGACCATCGGCAAGGCGTTCGGCCCGGTGATGCTGCTCTGGTTCCTGACCATGGCGCTGCTCGGCATCACCTCGCTGGTCCGGCACCCCGAGGTGCTGCGCGCGCTCAATCCCATGCACGGCATCCTGCTGCTCACGACCCACGGCCTGCTGGGCTTCACCCTGCTCGGCGGCGTCTTCCTCGCGCTCACCGGCGGCGAAGCGCTTTACGCCGACATGGGGCATGTCGGCCGCACGCCGATCCGGCTCGCCTGGTATGGCTTCGTGCTGCCTGCTCTCGTCCTCAACTATGCAGGGCAGGTCGGCAACTTCATCGCCTCGCCCGATCCCGGCGCCAACCCATTCTTCAAGCTCGCGCCGGTCTGGGCGATCTACCCGTTGGTGGCGTTGGCGACGCTGGCGACCATCATCGCCAGCCAGGCCATCATCACCGGTTCATTCTCGATGACTCGCCAGGCCATGCAGCTCGGGTGGTTTCCGGGCGTCCGGATCAACCAGACATCGGCCGAGGAATACGGCCAGATCTATGTGCCGTTCGTGAACTGGACCATGATGTGCCTGACCGTCGCACTGACGATCGGCTTCGGCAGCTCTGACCGCCTCGCCGGCGCCTATGGCGCGGCCGTTTCCACCACCATGGTCCTGACCACTGCCCTGCTCTACCAGGTGATGCGGCGAAGATGGGGCTGGAGCGCGGCGCGAGCGACCTCGCTCACCGGCGTGCTGCTCACGGTCGATCTTGCGTTCTTTCTTGCCAATCTCTTCAAGATCGAAGAAGGCGGCTGGATTCCGCTGCTGTTCGGCGCACTGCTGTTCGGCATCATGGTCACCTGGCATTTCGGCCTCGATGCGCTGCACCGGCGAAGCATGGCCCAGTCGGAGCATATCGATGCGTTCTTCGCCGGCCTGCGCGACCAGCACATCGCGCGCGTACCGGGGACCGCGATCTTCCTCACGCGGCTGAGCCACCGCATTCCCCCGATCATCGTCAACTACGTCAGGCAAGCCCATTCGCTGCATCAGACGGCGATCGCCTTGACGGCCACCTTTGAAAGCGTGCCCCGTATCCGCCCCTCCGATCGCATCCGTTGCGAGCAGCTTTGCGAAGGCGTCTGGCACATCTCGGTGCATTTCGGCTTTGTCGAGATACCCGATCTGCCGGCGGTCCTTGCGAACGCAAAGCAGATCGGAGTGCCGATGCAGGAGGATACGACCTACTTTGTCGAGCGCCACGATCCGCTCAGCCGCAAGCGCCGCAATCCGTTGGCCCGGTTCCAGATCGCGGTGTTCGCATTTATGGCGCGAAACTCCGCACACGCGATCGACCGCTTCAGGATTCCGAACGGCTCGCTGGTCGAGATCGGCAGCCGGACCGAGCTCTAGGACCGGCGCTTCGATCCCGGCCGAGGCGGCGGACGTCGGGCTCCGAAGCGCCGCGTCGTCGGCGCTGCTCTCGCTTGCGTGCGCGCTTCCTGGACCAGCCAGTCCCTGAACTTCTGTGTCGCGGGATCGATGCCGCCTGCCACGCCATAGCAGAAATAGGATTCGCCGGGAAAGTTCAGCTCCGGAAACGGACTTGCCAGATCACGACTCGCGATCGCCTCCTGCAACACGTTCTGCGGCGCCACCACCGATCCAAGCCCATCCTTGACCGCCTGGATCGCCACGAACAAATGATCGAACCGATGTCCACCGGCGATGAAGGCATCGCTGACGCCGACGTGCTTCAGCCATGCCGCCCATTCCTGTGGGCGGGTCATCGACTCGATCAAATGATGGCTCCTGACATCGGCGGGCCTGGCGAGCGGCTTGCGCGCCAGCAATTCCGGCGAGGTCAGCACCGCGAGATCCTCACGGAACAGCAGCGTTCGCTCGTCGAGACGCGAGGACGTCACCGCGGCCTCGCCACGCGTCACGACGAGATCATGCGCCGAGAAATTCGGCGGCTGCCCGGTCATCCGGGTCGAGACCCACACGTCGGTACGCGGATTTTGCGCGCGATAGCGGTTCACGCGCGGCAACAGCCAGTACATCGCAAAGGTCGCCGGCGCCTCGATCGTAACCGTGCGGCGTTCGCGCTGGCGCTGTACGTGGGCGCAGGCACCGGCAATATCCTCGAGCGCGCGTCCAACCTCACGCGACAACACCCGGCCGAATGGCGTCAGCGCAAGCCGCCGTCCCTCCAGCGTGAACAGCGCCTGGCCCAGCCAGCGTTCGAGCAGCTTGACCTGCTTGCTGACTGCGCTGTGGGTGACGCCCAGCGCCTCCGCCGCAGCCGCGACCCCGCCGGTCTCCGCCACGACGGCGAATGTCCGGAGCGACACCAGCGGAAGGTCGCGCAGCTTCATGGGAATGAAAGTTACATGAACCGGTAAATTATTCAATTTTTATTCCAGGCGCCGCTTCCTAGGATCGCGCCGAAACCGCTTACCGGCCACCGCTCACCGACCTGGCCTCAAGGAGCCTCCATGATCGAAGTCAACGGGCGTCGCTACCGCAAGCCCACGCGCCCCACCGTCGTGATCTGCCTCGATGGATGCGACCCGCGCTATCTCAACTTCCCCAATGCGCGGCAAGTGTTCCCGAACATTTCGCGGATGATGCACAGCGGGTTCGCCACCCTCGCCGACGCGGCGATGCCGACCTTCACCAATCCCAACAACGTCTCGATCGTGACCGGCGCGCCGCCGGCGGTGCATGGCATCTCCGGAAACTATTATCTCGATCGCGAGACCGGCAAGGAGATCATGATCGTCGATGCGACGCCGATGCGGGCGACGACCATCCTCGCCGAGATGTCGCGCGCCGGCGTCCGCGTCGCCGCGGTGACCGCCAAGGACAAGCTGCGCAAGATGCTCGGCCACCGCATGGAGGGCGGCATCTGCTTCTCGTCGGAAAAGGCCGGAAGCGCGACCATCGCGGAGAACGGCATCGAGCATGTCGAGGCTCTGGTCGGGCGACAAACCCCCGACATGTACAGTCCCGATCTGTCGCTGTTCGTGCTCGACGCGGGCATCAAGCTGCTCGAGCAGAATCGCGCGGAGCTGCTTTATCTCTCGCTGTCCGATCTGGTTCAGCACGCGCACGGCCCGGGCGAGGCCGAGGCCGACGCCTTTCACCGCGCGGTCGACCAGAAGGTGGGCCGCATCGCCGAGCTCGGCGCCATCGTCGGGCTGATCGCCGATCACGGGATGAACGACAAGGCGAATGCCGACGGCACACCGCGCGTGGTGTTCCTCGAGGAGGAGCTGAATCAGCGCTTCGGCGCCAAGGCGGCACGCGTGATCTGCCCGATCACCGACCCGTTCGTGAAGCATCACGGCGCGCTCGGCTCCTTCGTTCGCGTCTATCTGCGCAAGGGGCTCGCCCTGGCCGAAGTGATGGAGACCGCGGCGAGCATCCCGGGAGTGGCGCTGGTCCTCGACGGGCCGAGCGCCGCGAGCCGCTACCAGATGCCGCTCGACCGCGAAGGCGATTTCGTCGCCATCGGCGACACTCACACCACGATCGGCTCGACGCGGGCCGAGCACGATCTCAGCGGGCTCGACGGGCATCGCCTCCGCTCCCATGGCGGGCTGGGCGAGCAGATCGTGCCGTTCATCCTGTCGCACCCGGTCAACGACAGCTACCGGAAGCTCGCTGAGACCAGGCGCATGCGCAACTTCGACATCTTCGAATTTGCGCTGAACGGCGCGCAATAAACCAAAACATAAAACACGGGAGGATACGCCATGCTCGAGACAGGGCAGGCCTTTGCACGGGCGTTCGCAACCGAGCCGGCTGCGACGCAGATGTATCGGCGCTACAAATGGACGGCGCTGCTCGGCGTCTCCTTTTGCTATCTCTTCTACTACCTCGGACGGCAGACCTTCGGCTTTGCCATCCCCGGCATCCAGAAGGAACTCGGGCTCTCCAAGGAGATGCTCGGATGGGTCAGCGCATCGATGCTGTGGGCCTATGCGCTGGGCCAGTCGATCAACGGCAACCTCGGCGACAAATGGGGCGGCCGCGTCATGATGCTCGCCGGGGCGGTGCTGTCGTTTGCCGCGAACTGGGCCACGAGCTTCGCCAACGGCTTCATCGTGCTGCTGCTGGCCTGGGGTCTCAACGGATATTTCCAGGCCATGGGCTTCGCACCGGGCAGCCGGCTGCTGTCGAACTGGTGGGGGCACCGGCATCGCGGCTTCGTCTATTCGTTCTATGTCGGCATGTCCGGCTTCTCGTCGGTGCTGGCCTACTTCGTCCCGATCGTCATTCTCGGCACGTTGGGGTTCGATTGGCGCTGGATCTTCCGCCTGTCGGTGTTCCTGATGCTGTTCGGCGCCATCGTCATGTTCCTCGTGGTGCGCGAGCGCCCCGAGGATCTCGGCCTGACAGGCCCGGCCGACGAGAAATCTCCGGAGGAAGCGGACGTCGACGGCGCGATCGACAGCACGACCAGCGGCGCGCGCTATCGCGCGGTGCTCTCGAACTGGCGGCTCTACGCGACGGGCCTGTCGATCGGCTTCCAGAATGCCGCACGATACGCCCTGCTGGTCTGGGTTCCCGTCCACTTCCTCGGGCCGAATTGGAAATCGACCGCAAGCGTGATCGATCCAGTCTGGATCACCGTCGCGCTGCCGGTCGGGATGGCGCTCGGCGCATCGACCAACAGCTGGATTTCCGACGTCCTGTTCAAGTCGCGGCGCTATCTCGCGATCATCTCCTACATGGTGCTCGCCGCGATCATCGCGCTGGCGATGGAGCTGGTGCCCCACGGCAGCCTGATCGGGATTGCCGGCCTGTTCCTGTGCGGCTTCTTCGTGTTCGGTCCGGCATCGTCATTCTGGGCGCTCTGTCCCGACATCTTCGGCCGTCGCCTGGCCGGAACCGCAACCGGCGTGCTGAATTTCATTTCCTACGCCTGCGCCGGGATCGGCGAGCCCCTGATCGGGCGCTTCATGGACCACACCGGCAACACCGCCATCATCTTTCCGATCGTCGCATGCCTGTGCGCGGCGAGCGCCGTCTCCGCACTTCTGATCAGACGATAGGTCGACGCGACGGCCAGCCAAAGGCCGGCAGTGGCGAAAAGAAAGCGCCGTCCCCTTACGGGGACGGCGGAAGCCACTCACGCAGTACTGGAACGTTTATTGGTGCTTGCCGTGGTGCTCGGCGTGATGCCGGCTCGCTTCGGTGTGGTGATGCTCGGCATGGCTGGCGTGACCATGGGCGCTGTGGGCGTGATGTGCCGCCTTCTCATGGTCGCCGGCGGCATGGTGCTTGGCGGCTTCGCGATGATGATGCGCCGCGTGCTCGTGATGCTCGGCTGCCTTGTGATGATGCTCAACGCCTGCGTGGTCGCTCATGATGATCTCCCGGTGTGGCGAATGAAGTCCGCCATCTCTAAGCAGAAGCGCTGACATTATGCTGACGGTTGCAAGACAGCTTTGTTGCGGCCGTTCATCTACGTTGCGCGGCATCGCCCTTGTGCGCGTCTCGTCGACGCAGCATCCATAGGCGCCAGTTATTCCGTCGGCGGAAAGCGATCGAACGACGGCAGCTCGTGCGCCGTTTCCATCCAGTGCAGCCGCTCCGCGACCTGGATATGCATCGTGGCCGGCACCGCGCCGGGATCGTCATAGGTGCCGCTTTGAATGTCGATGAACCCGGGCAACATATGGCCGTTGGCATAGAAAAGCCCGGTCCCGCAGCTCGCACAGAAGTGCCGCCGGCCATGCTCCGAGGATCGATAGATGCTGGGCTGCCCCTTGGTCACCTTGAGCGCATCGTCGGCGACCATGACCCAGCCGACCATTGGCGCGCCGGCATGGCGTCGGCAATCGGTGCAGTGACACAGCGCATGAACGACCGGTGTTCCAGTCACCTCGTAACGAATCTCGCCGCAGTGACAGCCACCGGTGACGCCAACCATGTTTTGCTCCAACCGATCAGGGGTTTGCCTGGTCGATAGCGTCGCGAGCCCGGTGCCTGCAATGGCGCATCTTGCCGTTGCGGCCACCGGTCGCGCGGTCGGCTTCCCATGGTTTTCACGAAATCGTCATCCCTGCCCTCACCCCTCTCCAAAGCCGCGGGAATAAACCCCCGGAGCCGCCGATCACCTCCCCCGGAAACCCAATCCCTGGGCCCACGGGAGACTTGTCATGAGCGGACACGATCACAATCACCACGATGAGGAGAAAGGCGTCAGCCGACGCAAGGTGCTGGAATGCATGACCTGGGCCGGCACCGGCGTGCTCTGGACCGTCACCGGCGGCGTGCCGCATTCGCTCGGCATCGTCGGCTCCGCCAAGGCTGCGGAAGCCACCGGCATGACCTTCATGCAGATCAGTGACAGCCATGTCGGCTTCGACAAGCCGGCCAACCCGAACGCCATCGGCACGCTGGAAGAGGCCATCAACAAGGTCCGCGCGATGCCGGTCAAGCCGTCCTTCATGATCCACACCGGCGATATCACGCATCTGTCCAAGGCGTCGGAGTTCGATGACGCCGATCGCATCATCTCGCAGGCCAAGCTCGACGTGCATTACGTGCCGGGCGAGCACGACTTCATCGACGAAGAGGTCAAGCTCTACAAGGAGCGCTATGGCAAGGGCACCAAGGGCCCGGGCTACTATTCGTTCGACGCCGGCGGGGTCCACTTCGTCGGCCTCGTCAACGTCGTCGACCTCAAGGGCGGCGGCCTCGGCAATATCGGCAACGAGCAGCTCGAATGGCTGGAGAACGACCTCAAGGGCCGCTCGAAGTCGACCCCGATCGTGCTGTTCGCCCACATCCCGCTGTGGACGGTCTATCCGCAATGGGGCTGGGGCACCGAGGACGGCGCCCGCGCGCTGGAATACGTCAAGGGCTTCGGCTCGGTCACCGTGCTCAACGGCCACATCCACCAGGTGATGCAGAAGGTCGAGGGCAACGTCACCTTCCACACCGCGCGGTCGACCGCCTTCCCGCAGCCGGCGCCGGGTGCGGCGCCCTCGCCCGGCCCGATGAAGGTCGAGGATGCCAAGCTGCGCAGCATGCTCGGCGTCGCCAGCATCAACTTCAAGCAGAACAGCCAGCCGCTGGCGATCATCGACACGCCGCTGCAGGGCTAGGGCAAAGGGCTAGAGGACGAGACCGATGAGCTCGATCAACCGACGCGACTTCGGCATCGCCGTGGTCGCAACCATGCTGCTGCCGGTCACGGCGGCCCGCGCCGAAGACGTCGCGGTCCATATCGACAACTTCTCGTTCGCGCCGAACCCGCTCGACGTGAAGGTCGGCACCACCGTGACCTGGACCAATCGCGACGACATCCCGCACACCGTGGTGTGCGCGGGCAAATTCCGCTCCAAGACCATGGATACCGACGGCACCTTCTCGTTCACCTTCACGGAGCCCGGCGAGTACAAGTATTTCTGCTCGCTGCATCCGCACATGACAGGCAGTATCAAGGTTGGGTAACGTGATCACCCATACAATCACAACCATGCCCGGCCGGTGGCCCACAGCCGCCGACCGGGCACAAGCCGTCTCTCGACATGCCGGGCAGGACACGATGGTTGTCAACGCGCCGCAAGACGATCCCGAAAAGGCGCGGCGCTTCCGCGAAGCCGCGCTGCCCTATCTCGATGACGCCTACACGCTGGCGCGCTATCTGCTGCGCGATGCCGCCGACGCCGAGGACGCGGTGCAGGAATGCTATCTGCGCGCCTACAAGCACTTCGACAGCTATCGGGGACCTGCGATGAAGCCGTGGCTGTTCGCGATCTTGCGCAATGTCTGCCGGGCCGAATTTGCGCGGCGCAAGACCGCGCCCACCGCGGTCGAGGAGCTGCCCGAAGGCGGCGACCAGGCCCCGATGTGGAATGAAGCCCCCGAGACGCCGGAAAAGCAGCTGCTGCGCCGCTTCGACGGCGACACCGTGCGCAAGCTGGTCGCGGCACTTGCCGAGCCGTTCCGCGAGACCTTCGTGCTCAGGGAAATCCAGAATCTATCATACCGCGAGATCGCCGATGTCGCCGCCGTGCCGGTCGGCACCGTGATGTCCCGCCTCGCGCGCGCCCGCGCCATGCTGCGATCGGCCTGGCTCGCGGAACAGGAGCAAGTGAAATGACCTGCGAGGAAGCCGAAGTGCTGATCCACGCGCTGATCGACGGCGAACTCGACGCCGGCCATGCACGCGAAGTGGAAGCCCATGTCGAAGGATGCGCGCATTGTGCCGCGCTGATGAAGGAGTATCAGGAGATCCGCCAGGCGATCGCCGAGAGCGACGTGCGCTACAAGGCGCCGCTCGAGCTGCGCCGCAAGATCGAGAAGGCGCTGCCGCAACCGCAGACGCAGGCGACCCCGAGCCGGCGCTCGGTGCTGCGCGGCTTTGCGATGGGCTCGGCGGTATCGGCGATGGCGGCGACCGGTCTGATCGCGATCGTGATGCGCAATGACGACGAGCAGCGCATCGAGAACGAGGTGGTGTCGGCGCATCTGCGCTCGCTGCAAGCCGGCCACCTGATCGACGTGGTCTCGACCGACCAGCATACGGTGAAGCCCTGGTTCAACGGCAAGCTCGACGTTTCGCCGCCGGTGATCGACCTCACCGCGCAAGGCTTTACGCTGATCGGCGGCCGGCTCGACTATGTCAACGCCCGCGAGATCGGCGCCGTGGTCTACAAGCGCCGCCAGCACGTCATCAACCTGTTCGTGGCGCAGACCGCGAATACCGAGCGCAAGCCCGCGAAGATCACGACCCTGCAAGGCTTCAATATCCGCAGCTGGAGCGACCGCGGCCTGAACTACTGGGCGGTCAGCGATATCGGCGCCGACGAGCTGAACGAGTTCGGCGACAAGTTCGAGACCGCGATGCGCGCGAACAAGGAGGGGTGATTTGTAGGGTGGATTAGCCGAAGGCGTAATCCACCGGGCCGATTACAAACAAATGGCGGGTTACGGCTTCGCCTAACCCGCCCTACCATTCTCAAGCCGACTTGCGCACCGCGTTGTCGACCAGCGTCTTGCCGAGCGACCAGATCGCGCCGGGGACCTTGTGGCTGCCGGCGATCACGTCGTCGAACGACTTCTCGATCCAGCTGCAATCCTCCTCGGTGATCGTCAACGGCGGCAGCAACTTGATGGTGTGCAGGCCGTGGCCGGCGACCTGGGTCAGGATCTTGTGATCCTTGAACAGCGGCACCGTGATCAGCTGGCAGAACAGGCCCTTGTTGGCGGTCTCCAGCAGGTTCCACGACGCCTTCAGCCGCAGCGATTTCGGCGGACCGAACTCGACGCCGATCATCAGGCCCTTGCCGCGGACCTCCTTCATCAGCTCATAGCCGGGCACCATGCGCGTCAGCGCCAGGCGGAGCTCGGCGCCGCGCTTGGCGGCGTTCTCGACCAGCCTCTCGGCCTTGATGACATCAAGCGTCGCGATCCCGGCGGCCATCGCCAGATCGTTCTTCGCGAAGGTCGAGCCGTGCACGACCGCGCGATCCATCTGGTTGAAGATCTTGTCGAAGATGTTCTTGCGCGTCAGCAGCGCACCGATCGGCACATGGCCGCCGGACAGCGCCTTCGCGAGCAGCACCATGTCGGGCTCGATGCCCCAATGCTCGATCGCGAGGAATTTTCCGGTGCGGCCGATGCCGGTCTGGATCTCGTCGGCGATGAACAGCGTGCCGTATTTGCGGCACAGCGCCAGCGCGCCGGGCAGGAACTCGTCGGTGGGCATGTTGACGCCCTTGCCCTGGATCGGCTCGACGATGAAGGCGCCGACCTGGCGCGACGACAGCGCCTTCTCGAGCGCCTCGAGATCGTTGAACGGAATCGGCGTGCAGCCCGGCAGCAGCGGCTCGAAGCCGCTGCGGAAATTCGTGTCGTCGGTCAGCGACAACGCGCCGTAGGACAGGCCGTGGAACGAATGCCCGCAATAAACGATGCCAGGACGGCCGGTGGCGCCGCGCGCGAACTTGATCGCGGCCTCGACGGTTTCGGCGCCGGAATTGGCGAAAAACACCTTGTCCAGGTATGGAACATGTTCCAGCAGGCGTTCCGCGAGCACACCCGCAAGCGTGGAGACGTCAAGCTGCACCAGATTCGGCAGATCGGCGTCGAGCACGCTCTTCAGCGCCTCGCGCAGGGCCGGATGATTGCGGCCAATCGCAAAAACGCCAAATCCGCTCAATAGGTCAAGGTAACGAGCCCCCTGACGATCGAAGAGGTATTGGCCTTGCCCCTTCTGGAAGCCGACGTCGTAGCCGATGGTCTTGAGAACGCGAACGAGCTGCTCGTTGAGGTGACGCGTGTGCATGGCACCACGCTGCCCCTCGCGCTCCACAAAAATCTCGGAAACGTCTAAATTGGAACTTACCATTCGTTACATACGTCGGTTGATGGCCATCTCGTCAACTTAAAACGCTCGATAGCGGCGTTTTGACCCCCGCTCGGATCGTCAAGTTAAGCACAGGTTTGGACCATGTTGCACTGCCCAAGAACATTCGCACGTACAATAGCCTTTTCAGGTTTATTTTTGGCCACCGTAGTATCACCGGCGCTTGCAGCGGACCCCACCGGCGACTGGAAGGTCGCGGACGGTGTCGCCACCATCCGTGTCGCCCAGTGCAATGGCAACATGTGGGGTGCGGTGTCCTGGGAAAAAACCCCCGGCGGCAAGGATAAGAACAATCCTGATCCGGCCAAGCAAAGCAGGCCCACCCTCGGCATGCCGATCCTGATCGACATGAAGAAGAAGGCCGGTGCCGATGCGTGGGAAGGTCAGGTCTACAACGCCAAAGACGGCCAGCTCTACAGCTCGACCATCAAGCCGGTCGGCACTGATCAGCTCGAGATCCAGGGTTGCGTGCTGGGCTTCCTGTGCGGCGGCGAGACCTGGACCCGCGTCGGTCCGCCGATCCCGATGAGCGTCGCCGGCAACCCGGCCGCGGCCGGCACGGCGCCAAAGGGAGCCGCGCCCAAATCGGCGCCGTCGCAGGCCCAAAAAACCACCGGCGCCGTCCCGCCCGCTGCCGCCATCAAGCCGGGTCAGAAGCAGGCGGCCAACGCGCCGGGCGCCGCCAATGCGTCGGTGGACACCATCGGTGATATCTGCCTGCTGCCGGATATCGCGCGACCGACGCATTAGAGCCTTTGCCGTTCCGATGGGATCGGAACGGGGCTCTAAGTTTCTCGCCTTGATGCGTTTTCTTCACGCGAACCGGTCTCCACTTCGCTCGAAAATGCTCTAGCGGGAGCCGGCCGGCCACTCCGGAGGCCGCTGCCCCCGGAGCCAAACCGAAATCGAAAGCGAATCGCCAGCGCGTCAGGTGACGTCGTTGGCGATATCCTCTTCCTTGATGGCCTCACGCGGCTTGCCCATCAGCGCCGGCTGGAACAGCAGCACCGCCGCGAGCGTGGTGACGAGCGAGAGCGCGAGCAGCTTGCCCATGCTCGCGGTGCCGGGATGGCTCGACAGCCACAGGCTGCCGAACGCGGTCGCCGTGGTCAGCGCACTGAAAAAGATCGCACGCGTCAGGCTTGACTGCAGCAGGTTCGTCCTGCCCTGGCGCCACGCCGTGACATAGTAGATCTTGAACGCCACGCCGACGCCGAGCAGCAGCGGCAACGCGACGATGTTGGCGAAGTTGAGCGGCAGCCTGATCAGCACGCAGATCTCCAGCGTGACGATGCCGGCCACCAGCAGCGGTACCAGCGTCATCAGCACGTCGACGATGCGGCGCAGCGTGAGCCACAACAGCAGGCTGATCGTGACCAGCGCCAGAATGCCGGCGTGGATGAACGCGTTGACGATGACATCGCCCGATTTCAGGATCGAGACCGGGCCGCCGATCGCGGTCGGCTCGGCGGCAAGCACGGCGTCGGCAAAGCGGCGCAGATTGTCGTTGTCGTTCGGGTCGCCCTTCGGCTCCGCCTCGACACGCATCAGGCCGTCCTTGGTCTTCCAGCTCGCGACCAGTTCCGGCGGCAGGTTCTGCAACGTGACGGTCTGCGCCTGCAACGTGTTCCTGAGCTGATTGAACACGATCTTCATCGGCGCAACGAAGACGTCCTGCGCCTTGTCGCGGGTCGCCTGGGTCGAATCGGCGAGCTTCTGCAGGGCATCGGCGAGCCTTCGCGCGGCAATCGCGCCCGGGCCCTTGTCGTCGCCTGCGGTCCTGCGCAAATTGTCGACCGAACTCTTCAACGACTCGACGTTCTCCTGATCCGACGGCGCCGGATCCACCGAGTCCGGGTTGAGCGCGGGGCCGAGCGTCTTGGCCGCCTGCGCGATCAGCTTCAGCTTGGCCGGCTGGTCGTCAGGCACGAAGCTGCCGAGCGACATCACGCGCGCGACTTCCGGCAGCTTCTCGAGCTTGGCCTCGATCTTCTTGGCGTCCTCTTCCGATCGCGTCATCACGTCGATGGCGTTGGCGCCGGTGTTCGGGTCCTTCCTCAGGTCGAGGAAGGTTGCGATCGATTCCGCATGCTTGTTGCGCAGATTGATCGGGTTGAAGTCGAACTTCATGTAGTGGAGCAGCGGCAGGCCCGCGACCGTGACCAGCAGCGTGCCGACAATGATCGGGACGCGATGCTTTTCGAGGAAGTGGTCGACCGGCGCAAGGAAGGCGTAGCCGACCGGCTCCTTCTCGCCGGGCGGATTGAGCAAATCGAGCAGCGCCGGCAGCACCGTGATGCTGGTGATGAACGCGATCAGCATGCCGGCACCGGCGATCTTGCCGAGCTCGGAAATGCCCTTGTAATCGGTCGGCAGGAAGCAAAGGAAGCCGGCGGCGGTCGCCATCGCGGCAAGCGACAGCGGCACGGCCGAGCGGCGCGCCGCGTTCTCCAGCGCCAGCGTCAGATTGTCGTTCTTGAACCGCTCGGATCGGTAGCGGACGCTGAACTGGATGCCGAAGTCGACGCCGAGGCCGATGAACAGCACCGCAAAGGCGATCGAGAGCAGGTTCAGCGAGCCGACCATCATCAGGCCAACCGCCGTGGTGAGGGCAAGCCCGATGAACAGGTTCACGAACACGGCGAAGATGATCTTGCCGGAATGCAGCGCGAGCCAGAGGATGATCAGCACGATCACCACGGTGCCGATGCCGTTGGCGATCGCGCCGTCCTGCACGGTGGCATATTCCTCGTTGGCGATCGGCACCGGCCCGGTCAGGCGCACGCGAGCGTGATACTCGGTCGGGAATTTCAGATCGACGGCGGCCTGCCGGATCGCATCGGTGGCAGACTTGCCCGGCTCCAGCGCCGAATAGTCGATGATCGGCTTGACCTCGATGAAGGCGCGCTTGTCCGAATCGGTCAGCGGCTTGTCACTCGTCAGCTCGCGCCAGGAGAAGGTTGCATCGCCCTTGGCCAGAACCGTCTCGACGGTCTCGGAAATCAGGTTGAACGGCTGCACGGCGTTGTCGAGCTTGACCTGACCGCGCTTGACGCCGGCGAGACCGGTCTCGAGCGCGCCGGTCAATCCGCGAATCGAGGGATCGCCCGCCATGATCTCGACCAGCGGCGCGGCCGATTCGAGCTGCGCCGTGATCTTGCCGACCTCTTCGGTCGGCAGGAACAGCAAACCGTTCCGCTCGAAGAACTCGCCGGAGCCGAGCGCGGTGATCGCCTCGAAGTTCTTCTTGTCAGCCTGCAGCTTCGCGGTGAGTGCCTTGGCCGCCGAACTTGCGAGCTCGGGTGTCGCCGCTTCGACCACGGCCAGGATCAGCCGCTCGCGGTCGAATGCCTCCTCGAACTGGTTATCGCGCTTGCGCCAATCCAGATCCGGCGAGATCAGCTTGTTGATGTCGGTGTTGATCGAGAAGTTGCGGGCCGTATAGAAGGCGGCCCCGATCGACAGCAGCACGGAGAAAATGACAACCGGAAGGGCAAAACGCGTACACGTCCTAACAACGGAGACGACAATATTTGTCAGCACTTCGTTTCTTTCTAATCTCGGGGAAGCATGGCCGAAAACGCCCGCTCTGTAGCGGAGTTCCCGGGACCGATCTAATGTTGTTTTGGTTATCTTCCTCGACGGGCTGGCGAGGAGGTTCCAAACGACAGGATACGGCCACGAACGCCGGTATAGACCGCATGAGTGGGCGATAAAGTGACGAACAAGTGAGGGGACTTAGGGTCGCAGGGCCCCTCGTGATATACTATATTACCTCAAACGTCTCTCCCCGCAAACCGTAGAGCCTTTCTAGGCGCTACCTTTTTGCCACAAAACCCTGTATTTCCATGCCCTTGGGGACGCGGATCACCTGCAGGACCTGGGATGGTGCGGACATTGCAACCGATGTTGCAAGGCCCGACCGGGCGAAGTGCGTTGCCGAACGGCGGCAGGACATTGAACGAGGCTGGTGCAATTTGCGTAACGGACGTCCTATGGAAGTTTTCCTTGCTCAGCCGCGCGGCTTTTGCGCGGGCGTTGTGCGCGCGATCGAAATCGTCGAACGCGCGCTCGCGAAGTATGGCCCGCCTGTCTATGTCCGCCATGAGATCGTACACAACAAATACGTGGTCGAGAGCCTGAAGAAGAAGGGCGCGATCTTCGTCGAGGATTTGTCGGAAGTGCCGGCCAAGGCCGTGACCGTGTTCAGCGCCCATGGCGTCGCGCGAAGCGTCGAGGAGGAGGCTGCGGCACGCGACCTGCCCGTGCTCAATGCCACCTGCCCGCTCGTCACCAAGGTCCACAATCAGGGCAAACGCTATATCTCGAAGGGCCGCGCCCTGATCCTGATCGGGCATGCCGGCCATCCCGAGGTCGAAGGAACCATGGGACAGGTTCCGGGGCCGGTTCTGCTGGTCCAGGGCGTCGAGGATGTGGCGGAATTGCGGCTGCCGGTCGACACCCCGGTCGCCTATATCACCCAGACCACGTTGTCTGTGGACGACACCAAGGACATAATCGCGGCGCTTCAGGCCAGATTTACAGATATTCAAGGCCCGGACATCAGGGATATCTGCTATGCGACACAGAACCGCCAATCTGCGGTAAGGGACCTGAGCAAGCTGGTGGACGTCATTTTGGTGGTGGGGGCCGCCAATAGTTCCAACTCGAACAGGCTTCGTGAAATCGGCACCGAGGTCGGTGTCGCGAGTTACCTGATTGCCGATGGGAGCGAACTCAACCCGGACTGGCTGAAGGATGCGAAGGCCGTCGGCATCACTGCGGGCGCGTCGGCGCCTGAAGTTCTGGTCGACGATGTGATCGAGGCTCTGCGGCGGATCGGACCGGTTTCGGTCTCGGTCGTGCCGGGCCGAGAAGAGAATATCGAATTCCGGCTGCCAGCCGAACTGACTGCGGGCTGATCTGAACCCACTTCCCTTTGATAAGTGCAGAAAGAAAATCGTCTAATGGCTATACCGTTCTTCAAGGAAATGCGTATCGGCGGTTATCTGATCAAGCAAAAACTGCTTGGCCGCAAACGCTATCCGCTCGTGCTGATGCTCGAACCGCTGTTCCGTTGCAACCTCGCCTGCGTCGGTTGCGGCAAGATCGATTATCCCGATGCGATCCTCAACCGCCGCATGAGCGCGCAGGAGTGCTGGGACGCGGCCGATGAGTGCGGCGCGCCGATGGTGGCGATCCCCGGCGGCGAGCCGCTGATCCACAAGGAGATCGGTGAGATCGTGCGCGGCCTCGTGGCGCGCAAGAAGTTCGTCTCGCTGTGTACCAATGCGCTGCTGCTCGAGAAGAAGCTCGATCTGTTCGAGCCGTCGCCCTATCTGTTCTTCTCGGTGCATCTCGACGGCCTGAAGGACCATCACGACAAGGCGGTTTCGCAGAAGGGCGTGTTCGATCGCGCCGTCTCTGCGATCAAGGCGGCCAAGGCCCGCGGCTTCACCGTCAACGTCAACGCCACCATCTTCGACGGCCACCCGGCCGAGGAGATCGCGAAGTTTCTCGACTTCACCACCGAGCTCGGCGTCGGCGTCTCGATGTCGCCCGGTTATGCCTATGAGCGTGCGCCCGACCAGGAGCACTTCCTCAACCGCACCAAGACCAAGAAGCTGTTCCGCGACGTCTTTGCGCTCGGCAAGGGCAAGAAGTGGAATTTCATGCATTCCGGACTCTTCTTGGACTTCCTCGCCGGCAACCAGGAATACGAGTGCACGCCGTGGGGCATGCCGGCGCGCAACATCTTCGGCTGGCAGAAGCCGTGCTATCTGCTCGGTGAAGGCTACGCCAAGACCTTCAAGGAGCTGATGGACACCACCGATTGGGAAACCTACGGCACCGGCAAGTACGAGAAGTGCGCCGACTGTATGGCCCATTGCGGCTACGAGCCGACCGCGGCGACCGCTGCGATCAACAATCCGCTGAAGGCGATGTGGGTCGCGCTGCGCGGCATCAAGACGACGGGCCCGATGGCGCCGGAGATCGACATGTCGAAGCAGCGGCCGGCCCAGTACATCTTCTCGCAGCAGGTGCAGAAGAAGCTTTCGGAGATCCGCCGCGACGAGGCGATCGCCGCCGAGCAGAAGAAGGCCGCGGCAGCCCAGAAGGCATCGACCGCCGCATAGGCCGCGCCGTCAGGACATCAAGGACAAGGGCCCGATCGCGATGCGACCGGGCCTTTTGTTTTCATTATGCCGGAACGCGGCTGTCAGCGGATCGCAGCAGCAATTTCTCGATCTCCGCTGCGCGCGGCGCGCTGAGCGTGCCGCGTTCGATCCCGAGCGGGACGTTACGCAGCGCCAGTTCGCGGTACAGCGCGCCCGAGGACGGAAAGCGGCCGTCCAATGCCGCGAGGTGCTTGACGATCGTGCCAACGTCGCCGCGCGCCACGCAGCCGCCCATGCCGTTGGCCAGTCCGCCGTCGAGCACGGCCGCGACCGTGCCTCGCAACAGCGGCATCATGGCACGCAGCGCATCGGCTTCGCTGGCGCCAAAACTCTTCCAGAGTTCGACGCCCTCCTTGAGCAGCGCGATCAGGAACGGGCCGACGTAATAGGCCGAGGCATGGTAGAGCGCCCGCACGCCGGCCGGCAGCGCCAGCGGCTCGCATCCGATGCTGGCCGCAAGCCGTTCCAGATCGCGGCGGAAGTCGGGCTCGGCCTCGATGCCGACGGTGCAGCCGCGCAATCCCTCCAGCGCGACGTCGGGATTTGCGAACATCTGCATCGGATGAAATCCGCCGGTCGCCGCACCTGCGGATTTCGCGTGATCCAGCGCGGCCAGCTCGGTCGCGCCGCTGCAATGGACCACGCGATGCCGCGGCTCCCAGCGCAAGGCACGGCAGACCGGCAGGATCGCGTCGTCACTGACCGTGAGGAAAACCATGTCGCAGCCGTCGACGACCTGCTGCGCATCCGCCATCGGCCGTGCCGACGGCACGCGGGAGCCGAGTTGCGCCGCGGCGTCGGGACCGCGGTTGTAAAAGGCCGCGACATTTAGGCCCGCACGGGTGAACGCGGGCGCGAGCGTCTGCGCCACGCGACCGGCCCCGATGAAGCCGATCCGCAACGCCGCGAGCGACGGGCTCATTGCGCATAGCTCCCGTCGATGCGGTCGAGCCTGCGCCGCAGCGCCGGCCATTCCAGCAGGCCGTAACCGGCTTGCAGATTTTGCGCCGCCTCATTCAGCACCGGATTGGTATCGCGCTCATTGTCGAGCGTGATCTCGGTGCCGGCAAAGCAGGTTACCGTGTTGTCGATCGCGAGTTCGGTCGGCGCGTGCAGCGGCCGGCCGCAGCCGAGCGCATCGACCTGGATCCGGCACGCCTGCTCGAGCCAGTAGATCGCGTTGAACGCCTGCGGGATCGTGTTGCCGCAGACCAGCAGGCCATGATTGCGCAACACCAGCACGTTGTTGCGGCCGAGATCGGCGACCACGCGATCGCATTCGTCGCGATCGATCGCCGGCCCTTCGAAGTCGTGATAGCCGATCCGGCCGTGAAACCGCATCGCGGTTTGCGACAGCGGCAGCAGCCCTTCGGCAAGCGTGCTGACCGCGGTGCCCGCCCTGGTATGGGTATGCAGAACGCACTTCACGTCGGGGCGCGCGCGATGGATCGGGGCGTGCAGGTAAAATCCGGCGACGTTGACATTGTAGCCATGGTCGGGCTGCAGCAAGGTGCGGCCCTCGATATCGATCTTGACGAGGCTCGACGCGGTGATTTCCTCGTACAGCATGCCATAGGGATTGATCAGATACTGGTCGTCATGCCCCGGCACCTGCGCGCTGATATGATTGTAGATCAGGTCGGTCATTCCATAGAGCGCGACCAGGCGATAGCACGCGGCGAGGTCGATCCGGGTTGCCCATTCCACTTCGCCCACCGCGGCCCTGATATCGCCGACCGCACAAACTTCGCTCTGACGCATGTTACTGGAGCCCCTGCTGACGGATGACGGATGCGCGTTCGACGATGCCGGCAAGTTCCGCCGACGACGGCAGCGTGCCGAAGACGTGCATCCCGTCCGCGCCGAACCGGGATCGCACGAACAGGTCGGCAGCCGCGGCATCGCCGTGCCGCAACATCTCGGCCGCCTGCAAGGCATGCGCCATACGGGTGACCAGCGCCCGTGCATGCCCGTCGTCCGGATATCGCGCGTGCAGCCGATCGGCGAGATCGTCGACGCTCTTGTCGTAGATCGGGTTGAGGCTCCTGCTCGCGCGCAGTTCGTCGACGAACGCGTCGCGGCATTCTGCATCGCGCTGCATCGCCCGCAGCACGTCCATGCACATCATGTTGGAGGTGCCTTCCCAGATCGAATTCAGCGGCGCCTCACGATAGAGCCGCGCCATCGCGTTCTCCATGATGAAGCCATTGCCGCCGTGCACCTGCAGGCACTCATAGGTGAAGGCCGGCGCACGCTGGCAATTCCAGAACTTCACCACCGGCGTCGCGACCCGCGCCAGCAGCCGCTCGTGCTCGCTGGTCTGCAAGCCGTCGGTCGCACGCGCGACGCGAAATGCGCCAAGCATCGCCGCCTCGCTCTCCAGCGCGAGGTCGGCAAGCACGTTGCGCTGCATCGGTAGCTCCGACATCGGCCTGCCGAACGCGGTCCGGGTTTGCGCGTGATTGATGGCAAGGCTCAACGCCTGACGCATCAGCCCGGCGGAGCCGACCGCGAAATCGAGCCGCGTCAAATGCGCATGCGAGAGGATCTCAGCGATGCCGCGGCCTTCTTCGCCGACCAGAATCGACCACGTGTCGTGATACTCGATCTCGCTCGAGGCGTTCGAACGGTTGCCGCATTTGTCCTTCAATCGCTGAATGTGAATGCGGTTGGCGCTGCCGTCCGGCAGCAGGCGCGGCACGAACAGGCAACTGACGCCGGACGGCGTGCGCGCCAGCGTGTAGAATCCGTCGGCGACCGGTACCGAGAAGAACCATTTGTGGCCGGTGATCGCATAGATCTCGCCATGCGCACCACGCTCGACGAAGCGCGCGGTGGTCTGGGTCTCGCGGAGGTCCGAGCCGCCCTGCTTCTCGGTCATCGCGTAGCCGATGACGGCCGCGCGCTTGGCATCGATCGGAAGCCGGCGCGGATCGTAATCCGCCGCCAGCGTGCGCTCCCGCCACAGATTGAATTGCGGCTTGCCGGCAAATCCGGCGATGGCGGCGTACGCCATCCCGGTCGGGCAACCGACGCCGTTCTCGATCTGATTCCAGAGATAGCTCAGCGCCGCGCGGGCCAGATGGCCATACGGCTCGCGCGTCGACCAGGCCAGGCTATGGACCTCGCTCTGGAACGCCAGCGTCATCAATTGATGCCAGGCCGGATGAAATTCCACCCAATCGTTCCGGTTGCCGTAGCGGTCATGGGTCATGAGCTTCGGCTCATGCTCGTTGGCAAGCCGCGCGGCATCCTGCACGGCCTCGTTGCCGGCATGGGCGCCGAGCGCGGAAAGCCGGTCTCTCGCCCACGGCGCCATCCTTGCGATCAGGCCGCTCAGCGCGCGGTCGTCATCGAACGCGTTGAAGCCGGCGGCTGGCCGCGCCTGATTGCAGACCTGATGGGTCGCGAACGCACCGGCGTGCGGACCCGCGACGGCAACCGGCTGGATGCGCGCGTTCATGCGGAGACTCTCGATACAGGGGTCAATTCGGGCGTGGGATGGCGAAACAGCATGCGCGCGGACAATCCGGCGATCGCTTGCGCGATCGCTCTCGCCGCATCGGAATCGGGGGCCGCTTCGGGCGCCAGAGGACCAACCAGCGCTTCCATGAAGGCGCCGGTCACGCAGGATGCCGCGACATTGGCGTCGATCTCGACGAACTCGCCGCTGGCGATGCCGCGCCGGACCAGGCCTGCGATCTGATCGGCCAGCGCTGCCCGGTATTTGAGGCGCGCCGCGTCGATCTCGGGTTCACAGGGTTCTGCGATCAGCGCGTAGGCCAGACGGCGGCCACGCATCGCCCGGACCGCGAAGGTGTAGATCGCGTCCACCAGGCACTGCGACGCGGAACCCTCCGCCGCGACGATCGCGGCCACCACGGCGACCTCGCGCTCGGACACCAGTCCGAGCACCTGCGCGTACAGGTCCGCCTTGGAGTCGAAGTAGCGATACACGCTGCCCGTGGCCACGCCAGCCCGTGAGGCGATCAGGGCGATCTGGGCATCCTTCCACCCACTGAGCGCCACGGCCTCCCTGGCAGCGTCCAGAATGCGCGCCTTGGTCTCGACCAGCTGATTGAGCCGAACTGCAGCGATTGCCATAGTGAACCGTTATTCATGAATTCAGGATCATAATTCACAATGGTCCGAACGCCGATCGCTGTCAAGTTCCCTCGCGGGACACCCGATTCCCTCGGGGATACCCGAGGCCACAAGACGGCAGTGCGGATCACCAGCAACGGGCTTACCGAGAGAGCAGCAACGCTGCCGGCGGGGCGGCCGGAACAGCGACGCGCGCCCCCTCACCGTCCCCTGGCAGCGATGCTGAGCCGGCGAAGCGCTTGCTCATGACACCGCACCGGACGGCATCCATCAGGCACCAAAGACAAAGGCCCGATCGCGATGCGACCGGGCCTTTGTCGTCCGAACTTGACGGTGCGAGAAACCGCGCTTCTGCGGATCAGGCCGCCTTCGCGGTAATCAGAACGTCGTCCACCGGCATCAGCACCTCGTTGCCGAGCAGGAAGCCGCGGCAGCTGCGCAGCGAGCGCAGCGCGCGGTTGAAGTCGATGCCGGTCGAGACCAGCGCGCGCAGCGTGCGCGGATTGCGCACGATGCCGCGCAGCACCTTGCGCAGGTCGATGTCGCCATTCGGCTTCACCGCGGACTTCGCAAGCTCCGGCAGGGCCCGGTGCGCGGGATCGCTGATCACACGCAGCGCGGCGAACGGAATGCCTGCCTTGGCGGCATACGCTGCCGCAATATGGCTCTCCATGTCGACTGCGGCAGCGCCCGTCATCGAGCGCAACGCGGCCTTGCAAGCCTTCGCCGCGATCACCTCTTCGACGCCAGCAAGCCCACCGCGGACGATCCTGCGGCGTTTCAGCGCAGCGCTGGCGATCATCTCTTCGTTCAGCGCGGATGCAGCCAGGAAACGGGTATCGCCGGACATCACTTCGGTCGCGACCACGACGTCGCCCGATTTGAGCGACGGGTCGAGCCCGCCGGCCACGCCGAACGAGATCACGCCGCGGAACGTGGTCGGATCCAGCGTCGCCAGCAATGCACGCAGTTGTTGCGGATCGCTCGAGCTGCAGATCACGATCATGCCGGGACCTGCCGCGATGCGGGCCTCCTGCACCAATCCAGTCACAATCAATACCGGCCGAGGATCAATTCTCCTGTCCACGGTTCCGGCGGCCCCCGCCTCAACAATCACATCCCAACCCCTACCACCCTGCTATTGGTGCTTCTCAAATTCCGATACCGCGCCAGCGCCCAGAGCGGAAAGAACTTCGAGTAGCCATGATATCGCAAGTAAAATACCCGCGGAAACCCCGTAGCTGTGTATCGCTGCTCGTCCCAGAGTCCTTTTTCCGTCTGTGTTGCCTTTAGGTACTCCACCCCTCGCACAACGGCCGGATTTTCGACCTCTCCGGCCGCCATCAGCCCAAGCAAAGCCCATGCCGTTTGCGACGAGGTCGACGGCGCAACTTCATAACCCTTGTAATCGAGCCGGTAACTGACTGCGTCCTCACCCCAGCCGCCGTCCTGATTCTGGACCGACGCCAGCCATTCTACCGCTTTCCGGATCATCGGGTCGTTGCGATCGATCCCTGCGACATTTAGCGCACAGAGCACCGACCAGGTGCCGTAGATGTAATTCAGGCCCCAGCGACCGTACCAGGAACCCTCGGGCAGCTGGGTGCGACGCAGATAGGCAATGCCGTCGGCCATCACCTTGCTGCTCTCGGCGGTCTCGCCGAGTTGTCCCAGCATCGAGATGCAGCGCGCGGTGACGTCCTCGGTCGGCGGATCGAGCAAAGCGCCGTGATCGGAGAACGGGATATTGTTGAGGTAGTATTCGAGGTTGTTGGCGTCGAACGCGGCCCAGCCGCCATCGCGGCTCTGCAGCCCCTCGATCCATTCACGGCCGCGCGCGATCGCCTCATCATATTCGCGGGTGCCAGTGTGGCGCCGCACGCGATCCATCGCCATCACGACCACCGCCGTGTCGTCGAGATCGGGATAGTGGTCATTGTTGTATTGGAACGCCCAGCCGCCGGGACGAACATCCGGCGCCTTGACCGCCCAATCGCCCTTCAGCTCCAGCACCTGGCGCGGCTTCAGCCAATCGAGGCCCTGCTTGGCCTTGGCGAACGTGTCGTCGCCGCCCGCCTCCTGCAGCGCGTGACAGGTCAACGCAGTGTCCCACACCGGCGAGACGCAAGGCTGGCAATAGGCCTCCTCGTCGCCGATCACGAGCAGCTTGTCGATGCCGCGGCGGGTAATGGCGCGCGGCGGGAAATTCTCATCCTTGCCGAGCGCTTCGTACATCATGACGATGTTGGCCATCGGCGGATAGATCGCGCCCATGCCGTCTTCGCCGTTCAACCGCTCCTCGGTGAAGGCGAGCGCGGCATCGATCGCGCGCTGGCGCAGGCGGTTCGGGAACATCGGCTCGACCACGCGCAGCACGGCGTCGAGCGAGCGGAACAGATAGAACCAGCTCGCGCTCTGATGCGGCGCCTTCGGCGCCATGCGAACCGATTTCGGATCCTCCAGGAACAACTCGTCGATGCCGATGCCCTTCGGGTTCTTCGCGCGCGGCTTCAGCGCGGCGAGCACCATCAGCGGCACCATGGTGGTGCGCGCCCAATACGAGATCTTGTTGATGTGGAACGGCGACCACATCGGCAGCAGCATGATCTCGATCGGCAGCACCGGCGTTGCGCGCCAGGTCACGACGCCATAGAGCGCGAGCAGGAAGCGCGTGAACACATTGCAGGTCGACGCGCCGCCGCGCGAACGGATCGCCTCGCGTGCCCGCACCATGTGCGGCGCATCGACGGAATCGCCGATCATCTTCAGCGCGAAGTACGACTTCACGCTGGCGCTCATGTCGAACGGGCCGTCATGGACCAGTGGCCAGCCGCCGTGCGAGCCCTGGACGCGGCGCAGATAGCTGGCGATCTTGGCCTCGAGCGCGGCATCGACGGGCTCGGCGAGATAGTGACGCAGCAGGACGTACTCGGCCGGAATGGTGCTGTCGGCCTCGAGCTCGAACACCCAATGTCCGTCGGACTGACGGTAGCCGAGCAGCGCCTCGGTTGCCTTGGAGATGCTGTTCTCCAGCGCGACCGGATCGACTGCGACGCCGTGATCTCTCGAAAGCATTTCGCTCGATATCCTCTTCATTGCGGGCCGGCTGATCGAAAGCCGCGGCCGCTCCGGAGCACGATCCGATTGAATCGGACGCGCTCTTCCGTTTTCCCGGCCGCAATTTCCTTGCGCGAGCCGGTAACCACTTCGCTCGAAATCAATCGGCCGGATCTAGCGCCTGGCCAGAACCAGATCGGCGGCACGATCGCCCGACCGGACCGATCCCTCGATGGTTGCCGGCAACCCGGTAGCAGTCCAGTCGCCGGCAAGAAACAGGTTTTTTTGCCCCGTCGCGGGCCCCGGGCGCAGGGCATTCTGCTCCGGCGTCGCTTCGAACGTGGCACGCCGCTCGCGCACGATCTGCCAGGGCGGCAGGTCGCCGGAAATGCCCGATGCCTTGCAGATGTCCCGCCAGATCGCCTGCGCGAGCTCCTCGCGCGGCATATCGACCAGCCGGTCGCCATTGCTGATCGTCACCGACAGCCGCTGCGGGAAGGCGAACAGCCACTCCACGAGGCCGCCGACCACGCCGAGAATGGGCACGGCGTCGCGCGGCGGATCGACGCGGAAATGCGCGTTGACGATGGCGCGGAATTTGGTCGGCGTTTTCACGCCGGGCAGCAGGGATGAAGCGGCACGCGGCGGCACCGCAAGCACCACGGCATCGTCGGCCCCGAGCGCGATCTTGTCGCCACCGCCGAAGTCGAGCTCGCTGACGCGATCGCCGGACATGCCGAACGCCCGCAATTCGTGACTGAACTGGACGCTGTGGCCCCTGTCCTGCAGCAGCTTCACGGCCGGCTCGATCAGGACCGAACTCAGGCCGTCGCGCGCGATCAGCGGACGGCAGGCCTGCCCGCCCGCGAGCAAGGTCTCGCGCACGATGGCGCCGGCGAGCCCGGCCGAGCCCTCCGGCGGATCGACGTTCAACGCGGCGAGCAGCAGCGGCTGCACCAGGCGGTCGTACAGCGTGCCCTTGCAGGGAATGGTGTTGCCGACCAGCGCTCCGGTGCCGGCCCAGGCCAGCGGCGCCAAGGCGAGATAGTCGCGCAAGCTCGTGTCCGGGACGCGGCGCGCCTCGTCGAACACCCACAGCGGCAAGCGGGAGTCGCCGAGATCGAGCTGCCAGCGCTGGCCGGTGGCCAGATCGACGAACGGAAACTGCGCGCGCGCGGGCCCCACCAGGCCGGCTTCGGTGCCGATCGCGCGCGCGTAGTTCAGCGCGTGGCGGTTGCCGGACAGCAGCAGATGGTTGCCATTGTCGATGGTGAGATTGGTGGCGGCGTCGAAATAGGAGCGGCAACGGCCACCAGCCTGTTGCGTCGCCTCGTGGACGGCGGCCTTATAGCCGCCATTGGCGAGCCGCACCGCCGCTGAGAGGCCGGAAATACCGGCACCGATGATATGAACGGTGTTTTGCATCAGATGATCGCGTAACGAAGAAGAATGCGGATCTTGGCCGCCTTGGACACACGCACCGGCGCACGCGGGGCAGCGAAACCGCGCGCGATCAACAGATCGAGGATCGCGCGATAGTATTTCGACATGATGCGCGGCGCGCGCACCGCGCGGCGCGAATTGCGCTTCATGATCTCGTCGGACTTCTGGAAATGCATCTTGGCCCGCTCGGCGAGCGGCGCGCACACCTTCGGCAGCGCGCGGTCGGCCGTGACCCGGGCCGGATCGTCATTGGTGATGCCGGCGTGCCAGAGCCATTCCCGCGGCAGATAGAGGCGGCCGAGACCGGCGTCCTCGTCGATGTCGCGCAGGATGTTGGTGAGCTGTAGTGCACGGCCGAGGTGATGAGCGAGCTGGATGCCGTCGTCCTCGGGCAGGCCGAACACGCGCACCGACAATCGGCCCACCGCGCTCGCGACGCGATCGCAGTAGAGGTCGAGCGTCGCAAGGTCCGGCGCCCGGATGTCCTGCGGCACGTCCATCTCCATGCCGTCGACGATCGCGAGGAAATCCTCGCGCTTCAGGCCGAAGGTCTTCACCGACGCGACATAGTCTTTCAACCGATCCGGCGGATGCCCGGCATAGAGCGCATCGATATCGTCGCGCCACTGCTGCAGCGCGGCCAGCCGCTCCGGCCGCGGGCCGTCGGAATCGGCGATGTCGTCGACCTGGCGACAGAAGCTGTAGATCTGGAACATCGCCTCGCGCTGCGCGCGCGGCAGGATGCGCATCGCTGCATAGAACGAGCTGCCCGACGCGGTGCTGTCGTAATTTGCGTTGGCCGCCGCCTCGACACTCATGCACCTGCCGCCGTCTTGGATACCGCACGCCGTCCGGTCGCGCGCTGCGCGGTCTCGCCGGCGACGCCGCCGAGGCTTTGCAGCAGCAGCTCGACCTTGCTCAAATGCACACGCTCGCTGAGCGGATCGCGCACCTTCAGCATGTTGACGATCTTGTCGGCGAACGCCTGGATCACGGAAATTTCGAGGCCCAGCCTGAAGTCCTTCACCTCGGCGGCGAGCGACTTGCTCTGCACGAGCAGCGTCTCGGTGCGCACCGCGAGCGCTTGCAGGCACTTCAGCAGCGCCGGCTGCGACTTCGCCTCGCCGAGCATCTCGACCGTCGCACCCGCCGCGGCCAGCGCATCGCGCGGCAGGTAGACGCGGTTCAGGTTTCGGTAGTCCTTGCCGCAATCCTGCAAATGATTGTTGATCTGCAAGGCGGCACAGAGCGCATCCGACGCCGCCCAGGTCGAGGTATCCTCGCCGTGCACGTCGAGCATGAACCGCCCGACCGGCATCGCCGAGTAACGGCAATAGTCGATCACGTCGTCCCAGTTTTCATAGCGCAGCTTGGTGACGTCGAGGCGGAACGCCACCAGCACGTCGAGCGCGTGCCGCGGCGGCATGCCGCGCTCGGCGAAGGCGCGGCGCAGATTGACCGCCTCCTTCTGGCTGTCGCCATTGCCGAGCAGCTCGGCCTCCATGAGGTCGAGATAACGCAGCTTCTCCTGAGCCGACAGCGTGGCGTGATCGGCGATATCGTCGGCGGTGCGGACGAAATTATAGAACGCCAGGATCAGGGCACGATGCCGCGGATGAATGATCCACGACGCGACCGGAAAGTTCTCGTCGCGGTGGGTCTTTCCGGATCGCAGGTCGCTCGCGGTGGTCATGGGAAATTGGGGCTACACTGGTCATGGCACGACGCAGGCGCGGATGGCTCAGGCGCATGCGGGGATTTGCGAGCCCCATATAGGGGAATACGCCACCAAAACCAATGCTATCTGTAACCGCCAGCATAGCCGGCCCGTGGCCGGCACGAATGCCGATCACGGGCCTGACGCCGGTCGCTGAGGCCTGACGCGGTCTTATTGGCCGTGGGTCTTCAGCACCTGATCGCAGGCGGCGCTGATCTTGCTGCGGTTCTGCTGCAGGCAGGCGAGAATCGTGAAATCGCCCTGATCGATCACGGCGCGGCAGTGACGCTGCACGTCACGCGTGCAGGCCTTTTGCTCGTCGGGGGTACCGCGCCCCTGCTGCTGGGCGAAGGCGCTGGACGAGAGCGGGATCGACAACAGGGCAACAGCCAGGAGAAATTTACGCATCGTATTCCTTCATTTCCGACAGCAGAAAATCTGTCCCCGAAAAGCGCTTCGGCATGGCCGGGACGGATTTGTAGGGATTGCAGACGCCACGTAACGCGGCAACGGATTGACGACAAGCACCGCTAAATGCGGCTAAATTTGCGGCGCTGTAAACCCCTGCATAAATCGTTGATTCTAAACAACGATTCTTGCCATCACTTTATCGCGTTTGACGATTGCGGATGACGGTTGCGCACAGCTACATGCCGCCGTGGAGTCGAAGGCTTCTGATTCTGCGCGATGACGATCAGGCATCGTGCACATGGCTGTTGTCGTTTGAACCTAACATTCTTCGGGGACACTAAACTTTCGATGCGGCGAGACGTTTTCTTGCGAAAGAGGCGTTGATTTTGATGGGAAAATTCACAATGAAATTGTTTGGTTCCAGCCTGTCCGGCCAGGCTCTCAGAGCTGTGGGTATCGGCGCCGCACTGTTGCTGTCTTGCTCCGCTGTTCATGCCCAAGCCGGCGGACCCTTTGCCGGTTTTGCCGGTTCATGGACCGGAACAGGCACGGTGGCGTTGTCCAACGGCACGACCGAACGCATTCGTTGCAAGGCAGACTACAAGGTCGCGCCGTCGGGCATGAACCTGAAGCAGTCGCTGCATTGCGCCAGCGACAGCTACAAATTCGACCTCTCCAGCGACGTCACCAGCCAGGGCGACCGGATTTCCGGCAACTGGAGCGAGGCGAGCCGCAACATCTTCGGCAATTTGCAGGGCACCGCGGGTGGTGGCCGAATCGACGTATTCGTCGAGGCGTCCGGCTTTGCTGCGAACCTGAACCTCCAGACCAACGGCTCCAAGCAGGTCGTGCAGATCGACTCAAAGGGCGAGATTCGCGGCGTCACGATCACCATGACCAAGACTTGACGCTACCGGCCGATCTCGTCGGCAAATGACAAAGGCCCGGTTCCGAACGCATCGGAACCGGGCCTTCTTGTTGCAAGTCCCACGCTGTTCGCCGATCAGGCTTTTTCGATCGGCGCAGGCTGCCCGCCCTTGCCGCGGAGTTTTTGCGACAGGTTGATCAGGAACATCGAGGTCGGCCGCAGGATGAACAGGTCCGCGATCAGTGCTGCGACCATCGAGAACGCGCTGAGCCAGCCGAACAGGCGCAGCGACGGCAGATCGGAGAACACCGTGACGACGAGGCCGCAGGCCAGCACCACCGTGGTGAGGATCAGCGCGGGACCGACCAGCACGGTGGCGCGCTCCACAGCAAGCTCCGGCGTGATGCCCGGCTTGGTCTCGAGCCGCAGCCGGTTGAGAAAGTGGATGGTGGCGCTGAGCCCGAGGCCGAACGACACGGTCAACGCCACCACGCTGGCGAATTGCAGTCCCTCCCCGAGCAGCCACAGCACGGTGCCCGACAGCACCACGGGGAAGATGCCCGGCAGGATGCAGGAGAACATCACGACGACGGAACGGAATGCCAGCCCGATGAAGATCGCCACCAGCAGGAATTCGATGGTGAGGCCGTGGTTGAGCTTCTCAATCATGCTCGCGCTGTTGCGCGCGGCGATCACCGAGAGGCCGGTCACCGCGATCTCGTAGCCGGGATGCTCGGCACGCACCTTATCCAGCGAGTGATCGAGCTTGTTCACCACCGGAAGCAACTGGCTCGAGTCCAGATCCGGGACGCGCCCCGACACCACGACCGCGTCCTGATTCTTGTCGATGAACCGCCGCACCAGATGCTCGGGGATCAGGTCGACATATTCCTTCAGCGTCGCGACGTCGTCGCTGCCGGCCTTTTCGGCAAGCCAGCGCCGCAGGGTTTCCAGCGACCACACGTTGCCGACGCCGGCTGAGTCCTCGACCATCGCGTGAACGTCGGCGATCGTCTTCAGGGTCTCCGGTGAGTACAGCGACTGGCCCTTGGGGAATTCGATCAGCACATCGACCGGATTGGCACCGGTCAGCTTGGCGTCGAGCCGGCTCGACGCCTCGACCGCCTGTCGCTTGTCCGGCACCTGGTCGGCGAGCCGGTAGCGCGGCTCGAGATTGGCGTAGATGATGCCGAGACCGCCGACCACGATCAGCGCGAGCAGGCTGAACAGCCCGGGACGGCCGACCATGCGCACCGCGATCCAGTAGCAGAAATTGCGCAGCGCCTGCACGCCGGCATCCGCGCTCTGGAACTTGACCGCAAACAGCTTCTCATTGCGCACCAGCAGGATGCCGAACACCGGCACCAGCGACAGCACCGCGACCAGCGCGATGATGGTGGCGGCAAGCCCGGCCTCGCCGAACTTGCGGATCAGGTCGGAATCCGAGAATTGCAGCGCGATGAAGGAAATGCCCGCCGTGCCGTGTGTCAGCACGCAGGCCGGCCCGACCACCAGCACGGCATTCTTGAAGGCGGTGAACTTGTCCTGGCCCGCGATCAGCCGGTCGCGTGCCGCGAATGTCAGCTGCATCGAATCGGAGAAGCTGATCACCATGATGAGCGGCGTCATCACGTTGAGGAACATGTTGAGATTGAAATTGGCCCAGCCGAGGCCACCAAGCGCGAGCAGGATCGCGATCATCGGCGGGAACGCCGCCGCCACCATGAAGGAGATCTTGCGGAAGAAGATAATGGCGATGATGCAGCCGGCGAGGATGCCGAGAATGTTGTAGGTCAGGCCGTCGCGCTCGACCGCGTTGCGGATCTCGAGCTGCATCACCGGCACGCCGGACAACTGGGCATTGAGCCCGCTGCCGCCGAGATCGTCGGCCATGATCTTCCTGATGTCGCCGACCACCTTGCCGAGCTTGTTGCTGGCAACCACCTCGGGCTCGAGCGAGAGCACGACCAGCGCCAGCGTGCCGTCCTCCGACAAGAGCTTGCCGCGGATGATCTCGTTGCTTTTGACGGTCTCGATGAACTTGTCGTAGGCCGCGCCCTCCGGAAGCTCATTCGGGAACAGCGCCGCCGGCAGCTTGCCGGGGGCCGGCGCCTGGCGCGCGGAGAACAACGAGACCAGTCCGCGCACGCCCTCGACGAGTTGTAGGTCCGTGACCATGTCACGCAGCTTGCCGAGATTGTCGCGCTGGAGCAGCGTCTTGCCTTCGACCACGACGAGAACGTCGAACTCGGTCGCCGGGAAGCGCTTGGTTACCGCCTCATATTGCTTGTAGTCCTTGGAATCGGAACGGAACAGCTGCGACAGCGAATCGTCGATCTTGATCCGGTGCACGCCGAACACGGCGCCGATCAGCAGCAGAACGAGCACGATGCAGGACAGGATCGGCGCCCGCATCGGGATCAGGCCGAGACGCTCGATCCCGAACGCGATGCTGGGTCCCGAGCGCGGCTCCTCGATCTTCTCGACGTGGACCTGACTTTCCGTGTTCTTTTCGAGCATGCCCTGTCCAGTTCTGAAACGGCTCAATTTGTCTAGCTTGGGTCTAAAGCGCGATGAGATCAGGTTGGATCCTCATCGCGCCTCGGCTCCTTGGTTTACGCATGATCTCTTCGGAAACCGCTTCGCACTTTTTCGGATCATGCTTTAGGGGCGCGAATGAGGCGGATGGGCGCAACTGATCGGCGCTAGTCGTTGAAAACACGCGAATATTGACCGGCGCCGGTTTTACAGGTCAGGCCCTTTGCTCGCAAGCGCAGGGGTCCGGACAAATCAGCAGGGAACCGGCGAACACCAACATTAAGTATCTGATTTGTCACACCCGGGTAGCGCATTCTGTGACGATCCACCGCCGCTTTCATCCTTCAGCGCGACCCCCGTGATCTGGCGAGCCAGTCCCTCCCGCACAAGCCAGGAGATCCTGAAGGCGGCCTCCGCATAGCTCAGCCCGGCGCGGTGGATATTGGAGATGCAGTTCCGGTCAGCATCGGTGAGACCGATCCGCGGCGCAAAGGTGAGATAGGCACCGAGGCTGTCCGGCGCGGACAGGCCGGGCCGTTCGCCGATCAGCATCACCAGCATGCGGGCTCCGACGATGGTGCCGATCTCGTCTCCCAACGCGACGCGCGCGCCCGACGCCACGATGACCGGGCCCGCGTCGATCCTGTCGGCCGCAAGTCGCGGCAGCAGCTGCCGGATCAATTCGACGGCATGCACATTGACCGCGGTCGGCGACAGGCCATCCCCGATCACGATTGCGCAGGAGCATGCGGTGATGGCACGACCTTCGAGCGACCGCCTCGACGCGGAATCCAGCATGCGCCCGAGATCCGGTCGGCGCAGATAGTCGCGCCGGCTGGGCGCCTGGCTCGACACCTCGGGTGCCGTGATGCCGAGGCCGGCGAGGTCAGCCGCGATCCCGCCGAGATCGAACGCCGCGTGGACGGCATCCCTGGCGCGGGCGTGATCACGCGTGAAGGCGAGCAGCGCGCTGGTCGGCAGGCTGGCCCCGGAGCGGCCGAGACCGACGCGCGCCGGCGTGAGCTCACGCAGATCGGCAAGCGAAGGGGACAGTGGCACCGGCGGTGTCGTCATGCTGCTATTCAGCGGGGACCGATGCCTCGCGCAGCCGGATCGAGTAGTTGGACGCATTCTGCCGGCCGCTGGAGGCTGCGCGCGCGAAGGTGATCAGGTGATGCGCGACCAGTGTCGCCGAGATCAGCCCCTCGATGTCGCCACGCCTGAGCCGGCCGAGTGCAAATTTCCAGAACACCCGCCTGTAATCGCCGAGCACGCCGACCTTCCAGAAGATGTTGCGCAGCATGATCAGGCCGCGCCGGATGTTGGCCCAGCTCTTCATCTCCGGGCTGACCGGCACCTTGATGCGGTTGGCATAGGTGTAGTTGCACTGATGCAGATAGCGCTCGAACAGCTTCTCGGGGTCGTAGGCGATCTCCATGCATTTGCGCCAGGAGCTGACGACATCTTCATATGGCAGCAGGAACTGCACGTTGGAATCGCGGCCGTCGTCATCGACCAGCCGGCCGGCTTTTTCGAGCCGGTCCCACAATGGCGTCTTCGGCAGCGCCTGAAGCAGGTTGATGGTGAGCAGCGGGATCTGCGATTCCTCGACAAAGGAGAGCAGCGCATCGCCGGTCTGGGGCTTGTCGGTATCGAGCCCCATGATGATGCCGGAGACCACCTCCATGCCGTAGGAATTGATGGTGCGCACCCCCTCCAGGATCGGAACCATCATGTTCTGATCCTTGTGCATGGCCTTCAGCGCGTCCGGATCGGGCGTCTCGATGCCGACGAAGATGGTCACGAAGAAGGCTTCGCGCATCTTCTCCAGGATCTCGGGGCGCTTGGCGATGTTGAGCGTCGCCTCGCAGGCGAGCCGGGTGACATAGCCGGTTCGCTTCTGCCATTCGATCAGATGCGGCAGCAATTCGCTCGCCGCCTTGCGGTTGCCGATGAAATTGTCGTCGACGAAATAGACCGTGTCGGTCGCACCGCAGGCGCGCAGCTTGTCGAGCTCGGCGATGATCTGCTCCGGCGACTTCAGGCGCGGATTGCGGCCATAGAGCCCGGGGATGTCACAGAACTCGCACTGATAGGGACAGCCCGAGGAGAACTGGATGCTGCCGAGGAAGTACTTCTTGGTTTCGGCGAGTTCATAGGCCGGCAGCGGGAATTCCGTCATCGGCAGCCGGTCGACGGTCTTGAGCACCACCTGCTGGTCCGGCCGGCTGGTGTCCGCCGCCAACCGCCGGATCAACTCGTTGGTGGCGTCGCCGAGTTCGCCGACATGAAGGTAGTCGAATGAGGGGTAGTAATCCGGGCAGGCACTGACCGACGGCCCGCCAATCGCGACCACGAGATCGTGGTCATGCGCCCGGTGGCAGATGTCATTCATCTGCTGGCGCTGGATGTGCATACCGCTGACGAACACGGCCTCCGCCCACTCGAAATCCTCCGCGGTCGCCGGATCCAGATTCTCGTCGACGAAGCGGACCGGCCAGTTCTCGGGAAGATATGCGGCGATCAGCAGCAGGCCCTGCGGCGGCATGAAGGCCCTGACGCCGTCGGTCAGGGGGTAGGAATGCTCGAAGGTCCCAAAGGACGACGTGTAGCGCGGAAAAACGCAGAGGATACGCCGTACAGTCTCAATGCGCTCAGCTCTCATCGAATGACCCCGAAGCACCCGCAAATCTAACCACGGCGCGGAACGCTGGGCCAGAAATTCTTCAACATTGTGGCACGCACCAACGTCACAACGGCGAGATAGTTGCTCTGCGGAATTTTGCTATCCCGTCAGGCTAGGAGCCTGGCAGCGAGGTCGGGCAGCCGCCCCTCGTCGGCAACGAGGCGGAAGTCCTGCCCGGCGAGGCCGACACGCGCCAGCCAATCGTCGAATTCGGGCGCCCGCTTCAGGCCGAACAGGTCGCGGATGTAGAGCGCATCGTGAAACGATGTCGACTGATAGTTCAGCATGACGTCGTCCGCGCCGGGCACGCCCATGATGAAATTCACGCCGGCGGCAGCAAGCAGCGTCAGGAGATTGTCCATGTCGTCCTGATCGGCCTCGGCGTGATTGGTGTAGCAGACGTCGATGCCGAGCGGCAGGCCGAGCAGTTTGCCGCAGAAATGATCCTCGAGCCCGGCGCGGATGATTTCCTTGCCGTCATAAAGGTATTCCGGACCGATAAAGCCGACCACGCTATTGACCAGCAGCGGATCGAACGCGCGCGCCACCGCATAGGCCCGCGCCTCGCAAGTCTGCTGGTCGACCTGGTGATGGGCGTTCGCCGACAGCGCCGAGCCCTGCCCGGTTTCGAAATACATCACATTGTCACCGACCGTCCCGCGGCGCAGCGACAATCCCGCTTCGCGCGCCTCCCGCAGCAACGAGAGGTCGACACCGAAACTGCGGTTGGCCGCCTCGGTGCCGGCGATCGACTGGAACACGAGGTCGACCGGCAACCCCTGCCCGATCAGTCCGAGCGTGGTCGTGACATGGGTCAGCACGCAGCTCTGCGTCGGAATCCCGAGCCGGGTGATGATGTCATCGAGCAGCCGCAGCAGGGTGCCGATGACGTTCGGATCATCGCTCGCCGGATTGATGCCGATGCAGGCATCGCCCGATCCCAGCAGCAGCCCGTCGAGGATCGAGGCGGTGATGCCCTTGGGATCGTCGAAGGGATGGTTCGGCTGCAACCGCGTGCTCATTCGCCCGCGCAAACCGACGGTGTTGCGGAAACGCGTCGTCACCTGGCATTTCTTCGCGACCAGGATCAGGTCCTGGTTGCGCATCAGCTTCGAGACTGCCGCGACCATCTCCGGCGTGATCCCGCGCGAGATCTTCCGGATCGCATCATCGGTGGCGGCGTCCGACAGCAGCCAGTCGCGGAAGGCGCCGACCGTGAGCGACGAGACCGGCAGGAAGCCGGCAACGTCAAGGCTGTCGAGGATCAGCCGGGTGACTTCGTCGTCCTCATAGGGGATGACGGGCTCATCGAGGAATTGCCTGAGCGGAACATCGGCAAGCGCCAGCCGCGCGGCGATCATCTCCGCGGCACTGTCGGCCGCAAGGCCGGCCAGCCGGTCGCCGGAACGGGGCGGCGACGCCTTGGCAAGCAGGAGGCGTAGATCCTCGAATGCGTAATTCGTGGCATCGATGGTGTGACGATACAGCATGGGAATTCGCGTCGCGGGCTGGAGCGGTGTAACCTAGCACCTCTTTGCGAAAGTCGTGCCATCGGCTTTGCCGGGCGCGCCGGAGGCTGTTGATGACGCAGCCCCGTCCGCATCGGCACGGTCGCAACCCGCCAACACCCTATCGCGCCCAGGAGCCAATATAAGACATTGGTATTACTCGGACATTCCAGCGGTTGCGGCTGCGAAAAATTCGCGCATTAAGAAATTGTCCATGAAGATTTCGCATAAGCCGTAGTCGGCCGAAGGTGCTCCCCGGCCTCCTGGAGTGCCCGCAATGCCCACCCCCATCACGTCCTCCGTCCCGATGTCCCGGCCTCCCATGGCATCCCGATTCTCGCTTGCCGCCAGGCTCTACTCGACGTTCGCGCTGATCGCGGCGCTGACCGCGGCCATCGCCGTCCTGTCCGACTACAACGCGCGGCGCAATGCCGAGCTGACCGCAGCCGTCGATCTCGCGAGCCGCGCCGCGCTCAATGTCGAGCGGGTCAATTCGCTGGTCTATGCGGTGGTGATGGAATCCCGCGGCATCTACATGTCGACCGAACCGGCGGCGGTGAAGAAATACGGCGACGGACTGCTGGCGTTCAACGAACGCATCCTCGGCGTGGTCAGGAACTGGGAAACCCTGGTGCAGGCTGATGACGCTGCCCAATTCGCGGTGTTCAAGACGCGCATCGAGCAGTTCATCGCGTTCCGGAAGGAGCTGGTTCGCCGCGGCATCGAGATCGGCGCCGCGGCCGGGCGTGAATGGGGCGACAACGACGCCAACCGCGACGTCCGCACCGCTCTGAATAAGGATCTCGAGGCGCTCTCCAAGGTCTATGCCGAGCGCAGCAAGAAGCTGGCGCAGCAGACCGACACCAACCGCACGCTGGCGCTCGTGCTGACCGGGCTCGGCGCGGCCGCCCTGATCGTGGTGGTGCTCGGCGTGCTGATCATCGCCCGCTCGGTGGCCCGTCCGCTGTCGCAGATCACCACGGCCATCAATCAGGTCGCCGAAGGCGGCGCGCATGTCGACGTACCGCATGTCGATCGCGGCGACGAAATCGGCGCGCTGGCGCGCGCCATCGGCGTGTTCCAGGAGGCGATGGACCGCAATCGCATCCTCAATGCGCAAGTCATGCAGGATTCCGCGGCGCGCGACGCACGCGGCCGGCACATCGAGGGCTTCGTCGAAGCATTCCGCGGCACGATCGGCACCGTGCTCCGCGCAGTGCACGACAACGCAGCCACAATGCGGGAGACCGCGCAGACCATCGCAACCGTCGCGGCCGACGCCAACGGCCGCGCCGTGGCGGCGGCAGGTGCCACGGAACAGGCCTCGAGCAACGTCTCCGCGGTCGCGGGCGCCGCCGAGGAACTCTCGGCCTCGGTCGAGGAGATCGGCCGCCAGGTGTCCCAATCGTCCGGCGCGGTCGATCAGGCGGGCGCGCGCACCGACCGGTCGATCAGCGAGATCGAGGGCCTTGCCGCCACCACCCAGCGCATCGACGGCGTGCTGAACCTGATCCAGGCGATCGCGGAGCAGACCAACCTGCTCGCCCTCAACGCCACCATCGAGGCCGCCCGCGCCGGCGATGCCGGCCGCGGCTTCGCGGTCGTTGCGCACGAGGTCAAGGCGCTGGCCGGGCAAACCGCGAAGGCGACCGCCGAGATCAGCGAGAATGTCGGCCTGATCCAGGCCTCGACCCGCAATTCGGTGGCAGCCGTGCGCGAGATCGGCCAGGCCGTCCGCGAGATCAGCAACGTCACCGCGAACATCGCGAGCGCGATCGGCCAGCAGGACGCGGCGACTCGCGAAATCTCCGCCAACGCGCAGATGGCCGCCCAGGGCAATGAAATCCTGGTGACCAATGTCGGCTCGCTGCGCGACGATATGGACCAGACCAGCAAGGCGGCGGAATCCGTGCTCGCAGCGTCGAACGATCTGACGTCAACCGCCGAGACCCTGTCTCGCGAGGTCGAGCAGTTCTTCCACAATCTGCGCAGCGACGCGGCCTGAGGGTCTGCCGCTGACCGGCAGCCGCGTGCGTCACCCGACGCCGCGCGGTTAATGCTTCCCTAACGTCGACGCATAATTTGCAGGCGGTTCGGGCCGGCTTTCTCAATTTGATACCCCTATAAAGGCCGACAAAGCGCGGGGGCGCGGGAGTTGGGAAGCAGGTCATGAACGGGCTGTTGCCACGACCGAGAGCGGTGCCGACCAAGCGGCTGCTGGCCCTTGGTATCGGACTCGTCGTGAGCTTTTCGGCGATTTGCCTCTCGATCCTTTGGGAGATGGCGCAGAAGGATTTTCAGCACGCGAAGGAAGGCGCGACCAATCTCGTAGCCTCGATCGCAAGCGAGATCGACCGCAACATCGAACTCTATGACCTCTCGTTGCAGGCCGTCGCCGACGGCATCAAGCTGCCGGAGATCAGCAACATCAGCCCCGAGCTCCGCCAGGTGGTGCTGTTCGACCGGGCAGCGACCGCCAAGGATCTCGGCTCCATTCTCGTGTTGAACGCCGCCGGCGACGTCACGCTCGATTCCCGGACCCTGACGCCGCGGCGCGCGAATCTCGCCGATCATGATTTCTTTCAGGTTCATCGGGCGCGATCGGATGTCGGCCTTTTCATCAGCCCGCCCTGGGTCACCCAGGAAGGTGAGTATCTGATCAGCCTGAGCCGGCGCATCAGCAACGGCGACGGCTCCTTCGCCGGCGTGGTCGCGGGCAGCATGCGGCTCAGCTACTTCCACAACCTGTTCCGGAAGCTGAACTTCGGCGCCGGCGACAGCATGGTGTTGTTCAATACCGGCGGCACGATCCTGATGCGCACGCCGTTCGAGATCGAGCGCATCGGACAAAACATCAAGAGCTCGCAGACCTTTCGCTTGCTGCCGCGCCAGCAGTCGGGCTCCTACACATCGAAATCGATCGTCGATCACGTCAACCGGCTTTATGTCTTCCAGCAGGTCGGCAATCGCCCCCTTGTCATCGCCGAAGGCCTCGCGCTCGACGGCATCTATGCGGATTGGTGGCAACAGCTCTGGCTGACCGGCATCGTGGTGACCGCGCTCGGCGGCTTTTCGATCGTGCTGATGTTCTACCTGTTGGCCGCGCTGAAACGGCGAGCCGCCGCCGAAGGCCGGCTCGCTCACCTCGCCAGCACCGATGCACTGACCGGCCTCGCCAACCGGCGCCGGCTCGACGATACCCTTGACGGTGAATGGCGTCGCGGCTTGCGTGCGAAGGCGCCGGTCTCGCTTCTGATGATCGACGTCGATCATTTCAAGGCCTTCAACGACACCTACGGGCATCAAGCCGGCGATGCTGTGCTCGCCACCGTGGGGCAGTGCATCGCAGGCAGCACCAAGCGCGCCACCGATCTCGGCGCACGCTATGGCGGCGAGGAGTTCTCGGTGTTGCTGCCCGGCATCGGCAAGGCCGGCGCCCTGGAGGTTGCCGAACAGATTCGTGCCAAGCTGACCGCCGCCCGCGAGGCCGAGCCTGAATTGCCGACCGTCAGCATCGGATTGTCCTGCCTCGTCCCCGACCATGAGCGCACGTCACGCGATCTGCTCAAGGCCGCGGATCTTGCGCTCTATCAAGCCAAGCGCGAAGGCCGCGACCGCGTCATCGTCAGCCCGATCGGGTGGGACAAGTCCGGCAAGCGGCAAGTCGCCTGATCGAGATCGCGTTGCGCCAGCGCGCGTCCGCCGTCCCGATTCACTCCACGGGCAATACGTCGACGGCGACGCTGAGCTTCTGCTTGCGCGCGCCGACGATGACGCCGTCGACCGGCGAGACGTCGGCGAAGTCGCGGCCGATGGCGAGAACGACGTGGTCGTTGGCGATCATGAGATCGTTGGTCGGATCGAACCCGACCCAGCCGAGCTCGCTACCGCACCAGACCGACACCCAGGCGTGGGTTGCGTCGGCGCCCTGTAGCCGCGGCTGGCCCGGCGGCGGGATGGTGCGCAGATAGCCGCTGACATAGGCCGCGGGCAGCCCGAGCCCACGGAGTCCCGCGATCATCACATGGGCAAAATCCTGGCAGACACCGTGGCGCTTCTCGAACACATCGCGAAGCGGCGTCGAGATCACGGTCGCCTTGGGATCGTATTTGAAGTCGGTCCGGATCCGCCGCATCAGGTCGGCCGCACCGGCGAGAATGCCGCTGCCTGGCGAAAAGCTCGCGGACGCATAGGCCGTCACCGGCCGCAGCACCGGCACCAGCGCGCTGGCAAAGACATAGCCGACCGGCGAAGCCGCATCGAGGCTCGACGCCTCGAATGCCCGATCGCGCACGCTCTCCCAGGGCGGGCTCGCGGAGTCACGCGCCGGCGGCTGCCGCTCCACCGAGACCCGTGAGCGGGCGTCGATGCGCAGACTGCGATGCGCGGTCTCGATCAGGACGCTTTCGGTCAGCGTGCCGAAGAAGTCGCGCCGCGCGGTGCGCTCCGCGGGCTTGGGACGGATATCGACCGCATGCGAGATCAGTTGTTGCCCGTCGCCGCCGATCGGCTCCAGCCGCAGCGCGCAGCGCGCGAAGCTGACCTGGGTCTCGTAGCTGTAGGTCGTGACGTGCCGGATATCGTAGATCACGCCAGCCCCGTGAGCTTCTCCGGCCGGCTGGCGTTCGGTCCATGCGGGAAGTAATGCAGCCCGATTGCGTCGGAGAGGCTGAGCAGATCCTGCTCCAGCGCAAACAAGGTCTTGACGTCGAGGCGACCGGCTTCGGCCGTCGTCAACATGGCCTCGAGCGCGACCGCGAGCCGCTGTGGCCGCTCGATCAGGCCGTGCTCCTTCAGGCTCGGCAGCGCGGCGATATGTTCGTTCAGCGCGGCGACCTGGAACGCGACCGAGCGCGGATTGAAGGGATCGAGCACCGCCAGATCGCGCACCGGCGTCAGCAGCGGCTGCACCAGATAGCGCGAGCGGTAGGTGATCTGGCAGTCGACCAGCGTGAGCAGGATGTCGAGGTCCTCGTCACCGGCTTCGTCATAGGCGAACTGACGGGCAAAGCGCGTGGTGTTGATGGCGCGCTCGGCGCGGCGGCCCATCTCGAGGAAGCGCCAGCCGGCTGCGCGGTTCATGTTCTCCTGCGCGAGGCCGGCGAAGCTTGCGAGCTCCTGCAAGGTCAGCTCGGCGGCGCTGACGACGCCGTCATCGTCGTGAACCTCGATCGCGAGCCGGTCGGCCATCTCGGTGATGACCTGCCACGCATCTGGCGACAGCCGCTCGCGCAAGCCCGTGGCCGTGCGCTGCGCCGATCGCACCAGCGACAGCGCCGAGCCGAATTTGTCCTCGCTTTGCAGCGCTTCGAGCGCGACCTTGGCGGGGTTGGCGCGCGCGGTCTGCGAGGCCGCGCCCCAGGCCACCAGCATGCGCTGGATGCGCTCGGCCGAATGCATCGTCGGTGCGGTACCGCTCGCATTCGCCCGCGCCTGATCGCGCAGCGGCGTGCACAGTGCGCGGATCAGGCGGATGGTGGCCTCGGCGCGCTCCAGATAGCGGCCGAGCCAGAACAGATTGTCGGCGGCGCGGCTCGGCAACACGCCGGCGATGCGGCGGATGCGGACGGTGTCGACCGCCGGCAGCAAGGTCGAGGTCGCAACTGCCTTGTCGGAGACCACCCAGACGTCGGCGGACACCGCGCCGTCACCCATCGATACCGCGCGCGCATCGGCCCGATCGGCGATCCGGCAGAAGCCGCCGGGCAGCACGGTCCAGCCATTCGGCGTTGCCGCCGCGAACACCCTGAGCACGAAGGGACGCGGCGCGATCCGGCCGTTCTCCCACACCGGCGTCGTGGACAGCCGCACCAGTTCCTGGCCGACATAGTCGATGCCGCGGTGGCTGATCGCATCCCTCAGGCGGTCGCGGTCCGCCGCCGACAATTCGCCCGGCAGCACCGGACCATTGCCCGGAAAGTCCGCAACGCCGCGGCCATAGGCGCCCTCGATCGCGAACTCGTCGAGCCGCGACAACACCTGTTCGCGGGCGGACTTCTGGCCGCACCACCAGGTCGCGATGTGCGGCATCATCAGATCTTCGGAGAGCAAACGTCGACAGAGATTGGGCAGGAAGCCGAGCAGCGCTCTCGCCTCCAGCACGCCGGAGCCCGGCATGTTGGCGACCACGACGCCACCCTTGCGCAGCACCTCGACGAGGCCCGGCACGCCGAGATAGGAGGACGCGTCGAGCTCGAGCGGATCGAGCATGTTGGAATCGACCCGCCGCAGCAACACGTCGAGCCGCTTCAGCCCGGCGACGGTGCGGATGTGGATGCGGTCGCCAGAGACGGCGAGATCATCGCCCTCGACCAGGAGGAAGCCGAGATAGCGGGCAAGCGTGGCGTGCTCGAAATAGGTCTCGCTGAACGCGCCAGGCGTGAGCAGACCAATCCGCGGTTCGTCGCGATCGGCGCTGGCGCGAAGTGAATCACGGAACGCTTCGAAGAACGGCGCCACCCGCTCGACATTCATCGATTTGTAGAGATCGGAAAAGGCGCGCGACAGCACCAGTCGGTTCTCCAGCGCATAGCCCGCGCCGGACGGCGCCTGCGTGCGATCTCCGAGCACCCACCAACGGCCATCGGGCCCACGGCCGATGTCAGCGGCATAGAGATGCAGATAGCGGCCGCCGGGCGGCTTGATGCCGCTGACGGCGCGCAGATACTCGCTGCTGCCGGCGATCGCCGCCGCGGGGATCGCACCTTCGGCGACCAGGCGGCCTTCGCCGTAGAGATCACCCAGCACCATTTCCAGGAGCTGCGCGCGTTGCGCGACGCCGGCGGCGAGCTGGCCCCAGTCGGCCGCATCGATGATCAGCGGCAGATGGCTGAGCGGCCAGATCCGGTCGGAGGTATCGCCCGGCGCCCGATAGGTGACGCCGGCCTCACGCAGATGGCGGTCGGCCGCGGCAAAGCGGCGCTCGATATCGGCCGGCGACAGCGCGGCGAACGCATCGAAGAAGCGGCTCCAGACCGGCCGTGGCGCACCGTTGTCGGCAATATATTCATCCGGAATGCCCGGAAGCCGGACATAATCGCGGGTCCATTGCGCCATCCGGCGCTGGCGGGGACGGGCCCTGCTCTCCTGACTGCTGCCTTGCCCACCCGACACGGTCATTGCACTTCCCCTCGACACAATTAGTGCAGGAGCGGCGTCCGCAAGTCGAGGGTCAAGGGAAACTCAATTGTGCGTTCCTCTGGCGGCGCCTCGATCTTGCCGGGGGTATGGCCATGCGGCTGGAAGCGTGCCAGCCGCCGCGCCTCGGCCTCGTAGGAATTGACCGGCTTGGTCTCGTAATTGCGGCCGCCGGGATGGGCAACGTGATAGACGCAGCCGCCGAGCGAGCGGCCGTTCCAGGTGTCGATCAAGTCGAAGGTCAGCGGCGCGTGCACCGGAATGGTCGGATGCAGGCCGGACGCCGGCTGCCAGGCCTTGAAGCGGACGCCGGCCACCGCCTCGCCAGCGCGGCCAGTCTCGGTCATCGGCATCCGCCGGCCGTTGCAGGTGATGACATGGCGGCCCTCGATGAAACCCGTCGCCTTGACCTGCAACCTCTCGACCGATGAGTCGACATACCGCACGGTGCCGCCCGCGGTGCCCTCCTCGCCCAGCACGTGCCAGGGCTCGAGCGCCTGCCGCAGTTCGAGGCCGACGCCGCCATGATGGACGCGGCCGAAGGCGGGGAAGCGGAATTCGAGCTGGGCCTGATACCATTCCGGCTCGACGTCGTAGCCGGATTGCCTGAGCTCGGCGAGCACGCCCACGAAATCCTCCCAGAGGAAATGCGGCAGCATGAAACGGTCATGCAGCGCGGTGCCCCAGCGCACGAACTTGCCCTGCTGCGGCTCGCGCCACAGCTTGGCGATCAGCGCGCGGATCAACAGCTGCTGCGCCAGCGACATGCGTGGGTCGGGCGGCATTTCGAGCGCACGGAATTCGACCAGGCCGAGCCGGCCGGTCGGCCCGTCAGGCGAATAGAGCTTATCGATGCAGATCTCGGCGCGATGGGTGTTGCCGGTGATGTCGACCAGGATGTGCCGGAACAGGCGGTCGACCAGCCATAGCGGCGCGTCCATGCCTGGCGGCGGCACGTGCGCCAGCGCAATCTCCAGTTCATAGAGCCCGTCATGCCGCGCCTCGTCGATCCGTGGCGCCTGGCTGGTCGGGCCGATGAACATGCCGGAAAACAGATAGGACAGCGACGGATGCCGCTGCCAATACAGCACGAGGCTCTTCAACAGGTCCGGCCTGCGCAAGAACGGGGAGTCTTCCGGCTTGCTGCCGCCGACCACGATGTGGTTGCCGCCGCCGGTGCCGGTGTGGCGGCCATCGATCAGGAAGCGGTTCGCGCCGAGTCGGATCTTCGCGGAGTCCTCGTAGAGGCCGAGGGTGATGTCGACGGCCTCGCGCCAGCTCTGCGCCGGCTGCACATTGATCTCGATCACGCCGGGATCGGGCGTCACCTTGATCACCTCGATGCGTGGATCGAACGGCGGCGCGTAGCCTTCGACGTGGACTTGCAGCTGCAACTCTTCTGCGGCGGCTTCGATCGCGGCGATCAGATCGAGATAATCCTCGACCTTCTCGACCGGCGGCATGAAGGCGCACAGCACGCCATCGCGCACCTCGATCGACATTGCGGTGCGCACCGGCAGCGGTTCAGGGATCTCCTTCAACGCTTGCTTCAGCTCGTCTGAAAGCGCGTCGCGCGGCGCCATCGGATCGCGCTCGACGATGTAGGGGTAGTCATCCGGGGGAACATATTCGAGCGAGGCGATCGGGAGCCGCAAGCCCAGCGGGGAATCGCCGGGCGACAGGAACAGATGGCTGCGCCGGAGCTTCCAGCGCTCGCTGCGCCAGCGCGCCGGCACGCGATCCGCGAGCGGATTCCAGCGCTGGATCGGCAGCACATAGCCCTTCGGCGTGGTCAACCCCTCGTCGAACACCCGCGCGAGACGTGCACGCTCTTCCGGATCGGTCAGCCTGGAATTGTCGGGGGTCACGTTGGCCGGCAGGCCGGCTTCGCGCTGTAGCCAGAAGGCGGGGTCTTCATAGGCCGGCATGACGTAATCCGCACCAAGACCAAGCCGGTTTGCGATTGCCTCGACGAAGCGCCCGGCGTCCGCGACCTCGGCCTTGCGCGAGTTTTCGATGCTCGCGATCAGCTCGGCATTGTTCCAGATCGGCTTGCCGTCCTTGCGCCAGTACAGCCCGAACGCCCAGCGCGGCAGGCTCTCGCCGGGATACCACTTGCCCTGGCCGTAATGCAGCAGGCCACCGGGCGCAAACCGCGTGCGCAGCTTGCGGATCAATTCGTCGGCCAGCGCGCGCTTGGTCGGGCCGACCGCGGCGACGTTCCATTCCGCCGATTCCAGATCGTCGACCGAGACGAAGGTCGGCTCGCCGCCCATGGTCAGCCGCACGTCGTGCTTTGTCAGATCGACGTCGACCTGCTCGCCGAGCCGGTCGAGCCGCGCCCAGGATTCATCGGAGAACGGCTTGGTGATCCGCGGCGCTTCGCGGATGCGCTTGACGCTCATCTCGAAGCCGAACTCGACATTGGCGGCGCCTGCGGTTCCGGTCACCGGCGCGGCCGCGCGGTAGTGCGGCGTGGCGCAGACCGGGATGTGTCCCTCGCCGGTCAGCATGCCGGACGTGACGTCGAAACCGATCCAGCCCGCGCCAGGCAGGTAGACCTCGGCCCAAGCGTGCAGGTCGGTGAAATCGCTCTCGATCTCGCGCGGCCCCTCGATCGGATCGATGTCGGGCCGCACCTGGATGAGGTAACCGGAGACGAAGCGCGTCGCGAGCCCGAGGTGGCGCAATGCCTGGATCAGAAGCCAGGCCGAATCGCGGCATGAGCCGGAGTTTGCGGCCAGGGTCTCCTCCGGCGTCTGCACACCGGACTCCATGCGAACGATGTAGCCGATCCTCTTCTGCAACTGCGCATTCAGCTCGACAAGGAAGTTGACGGTGCTGTCGGCCTTGCGCGGAATGTCGTTGAGGTATGCGACGAGCAGCGGGCCCGGTTCGTCTGTCTCGAGATACGGCGCAAGTTCGGCCTTGAGATCGCCGGGATATTCGAACGGGAAGCTGTTGGCATAGGGCTCGACGAAGAAATCGAACGGGTTGATCACCGTCATCTCTGCGGTGAAATCCACCTCGACCTTGAGCTCGGTCGCCTTCTCCGGAAAGACGTAGCGTGCCAGCCAGTTGCCCTGCGGGTCCTGCTGCCAGTTCACGAAGTGATTTGATGGCGTGACCTTGAGCGAATAGCTCAGGATCGGCGTGCGCGTATGCGGCGCGGGTCGGAGCCGAATGGTCTGGGGCCCGAGATCGATCGGCCGGTCGTATTTGTAATGCGTGACGTGATGCAGTGCGACCGATATCGACACGGACCGAGGACTCCAGCAGCTTTTTTGAGCAGAACACTGGTTCCGGTCGACATCAAGCACTAACAACGGGCACGGAGTGCCCAAGCGGCGAGCGGGGCCGTAGCCCGGATGGAGCCAACGGGTCGCGCGAACGCGCGCCCGATGACAGGCTCCGCGCAATCCGGGGATAGTCTCCGCGGCAAGAGTGCCGGATTTCGCTGCGCTCCAGCCGGGCTACGGGACTAACGTCCGATCGCGCCCGAGACCTGCGAAGCAAGCTGCTCGGCGAGCATGTGATAGCCCTCGGGAGTCAAGTGTACACCATCGGGCTGATGCGGAAGTCCGCCCAGCATCCCGTTCGAGAGCATGATCACCTTGATGCCACGGGCACTGAGTCGGCTTTGAATATCCGCGGTCCGGTCCGGGCTGCCCTTGCGCCGGTCATTGCCGCCCGGCTGGAGAATAACCGCGCTGGTCCCGTTCGGAACCGCCCGGTCCAGCCGTTGCAGCATGCCTTCCGTGGTATCGCCATTGATGCCGGCGTTCACGACACGGACATTCAGCCCCTTCGCCCGCAGGATCGCTTCGAGCTGCGCGGGATAGGCCTGGTTGCGCGCCACGCCCTTGCCGTAGGTGTTGCTCGCGCCAAGCGCCACGATGGTCGCGGCGTCAGCCGATACGGCGCCAAGACTGAGCGCGGCGAGCAATGCGAGGCATCCAAAGATTCCCGACCGACGCGCGCGCATGTGTCCTCCATCAGGTCGAACATGCCACGTCATGTTGGTGACGTGGCTACATCGTGGCTCCGAGCACCCACGGCGCGAACTCGGCGCCGCCGAAATCGAAGCTCTCGCTCTTGGTCGGCTGGCCCGAGGCGGTCTTGAGGATGAGGTCGAAGATGCGCTGGCCGCATTCCTGCACGCTCTCCTCGCCGTCGAGGATGGTGCCGCAATTGACGTCCATGTCGTCTTCCATCCGCTTGTACATCGGCGTGTTGGTGGCGAGCTTGATCGAGGGCGCAGGCTTGCAGCCGAACACGCTGCCGCGGCCGGTGGTGAAGCAGACCAGGTTGGCACCGCCGGCGACCTGCCCGGTCGCTGCGACCGGGTCGTAGCCGGGCGTGTCCATGAACACGAAACCCTTCTTGGTGACGGGCTCAGCATAGTGCAGCACGTCGACCAGATTGGTGCTGCCGGCCTTGGCCATCGCGCCGAGCGACTTCTCCAGAATGGTGGTGAGACCGCCGGCCTTGTTGCCCGGGCTCGGATTGGCGTTCATCTCGGCGCCCTCGCGCTGGGTGTATTCCTCCCACCAGCGCATCAGGCCGACCAGCTTCTCGCCGACTTCGCGGCTGACGGCGCGACGCGTCAACAGATGCTCGGCACCATAGGTTTCCGGCGTCTCCGAGAGGATCACGGTGCCGCCATGACGCACCAAGAGATCGCTCGCCGCGCCCAGCGCCGGATTGGCCGACACGCCGGAGTAACCATCCGAGCCGCCGCATTGCAGCGCCACGGTGAGCTCGCTCGCCGGCACCGCCTCGCGCTGGACCTTGTTGGCATCAGTGAGTGCTTCCTTCACGAAGGCCACACCGGCTTCCACGGTCTTGCGGGTGCCGCCGACCTCCTGGATGTCCATCGCGCGCAGACGGCCGGCGAGCTTCTGCTCGGCCATCAGGCCGCCGATCTGGTTCACCTCGCAACCGAGGCCGAGCACGATCACATTGGAGAAATTGACGTGACGGGCGTAGCCACCGAGCGTGCGGCGAAGCAGCGCCAGCGGCTCGTCCTGGGTCATGCCGCAGCCGGTCTTGTGGGTCAGCGCGACGACGCCATCGACATTCGGGAAGTCGGCCAGCGGATTGTCGCCGGTGAACGGATTCTTCTTGAACATGTCGGCGACGATCCCGGCGACATGGGCGCTGCAATTCACCGAGGTGAGGATGCCGATATAGTTGCGCGTCGCGACGCGGCCGTCGGCGCGGCGGATGCCCTCGAAGGTCGCCGGCAGATCGAAATTCGGCACCGGCTTGACGTCGACGCCATAGGCGTAGTCCTTGGCGAAATCGCCCATGCCGCAGTTTTGCGTGTGCACATGCTGGCCCGGTGCGATCGGCTGCGTCGCAAAGCCGATGATCTGACCGTAACGCCGGATGGGTTCGCCCTGCGCGATCGGCTTGATCGCAACCTTGTGGCCGGCCGGAATGCGGTCGACCGTGGTGACGCCATCAGCCACCTCAAGCCCCGGCGGCAGGCTCGCACGGGCGATCAGGACGCTGTCGTCGGCGTGCAGACGGATCACTTGTGCCGGGGCCATGGAGTTTCTCCTTTTGGAGGCGAATAGCGAATGGCGAGTAGCGAACAGCGCGCTACGCGAACCGCCAATCTCTATTCGCCACTCACTACTCGCTATTCGCGTCCTTACGCCTTGCCGCCGGACTTCTCGCGGGTCTGGTTGACCTGCATCTTGGCGTAGACCTGCATCAGGCCGACCTCGTTCGACAGCGTCACGAGCTTGAAGCCCATGTTGATCGCGCGCACCGCGCCCTCGGCGCCGGAGCAGTGGATGCCCGGGTTGAGGCCGCGCTTGCCGCATTCCTTGATGATCTTCTCGTAGATCTTGAGGATCTCCGGCTCGTCGCGATCGAGTTTCGGCACCAGGCCGTAGGAGAAGCCGAGATCGGACGGGCCGATATAGACGCCGTCGATGCCTTCGACATCGAGGATGGCTTCCATGTTCTCGACCGCGGTCTTGGTCTCCATCATCGGCAGCAGCACGATCTCGTCGTTCGCGGTCTGCTGATAGGTGCCGGCCGAGCCGTACATGCCGGCACGGATCGGGCCGTTGGAGCGCACGCCCTTCGGCGGATATTTCGCGTAGGAGACGAGGTTCTTGGCTTCCTGCGGCGTGTTGACCATCGGGCAGATCACGCCATAGGCACCGCCGTCCAGCACCTTGCCGATGATGCCCGGCTCATTCCACGGCACGCGGACCATCGGGGTGACCGGGTGCGCATGCATCGCCTGGAAGCATTGCACCATCGACTGATAGTCCTGCACGCCGTGCTGCATGTCGACGGTGACGCTGTCGAAGCCGCATTGCGCGATCACTTCGGCCGAGAAGCCCGAGGGGATCGCGAGCCATGCGTTCACCACCGCCTTGCCCGATGCCCAGATTTGCTTGACCTTGTTTGCCATTGATCACGTTTCCTTTGTGGTTCTTGCGTGCTTCTTGGGGGACCTCAGCTGGTCGCCCGCTGGATCGAGACTTCGCTGACGCCGACTTCGCGCGCGGTATTCACTATCGCCGCCCAGGTGTCGTCAGGCAAGGGGATGCCATTCCTGGTGCGCTCGGCGCGGGTCTTGCGCTCGGGATCACCCGGAACCAGTACGGACTCCGTGCCCGCGATCGGTTTGGTGGCGCGGATGAAATCGGTGTAGCGGGTGATTTCGCCATCGAAGAAATTGCTGGTGTCGATCACCTTGGGGTCGATGTAGAACGCCATCATGCCGTTGGCGAAGCGGCGGTCCGACGACGTCGCGCCGGTACCGGTGAGCGCGCCGCCGAGCAGTTCGCAGATGAAGGCAAGCCCCGAGCCCTTGTGATCGCCGAAAGCGCGGATCGCGCCCGTACCCTTGGTATGGTCGCGCGGCCCATCGGGCGTGTACGGGCCATACAGCACGTGCGGGTCCTCGCTCAGCGTGCCGTCGGCATCGACGAGCGCGCCGTGCGGCAGCTTCTTGCCGCCGCGGCTTGCCACCAGGCACTTGCCCTCGGCGACGACCGAGGTCGCGAAATCGAGCACGATCGGATCCTGGCCCTGGCGCGGAATGCCGACGCAATAGGGCGCGGTCGACAGCCGCTTCTCGACGCCGCCATAGGGCGCGACCAGCAGCGATCCCGCAGCGGTCACGAAATGAATTGAAACAAGGCCTTCGGCGGCGGCCATTTCGGCCCAGTCGCCGACACGGCCGAGATGGCCGGAGTTGCGCAGCGCGACCGCGGCGAGCCCCGCCTTCTTGCACTTCTCGATGCCGAGCCTGACCGCAACCGGCGTCACGGTCTGGCCATAGCCGAACTTGCCGTCGACCACCGCGAGCGACGGCGTATCGACCACCACCTCGGGGGTCTGGTTCGGCACGATCGAGCCCATCTTCTTCCACCTGACGTAAACAGGCACGCGGATCACGCCATGGCTGTCGTGCCCGGTGAGGTTCGCCGTCGTCAGGTAGGTCGCGATGCGCTTCGCTTCTTCGGCGGAGGACTCCGAATGCGAAAACACCTCGGACACGAAGTTGATGAGGTTATCGACCTTGATGGTGACCATGAAATACTAGCTCGCTCGATAAAACACAGTGCGTTGTCAGGCGTGGGTCTTGGCGTGGCCGCCGAGATAAGCGGCGGCGATGGCTTCGTTGCCCCACAATTCGTCGGGCTTGCCGCCCAGCACGATCCGCCCTGTTTCCAGGACGAAGCCGTGATCGGCGACCGAAAGTCCCATGCGCGCATTTTGCTCGACGAGCAAGACCGTGGTGTCCTGCCTGATCTGCGAAATGATGCGGAACACCGCCTGCACGATGACGGGCGCGAGCCCGAGCGACGGCTCGTCGAGCAACAGCAGCCGCGGCTTGGCCATCAGGCCGCGCGCGACCGCAACCATCTGCAACTGGCCGCCGGACAGCGTCCAGCCGAGCGCATTGGAGAAGGCGCGAATGTCCGGAAACAAATCGAACATCGCGTCGGCCTCGCGCGAGATCTGCGACGCCGAGACCTTGCGGTTCGACGCACCGAGCATGATGTTCTCTTTCACCGTGAGGCCCGGGAAAACGCGGCGGCCTTCCGGCACATGCGAGATGCCGAGCCTGACGATCGCTTCCGGCCCGAGGCCTGCGATCGAATGACCGTCGAACAGGATGTCGCCGGAGGCCGGCTTGGCGAGGCCGGAGATGGCGCGCAGCGTGGTCGACTTGCCGGCGCCGTTGGCGCCGAGCAGCGTGACCACCTGCCCCTGCTCCACGGCGATGGTGACGCCGCGCAGCGCCTCGATCTCGCCGTAGCGGACCACCAGATTGCGGATTTCGAGCAGCGGCATCATTCGCTCCCGAGATAGGCGGAGACGACGTCGGGATGGCGCAGCACCGCCATCGATTCGCCGTCCGCGATGCGGCGCCCGAAGTTCAGCACGGTGATGTGTTGGGCGGCTTCGGAGACCAGCGTCATATCGTGATCGATGATCAGGATGGTGAGGCCCTGTGCGGCGATGCGCTTCAGCAGCTCATGCAGTTCGAGCTTCTCGGTCGAGTTGAGGCCGGCGGCCGGCTCATCGAGCAGCAGCAAGGTCGGGTTCGAGGCCAGCGCCCGCGCGATCTCGATCAGGCGCTGATGGCCGTAGGAGAAGCTCGAGATCAATTGGTTGGCGCGGTTGCCGAGGCCGACGAAGGTCAGCGCCTCCATCGCGCGTTCGGTCAGCGCGTCGTCGCCCTTCCCGATCATGGTGTTGCCGGGACGCTCGGCGCCGATCTCGACGTTTTCCAGCGCCGTCATCGAGCGGAACAAACGGATGTTCTGGAAGGTACGTCCAAGACCCGCGGCGGTGCGCTGATGCGGCGCCATGTTGGTGATGTCGGTGCCGTCAAGCACGATCCTGCCCGATGTCGCCTTGTAGAGGCCGGACAGCACGTTGAGCGTCGTGGTCTTGCCGGAGCCGTTGGGTCCGATCAGCGCGTGCACGCTGCCGCGCTTCACCGCGATGTCGACGCCGTCGACCGCCTTGAGGCCGCCGAAATGCTTCGAGAGCCCGGTGACCTCGAGCACGATGTCGCCGCCAGTGGTCGCGGGCTTGAGCAGGAGCGCTCCGGCAACGGGCGGCGCCCCGGTGTGTGCACGCCAGCGCGTGAAGGCGTCAGATACGAAGCCCCAGATGCCATCCGGCATGAAGCGGATGATCAGGATCACCGACAGGCCGTAGATCGCAAGATAGAGGCCGGGCACGCTCTTCAGGAAGCGCAGCCATTCCGGGATCAGGATCAGCAGGCCGGTGCCGATCACCGAGCCGATCGGCGAGGCCACGCCACCGAGCAGCGACATGGTCAGGAACTGGATCGATTCCGCGAACGAGAACTGGTCAGGACTGACATAAGCGAAGCCGCCGGCGAACAGGCCGCCCGCGAGGCCACCGAGCACCGCGCACACCGCAAAGGCGGAGACCTTGGTGCGGAACACGTCGATGCCGTTGACGCCGGCCGCAAGCTCGTTGTCGCGCACCGCGCGCATCGCACGGCCGAGCTTGGTGTCGGGCAGATGCCAGACCAGGTAGCCGACGATCGCGAGCATCGCGACACAGAAGGCGAGATAGCTCTGCGACGATTGGAACAGCTCGGGCCGGCGAATGTTGGCGACGCCGTCCGGTCCGTGGGTCACGCCGACCGCGTTGATCATGACCAGTGTCACGATCTGCTGGAACGAGATCGTCACCATCGCAAGGTAATGCCCGCCGAGCCGCAAGGTCGACATGCCGAGGAATGCGCCGGCCACCAGCGTGATCGCGCAGGCGCCAACCAGGCAGAGCCAGAAGTTCAGATGCAGGTCGGCAGTCCCGAGGCCGACGGCATAGGCGCCGAAGCCGAAGAACGCCGCCTGCGCCAGGTTGATCTGACCGCACAGGCCGAGCACGACCGAAAGCCCGAACACCGCGATCGAAAACGTCGTGGCCTGGAGCAGGATGTTGAGGATGTAGCCGTCGAATTGCATGCCGGCGGCGAGCGCTACCAGCACCGCGGCGGCGATGAAATACGGCAGATGACGGATGATCAGCGGTTTCGTGCGCACGGCGGGCGCCGGGATCATGTTGTCGCTGGCGCTCATGCTTTCTCCGCGACGCGTTCGCCGAAGATGCCCTGCGGCCGGAATACCAGGAAGGCGATCAGCACCAGGAAGGCGAAGCCGTCCTTGTACGGCACGGAAATATAGGCGGCGCCGAAGGTTTCGATGACACCGAGCGCGAGGCCGCCGACGATCGCGCCGGCCACGTCGCCGAAGCCGCCGATGATGGTGGCGGCGAACGCCTTCAGCGCGATCGTCGAGCCCATCTGGATCGAGACGAACAGCACCGGCGCCACCAGGATGCCGGCGAGACCGCCGAGCACGGCCGAGTAGATGAAGGTGATCATGATCATGGTGGAGACGGAGATGCCGAGCAGCGAGGCCATCTCCTTGTCCTGCGAGGTCGCTTGCAGCTTCTTGCCGAGCAGCGTCTTCTCGAAGAACCAGAAATTGAACAGCACCAGCAGGATCGTGACGCCGATGATCAAGAGATACTGGCTGTCGAGATAGACCGGGCCGAGCTGGATGCCGGGCGTATCGAACCAGCCCTGCAACACCTGCGGCTGCGGGCCGTAGATCGCGAGCACCGAATTCGACAGCAGGATCGAGGCGCCGATGGTGGCGATGATGACAGGCAGATAGGTGCGGTGGCGCAGCGGATAGTAGACGCCGAGATTGAAGATGACGCCGAGCAGCGCCATGCCGGCGAGCGCGATCACGAACGACAGCCAGTAAGGCAGGCCGAGCTCGACGCAGACCACCATCAGATAGGCGGCGACCATCGAGAATTCGCCTTGCGCGAAGTTCACCACATTGGTGGCGCGGAAGATCAGCACGAAACCGAGCGCGACCAGCGCGTAGACCGCGCCGATGCCGATTCCGGTGAACAGCAGTTGGAGAACCAGATCCATGGCAGGCGCTCGATCAGTACATTGTACGCAGGAGACCGGCCTCACCGTGCGCGACGGCGAGGCCGAGCCGCGATCAATCGTTGAAGTCGATGTGCTTGTCGTAGACGATCTTACCCTTGTCGTTCTTCACGACGTTGTAGCCGTGCAGACCGTCGCCATTCTTGTCGAAATTGTACTCGCCTTCGGCGCCGGCGAATTTCTGCGTCGCCAGGATGGCGTCGCGGATCTTGTTCGGATCGGTCGAACCAGCCTTGTTGATCGCCGCCGACAGGATGGTGATTGCGTCGTAGGGCCAGGCGCTCTGGTTATCGGGCGCGGTCTTGTAGGCATCGCGATAGGCCTTGCCGAACGCCTTTGCCGTGTCGCTCGAGTCCTCGGCGAAGTCGGCGACCCCATAGGTGCCATACAACGCAGGGCCGGCGAGCTTGGTCGAGGACACCGCCACCACCGAAGGCGAACCGACCCAGGGGATGTTGACGCCGAGCTGGCGCAGCTGCCGGGCGAAGATGCCGAGGTCGTTCTCGAAGGTGAAGTAGGTACCGAGCACGTCGGCACCGGACTGCTTCACCGCCAGCACGACCGGGGTGAAGTCCTGGCTCTGGTTGGCATAGCCCTGGTCGAGCACCGGCGGCGCACCGAGCTTGGCCAGCGCCTCGGTCAGCGCCTTGCCGCCCGCGGTGCCGAAGGCGTCGGTGGAATGGACGATCGCCCATTTCTTCTTGCCGAGCGTGTTGACGCCGAAGTCGGCGATCACGCGGCCGGAGTAATTGTCATTCGGGCGGAAGCGGAACAGCCAGGGATTGCCGGAATGGGTGAGATCCGGATTGGTGCCACCGATCATCACAGGCTTGCCGACCTTGATCACGTCGGGCGCCATCGCCTGCACCTGGGTCGAGCGGATCGAGCCGAGGAAGGCAACGATGTCGGATTGCGCGGCGAGCTTGGAGAAGGCCAGCACGATGCCCGGGTTGGTGGTCTGGTCGTCTTCGATCACGAGCTCGACCTGCTTGCCGAGCACGCCGCCGGCCTTGTTGACCGCGGCGAGCGCCAGCTTGGCGCCGTTCTGGGCCCACAGGCCCTGCTCCGCTGCCGGTCCGGTCACCGGCACGCACATGCCGATCTTGATCGTCGCTCCTTGCGCCCAGGCGCTGCGCATCAGCGCGGGAGCAGCGAGACCTGCCGCCAAGCCGGCGGAAAACTCACGCCTCGTCAGTTTCATTCAATCCTCCCTTTGGTGCGCCGAACTTGCATGTCGGCTGCGTTGAGATGAGCTGACGCGTCGATCTGTGGTCCAGGACGCGTGACGGCGGCCATCGATCTGGCGTTTGACTCCCAGCTAAACATGATTGCACATTGCACGCAATAGCCAAACGTTCGCTGGCAACGGTGCGTAATTGCCTGCTACCAACGACCAGAACGGGATCACGTGATAATGTGACCGACGGGCAGTCATCGATGTCGATTCCAAGAGCGAAATCGCAGACCAGACGGAAGCAGCCGGCCTACGCGCTGATCAAGAGCGCATTGGCAAAGCACATCCGGGCCGGCGACGTTCCACCCGGAACGGTTCTCTCGGAATCGGCGATCGCGACCTTGTTCGGCTCCAGCCGCTCGCCGGTGCGACAGGCGTTCGAACAGCTCGAGCATGTCGGCCTGGTGCACCGCTTCGACGGCCGCGGCGTCATCGCCGGCAAGCGAAACGCCGAACCACGCCGCGTCCCGATCACGCCGGAGATGTTCGGGCTGACCGATGGCCCGGTCGAGGCGGTGCGCAGCGATGCCTGGGATGCACTCTACTACAAGCTCGAGCGCGAGATCATCTACCGGTCGCTGTTCGGGCGCTTTCGGGTCAGCGAGCTCGCGCTGGCGCGGCACTTCCGGGTCGGGCGCACCGTTGCGCGCAACCTGTTGCTACGTGCGCAGGCAATCGGAGTCCTGGAGAAAGGCGCCAAGGCTCATTGGTATGTGGTGCCCCTGGATGAAGATCGCCTCCGCGACATCTTCGAGGTCCGCGCGACCCTCGAGCCGCTGCTGCTGAAATCGGCGACGACGAGGATTCCTGCCGCACTGCTCGACCGGATGGCGGAGCGGCTGCGCGAAGGGATTCAGTTCCGCAGCGGCGTCGGCGTCGGGGAGCTCGACGAGATCGAGGGCGACCTCCACATCCAGTGCCTGGGCTACGGCAGCAATCGCGAGATGATCGAGGCGCTGAAACGCACGCACTGCTCCTTCGTGATCGGCAAGCACATTCAGGTGGCTCTGACCGCGCCGCAGATCGATTCCTTCATGGACGAGCATCTGGTGATCATCGAAGCCTTGCGCACACGCGACGGTGATGCGGCGGCTGCGACCTTGCGCAGTCACATCGAATGGTCGCATTCGAAAGTTGCCCGCTGGATTGCCGAATTCCGCGCCATCAACGCGATTTCGCGCGTGCCCTACATGGTCTAGCCATCCTGTCGCGCGGGACCGCGGCTACGTATCGGCCTCGACCTCGGCATCATCGGCAGCCGCCATTCCGGCGAGGCTGGCCTCCAGCGCGCCGAGCATTTCGTGCAGTTCCGCGAGCTTGCGGGCGCCGAACCGCCGGGTGATCTCGGCGTAGATCGCCTCCGACGTCGGGGCCACCGCCTCGATCAGCTTCAGTCCCTTGGCAGAGATCGAAACCACCGCGCGCCGTGCATCGGTCTCGGCCGCCTTGCGCTCGATCAAGGCGCGCGCCTCGAGATCGCGCAGGATCCGCGACAGGCTCGGGCCAAGCAGGAACGCCACGCGGGCGAGCTCGGTGACCTCGATCTCCTCGACCGCGGTCAGCGCACGCAAGATCCGCCATTGCTGCTCGGTCAGCCCGTGACTGCGCAGCGACGGACGGAATTGCCGCATCACGGCCTCGCGGGCGCGCAGCAGCGACATCGGCAGCGAGCGCGAGAATTCGCGCATCGGGCCACGTCGCGACGACGCCACCTCGTCACCCTGCCTCGGCCCTAGCTCGTCGGACGATTTCTTGCGCGCCATGACCTAATCCGCCACCGCAAACTTTTGCAGCGCAGCATGCCCTGATTCAGTTTGCGGGAATTCACTTAACATGTTAATCATCTCCCGACATCCACTTTTTGTGTATCACGCATGGCCCTCTCCAAGGACGATATCCGCGCTGCCGCCGAACGGCTCGACACCGCGGAAAAGACCCGCAAGCAGATCCGCCAGCTCTCGCTGGACTACCCCCGCATCACCCTCGAGGATGCCTACGCGATTCAGAAGGCCTGGGTCGAGATGAAGGTGGCGCAGGGCCGCCTCGTCAAGGGCCACAAGATCGGCCTGACCTCGAAGGCGATGCAGAGTGCGCTCAACATCGACGAGCCCGATTCCGGCATCCTGCTCGACGACATGTTCTTTGCCGATGGCGGCCTGGTGCCGACCGATCGCTTCATCGCAACCCGCGTCGAGGCCGAGCTTGCCTTCGTGATGAAGCATCGCCTGGCGGGACCGAACTGCACGCTGTTCGACGTGCTCAACGCCACCGACTTCGTGGTGCCGGCGCTGGAAATCCTGGATACCCGGGTCGAACGCGTCGATCCGGAAACCAAAGCAACGCGAAAGATCTTCGACACCATCGCCGACAATGCCGCCAATGCCGGCATCGTGCTGGGCGGCCGGCCGATCCGACCGCTGGAGGCCGATCTGCGCTGGATCGGCGCGCTCTGCTTCCGCAACGGCCAGCTCGAGGAAACCGGTCTGGCCGCCGGCGTGTTGAACCATCCGGCGACCGCGGTGGCGTGGCTCGCCAACAAGATCGCGCCCAACGGGCTGGCGCTGGAGGCCGGTCAAATCGTGCTGGCGGGCTCGTTCATCCGCCCGATCGAGACCCGCAAGGGCGACACCATCCAGGCCGATTACGGACCTTATGGTTCCGTGAGCTGCTACTTCGCTTGACGCCATCAGCAGGAGCGCTGCATGCCGCATTTCACGATTGAATACTCGGCCAATCTCGACGGCCTCGTCGACATGGGCGCGACGGTCGAACTGGTCCGCAGGGCCGCGGTCGAGACCGGCATCTTCCCGCTCGGCGGCATCCGTGTCCGCGCCATCAGATGCGAGCATTACGCGATCGCCGACGGCCGCAAGACCTACGGCTTCCTCGACATGGTGCTGCGGCTCGGCGAAGGCCGTGACCTCGCCGCCCGCAAGAAGGCGGGCGAGCACATCTTCAAGGCGCTATCGGCCCATCTCGATCCGGTATTCGCCAACAGCAAGTTCGCTCTGTCGTTCGACATGCAGATCAACGACAAGGAAACCAGCTGGAAACGCAACAACATCCACGACGCATTGAAGGTGGAGACGGTCAATGGATAAAGCGACAGCGAAATCGTCAGCCGATGTGTTCCAGGCCAACCGCGATCGCGCCGGTCCCCTGCTGGCGAAGCTGAAGGCCGAAGGCATCGGCAATGTGATCGACGGCAAGGTCGTGCCGGCGGCATCCGGTCAGACTTTCGAGACGAAATCGCCCGTCGACGGCACGGTGCTGGCGACGGTCGCGCGCGGCAATGCCGCGGATATCGACCGCGCGGCAACCGCGGCGTCCAACGCGTTCAAGGCCTGGCGCGACATGCCGGCGGCGCAGCGCCGCAAGGTTTTGCACCGCGTCGCCGATGCGATCGAGGAGCGCGCCGACGACATCGCCGTGCTCGAATGCATCGACACCGGTCAGGCGCACCGCTTCATGGCCAAGGCCGCCATCCGCGCCGCGGAGAATTTCCGCTTCTTCGCCGACAAATGCGGCGAGGCCCGCGACGGCCTCAACACGCCTTCGGACGAGCACTGGAACATCTCGACCCGGGTGCCGATCGGCCCGGTCGGCGTGATCACGCCGTGGAACACGCCGTTCATGCTCTCGACCTGGAAGATCGCGCCGGCGCTGGCCGCCGGCTGCACCGTGGTGCACAAGCCGGCGGAATGGTCGCCGGTGACGGCCGACATGCTGGTCAAGCTCGCCAAGCAGGCCGGTCTTCCCGACGGCGTGCTCAACACCGTGCATGGTTTCGGCGAAGAGGCCGGCAAGGCGCTGACCGAGCACCCCGCGATCAAGGCGATCGGCTTCGTTGGCGAGAGTTCGACCGGCTCGGCAATCATGGCGCAGGGCGCGCCGACCTTGAAGCGGGTGCATTTCGAGCTCGGCGGCAAGAACCCGGTGATCGTGTTCGACGACGCCGATCTCGACCGCGCGCTCGATGCCGTCGTGTTCATGATCTACTCGCTCAATGGCGAGCGCTGCACCTCGTCGAGCCGGCTGCTGGTTCAGGAGAGCATTGCCGGCAGCTTCATCGAGAAGCTCACGGCGCGCGTCAAGGCGCTCAAGGTCGGCCATCCGCTCGATCCCGCGACCGAGATCGGGCCGCTGATCCATGAGCGGCATCTCGCCAAGGTGTGCAGCTATTTCGACGTCGCCAGGAAGGACGGCGCGACGATCGCGGTCGGCGGCAAGCCGCATGACGGCCCCGGCGGCGGCCATTATGTGCAGCCGACGCTGGTCACCGGCGCCAGCGCCAACATGCGCGTCGCGCAGGAAGAGGTGTTCGGGCCGTTCCTGACCGTCATCCCGTTCAAGGACGAGGCTGAGGCCATCGAAATCGCCAACGGCGTGCAATACGGTCTGACCGGCTATGTCTGGACCGGCGAGATGGGCCGCGCGCTGCGTGTCGCCGATGCGCTGGAAGCCGGCATGATCTGGCTCAACTCGGAAAACGTCCGCCATCTGCCGACCCCGTTCGGCGGCATGAAGTCGTCAGGCATCGGCCGCGACGGCGGCGACTACTCGTTCGACTTCTACATGGAAACCAAGCACGTCTCGCTCGCGCGCGGGACGCACAAGATTCAGAAACTGGGAATCTAACGACAACTGTCATTCCGGGGCGACGCGTAGCGGCGAGCCCGGAACCCATAACCACGATCGTGGGTATGGATTCCGGGCCTACGCCAAGAGGCGCATCCCGGAATGACGACAGACAGAGGAAACACCGATGCCCGCTCCGACCCACGTCTTCGATCCGCCGTTCAACATCATCCGCTGCAGCCACGCCGTGCTCGACGTCACGGACCTGGACAAGAGCGCCGCCTTCTACGAGAACACCGTCGGCCTCCACATCGAGGACCGCGACGACAGATCGGTGTATCTGCGCGCCAGCGAAGAGCACCAGCATCACTCGGTGGTGCTGCGCAAGGCGGCGAAGGCCGCCTGCAACCGGCTCGGCTTCAAGGTCGGCAATGACGGCGACCTCGACAAGGCCGCCGCCTTCTGCTCCGAGAACGGCATCAGCTACGCCTTCGTCGACCAGCCGTTCCAGGGTCGCACGCTGCAATTCACCGATCCGTTCGGCTTCCAGATCGAGCTCTACGCCACGATGGAGAAGCGCCCGCATTTGCTGCGGCGCTACGATCTCTACAAGGGCTGCCATCCGCAGCGGCTCGACCATTTCAATGTGTTCGCCGCCGAGGTGCAGGACACCGTCGATTTCTACGCGCGGCTCGGCTTCCGCCTCACCGAATATGCCGAGGAGGACGGCGACAATGGCCGCATCGCCGCCGCCTGGATGCACCGCAAGGGCAATGTCCACGACTTCGCCATCACCAACGGCCGTGGCCCGCGCCTGCATCACATCGCCTATTGGGTGCCGACCGCGATGAACATCGTGCATCTCTGCGACGTGATGGCCTCGTCCGGCTTCCTCAACAACATCGAGCGCGGCCCGGGCCGGCACGGCATCTCCAACGCCTTCTTCCTCTACATCCGCGATCCCGACGGCCATCGCATCGAGCTCTACACCAGCGACTATTTCACCGGCGATCACGACCACGAGCCGCTGCGCTGGTCGCTGCGCGATCCGCGCCGTCAGACCTTGTGGGGCGCACCGGCGCCGCGCTCCTGGTTCGAAGAGGGCTCGACCTTCGCGGGGCAAGCCGTGCGCGAGCCGCGCTTCGTCGCCGACGTGCTGGTCGCGGACTGATACACGCCTCTCGAAACGTCGTCCCGGCGAAGGCCGGGACCCATAACCACCGACTTGAGTTGTTGAACGAATGTCTGGCCGCATACCCATTCCGATGGCCGCGGCGTATGGGTCCCGGCATTCGCCGGGACGACACCAATGAATGGATTGCTCATGTCAGCCCCTCGCCTCGCCACCTACTCCGTCAACGGCGCCACGCAATATGGTGCCGTCACCGACAGCGGCATCGTCGATCTCTCGTCACGTTTCGCCAAGGACTATCCGACCTTGCGCGAGGCGATCGCCGCCGGCGCATTGACCCGGCTCGTGGAGGACGCCGCCAAGCGATCGCCCGACCACGCGCTCGACGCGGTGGCGTGGCAGCCGCCGATCCCGGCGCCGGAGAAGATCATCTGCATCGGCGTCAACTATCCGGACCGCAATGCCGAGTACAAGGACGGCTCGGACGCACCGAAATATCCGAGCATGTTCCTGCGCGTGCCGCGCTCCTTCGTCGGCCACAACACGCCGGTGGTGCGCCCGCGGGCCTCGCCGCAACTCGACTATGAAGGTGAGCTGGTGCTGGTGATCGGCAAGGCCGGCCGGCACATCCCGGAAAGCAGCGCGCTCGATCACGTCGCCGCGATCACGCTCTGCAACGAAGGCACCATCCGCGACTGGGTGCGTCACGCCAAGTTCAACGTCACCCAGGGCAAGAATTTCGATTCCACCGGCAGCCTCGGCCCCTGGATCGTGCCCTTCACCAGCGAGGCGCAGATCGCCGATATCCGCCTGACCACCAAGGTCAACGGCGAACTCAGGCAGGACGACCGCACCTCGCGCTTGATCTTCGGCTTCCGCTACCTCATCAACTACATCTCGACCTTCACGACGCTGGTTCCCGGCGACATCATCGTCACGGGGACGCCGACCGGCGCGGGTGCGCGATTCGATCCGCAGCGCTATCTGAAGCCCGGTGATGTCGTCGAGGTCGAGGCCGAAGGCGTCGGCGTGCTGCGCAACAGCGTCGTCGACGAAGCCAACTAACCTCGCAAGCAAGTGGACAGTGCCATGACCTCTACATCCGGCGGCGAAGCGATCGTCAACGGCCTCGTCGCCCACGGCGTCGACACCGTGTTCGGCCTGCCCGGCGCCCAGATCTACGGCCTGTTCGATGCGTTCCACCAGGCGCAGCTCAAGGTGATCGGCGCTCGCCACGAGCAGGCTTGCGGCTACATGGCGTTCGGCTATGCCCGCTCCTCGGGCAGGCCCGGCGTGTTCAGCGTGGTGCCCGGCCCCGGCGTGCTCAACGCCTCGGCGGCGCTGCTCACCGCCTTCGGCTGCAACGAGCCGGTGCTGTGCCTGACCGGCCAGGTGCCGACGCAATTCCTCGGCAAGGGTCGCGGCCATCTGCACGAGATGCCGGACCAGTTGGCGACGCTGCGCACCTTCGTGAAATGGGCCGACCGGATCGAATACCCCGACAACGCGCCCGCGCTGGTGTCGCGCGCGTTCCAGGAGATGCTGTCGGGCCGGCGCGGCCCGGCGTCGCTGGAGATGCCGTGGGACGTGTTCACCCAGCGCACCCAGGTCACAGCCGTCAAGCCGTTCGATCCGTTGCCGGCGCCGCAGCCCGATCCCGACCGCATCAGGCAGGCTGCCGATCTGATCGCCGGCAGCAAGGCGCCGATGATCTTCGTCGGCAGCGGTGCGATCGAGGCCGGCGAAGAGATCCTCGAACTGGCCGAGATGATCGACGCGCCTGTCGTCGCGTTCCGCAGCGGCCGCGGCATCGTCTCCAACGCGCATGAGCTCGGCCTGACGATGGCGTCCGCCTATAAGCTCTGGCCGAAGACCGACCTGATGATCGGCATCGGCACCCGCATGGAATTGCCGACGATGTCGCGCTGGCCGTATCAGCCGGCCGGCCTGAAATGCGTGCGCATCGACATCGATCCGGTCGAGTTGCGGCGCTGGCCGGCCGATGCCGCTGTGATCGCCGACGCCAGGGCCGGCACCGCCGATCTGGTCGCCGCCGTGCGCAAGGTGGGCTACAGCAAGACCTCGGGCCGCCGCGCCGCGATCCGCGAGGCGACCGCAGCCACCGAGCAGGAGATCCAGCGTGTCCAGCCGCAGATGGCTTACCTCAAGATCTTGCGCGAGGTGCTGCCGGCCAACGCCATCGTCACCGACGAGCTGTCGCAGGTCGGCTTCGCCTCCTGGTACGGCTTTCCGATCTACCAGCCGCGCACCTTCGTCACCTCAGGCTATCAGGGTACGCTCGGCTCGGGCTTCCCGACCGCGCTCGGCGCCAAGGTCGCCAACCCGAACAAGCCGGTGGTCGCGATCACCGGCGACGGCGGCTTCATGTTCGGCGTGCAGGAGCTCGCCACCGCCGTGCAATTCAAGATCGGCGTGGTGACGCTGGTGTTCAACAACAACGCCTATGGCAATGTCCGCCGCGACCAGCGCCAGCATTTCGACGGTCGCGTCGTCGCCTCCGACCTGGTCAACCCGGACTTCGTCAAGCTTGCGGAATCGTTCGGCGCCGGCGCTGCGCGCGTCACCTCACCGGATCAGTTCCGTCCCGTGCTGGAGAAGGCGCTGGCCGATGGCGGGCCCTATGTGATCTCGGTGGAAGTGCCGACCGATTCCGAAGTCTCGCCCTGGGCGTTCATCCACCCGGCACGAAACAACTAGACGGTCCTGGCGCCGCGTTGCAGCCGCGACGCGGCGATCACCAGCAGGCCGGCGCCTGCGACCGACCAGCAGGCGACTGGCGCCCAGTGCACCAGCGGCGCATAGTCCGGCAGCTTCTGCAAGCCGCCGGCGACCGCCGCCATCCGCGCAAAGGTCGCGAGCGCGAGCGCCGAGAACACGAGGCCCGTCACCTTGCCTTCGGCACCGGTCTCGCCGATCGCAAGCGCGGCCGACACCGCGCTCATCAGCATGCAGCCCCAGGCCGCCCCCGCCATGAACTGCGCCACGATCAGCACGTTGAGGCTGCCGGCGATCTCCGCCGCGACGATGGCGAACGCACCGAGCAACCCGGCTGCGCCCATCACGATCAGCCCGCCGCGATGCTTGACGACGAGGCTCGCCGGAAACATCGCGATGTTGAAGCCGATCCAGAACACCGGCATCAGCCATTGCAGATCGTTCGGCTTGGCGAAGCGCAGATAGAACGGCGCGCTGTTGATGTTGAAGTGCAGCTGATAGCCGAGCGAGAGCAGCACCATCGACGCGATCAGGAACATCGGCACCGCCCCGAGCCGCCTGGCGGGCGCCGCAAGCCGCTCCGGCTTGGCCTCCGTCGCGATGCGCCGCTCGATCCCCGAGAACGCCAGCGCGGTCAACAGCAGCACGGCGCCGGACAATACGAACGGCAGCCGCGCGTCATGGTCACGCAGCACGACGCCGAGATAGGGCGACACTGCACCGGCGATGCCATAGCCCAGCATTGCGAGCGCGGCGAGGAACGGAACGGACGGTTGCGCGCGATACTTCCCCAGCAGCGTCAGCGGCGGCGCACGCAACGCCGACGATGTGACGGCCCAGATCACGATCAGCGCAATCAGCCAGACTCTTGCGCCCGGCCCGCTGCCGGCGACGTAAGGCAGCGCAACGAAGGCGGCGCAGGAGATCGCGGCAAGGATGCCGACGAACCGGCCGAGACGGCCGACCAGCAGCGACACGCGGTCGGCGGCCATGCCCATCGCGGTGTCGGTGATGGTGAAGATGGCTTGATCCATCATCAGGATCAGGATGACGGTTGCAGGCGCGATGCCGACATCCGCGCACAGCTTGGGCAGATAGATCAGATAGGTGGTCCAGCCCAGCGTGAAGACAAGCTGCAACACGGCAAGATAGATGCCGGTGCGATTGACCGCGTGGTCGGCCTTGGTAGTCATACCTGAAGTGTAGACCAGCTCTCCCATTGGCGGGAGGCCCTTAGCCTGACTGGAGCGACGAAGCAAAGGTATGAGCGGCCAAAAATATCGAAAACAACCCCATGCAAAGCAGCAGGCGTTCCGCCGGCCCTCGGAAAAGCGCTTGACGCGCCGGGCAACTCAACAGTATATTTCCATTATTCCGAAATATTGCCACCACCTGCCGCCGCGCAGTAGCTAGCGCACCTTGCGGAAGGTCAGATTGATGCGCTGGCGGCCGAGCACGCCGTGTTCGCCCTCGGCGAGCGGCGCGACGCCGTGATAAAACAGCCGTGACGGCCCACCCCACACGGCGACGTCGCCATGTTCGAGCCGGTAACGGCGCGGCGTGTCGCTGCGTTTGAGCCCTCCGAACAGGAAGGTCGCCGGCAACCCGAGCGAGATCGAGACGATCGGCGCACCGTAATCGAGCTCGTCCTTGTCCTGATGCAGCGACAGTTTTGCGCCCGGCACATAGCGATTGATCAGGCAGGCCTCCGGGGCGAAGCCGGCGAAACCGGCCTCATCAGCGGCAGCGGCAGCCAGCCTGCGCAGAACGTCAGGCATGGCTGGCCAGTTCAGTCCGGTATCAGGATCGATCGGATCGTAGCGATAGCCGCCGGGATCGGAGACCCAGCCGAGGCTGCCGCAATTGGTCATCGCCACCGACATCCGGTGGCCGCCCGGCGTGATCAGATGGCGGAACGGCGCCTGCTTCACGATCGCGCGCAAGGCGGGAATCAGCTCGACCTCGAACGGCCGGACAAAGCCGCGCAGCAGCACCGCGCCGTCAGCGATCGTCTCGCGCGGCGGCCGTGCATCGCCAACAGTCTCGAACAGATCAGCGGCCACGCCTGTCTCGCACTCACTTCGCGTCGTGGAAGATCACACCGACGGTGTGACGATGGCCGGACCTGATCCGGCTGACGCCGTGGCGCAGATTGACACGATACGGCCCGCGTGTCCCCTGCACCGGACGATGATGCACGGCAAAAGCCACCGCATCGCCCCTGGTCAGCGGCACCACCTCGGGCCGCGACTGCATCCGGGGCCGCTGCTCGGTCAGCACGAACTCGCCGCCGCTGAAATCGCGCCCCGGCTCCGACAGCAGGATCGCGACCTGGATCGGAAACACGTGCTCGCCGTAGAGGTCCTGGTGCAGGCAGTTGTAGTCGCCCTCGCCATATTGCAGCAGCAGCGGCGTCGGCCGCGTCTGCCCGGCGTCATGACAGCGCTTCAGGAACGCCGCGTGCGACGAGGGATAGCTGATCTCGATCCCCATCGTCTGGTTCCAGCGGTTGGCGGTCGCCGTCAGCCGTGCATACAGCGCCGGCCGCAGCTCCGCGATCAGATCCGGCAGCGGATAGGAGAAGTATTTGTATTCGCCGCGGCCAAAGCCGTGGCGGCCCATCACGACCCGGCTGCGGAACCGGCTGTCGTCGGGATAGAGCGCGGCGATGGTGTCGCACTCGTCCGGCGTCAGCAGGCCACTGAGAACGGCGGAGCCCTGCCCGTCGAGGTCGGTTGCAATCTGGTCCCAATCGAGCCCGTCGATGCGGGCGGGAATGCAGGTGGCTGGGCGGCTGATGGTCTTTGCTGTTGCTGTCATGGGCCGGAATCTGGCCCGTGATTACGACCCGCGCCACCCGATTTCCGAGTGGAATGTTTCAAGATCGCCGCCACATTCACGGTGTCGTCCCGGCGAAGGCCGGGACCCATAGCCACCGTCATCAGTTGTTGAGAAAGCTGGGGCCACAGCGTGCCGACCACAGCATCCTGTGGTTATGGGTCCCGGCCTTCGCCGGGACGACGCGTGGGGAGAGTATCGGTCGGCTCTATGAACGCGCGCGCGGAAGGAATTCAGCCCCGCACCGGCAAGGTCACCACGTCATAGCCGTGGCTGATCTTGCGCTTCAGCACCGGGTCTTCCAGCTCGAACTCGAAGCGGCTGGCGGGGCGGATGCCGCCCTTGGCGGCGAAGGTGCCGCCGAACATGGCGCAGCCATCGGGCAGCGCGCCGCCGTCGAAGCCGCGCGCGATCAGGTCCTTGACCGGCAACATGTGGTCGAGGGTGCCCTCCTGGTAGAGCACGCGTTCGCCGCCGATCGTGGCCCAGGAGCGCAAGGTCAGCCGGTCCCAGTGGCCGATGACGTCCTCGAGCTCCCAGAGCTCGGACGCGACCGGCTTGTCGCACATCTGCTTCGACACCGTGACGCTGTAGCTCTCGACCTTGCGGTCGGTATGGTCCGAGCCGCAGCCGACGAAGATGCGGCCCTGCCAGCCGATCAGGACGAACTCGACCTCGCCGCTGGAGTCCTCGCCGCAGACCTCGATGGTATCGGCGAAGGTCAGCCGGCGCGCCGAGCAGCGGTAATAGATCGGCGTGGTCGCGGGCCGGGCGATGCCGAGTGCTTCGAGCTCGGCGATGTGCTTGTCGCGCGCCACCGGATCGCGGCCGGTCCAGCCGGCGATCACGGCCTGCCGGATTTCCAGCGTCAGCGGCGTCGCGACGCCCTTGTCGTCGACATTGAAGGTGAGATCAAACACGGATGACGGTCTCCATTCCGGCCGCAAGCTCGAAGATACGGCGATCCGAACCGCCCGCGGCGGCGAGCATCAGGCCGACCGGGGCCTCGCCCTCGCGATGCGCCGGCAGCGAGATGGCGCAGCCATCGAGCGTGTTGATCAGCGAAGGGTTGCGCAGCGCGCGCAGGTTCTCGGTGGCGAACGCCTTGTCGTCGGCGAGAGCTGCAATGGTCGGAGGCAGGTTCGCCGTGGTCGGCAGCACCAGCGCATCATAGGGCGCGATCCGCGCCTCGGTGCGCGCGATGAAGGAGCGGCGGGCATTGAGCAGGTCGATGTAGTCGGCGGCGAGGAATCCCTCGCCACGCTGGATGCGCACCGCGACCCGCGGGTCGTAGATGTCGCCCTTGCTGGCGAGCAGGAAGCGATGCCAGGCATAGCTCTCGGCCGCTGAGAAGCCGCCCTTGGCGTTCATCACGCCGACATCAAGAAACTCAGGCACCTCGATCCGCTCGATCAGCGCACCGGCGCGCGACAGCGCCGCCAGCGCACGCTCGAAGGTCTTCGCGACGGCATCATCGAGGTCGTCGAGCGCGACCGTGGTCGGCACCGCGAGCCGCATGCCCTTCACGGGGCGCGGGGCAAGCGGTGTCACCGGCTGGTCGGCCAGCACCGCGTCGAGCACGGCGCAGCAGGCCACCGAATTGGCCAGCGGGCCGTAGCTGTCCAAGCTGAACGACAGCGGCACGCCGCCATCGAGCGGAATCCGCCGCTGCGTCGGCTTGTAGCCGACGATGCCGTTGAACGCCGCGGGAATCCGGCAGGAGCCGCCGGTGTCGGTGCCGAGCGCGCCGAACGCCATGCCGTCGGCGATCGACACCGCGGCGCCCGAGGACGAGCCGCCGGGCACATGGCCCGCGCTCCGATTCCAGGCACTCTTCGGCGTGCCGTAATGCGGGTTGATGCCGATACCGGAATAGGCGAACTCGGTCATGTTGGTGCGGCCGATCACGATGAAGCCGGCGCGCTTCAGCCGTGCCACGGCAGGCGCATCGGCATCCGCCGGCGCGGAATCCTCCAGCGCCCGGGAGCCGGCGCGGGTCACCTGCCCCTTGATGTCGAACAGGTCCTTGATCGAGATGGGAATGCCGGCAAACGGCGACGGCGCGGCGTTGGCCTTGCGCAGCCGGTCCATCGCGTCGGCGGCTTCCAGCGCCGCGTCGCGGTCGACATGGATGAAGGTGCGCTGGCCCTCGCCGGCGGGATCGGCGATCCGGGCGATGCACTGCTCGACGAGCTTGCGGGCGGAGGTCGCGCCGCTGGCGAGATCGGCGGCAAGGGAGGCGAGTGTCGGATTGCTGGGCATGGCTCTCACTTCAAGGCTTGGACGTCGCGGCTCTCACCGCTTCCACTTGATTGTTGCGCGAACCGGGGCCGATTTCCAGATCGTCGATGCCCGTCCCCGGCGTCGCGATTACTTCAATCCGAAATAGGCCTTGTGCAGCTCCTCATTGCCGCTCATTTCCGCAACGGTGCCGGAGAAGCGGATGCGGCCGCCTTCCAGCACGAAGACACGGGTGGCGATCTCCAGGAAGCCGATATTCTGCTCGGCGATCAGAAGCGCCAGCCCGCGGCCTTGCAGGCTCGACAGCGCCCGCAGCACTTCCTTGACGAACAGCGGCGACAGCCCGGCCGAGGGCTCGTCCATGACCAAGAGCTTCGGCTCCGCCGACAGCGCCTTGGCGATGCCGAGCATCTTGCGCTGGCCGCCGGACAGGCTGGAGGCCGGATCGCGGCGCTTGTCGCGCAGCACCGGAAACAGGCCGTACAGTTCGTCGACCCGCGCGCCTGGATTGGCATGGCCCAGCGCCTGCGCGCCGACGCGGATGTTCTCCTCGATCGACAGGTCGGGAAACACCGCAAGCTCGGACATGTAGGTCATGCCGCGCTTCATGCGGTCCGACGAACGCATCCTGGTGATGTCTTCGCCGCCGAGCCTGATCTGGCCGCTGCGGGCCTCGATCAGGCCGACCAGCGATTTCAGGAAGGTGGTCTTCCCGGCGCCGTTGGCGCCGAGCAGCAGCACGGTCTCGCCGGAGCGGACGTCGAGATCGACGCCCCACAACACCTGCATGGTGCCGTAGCCGGCATCGACGCCCTTGGCGTCGAGAAGCGAAGCCGTGTCAGTGGGCATGCTCGCCTCCCAGGAACACCTCGATCACCTGCGGCTCGCGCACCGCGGTCGCAAGCGTGCCCTCGAAAATCTCCTTGCCCGCATTGAGCACGATGACGCGGTCGGTGATCTGCTCGATGAATCCCATCAGATGCTCGACCACGATAACAGCCATGCCGGTCGCGGCCAGCGCCTTGATGCGGCCGGCGATCCAGTCGAGCTCGGCAGGGTTGAGGCCGGCCGCGAGCTCGTCGAGCAGCAGCAGCCGCGGCCGCGTCGCCAGCGCGCGGGTGAGGTCGAGCATCTTCTGCTGCGCGCTGTTGAGATCGGCGGCCGGACGGTCGGCGACCTCCTTCAGCCTGTACTCCTCGAGCAATTCGGCGATCGAGGGCGGCGTGCCGGTGGCGCCGCCATAGGCCAGCGCCACCTGGATGTTCTCGCGCACCGTGAGCGACAGAAACGGCTTTGGCACCTGGAAGGTGCGGTTGATGCCGCGGTGAACCAGCCGGTGCGAGGCAATGCCGCCGGAGGACGCGCCGTCGAACACCACCTCGCCGCCATCGGGCGCATAGAGGCCCGAGATCACGTTGATCGCCGTGGTCTTGCCGGAGCCGTTCGGGCCGACGAGCCCAAGGATCTCGCCGGGAACGACGTGGAAGCTCAGGCCGTCGAGCGCGTGGAAGCCGCCGAAGCGCTTGACCAGCTTCGAGACCTTGAGGATGGGGGTCTTCTCAGGGGACATGCCACCCCCTGCGCGTTGCCAGCGACACCAGCCCTGCGGGCAGGAACAGCACCAGTCCCATGATCAACAGGCCATAGATCAGCTGGAAATATTGCGGCGTGGTGAAACCGATCAGATTGTAGATGCCGTAGAGGATCAGCACGCCGACGATCGGTCCGGTGATGGTGGCGACGCCACCGAACAGCGCGAACACGATGGCGAAGATCGAGAACTCGCCGGAGAACACGTTGTCGGGGTAGAACACCGAGACGTACCAGGCGTAGATGCCGCCGGCGAGGCCCGCGACCAATGCCGAGGCGAGCCAGGCGATCACCCGCATCTTGATGATGTTGACGCCGGCCATCGACGCCGACACCGCATCCTCGCGCACGGCCTGCAATGCAAGGCCGAACGGCGAGTTCTTCAGATACACCACCGCGCCGACCGTCAGCGCCATCACCACGACCGCGGCGTAGTAGGCGTGGGTCGGATTGAACGTGCCGGTGAGCGACACGCCGTATGGTCCCTTGGTGATTCCCTCCAGCGCCGGGTTGGCGACGAAGTGCAGCACCGCGAGCGCGGCCGCGAGGTTGGCGATCGCGAAATACGCACCCGACAGCCGCAGCAGCGGCGTCAGCAACAGACCGAGCGCGACCGCGACGAGGCCGCCGACCAGCACCGCGAGCGGCGCCGGCGTCTGGAGGTGCATCACCATGATGGCAAAGCCGTAGGCCCCGGCCCCGAAGAAGCCGACATAGCCGAACGGCAGATAACCGGTGAAGCCATAGATGATGTTCACGCCCTGCGCGAGGATCAGGAAGATCACGAAGTTGAACAGCAGCAGATGGTTTTGATAGACGCCGGGCAGCAGTGCGAACACCACCACCAGCGGCACCAGGATGAACAGCAGGTGTTTCGAGGCGTTATGCAACGCGCACCCGCCTTCCGAGCAGACCGCTCGGGCGCAACAACAGGATCACGATCAACAACACATAGGGCAGCAGGTCGGCCCAGGAACTGAGATAGGTCTGCACCAGCATGTAGCAGAGGCCATAGACGACGCCGCCGAGCGCGGTGCCCAGCGGGTTGCCGAGCGAGCCGAGCACGACGATCGCAAACGACGTCACCGTCGCGTCCGCACCGAAGGCCGGCGTCACCGAGCCGAACATGAAGGGCGCGAACACGCCGGCGACGGCCGCGATGCCGAGCCCGATGCCGAACGCCGCGGCCGAGACGCGATCGACATCGATGCCGGTGGCCAGGGCCTCGTCACGGCGTGACATCACCGCGCGGGTCAGGGTGCCGAGCCGCGTGTGGTAGAGATAGAGGTACACCAGCGCGATCGCGACGAGGCTCGTGATCGCCGCGATCACCCACGGCGCGGGAAAGCCCTGGCCGAAGATCTCGATCGGCCCTGCTCCACCGGCCTTGCCGCCGAACAGCTTGACCTTGATGGTCGAGAACACGGTGCCGAGCAGCCGGCTCTGGATCGAGCGCTCGCTGGTGCCGGCGAAGATCGTGGTCACCGCCTCGATCACCTGCGACAGGCCGAAGAACAGGATGATCGACAGCATTTCCGGATTGGCCGAGCCTTGCAGCCGCGGCACCAGCACCCAGTACAGCAGCACGCCCGCCAGCACGAAGACCACGAAGGCCAGCGGCACCGCGAACAGCGGGTCGATCCCGGCGATGCCGACCACGCCGAACGCGATGAAGGCGCCGAGCATCAGGATGTCGCCATGCGCAAGATTGACGATGCGCATGACGCCGAACACGAGGTTGAGACCGATGCCGACCAGGCTGAAATACAGCCCGAACAGCACGCCGGCAACGAGCGCATAGGTCATGCTAGCGCCCGCCGCCCACGTTCGTCATGACCAGGCTTGTCCCGGCCATCCACGTCTCTCTCACGCGGAAACCAAGACGTGGATGCCCGGCACAAGGCCGGGCATGACGGAGCTTGTGGGGAGATCGAGCCCATATGCGATAGTCTACCGTGAACCGCATCACGGCGCCGGATAGATCGGCTTGCCGGTGGCGGTCTCATGCGGATAGATCGAGACGAACTTGATGTGGTCGTGCTCGTCGACCGTGAGCTGGCCGAGCGGCGTCAGTTCGCCGATCTGGCCGCCGGTCTCGTCCAGCGCGAAGGTGCCGTCCAGGGTCTTGAGCTGGCCGCTGAGCGAGAACACGGCGCGGCGCAGCTCCATCTGGTCGAGGCTGGTCGCAACCGACAGCGTCTTCTCGATCACCAGCGCCGTGGTGTAGCCGGCCACCGCGTTGAAGCCGAACTCCATCTTGCCGTCGTTGTACTTCTTCAGCCAGGCTTCGCGGAAATCCTTCATGGTCATCCCGAAATTGACGGGATAATCCAGCTCGGACGGCGGCACATAGGTCCAGATGTGCTCCAGCCCCTTGGCGCCGACATTCTTCTCCAGCAGCTCGGTCTCGAGGCCGGCATAGATCGCAAACAGCATCTTGAACTTGGTGCCGACGTCCTGGACGTTGCGCAGGAAGGCGATGTCGTTCGGCGCGTAGCCGAAATGGATCACCGCATCGGGATTGGTCTTGCTGATGTTGTTGATGATCACGTTGTAGTTGGTGGTCTCGGTCGGAACGCCCTGGTCGTAGACGATCTCGATCGGCGCGCCGGACTCCTTGACGAACTTGCGGAACGCGTTGGCCTGGGTGCCGGTGAACTCGTTGGTCGCGTAGAGGATCGCGACCTTCTTGATGCCGAGGCCCGGGCCGTCATGGCTGATGAAATCGGCGACCGGCTTCGGCCACACCGTCGACACCGGGTCGGCCATCAGCGCGATGTAGGGATTGTCCTTGGAGAAGAAGCTCGCGCCGGTTCCGGTCTGGTCGAACAGAAACATCTTGCGATCGCGCGCGATCGCGACCGCGGGCGCCGTCAGCACCGATCCGGAATCGGCGACCAGCAGGTCGACCTTATCCTGGGTGATGAGCTGGTTATACAGCGTCGCGGCGGTCGCGGTGTTGCTCTGGTCGTCATAGGAGACAAGCTTGATCGGGAGCTTCTTGTCGAACGCCTTCACGAAGACGCCGCCCTCGGCGTTCTTCTGCTCGACCCACAATTTCAGCGAACTGTAGACCGGCATCGAGATCGAGGCGTAGCGCCCGGAGGACGCGTACAGCGTGCCGATCTTGATCTCCGACGGTGCGTCGGCGGCGATTGCCTGCGTGGCAAATGCGAGGCTGGCAGCGAGTGCCGCGCCGATGATCCTCAGCATGATATTATTCCTCCCGGGTACCTTGGACGTGTCCTGGACAGATATGGACGTATCTTGGACGTGTCTTGCAGCTGTGTTGGACGCGGCCCTTCTACGCGCCGGATCGAGGCGACACAAGCATCGCGGCCTTAGCAATTGTGCGAGGGGCGGAATATGCGGCATGCGCCGGACACAGGCCGCTGCGCGGGGCATGGATGGACCGTTGACGGGCCTCGGTCCGATGGCGCATCAAGACTGGAACGATTTCGGGAGGAAACATTCAGTCATGGCCGAACCCGCGCGCGCGAAACCAAAACCGACACCTGAAACCCAGCATTTCTGGGATGGCACCAAGGCCGGCGAACTGCGCCTGCAGCGCTGTGACGCCTGCGCCAATGTCTACTTTCCGCCGCGGCCGTTCTGCCCCTCCTGCGCCTCGCGCAAGGTTTCGGTGTTCAAGGCCACCGGCAAGGGCAAGCTGTACAGCTACGTGATCAATCATCGTCCCGCCGCGCCCGGTTTCACGCCGCCATATGCGATCGCCATCGTCGAGCTCGACGAAGGCCCGCGCATGATGAGCAACATCATCGATTGCCCGCAGACGCCGGAAGCGCTCGAGCTCGACATGCCGCTCGAGGTCGCCTTCGAGGCGCTCGACGACAAGATCACCCTTCCCTTGTTCCGTCCGGCAAAGGGCTAACACGATGCGCAGGAACCAGGTTGCCGTCGTCGGTGCGGCCGAAACCACCGAGCTCGGCGTCATCCCCAACATGTCGCAGATCCAGCTGCACGCGGACGCGGCGCTGAACGCGATCGCGGACGCCGGCCTGAAGCTGTCGGACATCGACGGCTTCGCCACCGCGGTCGAGACCCCGCAGCAGATGGCGCACTATCTCGGCATCACGCCGACCTGGGTCGACGGCACCTCGGTCGGCGGCTGCTCCTTCATGCTGCATGTCCGCCACGCCGCGGCTGCGATCGAGGCCGGCCTGTGCAAGACCGTGCTGATCACCCATGCCGAGAGCGGCAAGTCGATGATCGGCAAGCAACCGCGCTTCACCGCGCCCGACAGCCTCAACGGCCAGTTCGAATCGCCGTTCGGCGTCTACGGGCCGCCGAGCATGTTCCCGATTCCGGTGCTGCGCTTCATGAAGACGCACGGCATCACCCATGAGCAGCTCGCGATGGTCGCCGTGGTGCAGCGCGAATGGGCGGCGAAGAACCCGCGCGCCACCATGAAGGACCCGATCACGGTCGCCGACGTCTTGAACTCGCGGATGATCGCCTATCCGTTCCGGCTGCTGCAATGCTGCCTCGTCACCGACGGCGGCGGCGCGCTGATCCTGACCTCGGCCGACCGCGCCAAGGATTTTCCGCGCAAGCCGGTCTACATCCTCGGCACCGGCGAGAGCGTCGAAACGCCGATGGTCAGCCAGATGAAGACCTTCGACTCGTCGCGCGCCTTCAAGGTGGCGGGCCCCCTCGCCTTCAAGGAGGCCGGCATCACCCACAAGGACGTCGATCACCTGATGATCTACGACGCCTTCGCGCACCTGCCGCTGTACGGCCTCGGCGACCTCGGCTTCATGCCCCATGAGGAAACCGGCAAGTTCATCGCCGATGGCAACACCCGCCCCGGCGGCAAGCTGCCGCTCAACACCAATGGCGGCGGGTTGAGCTACATGCACTCCGGCATGTACGGCATGTATGCGTTGCAGGAGAGCGTGCGGCAGATGCGCGGCATCGCGCCGGCGCAGGTGCCGAACGCCAAGATCTCGGTCTGCCACGGCGTCGGCGGCATGTTCGCCGCGAGTGGCACGATCATCTTTACGAACGAGAAGTAACCCAACCCGTCGTTCCGGGGCGCGCGAAGCGCGAACCCGGAACCTCGAGATTCCGGGTTCGATGCTGACGCATCGCCCCGGAATGACGGGCAGCAACAAGGAGAAACCCACATGGCAAAATCACTGCAAGACAAAGTCATCATCGTCACCGGCGCGGGCCGCGGCATCGGCCGCGAGATCGCGCTGCTCTGCGCGGCGGAAGGCGCCAAGGTCGTGGTCAACGATCCCGGCGGCGCGGCCGACGGCGGCGGCTCCAGCGCGGCGCCCGCCGAGGAGGTGGTCGAGGAGATCAAGAAGCGCGGCGGCACCGCGGTCGCCAACTTCGAGTCGGTGGCGGAAGCCATCCCGGCCAGCAAGATCGTGAAGACCGCGACCGATCATTTCGGCCGGCTCGACGGCGTCGTCAACAATGCCGGCATCCTGCGCGACATGATCTTCCACAAGATGAGCGTGGAAGCCTTCGAGGCCGTCATCAAGGTGCACCTGATGGGCTCGTTCTATGTCAGCCATGCCGCGGCGCGGATCTATCGCGAGCAGGAGTCGGGCGCGTTCGTGCACTTCACCTCGACCTCCGGCCTGATCGGCAATTACGGCCAGGCCAACTACGCCGCCGCCAAGCTCGGCATCGTCGGGCTGTCGAAGTCGATCGCGCTCGACATGGGCCGCTTCAACGTGCGCTCGAACTGCGTGTCGCCGTTCGCCTGGACCCGCATGATCGGCACCATCCCGACCGAGACCGACGCCGAGAAGGCGCGTGTCGAGAAGATCAAGCAGATGGGCCCGGAGAAGATCGCGCCGGTCTGCGCCTATCTGCTGTCGGACGCCGCCAAGGACGTCACCGGGCAGATCTTCGGCGTGCGCATGAACGAGATCTTCCTGTTCGGCCAGCATCGTCCGGTGCGCTCGGTGCATCGCGGCGAAGGCTGGACGCCGGAGACCATTGCCGAGCACGGCATGCCGGCGCTGAAGGGATCGTTCGCCAAGCTCGACCGCTCGGCCGACGTGTTCACCTGGGATCCGATCTGAGGATTTCGGTTTCGATCTGACAGTTTTATGAAAAGTCGCCTCCGCGAAGCCGCGGGGGCGACACACTCTTTGGTTGTTTCTTCACAGCGTGCCCGCATTGTGCCCGAATTGCGGGCGCATGATCGTCCTCCCCATAACAAAAAGCCTGGGAGGACTTCGTGACGAATCCAAGCAACACATTGAAGCACGAGGCCGACGGAACGAAGGCGTTCGACCGTCGAACGATCTTGCGCGGCGCAACCGCGCTTGCTGCGACCGCGATGGCTGCATCCGATGCATCGGCGCGCGACTACGGCCGCAACGCGGAGCCGCAGCGTTATCCTGATCCCGACATCGTCGTGATCGACGACAAGCGCTTCAAGGCCAAGGTCGGCAACACCGCGATCAAGCGGCTCTACACCGGCTGCCTGTGGGCGGAAGGCCCGGCCTGGAACGCGCAAGGCCAGTACCTGGTGTGGAGCGACATCCCGGCCAACCGCCAGTTGCGCTATCTCGACGATGACGGCCACATCTCCGAGCAGTTCCACAAGCCGTCGAACGAGGCCAACGGCTCGACCTTCGACTTCGAGGGCCGGCAGATCACCGCCGAGCGCACCCGGCTGGTGCGCTACGAGCACGACGGAACCGTCACCTCATTGGCGGAGCAGGCCAATGGCAAGCAGCTCAACGGGCCGAACGACATGGTCGTGCATCCCAACGACAAGTCGATCTGGTTCACCGATCCCGGCTATGGCGCGGTCTCGATCTATGAGGGCCAGCGCGCCAACACCGGCTCGGTCCAGCCCTTCCAGAAGGAAGCCGTCTACCGCATCGATGCGTCGACCGGACAGATCACCAAGGTCTGCGACGAACCGTTCAAGCCGAACGGCATCGCCTTCAGCCACGATTACAAGAAGGTCTATGTCTGCGACACCGGCATCACGCATTATCCGAACGCCAAGAACATCGTCTGGCAGTACGACCTCAACGGCGACAAGCTCTCCAATCCGCGCACGCTGATCGACATGACGCTGGACGGCAAGTCGGGCTTCCCGGACGGCATGCGGGTCGACATCGACGGCAACATCTGGGTCGGCGCCGGCTGGGTCGGACCGGGCTATGACGGCGTCCAGGTGTTCGCGCCCGACGGTCAACGCATCGGCCAGATCCTGCTGCCGGAGACCTGCGCCAACCTCACCTTCGGCGGCAGGAAGCGCAACCGCCTGTTCATGACCGCGAGCCAATCGCTCTATGCGGTGTATGTGGAGACGCGGGGCGCGCACAATTGCTGATCTAGCCGTCGTCCCGGCGAAGGCCGGGACGACAGTGGTGCTTAACCGCTATTTCTCAACCCCGCCGAGATCCCGTTGATCGTGATCTGAATCCCGCGCAGCACCTGCTCGTCCGGGTTCTGCGCGCGATGCTCCTTCAACAGCTCGACCTGCACGTGGTTGAGCGGGTCCATGTAGGGGAAGCGGTTGCGGATGCCGCGCTCCAGCAGCGGGTTGCCTTGCAGCAGCCGGTCGTGGCCCATGATGTCGAGCAGCGTCTCGATCGACAAATGCCATTCGCGGCGGATCTGGCCGAATATCTTCTCGCGCAGCGCGACGTCCGGCACCAGCTCGGCATAGCGCGAGGCGATCGCGATCGAGCTCTTCGCCAGCACCATGTCCATGTTGGAGAGCAGCGTGCGGAAGAACGGCCACTCCTTGTAGAGCTCCTGCAGGAACGGCATGCCCTGCTCCGGATGCTCCGCGATCCAGGTCTCGACCGCGGCACCGAAGCCGTACCAGCCCGGCAGCATCAGCCGGCATTGCGCCCAGGAGAACACCCACGGAATCGCGCGCAGGTCCTCGATCTCGCGGGTCTTCTTGCGCGAGGCCGGACGGCTGCCGATGTTCAAGGTCGCGATCTCGTTGATGACGGTCGAGCCCCAGAAGTAATCGGCAAATCCCGGCGTCTCATAGACGAGCCCGCGATAGGCCTTGAAGGCGAGCGCGGAGATTTCCTCCATCGCCTTGAGATATTCCGGACGCGGCGCGCTCTGTCGCGGCTGCAACAGGCTGGTTTCCAGCGTCGCCGCGGCGAGGATCTCCAGATTGCTGCGGCCGACCTCGGCATTGGAATATTTCGAGGAGATGATCTCGCCCTGCTCGGTGATGCGGATCTGGCCGTTCACCGCGCCGCCGGGCTGCGCGATGATCGCGTCATAGCTCGGCCCGCCGCCGCGGCCGACCGAGCCGCCGCGGCCGTGGAACAGCCGCAGCCGCATGCCGTGGCGCTCGAACACCTCGACCAGGCCGATCTCGGCCTTGTAGAGCTCCCAGCCCGAGGTGACGAAGCCGCCATCCTTGTTGCTGTCGGAATAGCCGAGCATCACTTCCTGGACGCCGCCGAGACTGTCGACCAGCCTGCGATAGTCGTGCAGCGCCAGCATCCGGTCCATGATGCCGCTGGAAGCTTGCAGGTCCTCGATGGTCTCGAACAGCGGCACGATGTTGATCGCGCTGCGGCCGGACGGATTGACGAGCCCGACCTCCTTGAGCAGCACCGCGACCTCGAGCATGTCGGACATGCCCTTGCACATCGAGATGATGCATTGCGAGATCACCTCGGGACCAAACTTGCCATGCGCCTCGGCGGCGGCCCGGAACACGGCGAGTTCGCTTTGGGTCTCCTCGGAATATTTCACGAAGGGCGAGGCCAGCGGCCGCGCGCTGCGCAACTCGCCGAGCAGCAGGCTGACGCGCGCCTCCTCGCCCAGCGCGAGGTAGGACATGCCGGGATTGGCGGTGTCGAACAGCTCGGCGATGGTGCGCTCATGCACCGCCGAGTTCTGCCGGATGTCGAGCCGCGCCAGATGGAAGCCGAAGCAATCCACCGCCCGCCGCAACTGCCGCAACCGGCCGCGCGCGATGACGCCGGAATTGTTTGCGATCAGTGAGCGGTTGAGCACGTCGAGATCGGCCTGGAACTCGCTGACGCTCGCATACGGCTCGGCCTTGCCGACCGGCGGCCGCGTGGTCTCGACCTCGAGCCGCATCGCGGTGGCGGCTAACCGCGCATAGATGCCCGACACCGCCAGACGATAGGGCTCGCCGCTGCGATGCGGCGAGGTGTCCGGCGAACGCTCGGCGAGGACCCGCAACTCCTCCGAGATATCGGCGAGATGGGCCGCGAGCGACAGCTCGGCGCCGAGCGCGTGCAGTTCCTCGAGGTAGAAGCTGAGCACCCGGCTCGATTGCAGCCGCAGCGTGCCGCGCATCACCTCCGCCGTCACGAACGGATTGCCGTCGCGGTCGCCGCCGATCCAGCTTCCCATCCTGAGGAACGAGGCGAGCTCGCCGGCCTCGCCGACTTCCTTGTTCAGCCGGTCCTCCAGCGCGCAATGCAGCCGCGGCAGTTCCTGCAGGAAAGTGTAGTCGTAGAACGACAGGCCGTTGGCGACCTCGTCGAGCACGGTCAGCTTGGTCCGGCGCAGCAGATTGGTCTGCCACAGCGTCACCACCGCGCGGCGAAGCTGCTCGTCGCTGGCGTCGCTCTCGTCCGGCGTCATCTGCAACCGCTCGCGGCGATCGAGCAGATCGGCGATCTCCATCTCGCGGTCCATCGTGCTCTTGCGGCGGACCTCGGTCGGATGCGCTGTCAGCACCGGGCTGACCAGCGCGCCCTTGAAGAAGCTGCGCAGGTCGGCCGGGCTGATGCCGGCCTGACGGGCATGGACCAGGGTCTGCTCCAGCGTGCTCGGCCGCGGCGCCCCGTTGGGGCCGAGGCTGCGCATCTGGCGGATGTTGTTCTGGTCCTCGGCGATGTTGGCGAGGTGGGAGAAATAACTGAAGGCGCGGACGATCCGCAGCGTCTCGGCGATCGACATGCTGTCGAGGATGCCCTCGAGCTCGCGCCGGGCCAGCTTGTCCTCATCGCGGTGGAACCGGACCGAGGTCTGGCGGATGCGCTCGACCAGGTCGAACGCGTCGGCGCCCTCCTGGTCCCGCACGGTGTCGCCCAGCACACGTCCCAGCAGGCGGATGTCGTTGCGGAGCCGCGCGTCCTCCTCCTGCGCCGCCCTATCGAGGAGGCCGGCTTCAGCGGCGCTCCTGGTACCTAGGTCGGTCTCGGAAGGCATGGTCTGGGGTGACATGGCGGGCTACTCCAGAGGCTGCCGGGTTCCCCTGGAGTGTGCGCTTTTTTTGCCGCAGCGCAAGATGAACTTGGTGGCGGTGCACCACTGCTGTCGTCCCGGCTTTCCGCCGGCACGACAGGCTTCTTTGCGGCGCTAGATCCTCCGCCCTGCCCGCTCCCAATACGGGTCGCGCAGGCGGCGCTTGAAGATTTTCCCGGAGTCCTCCCGCGGCAGGTTGGTCTGGATTTCGATGTGCTTGGGCACCTTGTAGTCGGCGAGCGCGGTTTTCAGCTGGGCGCGGACCGCCGACATGTCGAGCGAGACACCCGGCTGCGGCTCGACCACCGCCATCAGCGCCTCGCCGAACTCGGCGTCGGGGATACCAAATACCGCGCAGTCATGCACGCCGGGGACTGCATGCAGCACCGCCTCGATCTCGGCCGGATAGATGTTGACGCCGCCCGAGATCACCATGTCGCGCTTGCGATCGCAGATGAAGACGTAGCCGTCGGCGTCGATATAACCGACGTCGCCTGAGGTGATGAAGCCTTCCCGGTCGATCTCGGCGCGCTTCTCGGACTTGTTGTGATAGGTGAAATCGGGATTGCCGGCGATCCGCGAATAGATCTCGCCGATCTGCCCTCGAGGCACCTCCTTGCCGTCGTCGCCGATGAAGCGAAGCTCGGCGCCGGGCGATATCTTTCCGACCGTACCGGGCTTTTTCAGCGCATCCTCCGAGGTCGCGAACGTCACCGCGCCCGACTCGGTCGAGCCATAGAATTCATAGATCACCGGGCCCCACCATTCGATCATGGCGCGCTTGACATCGGCCGGACACGGCGCAGCGGCGTGAATGATGTGGCGCAGCGACGATACGTCGTATTTCTTCCGCACCTCCTCCGGCAGCTTCATCAGGCGGATGAACATGGTCGGCACCATGAAGATGGTGTCGATCCTCTCGCGCTCGATCAGCGCCAGAAATTCCTCCGCGTCGAAGCGTGGCATCAGCACCAGCGCGCCGCCGAGCCGGCCTGACCGCAGTCCGAAGGAATTCGGCGCGGAATGATACAGCGGTCCCGGCAGGATCGCGCGCGCGCCGGGCTTCAGGCCATAGATCATCGCGCGCATCGCTTCCGCGTTGGCGGTCTGTTCCGGCGTCGGCGCGAAGCGGCGCACGCCCTTCGGATGGCCCGTGGTGCCCGAGGTATAGATCATGTTCTGCGGTTGCGGCACGACAGGGCCGTCATAGCGCGGGAATTGCGCCAGCCAGGATTCGAAATCGATCGCGAAATCCGGGGTTCCGAGATGATCGGGATTGATCTTGTAATGGCTAAGGATTTCCGGCGGCGTCGGCACGCTGAGCACGGTGACGTCGGGCGGGATCGCGCCACGCAGCGGATGCAGCATGTCGGCATGGCCGATCAGGACCCGCGTGCCGGAATCCGTCAGCACGTAGTTGACCTCTTCCGGCTTGAAATGCCAGTTGACCGGCACGCCATAGGCGCCGAGCCGCATCGCCGCATAGGCCGCCTCGATGAAGGCGATGTCGTTGCGCATCAGCATGCAAACGCTGTCGCCCGGCTTGACGCCGAGCTTGGCAAGGCCGCTGGCGATACGCTCGGTGCGCTCGGCGACCGCTGCGTGATCGCGCCTGCGCTCGCCGGAGATGATGCCGAGGAAGGGGTGGGACGTTTCGCTCATGTGTTCTTGTTCTTCTTTATCGGTTGGCGATGTTGCCTGTGCCCGTCATAGCCGGAAGAAGCTCCGGCCATGACGGCAGCAAGGTCATTCACGCATCCGCAAACTTCGGCGCGCGCTTCTCCAGATTGGCGCGCACCGATTCGGTCTGGTTCGGACTGCCGAGCAGCTTCTGCTGCTCGACGGATTCCGCAAGCAGCGCCGCCGCCGGATCGGCCGACAGATTGTTCAGCAGCCGCTTGGCGGCACGGATCGCATCCGGGCTCTTGCCGGCGATCTCGCGCGCGACCTCGAGCGCCGCGGCACGCGGATCGTCGCAGACGCGGGTGGCAAGCCCGTAGCTCTGGGCTTCCTGTGCGGAGAAGATGCGGCCGGTATAGGTGAGCTCGCGCAGGATATCGTCACGCACCAGGCTCGCCAGGATCGGGGTGCCCGCCATGTCCGGCACCAGGCCCCACTTGATCTCCATGATCGACATCCGCGCATCGGTTGAGAGGAAGCGCATGTCGGCGCCAAGCGCGAGCTGGAAGCCGCCGCCGAACGCGACGCCGTGGACCGCGGCGATCACCGGCACCGGAAGCTGGCGCCAGCCCCATACCGCCTGCTGCGGAAAATTGGCCTTGCCGTGGGTCCGGATGGTCAGATCCCGCTTCTCACCGCCAGGCACCCCATTACCACCATCCTTCATGGCGGCGAACCGGCCCATGTCGAGGCCGGCGCAGAAGGCGCGGCCCTCGCCGGACAACACCACGACCCGGACGCCTTTTTCCTTGGAAAGCCGGTCGGTTGCGGCGACCAATGCCTCGAACATCGCGGCATCGAGCGCGTTCATCTTGTCCGCCCGCACCAGGCGGACATCCGCGATACCGTCCGAAATCGATATCGAAACGCGATCTTCCATTGAAATCTCCTCCGCTGATCCTGGTTGGCGCTTTACAGAAAGGCCGTTGTCCGGTTTTAGTCAATCGACCAATTAACTGACAACCCCCGTGGAGGAAACGATGTTCAGCAATCAGCTTCTTGCCGGGCGGCGCATATTGGTAACCGGCGGTGGCACCGGTCTCGGCAAGGCCATGGCCACCCGGTTCCTGCAACTCGGGGCCGAGGTCCATATCTGCGGCCGCCGCAAGAGCGTTTGCGACGAGACCGCCACCGAACTGATGGCCGAGCATGGCGGACGCGTCGTCAGCCACGGCGTCGATATCCGCAATGCCATGGCGGTCGACGAGATGATCGAGGCGATCTGGACCACCAGCGGCCCCCTCACCGATCTGATCAACAACGCCGCCGGCAATTTCATCTCGCGCTCGGAAGAGCTTTCGGCGCGCGGGTTCGATGCCGTGGCCAACATCGTGATGCACGGCACCTTCTATGTGACGCATGCGGTAGGCCGGCGCTGGATCGCGGGCGGCCATCGCGGCAACGTGGTGTCGATCACCGTGACCTGGGTGCGCAACGGCTCGCCCTATGTGGTGCCGTCGGCGATGAGCAAGTCCGCGATCCATGCCATGACCATGTCGCTGGCGATCGAATGGGGCCGCCACGGCATCCGCCTCAACACCATCGCGCCCGGCGAGATTCCGACCGAAGGCATGAGCAAGCGCATCAAGCCGGGCGACGAGGCCGGCGCCCGCACCAAGGCGATGAATCCGATGGGCCGCGTCGGCACCATGGAGGAGTTGCAGAACCTCGCAGTGTTCCTGATCTCCGGCGGCTGCGACTGGATCAACGGCGAGACCATCGCCATGGACGGCGCGCAGGCGCTGGCGATGGGCGGCAATTTCTACCAACTCCGCGACTGGAGCGACGACGACTGGACCAAGGCGCGGGAGTCGATCAAGGCGCAGAACGAAAAGGATCGCGCGGCGCGGGGCTGAGGCCGGCGCTTGCGCATCAACCGCCACTGTCGTCCTGGCGGAAGCCAGGACCCATAACCACCGCTGTGTGCGATTGCGCACGTTGTGGCCGTAGCGTCGCGCCTCCTTTGCACTGGTGGTAATGGGTCCTGGCTTTCGCCAGGACGACGTTGAAACATAGCGAGTACCCACCCCGTATTGTTTTTCCCGCGCGATGCAGCCACACTCCGCGCCAACAAAAACATCACGGGGGAAACATGTCCGACGCGCCGAAACCAAACAATCTTGCCGACATGGTGCGCGACCGCGCCAAGAGCCGCGGCGATGCGCTGGCCTATGAGTTCGAGGGCCGGCAGACCAGCTTCACCGAGTTCGACACCAAGACCAACCGCGTCGCCAACGCGCTGATCGCGATGGGCGTCCGGAAAGGCGAGCGCATCGCCTATCTCGGCAAGAACAGCGATTTCTATTTCGAACTGCTGATGGGCGCGATGAAGGCCGGCGTGGTGATGGCGCCGGTGAACTGGCGTCTCGCCGGCCCCGAGGTCGCCTTCATCGTCGACGACTGCAAGGCGCCGCTGCTGTTCGTCGGCCCCGAATTCGTCACCCAGGCGCGCAATATCAGCGACAAGCTGCCCAGCGTCCGCAGCATCATCACGACCGAGGGCGGCGCACCGGAATGGCCTGACTATCTCGCATGGCGCGACGCACAAAGTGGCGACGACCCGCGCGTCGCGATCGAGCCGAAGGACATCGCGATCCAGCTCTACACCTCGGGCACGACCGGCAAGCCGAAGGGCGCGATGCTGTCGCACGCCAACTTCCTCAACCTCGTGCAAACCGGCAACGAGAACGAGAAGCCGGACTGGAACAAATGGACCACCGACGACGTCTCGCTGGTGGCGATGCCGATCTTCCACATCGGCGGCTCCGGCTGGGGCGTCATGGGACTCTATCACGGCGCCCGCGGCGTGATCGCGCGCGAATTCGATCCGACCAAGGTGCTCGACTTCTTCGAGCAGTCCGGCATCACCAAGCTGTTCATGGTGCCGGCGGCGATGCAATTCGTGGTGCGGCAGCCACGCGCGCGGCAGGTCGATTTCTCCCGCCTGAAGTACATGCTGTATGGCGCCTCGCCGATCCCGGCGGCGCTGCTGAAGGAGTGCATCGAGGTCTTCAAATGCGGCTTCGTGCAGATGTACGGCATGACCGAGACCACCGGCACCATCGTCGCGCTGCCGCCGGAGGATCATATCGAAGGGCTCGAGCGGATGCGCTCGGCCGGCAAGGCGCTGGCGGGCGTCGAACTCGCGATCCTCGACGCGGACGGCAAGCCGCTGCCGCCGGGCGAGGTCGGCGAGATCGCCACCCGCTCCGGCTCCAACATGGCCGGCTACTGGAATCTGCCAGAGGCCACCGCGAAGACGATCGACGGCGACGGCTGGCTGCGCACCGGCGATGCCGGCTACATGGACAAGGACGGCTATCTCTACATCCACGACCGCATCAAGGACATGATCATCTCCGGCGGCGAGAACATCTATCCGGCCGAAGTCGAGAGCGCGCTGTGCGACCACCCGGATGTGGCGGAAGCCGCGGTGATCGGCATCCCCGACGACAAATGGGGCGAGGCGGTCAAGGCTGTCGTGGTGATGAAGCCGGGCAAGAGCGCTGATGCGACCGACATCATCAACTTCGCCCGCGAGCGGATCGCCGGCTACAAGACGCCGAAATCGGTCGACTTCATCCCTGCGCTGCCACGCAACCCGTCGGGCAAGATCCTGCGGCGGAGCCTGCGTGAGCCGTACTGGGCGGGCAAGGACCGGCAGGTGAACTGATCGGGCGCGACCCTACTTTGCCGTCATCAAAGCGGGTGATCCGGTATCCCGGAGACAGCGGTTATGGAATCGATAGGCCGCAGCGTACTGAATACCCCGCTTTCGCGGGGTATGACGGGTCAACATATCGCGACGTCGTGCCCCCAACTCAGTGCTTGCCGGCACCCATGTAGCCGAACAGGAAGCCCGCCACCTTGCGCTTCTGGATCTCCTCGCTGCCTTCGGTGATGCGATAGCGGCGGTGGTGGCGGTAGATGTGCTCGAACGGCTTGTGGCGCGAATAGCCCATGCCGCCATGCACCTGCATCGCGCGGTCGGCGGCCTCGCAGCACAGCCGGTTTGCCCAGAAATTGCACATCGAGACCCGGTCCGACAGCGTGTGCTCGACCTGCGCCTGGGTGAGCTGATCCATCTCCCACGCCGTCTTGCGGATCAGCAGCCTGAGCATCTCGGCCTGGGTGGCCAGCTCGACCAGCGGCCACTGGATCGCCTGGTTCTCGGCCAGCGCCTTGCCGAACGGTTTTCGCTCGCGGGCATACTTCACGCTCTCGTTGATGCAATAGACCGCAGCGCCAAGCGAGCTTGCCGCCTGGCGGATGCGGTTCTCGTGCACGAAGCATTGCGCCAAGGACAGGCCGCGGCCGACCTCGCCGAACTGCGCATCCTCAGGCACGAACACGTCGGTGAAGCTGACCCGCGGATGATCGGTCGGCATGTTGAAGGTCCACATGTATTCCTCAACCTTCACGCCCGGCGATTTCGCCGGCACCAGGAAGCAGCTGATGCCGCGGGCGTCGCCGTCATTGCCGGAGGTGCGGGCAAACAGCGCGCAGTGCGTCGCGACATGCATGCCGGTGGTCCACATCTTCTCGCCGTTGATGATCCAGCCTTTGACGTTGTCACGCGTGGCCGGGACGGCTTTGGTCTCCATATGCGTGGCGTCGGAGCCGTGCTCCGGCTCGGTGAGGCCGAATGTGATGCGGTACTTGCCGGTGATCGAGCCGTCGATCATCGCCTTCTGCTCGTCGGTTCCATAGCGGTCGAGCATGGTCACGATCGGCAGATTGCCGACGATCGAATGCTCGTTCTGCAAATCATTGTGCAGGCCGAGTCCCTTCGAGGCGAAATGCTCGCGGATCACGGCCATCCACAGGTTGGAACCGTCCTTGCCGCCATAGCGCTTCGGGATCGCGAAGCGGAGATGGCCGGCGGCGTCGGCCAGGTTCTTGGCCTTGCGCAGCAAGAGCTCCCATTCATGGCGCGGCAGGCCGCCCTTGTCGAAATCGGTGCGCGCCCATTCGCGGCGATGATCGAAGAAGCGGATGTTGTCATCGGCCTCTTCCAGCGGCTTGATCTCGCGTTCGATGAAGCGGTCGAGCTCGGCGAGGTAGGCTGTCAGGTCAGCCGGCAGATTGAAATCCAAGGCGGTCTCTCCCGGAAATATTGTTGATTCTGGTTTTGCGTTTAGGCGCTATCGCGGATCCGCGTTCGGATCGATTAAGCTGAGAAGCACGCGGCCAAGTCAAGCGCGCCAGTGAGGCTTGCGCGCGCGGTCGCGTTGCGTAATTGAATGGCACGGAACGGCGCGCAGGCGGTAGGATGCGCGTGATATTCTTCGCCGCAGAAAATCCACGGGAGCAAACATGGATCTGAAATTCTCCAAGGTGACGCGCAAGGGTCCCATCACCATCGTGACGCTGTCGCGGCCCGAGGTTTATAACGCGCTGCATATCGACGCGCATTTCGAGCTCAACAAGGTGTTCGACGACTTCTCCGCCGATCCCGAGCAGTGGGTGGCGATCGTCACCGGCGCCGGTGACAAGGCGTTCTGCGCCGGCAACGACCTGAAATGGCAGGCCGCCGGCGGCAAGCGCGGCTGGGACAAGGGCGGCTTCGCCGGACTCACCAGCCGCTTCGACTGCGACAAGCCGATCATCGCCGCCGTCAACGGCGTCGCGATGGGCGGCGGCTTCGAGATCGCGCTGGCCTGCGACCTGATCATCGCCTCGGAGAACGCAACCTTCGCTTTGCCCGAGCCGCGCGTCGGCCTCGCCGCGCTCGCCGGCGGCGTGCACCGGCTGCCGCGCCAGATCGGGCTGAAGCGTGCCATGGGCATGATCCTGACCGCGCGCCATGTCAGCGCCAAGGAAGGCCTCGAGCTCGGCTTCGTCAACGAGGTGGTGCCGCAGGGCGAGGCGCTGACCGCTGCCGAGCGCTGGGCCGAGACCATCACCAAGAACTCGCCGATGTCGATCCGCGCCTCCAAGCAGGCGATCCAGAAGGGCCTCGAAGTCTCGCTGGAGCAGGCGCTGGCCGAGCAGCGCGAGTATCCCGCGGTGAAGGCGATGGCGGCCTCGCAGGATTACATCGAGGGCCCGAAGGCGTTTTCCGAGAAGCGCCCGCCGAAGTGGCTGGGGCGGTGACGCCCACTCTCCTCCTGTCATTCCGGGGCGGCGCGAAGCGACGAGCCCGGAATCCATAACCACCATCGTGAGTATGGATTCCGGGCCTGCGCCTGCCGGCGCATCCCGGAATGACGAAGATGGACAGTTACGTCTGCTTGTTCCCCAACTCCCTCTTGTACGACGCGTAGTTCGGCTGATCGACGGCGAGCTTGTCCATCGTGGTCTGCCAGAGATGCTCCGGCAGTCCCGGCGTTGCCAGATCGAGCTCGCCGCTGGCGATCTTGTCCGACAGCGTGCGGTTGAGCTCCATCAGCGTCCCGTCCGCGCCGAGCAATTGCTTCAGCCGCGCCGCCTCGGTGGCGTCGCCTGCCCCGGCCAGCGGGAGCTGCCGGGTCACCAGGTCGAGCGCGTTGATGCCGACGCGCAGCTTGAAGCCGTTGTGGCCCTTGATCGCGGGCGCAATCTCGTCGCGCAGGAAATCGGCGACGGCCTTGATCAGTTCGGTGGGTGTCGGTTCGTCCTGCATCTCAACGACCTCTCGGTGCAAGTAGCCTAAGCAGATCGATCTCGGTCTCCGATGCGCGTCGCCCGATCATCGCGCGCTCCATCGAATGGTCAGGGCCGGCGCGGAAGCGCTGCATCATGCCGCAGCACATCACGCCCCAGCGCAGCGTGCCCATCACCTCCCAGAACATCACGCGGTCGGGGTCGGCCTTGCGACCGGCTTCCTCGTAGCCAGCGAACAGATCCTCGCGCGTGCCAAAACCGCCGACCGGCTTGTCGATCTCGCCGAAGCGCCACGAATTGACGCAGATCCAGCCGAGATCCTCCATCGGATCGCCGGTATGCGCGAGCTCCCAGTCGAGCACCGCGCGCACCCCGTCGGACCCGATGATCAGATTGCCGTGCCGGAAATCGCCATGCACCAGCGTCACCTCGGACGATGGTCCGGGATCGTGATCGCGCAGCCAGCGCAATGCCAGCTCGAACACCGGCCGAGGCCAGTTGAAGCTGTGATATTCGCGGGAGAGATCCTCGATCTCCCTGGTCGCCGTCAGACCGCGCAGCTTCGGCAGCCTCGCCTGCGGCAGGCCGTGAATGCCGGCGATGACGCGGCCGAGCTGGCGCGCCAGCATCGGCCGCGCGCCGGCGTATTCCTCGTCACGCAAAATTTTCCGCGCGATGGTCTCGCCTTCGACCCGCGCCATGATGAAGCCGCGGCCAAGGCCATCCTCCGGCCTCAAGACGTGCATCACCTTCGGCGACGGCAGGCCCGCGTCATGCGCGAGCTGCATCAGCGTGGCCTCGGCGTCGAGGCCGGCGGCGCGGCCGGGCGCCGCACCGTAGCCCGGCGGCGCGCGTCGCAGGATCGCGCCGATCGTGCCGCTGGGGTGCACGATGTCGAACGTCCAGGTCTCCTGGCTGGCGCCGCCGGAGAGCTTTGCCGCGCCGGTGACGCCGGTCGCGCCCGGATGAAACGCGGCGACGCAGCGCCTGAGTTCGGTCTCGATCATTTGCCCTTGAACTTCGCCGGCCGCTTCTCGAGGAATGCGGTGACGCCTTCCTTGAAATCCTCGGCGCGGCCCGCGATCCGCTGCGACTCGCATTCCAGGTTGAGCTGATCCTCGAGGGTGTTTTCCGGGCTGTCCCAATACAGCTTGCGGATCAGCGACAGCGCGATCGTCGGGCCGTTGGCGAGATCATGCGCGAGCTTCATGGTCTCCTCCATCAGCGCGGCGTCGTCATAGACGCGGTTGACGAGACCCCATTCCAGCGCCTTCTCGGCCGGCAGCCGCTCGCCGAGCAGCGACAGCTCGACCGAACGCGCCTTGCCGATCAGCCGCGGCAACAGCCAGGTCGAACCGCAATCCGGCACCAGGCCGATGCGGCGGAACGCTTGCAGGAAATAGGACGAGCGCGCGCACAGGATCAGATCGCCCATCAAGGCGAAGCTCATGCCGGCGCCGGCCGCCGGGCCGTTCACCGCCGTCACGATCGGACAGTGCAGCTTACGCAATCGGCGCAGGAACGGATGGAATGCGGTCTCCAGCGCCGCGCCGGCGTTGCTCCGGCCGGGCTTCTGCTGCTGGTTGCGGCCTTGCAGGTTGGCACCGGTGCAGAAGGCGCGGCCGGTGCCCGTGATCACCAGGCAGCGCACCTCGTCGCGCTTGTCGTCGATCGCATCGAGCGCCTCGGCAAGGCCGCCCAGCATGTCGATCGAGACTGCGTTCATGACTTCCTGATGGTCGAGTTTGAGGATCGCGACCGATCCGTCGAAGTCGAGCGTGACGTGCTTGAACTGCATGGTTTCCTCTTTACGTTGTTGCGGCGGTTGGTACCGCAGTAGGTCGATGGGTCGACCTGTATCTGGACCCATATTTGATTTTTGTGCCGGGCTTGTCCATGGTCGATGGCAAGCCCATCCGTGAACGCGTGATTAGCGCGCACCAAACCAAATGGAAACCCCAATGAGTGGCATCTTCGATCTCACCGGCCGCGTCGCTGTCATCACCGGTGGCAATGGCGGCATCGGCCTCGGCATCGCGCAGGCGCTCAACGCCGCCGGCTGCAACGTCGCGATCTGGGGCCGCAACGCGGAAAAAAACGCCAACGCCGCCGCCTCGATGAAGGCCGGCCCCGGCAAGGTCGCCACGCAATTCTGCGACGTCAGCGACCCCGGTTCGGTCAAGACCGCGATGAAGGCAACCCTCGACACCTTCGGCCGCGTCGACGGCTGCTTCGCCAATGCCGGCATCGGCGGCGGCGGACGCCGCTCCTTCATCGACCGCACCGAGGAGGAATGGCGGCGGATGTTCGCGACCAATCTCGACGGCGTGTTCCACGTATTCCAGGCTGCGGCACGCCACATGACCGAGCGGTCCGAGGCCGGCGACAAGTTCGGCCGGCTGGTCGCGACCTCGAGCCTCGCCTCGCTGTTCGGCACCGCGCGCAACGAGCACTATGCCGGCACCAAGGCCGCGCTGAATGCGCTGTGCCGCGCGCTCGGCGTCGAGCTCGCCCGCCACGGCGTCACCGCGAACGCGATCCTGCCCGGCTGGATCAAGAGCGACATGACCGCCGGCATCATGGCCAACGACAAGTTCGTCGCCAACGTGATGCCGCGCATCCCGGTGCGCCGCTTCGGCGAACCGAGCGATTTCGGCGGCATCGCCGTCTACCTCATGAGCAAGGCGTCGTCCTATCATACGGCGGATTGTTTCGTGATCGACGGCGGGTACACCGCGTTCTGAATGCGCTGCTGCGTCCACAATCAAGACTGTCATCCTGGCGAAAGCCAGGAGGTGGATTCACACTCGAAGTGCAACACTTGAGCAGCAAAGACCTCTGTCGGGGTCTTGAAGTCAAGGCATTTGCGCGGGGTGTTGTTGTAGGCGGCGATGGACTTGCGAAGGCGGCGGGTCGGCAGCTTCTCAAGGTCGGTGTTGCGTGGGATGAAGCGGCGCATGCGGCCGATGGCGTTCTCGATGCCACCTTTCTGCCAGGGGGCGTGGGGATCGCAGAAGAACGTCTTGATCAAGAGGCTTTGCAAGGAAAGGTGAGCTGCGAACTCGGTGCCGTTGTCGAAGGTGACGGTCCGGCGGATCGGTTGTGGCAGGACCTCGAACAGGCGCACGAGATGGTGGGCGACGCCGGAGGCGAGCTTGCTTGCGAGGGGGACGCCGAGCAACAGGCGGGAGGTGCGCTCATGCACGGCCAAGATCTGCTGACCGTATTTGGAGAACATCATGAGGTCGGCCTCCCAATGGCCCGGGGTCTTGCGATCGGCGACCTCGATGGGGCGCTGATCCAGCGAAACACGGCCTTCGATGAAGCTTGCGGGACTGCCGCCCCGCTTGCCGCGACGACCGCGCTTGCTCTTGCCGCGCGGCAAATAGCGTCGCCAGCTGAAGTCCGAGGTGCGGGTGAGCTGGGCATAGATGAAGCGGTAGATGCTCTCATAGGAGATCACCCTGCGGCCGTGCTCACGCGCCAGCCGGCCGGCGACCTGCTCGGGCGACCAGCCCCAACCAAGACGTTCCAACACCGCGCAGCGCAGGCCGTGCTCTCGTTCGAGGCGAGAGCCCGTCCAGCGCCGCGCTCGCATCTGTTGCTGGGCATAGCTGGGCTTGTAACCGACCTGAACGCCAGAATTGCGGTTCAGCTCCCGAGAGATCGTTGATGGCGGGCGATCCAAAGCTGCCGCGATTTGCCGGATCGAGCTGCCACCGGCCGAAAGCCTGGCAATCTCGCATCGCTCCTCCAGGCAGAGCTGCTTGTAAGTCCGCCCCATGGCAACACCTCCAGATGGAAGTGTTGCACTTCGTTTGTGAACTCAGGGGACCCATAACCACCGCGTTCGCTTGTGAACGGGATCGCGGCCCCGGCGTCGTGCGGCAATTGGCGATCGGGGTAATGGGTCCTGGCTTTCGCCAGGACGACACTGATCTTGTTGCGCGACCTGTGAAACATACACCCACATCCTCGCGGCGTGATCGCGTCCGAGTCTTGCGTCTACTCGCCCTCCTCCGCAACAGAGGGCGCAGCATTTCCTCCCCGCGTCATTCCGGGGCGCGCAAAGCGCGAACCCGGAATGACGAGTGCGAACACCACGCGACGCCGCGTCGCTTCCGTTGCGGTAAAACTGCTGCTAAGCGTTCCAACCGCAAGGGCGCAACAAGGCGGCTTTCATAACCAAGAGGGAGGATATTTCAGATGTTTTCACACGTGATGGTTGGCACCAACGACCTGGACAAGGCCAAGTCGTTCTATGACGCACTGCTCGGTACGATCGATGTCCGGCCGGCCCGGGTCGACGGTCACCGCATCATGTACCTCACCAAGGCCGGCATCTTCATGGTCTCCAAGCCGATCGACGGCGAACCGGCGACGCATGCCAATGGCGGCACGATCGGCTTTGCCTGCGCTTCGCCCGAGCAGGTCGATGCCTGGCACGCGGCCGGTGTCGCCAACGGCGGCAAGCCTATCGAGGATCCGCCGGGCGTGCGGGAAGGCGGCGGCATCAAGCTCTACCTCGCTTACTTGCGCGATCTCGACGGCAACAAGATCTGCGCGATGCATCGGATGACCTGACGATCCGGCACGTGTCGTGAGCGGCGGCGTTCAAACAACGTTTGAAACGCCGTCGCGATATTCCGCGATGCGGTAGCGATGGCACGAAATCGGTGCTCGCGCTTCGCGCCGCACGCGTCTATTGTCCGCCGCGAAACGCGCCTTCGCGAGGGAGAAAAGACAATGAAACATGCCTATGTGCCGCGCACCACGAACTACACGCTCAACCCGGGCGACGAGCTCAACGACCTCCGGATGTCGGACAAGGTTCGCCCGCTCTACGACCACGTGAAGCAGTTCATCCGCGACACCGTCGACCCGATGTCGGTCGAGTTCTATCGCGCCGGCGAGAAGAAGACCAACCGCTGGAGCTTCACCGACGAGCAGCTCGCGATCCTGCAGAAGGCCAAGGACAAGGCCAAGGAAGTCGGCCTCTGGAACTTCTTCCTGCCCGACGCCGAGACCGGCGACGGCCTCAACAACCTCGACTACGCCTATATCGCCGCCGAGCTCGGCAAGAGCCCGCTGGCGTCCGAGACCATGAACTGCTCGGCGCCCGACACCGGCAACATGGAAGTGCTGGAGCGGGTCGGCACCAAGGCGCAGAAGGAGAAGTGGCTGAAGCCATTGCTCAACGGCGAGATCCGCTCGGCCTACGCAATGACCGAGCCGAACGTCGCCTCCTCCGACGCCAAGAACATCTCGACCACCGCGAAGCTGGTCGGCGACGAGTGGGTGATCAACGGCGAGAAGTACTACATCTCCGGCGCCGGCGACCCGCGCTGCAAGATCATGATCGTGATGGTGAAGACCAATCCCGATGCCGCACCCAGCAAGCAGCAGTCGCAGATCCTGGTGCCGATCGACACCCCCGGCGTCGAGATCCTTGGGCCCATGCACGTGTTCGGCCACGACCACGCGCCGCGCGGCCACATGCATCTGCGCTTCAACAATTGCAGGGTGCCGAAGGAGAACATGCTGCTCGGCGAGGGCCGCGGCTTCGAGATCTCGCAGGTTCGCCTCGGACCGGGACGCATCCATCACTGCATGCGCACCATCGGCAAGGCCGAGAAGGCGCTCGACATGATGGTGCAGCGCGGCCTGACCCGCGAAGCGTTCGGCAAGAAGATCGCCCATCTCGGCGGCAATATGCAGATCATCGCCCAGGCGCGCTGCGAAATCGAGGCGATGCGGCTGATGGTGCTGAAGGCGGCCAAGGCGATGGACGTGCTCGGCAACAAGGAAGCCCGCGTCTGGGTGTCGATGGTCAAGGCGATGGTGCCCGAGCGCGCCTGCAAGGTGATCGACCAGGCGATCCAGATGCACGGCGCCACCGGCATCTCGCAGTGGTCGCCGCTCGGCGAGATGTACCAGGACGTCCGCCATCTCCGCTTCGCCGACGGTCCGGACGAGGTGCACTGGATGGTGGTCGGCCGCCACGAACTGAGCATGACGTAACAGCTCATTTTCCCCTCTCCCCGCAAGCGGGGCGAGGTGAGAAAGCAACAACAAGTCTGCCAGGCGGGTTAGCGCAAGCTAACCCGCCTTTTGCTTTGCGGCCGGGCGGCGGCGGGTTACGCTCCGACAACCCGCTCCGCCATTTCGGATCATCCCATGGAATACGCCGCAAGCGACCTGACCCAACGCGAACGCTACAAGGTGCTGACCTCCTTCGTGCTGCCGCGGCCAATCGCCTGGGTCACGAGCCTCGGCCCGGACGGCGTGGTCAATGCGGCACCGTTCTCGTTCTTCAACGTGTTCTGCGAGGATCCGCCGCTCTGCATGTTCGCGGTCAATCGTCGGCCGGATGGGCGTGAGAAGGACACCATGGTCAACATCCAGCGCCTGGGCGAATTCGTGGTCAACCTGACCGACGAGCCCCTGGCGCGCGCCATGCACGAGAGCTCGGGCGACTTTCCGCCGGAGATCGGCGAACCTGATTACCTCGGCCTCAAGCTCGCGCCGTCCAGCAAGATCGCGGTGCCCCGGCTTGCCGACGCGCCGTTCGCGATGGAGTGCAGGACCTGGAAGCTGATCGACGTCAACGGCGACCGCGAGCTCATCATGGGCGAAGGCATTCACTTCCACATCCGCGACGAATTGTGGGACGATGACGCGATGCGCGTTCATATGGATCGCTATCACCCGATCGGCCGCATGTTCGCCGACCGCTACTGCCGCACCGACGACCGCGTGGTGTTTCCCGCAGCCGAAGGCGCAAAGACGAAATAGGAGAGACGATGACTGAAGCATTCCACGACAACACGGCGCAGAGCCGGTTCGAGCTCGCCGTCGACGGCCACATCGCCTTCGTGGTCTACCGCAAGACGCCGGATACGATCACGCTGGTCCACACCGAAGTGCCGCCGGAGCTTGGCGGCCGCGGCATCGGCTCCAAGCTCGCCCGCGCCACGCTCGACGCCGTGCGTGCGCAGAAGATCAAGCTCGTCGTAAAATGTGAGTTCATCCAGGGCTTCATGATGAAGAACCCGGAGTATGACGATTTATTGAGCTAATCTGCCCTACTGCATCCCACACTTCGTCATGGCCGGGCTTGTCCCGGCCATCCACGTCTTCGTCTCCGGTGAACAAAGACGTGGATGCCCGGCACAAGGCCGGGCACGACCAATTTCACCGAGAGATCGCAGCGTATCAGCAACTTTACGACGACGCCGGCTCCCCGATCTTGTCCTGCGTCCTGGTCTCGAAATCGCTGGCGTCATGGCGCTCGTGGAGCTGGCTCGACGGCTCGCCCCAGGTGCGGTTGACCATGCGGCCGCGCTTCACCGCGGGCCGTGCCGCGATCGCGTCGGTCCAGCGCTGCACGTTCTTGTAGTCCTGCACCGAGAGGAATTCGCCGGCGCCGTAGAGCAGGCCCTTGGCGAGCCCGCCATACCAGGGCCACACCGCCATGTCGGCGATGGTGTAGACGTCACCGGCGAGATACTCGTTGTCGGCGAGCCGGCGCTCGAGCACGTCGAGCTGGCGCTTCACCTCCATCGCGAAGCGGTCGATGGCATATTCGATCTTGGTCGGCGCATAGGCATAGAAGTGCCCGAAGCCGCCGCCGAGATAGGGTGCGGCACCCATCTGCCAGAACAGCCAGGAGAAGGTTTCGGCGCGGGTCTTGACGTCGGTCGGCAGGAACGCGCCGAATTTTTCCGCCAGATAGACCAGGATCGAGCCCGACTCGAACACCCTGATCGGCTCCGCTCCGCTGTGATCCATCAGCGCCGGGATCTTCGAGTTCGGATTGACGCCAACGAAGCCGCTGCCGAACTGGTTGCCGTCGATCTTGATCAGCCAGGCGTCGTATTCCGCACCCGTGTGGCCGGCAGCCAGCAACTCTTCTAGCATCACGGTGACCTTCACCCCGTTCGGTGTCGCCAGCGAGTAGAGTTGCAGCGGATGGCGGCCGACCGGCAGCTCCTTGTCATGGGTCGGACCGGCGATCGGCCGGTTGATGCTGGCGAAGCGGCCGCCGCTCTCCTTGTTCCAGGTCCAGACTTTCGGCGGCTCGTAGGCAGGGGTGTCGGTCACGTCGTTGGCTCCCGGGTTGACGTTTTTCCATGGCGCGGCAACCGCCGTGCACATCCGCATGTCTGCACTAGATGGTGGGCAGGTTCCGCTTTGCCCAGCCCACGCGATCGCATTTTCTACCCAGCGGAATGCGCTGCGAGCGATGCAGCCAAGCAGCGCCTGTACGCAAGATCGCCGAGGCCGAAACCCGCTTGGCTTCGCTGACCGTGATGCGCTAGCGTTGCAGGGGCTGATGCCAACAAGCACAAGAAGCAGCCGGCGGGAGAAAACCAATCCATGAAGTCACCGATCTGCGACATGCTGGGGATCGAATTCCCCCTGCTCGCTTTCAGCCATTGCCGCGACGTGGTCGCAGCGGTCAGCCGCGCCGGCGGCTTCGGCGTGTTCGGCGCGACCCGGTACCTGCCGGAAACGCTGGAGCAGGAATTGAAATGGATCGACGCGCATGTCGACGGCAAGCCCTACGGCATCGACGTGCTGATCCCCGAGAACATCTCGACCGCCGGCGAGAAGAACGTCACCTGGAAGAGCCTGGAGAAACGCGTCTCCAAGGAGCACCGCGACTTCACCCGCAATCTCTTGAAGAAATACGACATCGAGCTCACGGCGCAGAGCGTCGCCGACAACCAGCCGCAACCGTTCGATGCCGAGACCGCGCTGCAATTGCTCGAGGTCTCGTTCCGCCATCCGATCAGGCTGATCGCCAACGCGCTCGGCGTGCCGCCGCGGGCGATGATCGAGATGGGCCGCAAGCACAACGTGCCGGTCGCAGCCCTGATCGGCTCCAAGGAGCACGCGCTGCGCCAGGTCGCGGCCGGCGTCGATATCCTGGTCGCGCAGGGCACCGAGGCCGGCGGCCATTGCGGCGAGGTCTCGACCATGGTGCTGGTGCCCGAGGTGATCAAGGCGGTGAAGAAGATCCGCGACGTGCCGGTGCTCGCCGCCGGCGGCATCATGACCGGCAGCCAGATGGCCGCCTGCATGGCGATGGGCGCGGCCGGCGCCTGGACCGGCTCGGTGTGGCTTGCCACCGTGGAGTCGGAGACCTCCGAGATCTTCCGCGAGAAGATGATCGCGGCCTCCTCGCGTGACGCGATCCGCTCCAAGGGCCGCACTGGCAAGCCCGCGCGGCAACTCCGTTCGGTCTGGACCGACGCCTGGGACCGTTCGCCGGAAAGCCCCGGCGCGCTGCCGATGCCGCTGCAAAGCATCATCAGCCGCGACGCCTTCAACGCCATCGACCGCGCCGCCGAGGCCGGCAACGAGAAGGCGCGCGATCTCGTCAGCTACTTCGTCGGCCAGGGCGTCGGCCTGGTCGACAGCGTCAAGTCCGCCGGCGCCGTGGTGCAGGAGTTCAAGGAAGATTTCGTCGAGGCCGTCGAGCACATGAATGCGTTGGTGGCGGAGTAGAGTACGTGGCTCATCCTTCGAGGCTCGCTGCGCTCGCGCCTCCAGCGACAAAGGCGAAGCCTTTGCGCAGGGATGACGCCCCCTACGTAGCCGTCACCCTGAGGTGCGCGCTCTTGCGCTCCTCGAAGGGCGGCGGCGTGGCGAAGATCTAGAAAGTGAAGCAAGAAGAAATGACCACATCTCATATCCCCGAAGACCGCATTCCCGTCATCGTCGGCGTCGGCGAGATCGTCGATCGTCCAAAGGACATCGCAGCCGGCCTCGAGCCGCTCACCTTGCTCGAGGAGGCGCTGAAGCGCGCCGAAGCCGACAGCGGCGCAAAGCTGCTCGCCGACGTGCAGTCGCTCGACGTCGTCAACTTCCTGAGCTGGCGCTACCGCGATCCGGAGAAGCAGCTGGCGCAACGGCTCGGCATCGCGCCCGCGCATCTCTATTACGGCCCGGTCGGCGGCGAGAGCCCGATCCGCTATCTGCACGAAGCGGCGCAGCGCATCGCGCGCGGCGAATGCAGCGTGGCGGCGGTCTGCGGCGCGGAGGCGCAGTCGACCGCGACCAAGGCGCAGCGCGCCGGCGTCGAACTGCCCTGGACGCCGTTCGCGCATGACGTCGAGGAGCCCAAGCGCGGCGCCGCGTTCCAGAAGCCGCTTGCCGTGACGCTCGGCGTGTTCAGGCCGATCACGGTCTATCCGCTCTATGAGTCCGCGACCTCGGCGCATTGGGGCCAGACGCCGCGCCAGGCGCTGAAGGAATCCGGCGAGCTGTGGTCGACCTATGCGCGGGTTGCCGCCGACAATCCGAACTCCTGGCTGAAGAAGACATTCACCGGCGACGAGATCACGACCGCGACGCCGGACAACCGGATGATCGCGTGGCCCTATACGAAGCTGATGGTCGCGAACCCGACGGTGAACATGGGCGGCGCGCTGATCCTGACCAGCCTGGCGAAGGCGCGCGCCGCGGGCGTGCCCGAAGACAGGCTGATCTATCCGCTCGGCGGCGCCTCGGCGGAAGAGCCGCGCGATTATCTGATCCGCGACCAGTTCGTCGAGAGCCACGCGCAGACCGCGGTGCTGAAGGCGGTGATGGATCTGGTCGGCGGCGACGGCAAGAAGTTCGACGCGATCGAGCTCTATAGCTGTTTCCCCTGCGTGCCCAAGATGGCGCGCCGGACGCTCGGCCTTGGGCCCGACGTACAGCCGACCGTGACAGGCGGGCTGACGTTCTTCGGCGCGCCGCTCAACACCTACATGACGCATTCGGCCTGCGCGATGGTGCGCAAGCTGCGCAGCGGCGGCACGCTCGGCCTGCTCTACGGCCAGGGCGGCTTCGTCACCAAGCATCACGGCCTGGTGCTGTCGCGCGCGGCGCCGACATCAGCACTCAAGCAGGACACCAGCGTGCAGGCGGAGGCGGACCGGCATCGCCGCGACGTGCCCGACTTCACCGCCGAGGCGACAGGCAAAGGCAAGGTCGAGGCCTTCACCGTGATCTATCGCGCCAATGGCGAGGTCGAGCACGGCGTCACCATGCTGCGCACCGACGACGGCCGCCGCAGCCTCGGCCGCATCCCGGCAGGCGACACCGCAACGCTGGCGCATCTCCAGGATCTCGACCGCACCCCGGTCGGCACCACGGGCAACATCGTCACCGCCGCTGACGGCGTGCCGGAATGGCGGGTTGGCTGAGCGACTGAATTGGCAGGGTGGGCAAGGCGAAAGCGTGCCCACCATCACGTGCAGTGCGCTTGACGGTGGGCACGGCGCTTTCGCGCCTTTGCCCACCCTACGCATCCGGCTTGATCGGATCTCGAAACGAAAATGCCCGGGACAAGCCCGGGCATGACGGAGTGAGAGACGCAGCGCGCCCTACCCCTTCGCGTCCTGCTTTTCAGAGGCGGTGGTCGGCTTGCCCTTGGCGCCGACACCGGTGACGCGGACATGATCGCCGTCGGCGAGACCGTCCGGCGGCGCGGTGATGATGCGGTCGTCAGGCGCAAGGCCCGCTGCGATCTCGATCTCCTTGCCGAGGTCGCGGCCGATCTTCACCGTCTTGAACAGCACCTTGTCGTCGGGACCGACGGTCGCGACCCGCAGGCCGTTGCCGTTGAAGATCAGTGCGCTGGCGGGAATGCTGAGCGGCGTCGACTCGCGTTGCAGGTTCAGCTTCACGCTGGCGTAGCTGCCCGGCATCAGTTCGCCGGAGGAGTTGTCGAGCCCGAGCTGCATCCGCGTCGTGCCGGAGGCGACATCGACCGCCTGCGAGGAGGCTTCCACCGTCGCCTGGAAGGCGCGGTTCGGATAGTCCGGCAGGCTCAGCGTGGCCTTGGCGCCGATCTTGATCGCCGGGACGTAGTTCTGCGGCACGTTGACGTAGACGCGCAGCTTGGCGATGTCGGAGACCGTGAACATCGCGGGGCCCGAGCCGCCGCCGGCATTGATCAACGCGCCGACGTCGGTATCGCGCGAAGTCACCACGCCGTCGAACGGCGCCGTGATCTTCTTGTAGCCGGCGAGCGCTTCCAGCCGCTCGACATTGGCCTGACCGGCCCTGACCGCGCCGTTCTTGTTGGAGAGGTCGGCGGTGCGCTCGTCGATCTCCTGGGCGGAGACGAAGTTCGAGGCCACCAGCGTCTTGCGCCGGGCGAGCGTCGCCTCCGACAGCTTGGCCGAGGCCTGGGCGCTGGCGAGATCGGCGCGCGCCTGCAACAATTGCTGGTCGAGGTCGGGGGCCTCGATCTCGGCGATCACCTGACCGGCCTTGACCCGGGCGCCGATGTCGACGTCCCAGCTCTTCAGATAACCCGACACGCGCGCGAAGATCGGTGCGCGGGAATAGGCTTCGAGCCGGCCCGGCAGATCGATGGTCGGGCTCAGCGCCTTGGCGCTCGGCAACGCCACGGCGACGGTCGGAACGGCCTGCTCATCGGTCCATTGCTTGAGCTTGCTGTCTTGCTCCTCGCGGGCGCGGATTCCGGTGCCGACGATCAGTCCTGCGCCGACCAGTGCAACCACGCCGAATATGCCCAATTTCCGGCCGGACACCGGGGGGCGCTGTTCAGTGGGCTGCATGCGGAATCTCCGATGAGGCGGCGACTTTGGCGCCTTGCTTCTTGTGTACCATACTGAATACCACGGGAACAAACATCAGCGTCGCGAAGGTGGCGAAGATCAGGCCGCCGATCACGGCGCGGCCCAGCGGCGCATTCTGCTCGCCGCCCTCGCCGAGCCCCAGCGCCATCGGCGCCATGCCGATGATCATGGCCAGCGCCGTCATCAGCACCGGGCGGAAGCGGACGAAACCGGCCTCCAGTGCCGCCGCGACGGGGTCGCCAAGCTCCTCATAGCGCTCACGGGCGAAGCTGATCACCAGCACGCTGTTGGCGGTCGCGACGCCCATGCACATGATGGCGCCGGTCAGCGCCGGAACCGACAGCGTGGTCTGGGTGGTGAACAGCATCCAGACGATGCCGGCCAGCGCCGCCGGCAGCGCCGTGATGATCACGAACGGGTCCGACCAGGACTGGAAGTTCACCACGATCAGGAAGTAGATCAGCACGACTGCGCCGAGCAGGCCGAACAACAGACCGGTGAAGGCCGAGTTCATGGTCTGCACCTGGCCGAGCAGCACCACGGACGAGCCCTTCGGCACCTCCTTGGCGGTATCGGCGATCAACTGGCGCACGTCGGTCGCGACGCCGCCGAGATCGCGGCCCTGCGTCGTGGCGTAGATCTGCACCAGCGACTGGATGTCGTATTGCGAGACCACCGCGCTCGAGGTCGCGCGCTTGATGTCGGCGATGCCGCCGAGGATCGGCGCCTGGGTGTTGCCGGTCGCGGTGATCGGCAAGGTCTGCAACGCGCTCAGCGAGTCGATCTGGTATTGCGGCGTCTGCATCACGATCGAATACGACACGCCGTTGTCGGGGTTGAGGAAGTAGGTCGGCGCGACCTGCGACGAACCGGCCAGATTGACCACCAGCGCGTTGGTGACGTCGCGCTCGGTCAGGCCGACATATTGTGCGCGGGTGCGATCGACATCGATGTTGAAGGTCGGGTTGTTCGGCGACTGCTGGATCCGCGCGTCGGCGATGCCGGGAATCCGCTTGATCTTCGCCAGCAGCTTGTTGGCATAGGCGTAGTTGCCTTCGAGATTGGCGCCGCGGATCTGCAAATCGATCGGCGCCGGCGCACCGAAGTTCAGGATCTGGCTGACGATGTCGGCGGGCAGGAAGGAGAAGCTGGTGCCCGGGAACAGCCGCGGCAATTGCTCACGCAGCGTGCGCACATGCTCCTCGGTCGGCTTGTGACCTTCCTTCAGCTTGATCTGGATGTCGGCATCCTGCGGACCGATCACGCCGGTGTTGTTGTAGGTCAGGTTGATGCTGGAGATCGGCATGCCGATGTTGTCGGTCATGGTCTCGATCTCGCCCGGGATCAGCTTGCGGATCGCTTTCTGGACATCCGCCATCTGGTTGGCGGTCTCCTCGACGCGGGTGCCGACCTGGGTGCGGACATGCATCAGGATGTTGCCGGCATCGACCGACGGGAAGAAGTTGCGGCCGAGGAACGGCACCAGCAGAAACGACGCGGCGACGACCGCAAGGAAGCCGCCGACGAACACCTTGCGGTGGCCGAGCGCCATCGCAAGCAGGCCGTGATAGCCGCCGCGGATGCGCTCGAACCGCGCTTCGAAGCCGCGCTGGAACCAGACCAAGGGATTGCGCGACTTCGGCGGCGCGCCTTCGTGATGGACATGCGGCTGCAACAGATAGTTCGCCATCGTCGGCACCAAAGTGCGCGACAGGATGAACGACCAGATCATCGCGAACATGACCGCTTCGGCCATCGGCACGAACAGGAAGCGCGCGACGCCTGACAGGAAGAACATCGGCACGAACACGATGCAGATACACAGCAGCGAGACGAACGCCGGCGTCACGATCTGGTTGGCGCCGTCGAGGATCGATTGCTCGACCGGCTTGCCCTGCTCGAGATGGTAGTTGATGTTCTCGATCGTCACCGTGGCGTCGTCGACCAGGATGCCGACCGCGAGCGCGAGGCCGCCGAGCGTCATGATGTTGAGCGTCTCGCCGATCAGGGACAGCATGATGATGGCGCCAAGCACCGACAGCGGGATCGACACCGCGATGATGACGGTCGAACGCCAGCTGCCGAGGAACAGCAGGATCATGACGCTGGTCAAGAGCGCCGCGATCACGCCTTCGAAGGCGACGCCGGTGATGGCGCCGCGGACGAACACCGACTGGTCGCCGACGAAGCCGATCTTGAGCGCGTCCGGCATCTGGTCCTTGACCTCGATCACCTTCTGCTTGATGCCGGAGATGATATCGAGCGTCGAAGTCGCGCCCGCCTTCAGCACCATCATCAGCACCGAGCGGTTGCCGTCGACATGGACGATGTTGGTCTGCGGCGGGTTGCCGTCGCGGACGGTGGCGACGTCGCGGATATAGACCATCGCGCCGTTGACGGTCTTGATCGGCAGGTCGCCGAGTTCCTCGATCTTCAGCGGCGAGTTGTTCAAGTTGATGGTGTATTCGAAGTTGCCGATCTTCTGGGTGCCGACCGGCGTGATCAGGTTCTGCGCGGCGAGCGCATTGGCGACGTCCTGCCCCGACAGGCCGCGCGCTTGCAGCGCGGTCGAATTGAGGTCGATCTGGACCTGGCGCTGCTTGCCGCCATACGGATAGGGAATCGCGGCGCCGGGCACCGTGACCAGCGGCGTGCGCAACTGGTTGATGCCGATGTCGGCGAGGTTCTGCTCGGTGAGGCCGTCGCCCGACAGCGCGACCTGGATGATCGGCACCGTCGAGGCGCTGTAATTGAGGATCAGCGGCGGTGTCGCGCCCGGCGGCAATTGCTTCAGCAGGGTCTGGGCGATCGCCGTGACCTGCGCGTTGGCGGTACGGATGTCGACATTGGGCTGGAAGAAGATCTTGACGATGCCGATGCCGTTGTAGGAGTTCGCAACGATGTGCTCGATGTCGTTGACCGTCGTGGTCAGCGTCCGCTCGAACGGCGTCGTGATGCGCCCCGACATCTGGTCGGGAGGCAGGCCGGTGTACGACCAGGCCACGCCGATCACCGGGATGCGGATTTCGGGAAAGATGTCGGTCGGCGTGCGCAGCGCCGCCAGCGGTCCGATAATCAGCAGCAGGATCGCGAGCACGACGAAAGTATATGGCCGGCTCAGCGCGATACGGACCAGTGCGATCATAAAAGCAGCATTCCCGAAATAAAGCCCGCCCAGGCAAAGCAATCGGCGTTCCAAAAGGCCGATCCGCTGGCGCCGATTTACCCGATGCCGGGCAAAACGCCAACCCGTGGAGCCGCGGCGGCCTTCACTTCCTTGGCATAGCCCGTGAGGCAGCGCGATTCGATCGGTTGCGCCGGCCGCGGCGCCAGCGATCCCAGTCGGATCATCACCAAAAAGAGACAGCCCTGCTCTGGGAGTGAGCAGGGCAAGGACACCATTCCGGGCGACGCGTGGCCAGCGCATCGCTGCCCCGCGAAAATGCAAAGCATGACGAACCAGTCCGGTCCGTCACGCCGATGGCACAACCGCGCTTGCGCAGAATCAGGCGGCCCGGACCGAGTCCAGGAACCGGCCGACCTCGAGCTTGAGGCGGTTGCTGTCGCCGGAGAGCGATTGTGCGGCACCCAGCACCTGCGTCGAGGCCGACCCGGTCTCGGTGGCGCCGCGCTGGACATAGGCGATGTTGGCCGAGACCTGGCCGGTGCCTTCGGCCGCATGCTGAACATTTCGGGAGATTTCCTGGGTCGCGGCGCCCTGCTCCTCCACGGCGGCGGCAATCGTCGAGGAGATCTCGGAGAGCCGCTCGATGGTTGCGCCGATCTCGCGGATCGCGTTCACGGAGGCCTCGGTCGCGGCCTGGATGCCGGAAATCTGCTGGCCGATCTCCCCGGTCGCCTTCGCGGTCTGCTCGGCGAGCGCCTTCACTTCCGACGCCACCACGGCAAAGCCGCGGCCGGCCTCGCCGGCGCGAGCCGCCTCGATGGTCGCGTTCAGCGCCAGCAGGTTGGTCTGGCCGGCGATGGTGTTGATGAGCTCGACCACGTCGCCGATACGGGCGGCGGCTTTCGACAGCTCGCTGACCCGATCATTGGTCGCACGGGCCTGATCGACCGCGTCGCCCGCCATCCGCGCCGATTCCTGTACCTGGCGGCTGATCTCGGAGACCGAGGACGACAGTTCCTCGGTCGCGGATGCCACCGACTGCACATTGGTCGACGCCTCTTCCGAGGCCGCTGCGACCGTCGTCGCCAGTTCCTGCGACCGTTCGGCGGTCGAGGTCAGCGTGGTCGCCGAGGCCTCGAGCTCGGTCGAGGCGGACGCCACCGTTTCCACGATCTCGCCGACCGCACGCTCGAAACCGTCGGCGAGTTGCAGCATGTCGGCACGGCGCTGCGCAGCGGCGCGCGCCTCGGCGTCCTTCTGCTCGCGCTCCATCCGGATCTTGGCAAGGCCGTTGTCCTTGAACACGAGCGCGGTCTTGGCCACGTCGCCGACCTCGTCGCGGCGGTCGGTGCCATGCACCGCAACCTCGTAATTGCCGTTGGCGAGCTGCTGCAACAGCTCGACGACGGCACGGATCGGCTTGGCGACGCCGTATTGTCCGACGAGGAAGCCGAATACCAGGCCGAACACGACGCCCGATGCCGCGAGCAGGATCAACAGCTCCGAGGTCGAGGTATACTCTAGCTCATTGGCCTTGACGTTGTCCCTGACCCGCTGATCCTGGCGATCGGCTACCGCCCGCACCTTGGATTGCAGCTCTTCCGCCGCCGCACGGCTCTTCATCGCGGCATCGCGCAGCTTCTCCGCCGACGCAGTCAGGTCGGCGGCCCGGGCGCCATCGACCGCATCGAGCGTCTGCTTCAACTGGGCCTGATAGGTCGACTGCGCCGACCGCACGCCGGACAGCAGCGCGATGGTCGGCTGATCCTCGGTCTTGCCGAGTTCGACGAGGCGTTCCTCGAGCAATTTGAGCTGTTCGTCGATCACGCCGCGGGCCGCGATCCGGTTCTCGTCGCGGGGATCGAGCGCGCTGCGGAACTCGGCCCGGTTGATCGCAAGCACGCTCTGATTGGCGCGCGCCGAGAGCAGCGCGCGTTCCGCCGCGTGTGCCGTGACCTCGCCGCGCTGGCTCAGCGATTTGAGCGATGAAATCCCGAGATAGGCCAGCGCACTGGCAATGACCGAGAGGCCGACCACAATCGCCAGAATCTTCGTGAGAATACGGAAGCGCGCCAGGATCATCATCGATTGCCTCGTTCGGAGTGAATGTCGCGATCTCGTGCGGTGGCAGTGTCGCGCTGCGGCAAGTTACCGCGCGTGGAACTACGGATCGTTAACCGGACCTTCCGTTGAAGTACGGAGCGTTGCCGAAAGAATCGGCAATGAAAAATGCCCGGCCTGCGAGGGCCGGGCATTGTCCGATCTGTGATGTCTCGATGACGTCAGGCGGCGCGGACGGCGTCGAGGAACTTGCCGACTTCGAGCTTGAGGCGGCTGCTGTCACCCGACAGCGACTGTGCCGCCGACAGCACCTGGCTCGAGGCCGAACCGGTCTCATTGGCGCCGTGCTGCACGTCGGTGATGTTGGCCGAAACCTGTTGGGTGCCCTGCGCGGCCTGCTGCACGTTGCGGGAGATCTCCTGGGTCGCCGCGCCCTGCTCCTCGACCGCCGCTGCGATGGTCGACGAAATCTCCGACAGCCGTTCGATGGTCGTGGAGATCTCCTTGATCGCGCCGACCGACTCCTGGGTCGCGGCCTGGATGCCGGCGATCTGCTGGCCGATCTCGCCGGTCGCCTTCGCCGTCTGCTCCGCCAGCGCCTTCACCTCCGACGCCACGACCGCGAAGCCGCGGCCGGCCTCGCCGGCGCGCGCCGCCTCGATGGTGGCGTTCAGCGCCAGCAAATTGGTCTGTCCGGCAATCGTGTTGATCAACTCGACGACGTCGCCGATCCGCGCGGCCGCCTTCGACAGCTCGCTGACGCGATCATTGGTGGTGCGCGCCTGGCCAACCGCATCGCCGGCCATCCGCGCCGATTCCTGCACCTGACGGCTGATCTCGGTCACCGAGGACGACAGCTCTTCGGTCGCGGACGCAACCGAGGAGACGTTGGCCGAGGCCTCCTCGGACGCAGCGGCGACCGTGGTCGTCAGTTCCTGCGAACGTTGGGCGGTCGATGACAACGTAGAGGCTGAAGCTTCGAGCTGGGTCGAGGCCGACGACACGGTCTGCACGATCTCGCCGATCATCTGCTCGAAATTGCGGGTGATGGTGTCGACGCGGCGACCGCGCTCGATCTTGGCTTCGGCGTCGGCAGCCGCGGCTTCATCCGCCGCCTTCTTCGCGACCAGCGCCTCCTTGAACACCTGCAAGGTATCGGCCATCGCGCCGATCTCGGTCTTCTCGCCCTGGTGCGGCACGTCCGCGGTGAGGTCGCCGCGGCCCAGCGCTTGCATCGGCGTGATGATCGAAGCGATACCGGCCGAGACGTCACGAACCAGGTAGAAGCTGACACCGACGCCGATCAGGACGGCAGCGCCGAGGATCACCGCGAGCAGCATGAAAGCCGAATTGTAGCTGTCGGTGGCGTCCTGCGCGGCCTTGTCGGCCCCGGTGTTGTTGTAGGCGATGTCCTTGTTGAGGATTTCGTCCGCCTCGAGGCCGATCTTGTTCACGACCTGGGTATTGAGCTCATGCGCGTCATGGGGAATCTTGCCGACGTCCTTGCGTGACAGCTCCATCACCTGTTCAGTACCCTTGCGGTACTTGTCCCAGGTCTCGACCCATTGATTGTAGAGCGCCCGTTCCCCCGGAGACGTGATCATCGGCTCGTAGGTGGTACGGGCCTTGGCGATCATCTCGACCACGGTGACCAGCGTCTTTTCCTGCGCCAGCTTGGTTTCGGTCGTCTCGGAGAGCATGTGCTCGCGGATCACGTTGCGATAGGTGATGACGCCGGCGCGCAACTCGCCGAGCACGCGCACGCTCGGCAGCCAGTTGGTCGTGATGTCGACCGTGTTGGCGTTGATCGCCCGCATATTCCAGACGGCGAGCAGGCCCATGCCGCTCAGCGCGACAAGCAGGAACGCAACCGCGGCAATGATCTTGGCGCGGATCGAGAATTTGGCGAACATCGTGAGGTCTCTTGGGTATCGGGCCCGCGAGGTCCGATCGAATGGCTGTGGGCGCGGCGGGACGCCGCAGACATCAAAGCCAGCCCCCCTCCTTAAGTAGGGTTAATTTACCTCCCCGTTGAATTACGGAGGCGCCCTGTCATCGCTCAGACATGACGCGCGTTGCGCGTCTCAAGGCATCAATGCCAGCGCATCCGAGAAAAACGCCGGTCCGCCGAAATTGCCTGATTTCAAGGCAAGGAGCATGTCGCCATCTCGCGCGCCGACCGCGCGCAAAACCGGAACGCCTGCAGCGATTTCCGCGCCGACCAGGAATCCCGGGATGCGCAAACGATCGACCACGGCGCCTGAAGTTTCACCACCTGCGACCACCAACCTGCGCACGCCCGACTGCACCAGCCCGTCGGCGATGTCGGCCATCGCCTGCTCGATGGCATGTCCCGCCGCATCGCGGCCATGACGGGATTGCAGAGCTGCGACCTCCTCAGGTGTCGAGCTGCTGGCGATCAGGATCGGCCGTGCGCCGAGCCGGTCCTTGGCCCAGGCCAGCGCACGCTGCGCCTCGTCCTTGCCGGCGACCACGCGCTCCGGATCAAGATGCAGCACCGGCATCACCTTCTCGGCGCTGGCGATCTGACGCAGGGTCGCTTGCGAGCAACTGCCGGCGAGGCAGGCGGCCGGGCCGCCGACCGGCGTCTCAAGCAACCTGTCCGTCGCACCAGGCTTGGCGTTGCCGGCATCGACCAGCGCGCGCGCCAATCCAAGCCCGATCCCGGAGGCGCCGACCGAGAGCCGGTGATCCAGCGCCACCTGCCCGATGGTCTCGAGGTCGCGGTCGAACACCGCGTCGATGATGACGGCTCCGATGCCGCCCCGCGCGAGTTCGGCCAGCTTGGCGCGCACCGCGTCCGCGCCGCGGGCGAGCGTCGCCAGATCGACCAGGCCGATCTTGGTCCTGCTCTGGCGACCCAGCACGCGGACCAGGTTGGAATCGTGCATCGGATTGAGCGGATGGTCCTTCAGCGGGCTCTCGTTCAGCGGCACCGAGCCGACGAACAGATTGCCCTGGTAGACGGTGCGGCCGGTCTCCGGGAAGGCCGGCGTCACCAGCACGATCGCATCCCCGGAATCGGCGCGCAGCGCATCCATCACCGGGCCGATATTGCCGGCATCGGTGGAATCGAAGGTCGAGCAGATCTTGAACAGGATATGCCCGGCGCCGCGGCCCCGCAGCCAGCCCTCGGCATCGCGCGAACGCGTGACCGCGACATCGGCCGCGATCGAGCGGCTCTTCAGCGACACGACGACAGCGTCGACCTCGGGCAGCGCGAGATCGTCGGCCGGCACGCCGATGGTCTGCACCGTGCGCAGGCCGGCGCGGGTCAGCGTGTTGGCGAGGTCGGAAGCGCCGGTATAGTCGTCGGCGATACAACCCAGCGACAGTTTTCCGGCTCGCGTCACGGCTTCACTCCGGCATAGGGCTTGAACCAGGCCAGACCGTCAGTGGTCTTGCCGCGCGGATTGTATTCGCAGCCGACGAAGCCGTCGTAACCGAGCCGGTCGAGCTCGCCGAACAGGAACGGATAGTTCAGCTCCTCGCCGTCGGGCTCGTTGCGCGAGGGAATCGAGGCGATCTGGATGTGGCCGATGATCGGCATCATCTCGCGCAGCCGCATGGTGACGTCGCCATGGATGATCTGGCAGTGATAGATGTCGAATTGCAGCTTGAGATTTGGAATCTTCAGCTCGTCGATCAGGTCGCGCGCGCACATGAAGTCGTTGAGGAAGTAGCCGGGCACGTTGCGCGGGTTGATCGGCTCGATCACGACGTCGAGACCATGCGGCGCGAAGAATTCAGCGGCGTAAGCCACCGATTTGCGGAACGCGGCGACGGCCTTGGCATCGCCTCGGTCGGCAATCCCCGCCATCAGATGCACCCGCTTGACACCGGTCGCTTGCGCATAGGGCAGTGCGGTTGTCAGGCTCGCTTGCAGGTCGGCGAAGCGATCCGGCAGCGCGGCGAATCCCTTCTCGCCGGCGGCCCAGTCGCCCGGCGGCAGATTGAACAGTGCCTGGGTCAGACCGGCTTCCTTCAGGCGCTTGCCGACTTCCGCGGCCGGATGGTCATAGGGAAACAGGAACTCGACCGCGGTGAAGCCGGCTTTCGCCGCCGCCTCGAAGCGGTCGAGGAACGGGACCTCGTTGAACATCATGGTGAGATTGGCGGCAAAGCGGGGCATTGCAGGATCCTCTTATTTCTCGCCGGGCAGCTTGGTGCCGGTGACCTGGGCATACATCCGCGCCACCGAGGCATCGTCGTCGCGGCCCATGCCGGCGGCCGCAGTCATCAGGAACATCTGCAATGCCGCGGCCGAAACCGGCACCGGGAAGCGCGCACTGCGCGCCATGTCCTGGATGATGCCGAGGTCCTTGACGAATATCTCGACCGCGCTGCGCGGTGCGTAATCGCCGTCGAGCACATGCGGCATGCGGTTCTCGAACATCCAGGAATTGCCGGCGGAAGCCGTGATCACCTCATAGACCTTCCTGATATCGAGGCCTTGCTTGGCGGCGAACGCGATCGCCTCCGAGGCGGCGGCGATATGCACGCCTGCCAGCAACTGGTTGATCATCTTGAACGCAGCGCCCTGCCCTGCGGCATCGCCGAGCTCGTAGAGTTTTGCGGCCATCGCATCCAGCGCCGGCCGCGCCTTGGCGAACGCCGCCGCGCTGCCCGAGGCGAGAATCGTCAGTTCGCCCTGCGCGGCGCGCTGCGCACCGCCGGAGATCGGTGCATCAAGATAATGCCGGCCGGTGGCCTCGAGTTGCTTGGCCAGCCGCCGGGCGATTTCGGGATCCATGGTCGCCGAGGAGATGAACACCGCGTCTTTCGCCAGCGTCTCGGCGACACCGTCCTTGCCGAACAGGATCGTCTCGGTCTGCGCAGCGTTGACCACGACGCTGACGACGATATCGGCGCCCTTTGCCGCCTCCGCTGGCGACGCCGCCCCCTTGCCGCCCTCGGCCTCGAAGCGCTTGACCGCATCGGCCGAGACATCGCAGCCGGTGACCTCGAAGCCTTTGCGCTTCAGCGAGGTCGCCATGCCGTATCCCATCGAGCCAAGCCCGATCACGGCGACGCGCGGCGTTGCGGAACTGGACATGCGGCGATCCCTCGAACGTTCTTTGCTGCTTTAGAGGGCTTGCCTATCACGGCTTGGCCGCGCTGCCAAAGCATGAGACAAACCGGGACATGAATAGCGCCATGAGCGAAACGGGATGAGCGAAACAAAGCTTCGTGAAGACATCTGCCGCTTCGGCCGCTCGCTGTTCGAACGCGGGCTGACGCCGGGCTCCTCGGGCAATATCAGCGTCCGGCTCGATGACGGCGGCTGTCTGGTGACGCCGACCAACGCCTCGCTCGGCTTCCTCGATCCGGCGAAAATGTCGCGGCTCGACGGCCAGGGCCGGCTAATCTCCGGCGACGCCCCGACCAAGGAGGTGCCGCTACACACCGCCCTCTACCAGACCCGCGCCACCGCCGGCGCCGTGGTGCATCTGCACTCCACCCATTCGGTCGCACTCTCGATGCTGCCCGAGATCGACCCGCGCGCCGTGCTGCCGGCGATGACGGCCTATTACGTGATGAAATGCGGCCAGACCGCGCTGGTGCCGTATTATCGTCCCGGCGATCCCGCGGTGGCCGACGCGATCAGGGGACTTGCCGGGCAATATTCATCGGTGCTGCTCGCCAATCACGGCCCGGTCGTGTCGGGCGACACGCTGGAAGCCGCGGTGTTCGCGACCGAAGAGCTCGAGGAAACCGCAAAGCTCTATCTGCTGCTGCGCGGGTTGAACCCGCGATACCTGTCACCGGAACAGGTCGCGGATCTGACGAGGGTGTTCGGGCTGACGTTGCCGGAGCACGGGCACTAGCACCCGGAAACAACTGACATCGCGAATTGGTGCGGACGACCAACAGACGCCGAGGTCGAAGCAGCCGCTCTTATCCTCGATAGGGCCGGGCGCCACCATCATTGGTGGCCCAAATCGATCAAACCCTACCAGGAGTTCGCGAAAACGGACCCCATCGCCAAAAGCGAGTTTGAAGGAATCGTAGAACAGATGTTGTTGGCCGCCGCAAAGGCCAGATCTCAATAGATGATCGTAGCCCGCATGAGCGAAGCGATATGCGGGACAGCCTGCCCCGGATGTCGCTGGCGCTCATCCGGGCTACGAAGCGACGAAGCAATCCATCCCTCCTCGTGCGCGGAACGATGGATTGCTTCGCTACGCTCGCAATGACGGTGATTACAGCCCCAGATACGCCTTGCGCACGTCCGGATTGGTGCTGATCTCGGCGGCGGTGCCCTGCATCAGCAGGCGGCCGGTTTGCAGGATGTAGGCGCGGTCGGCGATCTCCAGGCACTCAGCCATGCGCTGCTCCACGATCAGGACCGTCATGCCGGCGTCGCGGATGCGCTTCACGGCCTGGAAGATCTCGTCGACCAGTTTCGGCATGATGCCCTGCGACGGCTCGTCGAGCATCAGAAGCCGCGGCCGCGTCATCAGCGCGCGGCCGATCGCGAGCATCTGCTGCTCGCCGCCCGACAGGGTTTCGGCGCGCTGGTCGAGCCGTTCGCCGAGCCGCGGGAACAGATTGAACACCAGGTCGAGCGGCGCATCGCGATCGGACTTGCTGCGATAGAGATAGCTGCCGAGCCGCAGATTGTCGCGCACCGAGAGCCGCGGAAACAGCCGGCGGTTCTCCGGCACGAAGGCGATGCCGCTGGCCGTGATGACGTGCTGCGGCTGGCCGTCGATGCGCTTGCCGTCGAAGGTGACCGAGCCGGAACGCGGCCGCTCGGCGCCGGCGATCGATTTCAAGAGCGTCGACTTGCCGGCGCCGTTGGCACCGGCGACGCAGACGATCTCGCCCTTGGTGACGTCGATCGACACCGATGAGATCGCGACCAGGCCCTGATAGGCGGTGGTGACTTCACGCACCGACAGCATGACGATCCCCGAGATAGGCGGAAATGACTTCCGGATTGCGGACGACGTCCGTGGGCTTGCCCTCGACCAGCACCTTGCCGAGATTGAGCACGATGGCACGGTCGACCAGCGGCATCACGATCTCCATGACGTGCTCGACCATCAGCACGGTGATGCCGGTGGCGCGCACCTTGCGCACCAGCTCGACGCCGGTCTGCGCCTCGACCGGCGTCAGGCCGGTGAGGACTTCGTCGAGTAGCAAAAGCTTCGGCTCGGTGGCGAGCGCGCGGGCGACCTCGAGCCGGCGCTTCTCCGACGGGACGAGATCTGCGGCGAGCTTGTCGGCGCGTGCCGCCAGGCCGCAGAACTCCAGCACCTCATAGGCCTTCTGCCGCGCGACGCGCATCTTGGTGTTACGGATCAGCGCGCCGACGATGACGTTGTCGATCACGGTCATCGTTTCAAAACTCTTGACCACCTGGAAGGTGCGCCCGACGCCGCGCTGGCAGCGTTCGGCTGCCGGCAGCCTTGTGACGTCCTCGCCGTCGAACAGGATCGAGCCCTGGGTCGGCGGCAGCACGCCGGCGATCAGGTTGAACAGCGTCGACTTGCCGGCGCCGTTCGGACCGATCAGGCCGACGATCTCGCCGCGCCCGACCGAGATCGAGACATCGCTGTTGGCGACCAGGCCGCCGAAGCGCTGCCAGACACCGCGGGTTTCAAGAAGCGGGGTTCCGGGCGAGGCCGTCATCGCGCGGCCTCCTTGCGCGAGGAGAACACGCTGATCAGGCCCTTCGGCAGCGCCAGCGAGATCGCGACGATCAGCGCGCCATAGACGATCAGGTCGACGCCGCGGCCGGAGCCGCCGACATAGGAACGCGTCAGCTCGGTGAGCGGGATCAGGATGACGGCGCCGAGCACCGGCCCCCACAGCGTGCCGATGCCACCGAGCACCGCCGGCAGCGCCATCAACAGCGAGAATTGGAAGCCCATCACGCTTTCAGGATCGATGTAGGAAACGAACTGGGCATAGAAGCTGCCGCCGACCGCGACCAGGAACGCCGAGACCGCGGCCGCGCCCATCTTGGAATTGAACACGACGACACCGAGGCTTTCGGCCGCATCCGGATTGTCCTTCACCGCGCGCCACCAATAGCCCCATTTGGAATCTTCCAGCCACCAGGTGACCAGCCAGGCGACGCAGGCCAATGCCAGCGCGAAATAGAAGTAAGGCAGCTTCGAGCGGGCGAACTGGAATTTCAGCCAGCTGTCGCCGCGCACAGGGATGTCGATGCCGAGCGCCGCCCCCGCCCAGTCCCAGTTCTGGATCAAGAGCAGCGCGATCTCGGCAATCACGATGGTCGCGATCACGAAGTAATGGCCGCGCAGGCGGAAGCAGGGATAGCCCAGCGCCATCGCGATCACGGCGGAAATCGCCCCGCCCGCCAGCATGCCGAACCACGGCAACACACCGAACTTGGTGAACAACAGCGCGGTGGTGTAAGCGCCGAGCCCGAAATACAGCGCATGGCCGAGCGAGATCTGCCCGCAATAGCCGGACAGGATGTTCCAGCTCTGCGACAGCGCCGCATACATCAGGGTCAGCACCATGATGTTCTGGACGTAGACGTCCTTGACGAACAGCGGCACCAGCGCGGCGATGACCGCAAGGCAAAGCGCCACGACCAGGTCACGCCTGCGGCGCTGGGCGAAGTGGGTGTCCATCACATCGATCCAAACAGGCCGCGTGGGCGGATGAAGACGACCAGGAGATAGACGGCGTAGATGCCGACCGATTTCAGCGACGGCGGCAGGATCAGCGCGGTGGTCGCCTCGACCAGGCCGACGATGATGCCGCCGGCAAAGGCGCCGAACACGCTGCCGAAGCCGCCGAGCGCCACGGTGACGTAGGCGATCAGCGCGAACGAGGCGCCGACGTCGGGATAGACGTAGAAGAAGATCGCCATGATCGCGCCGGCGAGACCGACCAGCGCCGCACCGAGGCCCCAGCCGAGCGCGAACACCCGGTTCTTGTCGATGCCGACCAGCGCCACGGCGCCGGCATCCTCGCGGGTCGCCTCCAGTGCGCGGCCGAAATCGGTGCGATGGATGAAGAAGTACAGCGCGACGAAGGCCGCGATCGACAGCATCGCGCCGATCAACTGCGGTTCCGGCAGATAGATGCCGGCGATCGATATCGTCTTGCCGCCGACCCAGGAATTGGTGACGCTGCGGTAGTCGGGCGTGAAGAAGAACTGGGCCAGCCCCCGCATCACGATCGCCAGGCCGAAGGTCGAAAAGATCTGCACCATGCCGGCATTGGCCTTGGCCCGCATCGCGAAGCGGACGATCAGCAGATAGACCACCGCGCCGAACACGAACAAGGCCGCGGCGACCAGCGGCGCCGCCAGCAAGGGATCGATCGCGAAGAATGCGAACAGGAAGAAGGTCACGTACATCGCGATCATCAGGAACTCGCCGTGGGCGAAGTTCACGACGTCCATCAATCCGAAGATCAATGCGAGCCCGGCGGCGATCAATCCGTAGAGCAGCCCCATCAAAAGGCCGCTCGCCAGACTCTGGATAATGGTCTCGGCTGTCACCGCTGCGCCCCGGTCAACGTATGGCCCCAACGTCGTCCTGGCGAAGGCCAGGACCCATAACCACAAATGCATGGGGAGAAAAGACAACAGCCAATCATCGCAAAACGCCTGCCTGTGGTTAGCGACGAGTGCAAGCACTCACGCGAGGGTCCCGGGTCGCGCTTCGCTTGCCCGGGACGACGAGCGGAGAGTGGTCGACCGATCAGCTGTTCATCGGCCAGATCGCCTCGGAGACCGCGGCCTGTTCCGGGAAGATCGTCACGAAGTTCTTCGCCGCATATTGCAGCAGCACGGGATCGGCGAAGTTGTTCTGCCCCATCTCGTCGAACTTGACGCGCCGCCACGGCATGATGGTCACGTCGCCCGGCATGTCGGTCGCCACCAGTGCCTCACGGATCTTCTCGCCGTCGGTCGACTTGGCGCGGTTGATGGCGTCGGCCATCACGATCAGGCCCATGAACTGGCGCGACGAATAGTCGTTGAAGTCCTTGCCGGACTTGGCGCGGAACATGTCGTTGATGAGACCGACCATCGGCCGCTTCTTGGCGAGGTCGAGCGAGAAGCTGCCGCGCGAGATCACGCCTTCGAGCTTGTCGCCGACCGCATCATAGGTCGCCTTCTCCGAGAAGCCGGCGTCCTGCGCCATGATGTTCTTCGGCTTGTAGCCGAGTTCCGCCATGGTCTTGACCAACAGGATCGCGTCGGTGGTGTAGCTCGACGGCATCAGCACGTCGGCATTCGCCGCCTTGAGCTGCTGCACCTCGGCGGTCAGCGACGGCGAGTTGGCGCGGTACTTGATGTCGCTGACGATCTTGTAGCCGCGCTCGGCGGCGAGCTTGGTCTGGGCGTTGGCCGAATCGGTGCCGAAGATGGTGTCCTCGTGGAACAGCGCCAGCGTCTCGATCTTCTGGCCCTTCTTCTTCATCGCATCGAAGAAATCGAACATCGCGGTCGAGAACATCTCGTCATGCGGCGAGGCGCGGAAATAATACTTCAGACCGCGGCGATGCAGGCTCGGCGAGGAATTGTCGGCCGAGATGAACGGGACCTGGTAGCGCTCGCAGGTCTGGCTGACGGTGACGGCGACCGCGCTCTGATAGGTGCCGACGACGGCGCAGACCTTTTCCTGGGTGATCAGGCGCTCGGTCTCGGCGCGGCCCTTCTGCGGATCGGCCTGGTGGTCGGCGAACACCAGCTTGACCTTGGCGCCGCCGAGCCCGGACAGGCCCTCGCCCTTGGCGAGCGGCAGCGCGAAATCGTAGTTCTTGTTGATGATGTCGGCCGCGGTGTTGAAGGCATGCTGCGCGTCGACGCCGATCGCGGCGCTGGAGCCGGACAGCGGATAGATCACGCCGATTGCCACTTCGCTTGTTTGCGCGCGCGCGGCGATCGGACCGAGCGCGGCGGCGGCAGTGGCACCCAGCAATACGTTACGGCGAGAGATCGTCATTGAAATTTCCCCTTCAGCTTTGTTCTTATCGATGTGACGCTTGTAGCGCGCAGTAAAGCCTCAATGAATTGCACGAATTGCCTATTCAGAGCACAGCGAGCTGCCTGTTCCTGAGATCGGTCACCAGCATCAGCCCCGGCGAATGCGTGATCGCGAACGGCAGCTTCGCACTTGCGATCACCGATTGCGGCGTGACGCCACAGGCCCAGAACACCGGGATCTCGTCGTCGGCGACCGGCACCGCGTCGCCATAGTCCGGCTTGGCGAGATCCTCGATGCCGATCGCATGCGGATGACCGAGATGGACCGGCGCGCCGTGCACCGACGGAAAGCGCGAGGTGATCTGCACCGCGCGGATCGCATCCGCCGGCTTGAACGGGCGCATCGACACCACCATCGGTCCCTCGAACGGCCCCGACGGCTGGCAGGCGATGTTGGTCCGGTACATTGGCACACGCAGGTTGCGTTCGATGTGACGGATCGGCAGCCCGTCATCCAGCAGCGCCTCTTCGAACGAATAGGAGCAGCCGAGCACGAAGGTGACGAGATCGTCGCGCCAGTATTTGGTGATGTCGGTCGGCTCGTCCGCCACCTCGCCATCGCGCCAGACCCGGTAGCGCGGCACGTCGGTGCGGATGTCGAGGTCGAGGCCGAGCGCGGGAATCCGCGGATCGCCGACGTCGGACATGCCGATGATCGGGCACGGCTTCGGATTGAGCTGGCAGAACCGGTGGAAGGCGCCGGCGAGCTTTTCCGGCAGGATCGCGAGATTGCCCTGGACGAAGCCGTTGGCGAGACCGGCCGTGGTGGCCGAGGCCGTGCCGTTGCGGCTGGCGCGCCGCGCCGCGACGCTCGCAAGCACCTGACCGTCCTGAGATCGCTGCACTGCCGCAAAAACAGTCATGGGAGCCTCCTGCCCATAATCTCGACAAGGACAAACCAACACCACGCGTGATATAATGTCTAATCGTCCTTTCTAATCAAAATCGATAAATCAGATTTATCGATCGGGAACACGCTTCCAATGACGGACTTCCGCTCGATCGAAACCTTCCTCTGGGTCGTCAAGCTCGGCAGCTTCCGCGGCGCCGCCCAGCGGCTCAACACCACCCAGCCGGCGATCTCCCAGCGCATTGCCCAGCTCGAGCGCGAGATGGGCGTCAAGCTGTTGAACCGCGACCACCGGATCGCTTCGCCGACGCCGAGCGGACGGCTGATGATGACCTATGCCGAGAAGCTGATCGGGCTGCGCTCCGAGATGATGGCCGAGGTCGGCGACCGTTCGGCGATGCGCGGCGCGCTGCGGCTCGGTGTCGCGGAGACCATCGTGCACACCTGGCTGCCGCGGCTGGTCAAGAGCGTCAACGAGATCTACCCGAACCTGTCGCTGGAGATCGAGGTCGACATCACGCCGAACCTGACGCCGCGGCTGCTGGCGCAGGAGATCGAACTCGCCTTCGTGCTCGGACCGGTCTCGGCGTCGGGCGCGCACAACCACGTACTGTGCGATTATCCGATCGGCTTCCTGGCGAGCCCATCGCTCGGCCTCGGCGCCGGCCCGGTGGCGCGGCAGGACCTGGCGCGGTTTCCGATCATCACCTTTCCGCGCAAGACCCAGCCCTACGAGACCGTGCGCGCCTTGTTCAACGCGCCCGATCTGCCGCCGATCCGATTGCACGCCTCGACCTCGCTCGCGACCGTGATCCACATGGCCAATGAGGGCCTTGGCATCGCGGTGATCCCGTCGGCGATCGTCGAGAACGAATTGGCCGACGGCCGCCTGCAACTGCTCGACACCGACCTCAAGCTGCCGCCGCTGACCTTCACCGCGAGTTGGCTCGCCTCCCCCGACGCAGTCGCCATCGAGCGCGTCGCCAACCTCGCCCGGCAGATCGCGCAGGCGAGCGTGGCGGTTGACGGCGCGAGAGTGGAGCGTCATTGAACAAGAGCCGGATAACATGACCGTCATTCCGGGACGATGCGCCAGCATCGCGCTCTGATGTGCTATGGCACATCTCCGGAATGACCGCTGGAAATGGACTGACGACATGAGCCGAGCCGTAACCAACCTGCAAATCGATTCCGCCCGCCTCTGGGGCACCATCCACGAAACCGCGCAGTTCGGTGCGACACAGAAGGGCGGCGTGCGACGGCTGACCCTGAGCGCCGAGGACAAGCAGGTGCGCGACTGGTTCCGCAAGGCATGCGAAGAGGCCGGCCTCGAGGTGCAGGTCGATGCGCTCGGCTCGATGTTCGGCCTGCGCAGGGGCCGTGACATGTCGAAGCCGCCGATCGGCGTCGGCTCGCATCTCGACACCCAGCCGACCGGCGGCAAATATGACGGCATCCTCGGCACGCTGGCTGCGCTCGAAATGGTGCGCACGCTGAACGGCGCCGGCATCGAGACCGAGCTGCCGATCTGCATCTGCAACTGGACCAATGAGGAAGGCTCGCGCTTCGCACCGGCGATGATGGCCTCGGCGGCTTATGTCGGCGATTTCACCACCGACGACATCTTGTCGCGCAAGGATGCCGAGGGCGTCACGGTAGCGCAGGCGCTGGACTCGATCGGCTATCGCGGCGACGCCCCGGTCGGCCGCCAGAAGTTCACCAGCTTCGTCGAGCTGCATATCGAACAGGGCCCGATCCTGGAGGCCGAGGGCAAGACCATCGGCGTGGTCGATTCCGGCCAGGGCGTGCTGTGGTACGACGGCAAGATCACCGGCTTCGAGAGCCATGCCGGCTCGACCCCGATGCCGCTACGCCGCGATGCGCTGGCGACGCTGTCGGAGATCGTGCTGGCGATGGAAAGCATCGCCAGGAAGCACGGCCCGAAGGCGGTCGGCACCATCGGCGAGGCCGTGATCGCCAATCCGTCGCGCAACGTCATCCCCGGCGAGATCGCCTTCACGGTGGATTGCCGCAGCGCCGACGCGGCGATCATGGATGCGCTGGACCACGACCTGCGCGCCGCGGTCGCCGAAATCGCCGCAAAGCGCAAGGTCGAGGTTCAGCTCGATCTGGTCTGGCGCAAGGCACCGACGCATTTCGATCCCAAGCTGGTCGACGCAGTCGAGAACGCCGCAACGCAGCTCGGCTATTCGCATCGCCGCATCACCTCCGGCGCCGGCCACGATGCCTGCAACCTCAACACGGTGATGCCCGCCGCGATGGTGTTCGTGCCCTGCAAGGACGGCATCAGCCACAACGAGCTGGAAGACGCCACACAGACCGATTGCGCCGCCGGCGCCAATGTCCTGATGCATACGGTGCTGGCGCTCGCCGGCGTCGCGTCCTGATCGTCTGATCCCCCTTACTTGGAGTTCCCTTGGAGGTGCCCATGCGCGCAGTGTTCGTCGACGCCAATGAATCGCTCGCCGTCATCACGGAGCGCCTGGAAAAATCCGGCGATCCCGCGATGCGGATCAACCGCAACCCGGACATCAAGTCCGAGGACTATCCGGCCGTGCTCGACGGCGCCGAGATCGCGGTGGTCGATCACACCGCGCTGCCGACCGACGTCGCGAAGAGGTGCGCCGGCCTGAAGCACGTCGTGTTCCTCGGCACCGGCGCACGCAGCTACATGAACCCGGAAGAGCTTGCCGAGCTCGGCATCGCCGTGCATCTGATCAAGGGCTATGGCGATACCGCGGTCGCGGAGTCGGCGATCGCGCTGATGTGGTCGTCGGCGCGGGTGATCGCGCAGATGGACCGCGAGATGCGCGCCGGCAATTGGCTGCGCGAGGACGGCATGCAGCTTACCGGCAAGACGCTCGGTCTAGTCGGCTTCGGCGGCATCGCCGCCGAGGTCGCCCGTATCGCGCTCGGCAGCGGCATGAAGGTGATCGCCTGGAACCGGTCGCCCAAGAGCCATCCGGGCGTCGAATTCACCGAGCTCGATACCGTGCTGGCGAACAGCGACGTGGTCTCGATCCATCTGCTGTTGAACGACGAGACCCGCGGGATGATCACGCGCGACAGGATCGCGAAGATGAAGCAGGGCGTGGTGCTGATCAACACCGCGCGCGGCGCCATCGTCGACGAGCAGGCGATGATCGATGCGCTCAACTCGGGCCACATTCGCCACGCCGGCCTCGACGTCTACAACATCGAGCCGCTGCCCAAGGATCATCCGCTGACGAAAATCCCGAACGTGACGCTGTCGGCGCACTCCGCATTCCGCACGCCCGAAGCGAGCGAGAACCTGATCCATGCGGCATGGGAGCATTGCCGACGGATCGTGAAGAAGTAATCGTAGGATCGTAGGGTGGGTTAGCGAAGCGTAACCCACCGATCTTGCGGCCGCGGAAGATGGTGGGTTACGCCTTCGGCTAACCCACCCTACGCATTATCCCCCGACTTGGTCCGATTGTCTTATCGGTCCATGGCGTCCGCGTTGAATGTCAACAGTCGGCGGTTCATTGCCGCGGATGGTTACCAAAATTCGAGCATCGCCTATGCGGAACCACCAGACATCGTCGTCCATTTGCTCGATATGCAGCCACTGATCGACGACAAGCTCATCGAAAATCCCTTGGTTCTCAAATTCTATGCTTCTGCCTTGCTCGTGAGCAAGGACGCGCCATCGCCCACCCGGCTTGTTGATCGATTCCGTCCCCATGTCGATGCTCTTTGGCTCGTGTTGCAGCTAGCGTCTTCCTCCCTTCTCCCCTTGTGGGAGAAGGTGGTGCGGACGCAGTCCGCGTCGGACGAGGGGTTCTCTCCGCGGATAGAGACCCCTCACCCCGCTTCGCTGCGCGAAGCGACCCTCTCCCACAAGGGGAGAGGGTGAAGCCAACTAATCCACCATCTCCGCGACCGCCTTGCCGCATGCCGTCGTATCGGCGTTGCCGCCGAGGTCGCGGGTGCGCAGGGTGCGTTCGCCCAGCGTCCGCTCGATCGCGCCGACGATGGCGGCCGCCGCCTGCTTCTCGCCGAGATGCTCCAGCATCATCGCGCCCGACCAGATCATGCCGATCGGGTTGGCGATGCCTTGGCCTGCGATGTCGGGCGCCGAGCCGTGCACCGGCTCGAACACCGAGGGGAAGTCGCCTTCCGGATTGATGTTGCCCGACGGCGCGATGCCGATCGTGCCGGTGCAGGCCGGCCCGAGGTCGGACAGGATGTCACCGAACAGGTTGGAGCCGACCACGACGTCGAACCAGTCCGGATGCAGCACGAAGTTCGCGGTGAGAATGTCGATGTGGTACTTGTCCCACTTCACGCCGGGATATTTCTTGGCCATTGCCTCCACGCGCTCGTCCCAATAGGGCATAGTGATGGAGATGCCGTTCGACTTGGTCGCCGAGGTCAGATGCTTCTTCGGCCGCGACTGCGCGAGATCGAACGCGAATTTCAGGATGCGATCGACGCCGGTGCGGGTCATCACGGTCTGCTGCGTGACGAATTCACGGTCGGTGTCCGGGAACATGCGGCCGCCGACCGAGGAATACTCACCCTCGGTGTTCTCGCGCACCACCCAGAAATTGATGTCGCCGGGCTTGCGGCCCGCCAGCGGCGACGGCACGCCGGGCATCAGCCGCACCGGGCGAAGGTTGACGTACTGGTCGAACTCGCGGCGGAACTTGATCAGCGAACCCCACAGCGAGATGTGATCCGGGATCTTGGCCGGCCAGCCCACGGCGCCGAAATAGATCGCGTCGTGTTTGCCGATCTTGTCCTTCCAGTCGGCCGGCATCATCTCGCCGTGCTTCTCGTAATAGTCGTAGGAGGCAAAGTCGAAATGGTCGAACTTGAGGTCGACGCCGTGCTTCTTGGCGGCCGCCTCGATGACGCGCAGGCCCTCGGGCATCACTTCCTTGCCGATGCCGTCGCCGGGAATGACCGCAATCCGATACTGCTTTTTGCTGCTCATCGAGAACACCCTTGTGATTTGCCCGGCCGGCAATGCCGCCTATCCTGATCGCCCTGCAATGGACCAAACTTCGCACGAGCGCAACGCTGCAGTGCAGTGTTGACCGCCGCGCGACCCTGCCCCACCAAATACGCTGACATTCGTTCCTCATACCAAGCGAGACATCCCATGGATCTGCATCTGCGCGGCAAGCGTGCCCTGATCACCGGCGCCTCCAAGGGCATTGGCGCGGCCGCCGCCGAAGCCTTTGCCGAGGAAGGCGCCAACCTGCTGCTCGCCGCGCGCAATGGCGACCAGCTCAAGGCGCTCGCCCAGCGGCTGCGTTCCGCGCACCAGATCGATGCCGCGACCAGCGTCGTCGACCTGCGCAAATCCGAAGACCTGGCGCGGTTGGCAAAGGAAGCCGCCGACATCGATATCCTGGTCAACAATGCCGGCGACATCCCCGGCGGCTCGATCGACAAGATCGACGAGGCGACCTGGCGGCACGCCTGGGAGCTCAAGGTGTTCGGCTACATCAACCTGACGCGCGCGATCTATACCCAGATGAAGGCACGCGGCGGCGGCGTCATTGTCAACGACATCGGCGCGGCCGGCGAGAAGTTCGACGCCAACTACATCTGCGGCAGCGCCGGCAATGCGGCGCTGATGTCGTTCACCCGCGCGCTCGGCGGCAAGAGCCTCGCCGACAACATCCGCGTCGTCGGCATCAACCCCGGCCCCGTCGGCACCGACCGCCACGTCACCCTGCTCAAGACCCGCGCCAAGAACCAGTTCGGCGATGAGAACCGCTACAAGGAATTCCAGAAGGGCCTGCCGCTCGGCCGCCCCGCGCATGCGCGCGAGATCGGCGACCTGATGGCGTTCCTGGCGTCCGATCGCGCGGGCTACACGTCGGGTGTGATCTACACGGTCGATGGCGGGCTGACGTCGGGGTGGGGTTAGGCTCTCTCCGCGTCATTGCGAGCCAACGGGTCGCGCGAACGCGCGCCCGATGACAGGCTCCGCGAAGCAATCCATGCTTCAGCATGTGCGGAGCGATGGATTGCTTCGTCGCTTCGCTCCTCGCAATGACGGCTTAGGTCGCCGTCCGCTCGAACAACTGCCGGATCAGCGTCGTGATCCGGCCCTGCGGCGCCTGCATCTCGTGCATGATCGAGAAGTGATCGGCGCCGGCGATCTCCTCATAGGTAACCGGCAAGCCGTAGCGGGCGCGATGGCCGGCGAAATCGGCAGTCTGCTTGCGCAGCAGCGGCAGCTCGGCGCTGCCGACCACCAGCGACAGCGGTTTTGCCGTACCGCCTTGTTGCATCATCGGCGAATTGCGCCGCGAGGCGGCTTCATCGAGCCTGAGCTTCTCGTTGAGGTAGGAGTGCCTGATCGGCTCGAGGTCATAGATGCCCGAGATTGCCATGCCGGCCCGGACATGGGCGTTCGACAGCGCCATCGATGTCAGGTGACCGCCAGCCGACCAGCCCGACACCACGATGGCCTCGACGGCGGCACCGAGTGTGGACAATTGCCCGGCAAGAAAATCGATGCCGACATGGACCTCCGCGACGATATCGTCGAGCGTCGCATCCGGCGCCAGCGTGTAGCCGATCAGCGCGACATTGATGCCATGCGCCATCGGTCCCTCGGCAAAGATCGTGAACACCTCCTTGGCACGGGTCTGCCAATAGCCGCCGTGGACGAACAGCAGCGTCGGCGCGCCGTCGCGGACTTTCAGGAAATCGATCCGGTTGCGCTCACGCGGTCCATATCGCAGGTCGATATGGTCGGGATGTAGCTGCCGCAGCGCCGCCGAGCGCTGCTCCCAGCCGGCAGCGATCTCGGCACTGCCCTTGACGGCGACGCCGTTGTTCAAGCCGAGGTCGCGCTCCTGCTGGCTCATCGCGCGCCAGTCCAGCGCGGAAAACAACGCTGCCATCCCTGCCCCTTCGGTTCGCGTCGCATTGCCACGACGGCAGGAAATGTTCTACAGCACAAGGAAACGTAAGGCATAGGAGCAACGGCGCATGGCTGATCAGGGCTTGGTGAAGGAAACGGCTTGTGCCGTCGTCGACAAACTGAAAGCCGGTGACGTCACGCCGCTCGATCTGCTCGACGTGCTGGAGAAGCGCATCGCCGAGGTCGACGGCAAGGTCAACGCGCTGCCGACCCTGTGCTTCGATCGCGCCCGGAGCCATGCCAGGGCGCTGATGCAGAAGCCGGCCAGCGAACGCGGCCTGCTCGCGGGCCTGCCCGTTCCGATCAAGGACCTCACCGCCGTCTCCGGCGTGCTGACCACCCTGGGCTCGCCGATCTTCAAGGACAATGTCCCGGCAAAGTCGGACATCCTGGTCGAGCGCATCGAGCAGAACGGCGGCGTGATCTACGCCAAATCGAACACGCCGGAATTCGGTGCTGGCGCCAACACCTTCAACGAAGTGTTCGGCCCGACCCGCAATCCCTGGGACACGTCACGCTCGGCGGCCGGCTCCTCCGGCGGCGCCGCAGCGGCGCTCGCCAGCGGCACCGCGTGGCTCGCGCACGGCTCCGACATGGGCGGCAGCCTGCGCAACCCAGCGAGCTTCTGCGGCGTCGTCGGGCTGCGGCCGTCGATCGGACGCGTCGCGCAGACGCCGAAATTCGGCGTCGATCGCACGCTCGGCCAGCAGGGACCGATGGCGCGCAATGTCGAGGACCTCGCGCTGCTGCTCGACGCGATGGGCGGCGAGCACGCCGCTGACCCGCTGTCGCTGCCCACGCTGCCGGCATCGTTCCTCTCGGCGGCGCGCTCGAACCGGAAGCCGAAGCGCATCGCCTACTCACCCGATTTCGGCATCACGCCTGTCGATCCCGAGGTCAAGGCCGTGACCCGCAAGGCGGCCGAGCGTTTCACCGAAGCCGGCGCGATCGTCGAGGAGGCATCGCCCGATTTCAGCGAAGCCCATGAATGCTTCCACGTGCTGCGCGCCTTCGACTTCGCGATCAGCAAGGCCGAATTGCTGCGCACCAAGCGCGACCAGCTCAAGCCGGAGGTGATCTGGAACATCGAGGAAGGGCTGAAGCTCACCGTCGAGAAGCTCGAGCGCGCCGAGGCGCAGCGCGTCGCAATCACCACGCGGGCGCTCGAATTCTTCGACAAGTACGACCTGCTGCTGGCACCTGCGACCATCGTCGCGCCGTTCCCGGTCGAGCACCGCTACGTCGCCGAATGCGACGGCAAGAAATTCGACAATTACGTCGAATGGCTCGGCATCGTCTATGCGATCACGCTGGCTTGCTGCCCGGCGCTGTCGCTGCCCTGCGGCTTCACCGCGTCGGGCCTGCCGGTCGGGCTGCAAATGGTGGCCAAGCCACGCGCCGAGGCACAGCTGCTGGCCGGCGCGAAGGTGCTGGAGGATATTCTTGGCGTGCGCGGCACCACTCCGATCGATCCGCGGCCGCCGAGGTAAGGCGGCCTACGCCTTATCTTCCGTCGCCTGCAGCGCGACCGACAGTGCGAGCTTGGTCTGCTCGACGATCTCGTCCATCAGCTCCTCGCGGCTGATCTGACCGACCTCGCCGGTGAGCAGGCCCTGTTCGGCGAGCATCACGATGCCGTGCAGCCCGGCCCAGATCTTCAGCGCCTGCCGTTCGCGCAACAGCCCGACCGCCGGCGCCTCGAACGACTCGATCAGCAGCGCCAGCGTTTCCATTGCCGCAACGTGCAGCTCGCTGCCGACCGGCGCGCAGGCCATGGTTCGGGACGCGAACATCAACCGGTAGATGCCGTGGCGCTCGAGCCCGAAGGCGAGCGCGGCCTGGGCAAAGCGCGACAGCTTCGAGCCCTTGCCTGGCAGCTCGATCGCCTCGCGCATGATCACGTTGAACTGCCGGAACGCCTCCGCGGTCACCGCCTCCAGCAGCGCCTCGCGGTCGGCGAAGTGCCGGTATGGCGCCGGTTGCGAGACGCCGAGCTGCTTGGCCAGCGCCTTGATGCTGATCGCTTCCGGCCCGCCAAGCTCGACCTCGCGCAGCGCGGCCTGGATCAGGGCCTCGCGGAGGTCGCCATGGTGGTAGGTCTTGAACGGCTTACGAACGATTTGTCCCATTGCGGCAATGATCGCTGAATTTTCGCTTGACGCGCAAGCACGACGATAATGTAATATGCTATAACTTGGCGATCCGGTTAAGAGGCTGGCCGCCCAAGCAAGCTAGAACTTGCATAAATTGAAATGGGGAACCCGGCGCGCCCCGCTGCGCGCCAGAGCCGAGGGAGAGCGCTTGCATGTCCAAGCTCAGAATCCGCGTCGACCAGGATAAATGCCAGGGTCACGCCCGCTGCAAATCACTCGCCCCTGAACTGTTCGAGCTCGACGAATACGGCAACGCCCATGAAGTGGGCGACGGCACCGTCCCCGCCGGGCTCGAGGACAAGGCCTGGCTGGCGCAGACCAATTGCCCGGAAATCGCGATCGAAGTCACCGAGGAATAGCGCAGGCCAACCGGGAATGGCCACCGCGCCGCCCGTTTGCACCGACCCGCATTTGATCGAACGAGAAGGAAACGAGCTGATGTCCGATTCCCCGTCCGCGAGCTATCTGCCCGAGCATCCCCCGGTCACCGACTGGGTCCATGATTTCGACCACACTGACCCGGTCTGGACCGACGACCCGTTCCCGATCTGGGAGACGCTGCGCGCGGCCTCGCCGGTGGTGCACACCGAGCGCTTCCTCGGCTGCTACATGCCGACCACCTACCAGGCGGTGAAGGAGATCGCCTACGACACCGAGCATTTCTCCTCGCGGCGCGTCATCGTGCGCGACGTCCGCCCCGAGATTTCCGCCCGCGCGCCGCCGATCACCTCCGATCCGCCGGAGCACAAGCCGGCCAAGCAGGTGCTGCTGCCGCCGTTCACGCCGGATGCGATGAAGCGGCTGGAGCCGCGGGTGCGCGCGATCTGCAACGAGCTGATCGACGAGTTCATCGCCGACGGCCATTGCGACGCCGCGGCGCGCTACACCAAGCACATCCCGGTGCGCGCCATCGCGCACATGCTGGGAATTCCCGAGAAGGACGGCGACCTCTTCATCAAATGGATCCACCAGATCCTCGAGCTCGGCATCCGGAACGAAGAGGAGCTGATGAAGGGCGTGCGCGAGATGACCGGCTATTTCATGGCCCATCTCGAGCAGCGCAAGCTTCAGCCGGGCGACGATCTGATCTCGCAGCTGCTGCGGGCCAAGGGTCCCGGCGGCCAGCCGCTGACCGACGAGCACGTGCTCGGCTCGCTGCGGCTGCTCTTGATCGCCGGCATCGACACCACCTGGAGCGCGATCGGCTCCTCGCTCTGGCACCTCGCCAGGACGCCGGCCGATCGCGAGCGCCTGGTCGCGGAGCCGGCGCTGATCCCGATCGCGATCGAGGAATTCCTGCGCGCCTACTCGCCGGTGACGATGGCGCGCGAGGTGATGAAGGAGACCACGATCTCCGGCTGCCCGGTCAAGCCCGGCAACATGGTGCTGCTGTCCTTCCCCGCGGCCAACCGTGACCCCGCGATGTTCCCCGATGCAGACAAGGTGGTGATCGACCGCAAGGAGAACCGCCACGCCGCCTTCGGCCTCGGCATCCACCGCTGCGTCGGTTCCAACCTGGCGCGGATGGAGATGCAGGTTGCGATCGAGGAATGGCTGAAGCGGATTCCGGATTTCCGCCTCGACCCGGCCGGCCAGGTCACCTGGTCGGAAGGCACGGTGCGCGGTCCGCGTCAACTGCCGGTTCTGTTCGGCAAGAACGCCTGAGGAGCAGGACGGCAGTTACATCGCCTACCCCAATGAGGTAGCTTCCCCGGAATCGAACTGACGAGTCCGGGAGGCTAGCCTATGACCGATCAAACCGCTCAACCCGCGAGCGATCATCTCGACATCCACGACGTCGAGCGGCGGGTGAAGGCGATCTTCATCGGCTCGGTCGGCAATCTCGTCGAGTGGTACGACTTCTACGCCTATACCGCGTTCGCGCTGTGCTTCGCGCCGGCGTTCTTCCCGCACAGCGACCCGGTGGTGCAGCAGCTCAATGCCGCGGTGCTGTTCGCCGCAACCTTCCTGATGCGCCCGCTCGGCGGCTGGCTGTTCGGCTTCATCGCCGACCGCTACGGCCGGCGGTTGTCCTTGACGCTCTCGGTGGTCTGCATGTGCTTCGGCTCACTGATCATCGCGGTGACGCCGACCTACGAGACCATCGGCTTTGCGGCCCCTGCGATCCTGGCGCTCGCGCGCGGCATCGAGGGCCTGAGCCTCGGCGGCGAATATGGCGCCAGCGCCACCTATCTCAGCGAGGTCGCCGACCCCAAGCACCGCGGCTTCTATTCCAGCTTCCAATACGTCACCCTGATCGGCGGCCAGCTCACCGCGATCATCGTGCTGCTGTTGCTGCAAAAGGTGTTCCTGACGCCGGATGAATTGAGGGCCTGGGGCTGGCGGATTCCGTTCGTGATCGGCGCCATGCTCGCGATCATCGCCGCGGTGATGCGGCGCGGCCTGCACGAGACCGAGGCGTTCGAGGAAGCCAAGAAGGTCTCCAAGCCGACCGGCTCGATCGTCGGCCTGTTGAACTATCCGCGCGAATTGCTGCTGGTGGTCGGCCTCACCGCCGGCGGCACCGCGGCGTTCTACACCTTCACCACCTACATGCAGACCTTCGTGAAGCTGTCGGTCGGCCTCACCGAGGACCAGACCACCTTCGTGATCTTCGGCTCCCTGATCTTCGCGACCTTCTTGCAGCCGATCTACGGCGCGCTGTCCGACCGCATCGGCCGCAAGCCGCTCTTGATCTTCTTCGGCGTAGTCGGCACGCTGGCGACGGTCCCGATCCTGACCGCGCTGAAGGACACCAAGTCGCCATTCACTGCGTTCTTGCTGATCTGCGCCGCCTGGATCTTCGTCGCCGGCTACACCTCAATCAACGCGATCGTGAAGGCCGAGCTGTTCCCGACCAATGTCCGGGCGCTCGGCGTCGGCCTGCCCTACGCCATCACGGTGTCGATCTTCGGCGGCACCGCGCCGGCGATCGCGCTCTATTTCAAGAGCATCGGGCATGAGGATTGGTTCTACTATTACCTCAGCGGCATGATCTTCCTGTCGCTCCTAATCTACTCGACCATGCGCGACACCAAGCACGAATCCGCGATGCATCGCCACGAATGACGGCCGGACGCCATGACCGACGATCAGGAACCGCCCGAGAGCAAGCTGACCCGCAGCAAGCAGCGCTGGGCGCGCGAAGGCAAATTCATCACCGGCAAGATCACCCGGCCGGACGAGGCGCGCCTGCCGCCGGGCCAGCATCTGACCGCCGACTGGCCGGTGCTCGATCTCGGGCTGCTGCCCAAGGTCACGCGGGAGCGCTGGTGGCTCGATGTCTACGGCGCGGTGGAGCAGACGATCTACTGGACCTGGCCGCAATTCATGGCCCAGCCGCAGACGCAATTCGTCTCCGACATCCATTGCGTCACCACCTGGTCGCGTTACGACAACCAGTGGGAGGGGCTCGCCACGCGCGACCTGCTCGCCGCCTGCCGGCCGCGCGCGGACGCACGCTTCGTCGCGCTGCATTGCTATGACGGCTACACCACCAACCTGGCGCTGGAGGATTTCGCCGCCGAGGACGCGCTGCTCGCCCATAGCTGGTCGGGCAAGCCACTGGAGAAAGAGCATGGCGGCCCGGTGCGGCTGGTGGTGCCGCATCTCTATTTCTGGAAGAGCGCCAAATGGCTACAGCGCATCGAATTCCTGACCGCGGACGCGCCCGGCTTCTGGGAGGTGCGCGGCTATCACAATCGCGGTGATCCCTGGGCCGAACAGCGCTATTCTGGCGACTGACAACCAGCAACGACGATGGAGCCCGCCCGTGCCGCACGAACGCTTTCAATTCACCGGTGTCGGCGGCCATCAGCTGGCCGCGGCGCTTGATACGCCGGATGGCCCGATCAAGGCCTATGCGCTGTTCGCGCACTGCTTCACCTGCGGCAAGGACGTGCTGGCGGCAAAGCGGATCGCGACGGCACTGGCCGCCAAGGGCATCGCGACGCTGCGGTTCGACTTCACCGGGCTTGGCTCCAGCGAGGGTGAGTTCGCCAACTCGACCTTTTCCTCCAACGTCGCCGATCTGGTCCGCGCCGCCGACCATCTGCGCGAAACGCGCAAGGCGCCCGCGCTGCTGATCGGCCACAGCCTCGGCGGCGCCGCGATCCTGGCGGCCGCCGGCCAGATCCCCGAAGCGAAGGCGGTCGCCACCATCGCCGCGCCGTCCGATCCGGTCCATGTGACGCATCTCTTCAAGGACCGCATCGAGGACATCCGCGCGCAGGGCGAAGGCGAGGTGTCGCTCGCCGGCCGACCGTTCCGCATCAAGCGCGAATTCCTCGACGACGTCGCCGAGCAGAATTTGATGGCGCAGGTGAAGCAGCTGCACAAGGCGCTGCTGGTGATGCATTCGCCGACCGACGACACCGTCGGCATCGACAATGCCACCAACATCTTCATCGCGGCGAAGCATCCCAAGAGCTTCGTCTCGCTTGCCGGCACCGATCACCTGCTGAGCGGCAAGCAGGACGCCGCCTATGTCGCCGACGTGATCGGCGCCTGGGCCGAGCGCTACATCGACCTCGCGCCGCAGCCGGCAGCAGACACCGGCAGCGCGCCGCGCAACGTCGTGGTGCAGGAGACCCGCAACGGCAAGTTCCAGCAGACCGTCACGACAGGCCCGCACCGGTTGATCGCCGACGAGCCGGTCAGCGTCGGCGGCGATGACAGCGGCCCCGGACCGTACGATTTCCTGCTCACCGGGCTCGGCGCCTGCACCTCGATGACGATGCGCATGTATGCCGACCGCAAGTCGCTGCCGGTCGATCGCATCACGGTGACGCTTCAGCACAGCAAGATCTACGCCAAGGACTGCGAGGAGTGCGAGACGCGCGAGGGCATGCTCGACCAGATCGATCGTGTGATCAGGATCGAGGGCAACCTCGATGCCGATCAGCGCAAGCGGCTGATGGAGATCGCCGACAAGTGCCCGGTGCACAAGACGCTGACATCGGAGGTCCGGATCGTCACCAAGGCAGCGGAGTGAGGGCGCGCTGGCAAATATCGAAAACAACCCCATGCAAAGCGGCCGGCGGCCGAAAGGCACTTGACGCGTCGGGCAACTCAGGGATACATTTCCAATATTCCGAAATTGTGCGAACGCCCTCTACCCGCGCACGGCCCGCTTGCCGGCGAGGCAATTCGCCATGATCCGCACCGCGGTGGCGATCTCGTTCTCGCGCCAGGCGGCAAAGCCGAGCAGGAGGCCGTGGTCGCGCGGCTTCTCCAGCGCGAGGCTCGACAGTGCGCGCACCGCGACGCCCGCCGCGACCAGCCGGGTCACGGCGTTCTGCTCCGCGGCGCCGCCCCTGAAGCGGGCGATCAGCTGCATGCCGCCCGGCGGGACCTCGGCCACAAGCACCGGCGCGAGCTGCCGCGCCAGCGCCGTGGCGAGATGGTCGCGACGCGCGCGATAGATCCGCCGCATCCGCCTGACATGCGCCAGGAAATGCCCATCGGTCATGAAGCCGGCCAGGGCCTCCTGGACGTGCACGGAGGCGATCAGCCCGAGATGCCGCTGCGCGATCTCCATCGTCCGCGCCAGTGACGATGGCACCACCAGATAGCCGATGCGGATATCGGCGGTCATCGCTTTTGCAAAGGTGCCGAGATAGAGCACCCGCCCCTCGCGATCGAGCCCCTGCAAGGCCGGCATCGGGCGGCTGTCATAGTGAAACTCGCCGTCGTAATCGTCCTCGACGATCCAGCTCTTGCCGGGTTCGGCCGCGGCCAGCAGCTCGGTACGGCGCGCCACCGGCATCACCCGCCCGGTCGGGTGCTGGTGCGACGGCGTCGTGAAGATCAGCTTCGGCGCACGTCGCTCGCTCGTGCGCGCCATGCCGTGTTCATCCAGCCTGATGCCGAGGACCTCGGCGCCGGCCGCGCGAAACGCCGCCGCGGCGCCGGGATAGCCGGGATCCTCGGTCCAGACCACGTCGCCGGCGACGATGGTGGTCGCGGCGACCAGCGTCAGCGCGGCCTGCGCCGTCGGCAGGATCAGGATCTGGTCGGTCTCGGCGCGCACGCCCCTGTTGACTTCGAGATAGTCGCGCAAGGCTTCGCGCAAGGCGGGCCGGTTGACCACGGTCTGATCGTTGAAACGCCGGCGCAGCGCGCCGCGGCGCAGGCAGCGCGCCCAGATCTCGTGCGGAAACTCGCGCGCATCCGCGAGCCCGGGACGCAGCGGCCGGAATTCGGCCTGGTATGACAGCGGCCAATCCGCCTCGGAGAGCTGCAAGGCCCAGGGCGACAGCAGCGGTTTGCGCGCCGCCTCGCGCTTTGGCGCAGTGGCAGGCTTGGCAAAATGCGTTTCAATGGCGTCGGCCACGACCGGACGCCGCCGCGCGGCAAGGCGCAGATAGCCCTCGGCCGCCAGTTGCTCATAGGCGTGGATGACCGTGTTGCGCGCCACCTCGAGCTCTGCCGACAGGCTGCGGCTCGATGGCAGCACGGCTCCGCTCCTGATCCGGCCACCCGAGATCAGCGCGCGAAGCTGCTGCGTCAGCTGCGCGGCGAGCCCGGCCTCGTCGGAGCGCTTCAGGGCGAGCAGGTCGGTGAGGATCAATCTGGTCCCTACATTCTACACGGTCTGGCTCTTTTGATAGAACCAGCACGATCCTATTCACAGGGGGTATCGCCTGCAAGGATTCTGTCGTGAACCAATCGCTTTCTCCCGCCAAGGCCGCCGCCCTGTTTGTCGTCGTGGTGCTGGCCTGGGGCATCAACTGGTCGGTCACCAAATCGCTGGTCGAGGCGGTGCCGCCGTTGTGGACCGCATCGATCCGCAGCTGGGTCGCCCTGGTCGCGCTGCTGGTGATCCTGCGCGCCAGCGGAAACCTGATCATTCCTCGGGTCGCCGATGTTCCTGTCGTGCTCAGCGTGGCGCTGCTGCACATGACGTTCTTCTCGACACTGGTCGCCGCCGGCCTGCGCTATCTGCCGGCGAGCAAGGGTATCGTGCTCGGCTACACGACGCCGTTATGGGTCGCGCTTGCCGCCGGCGCCGCACGGACCGAGCGGCTCGGTGCGCTGAAACTCGTCGGGGTCGCCTCCGGACTCGCAGGCCTGTGCGTCATCCTCAACCCGGCATCGCTGGACTGGAGCAATCTGCACGTCATCGCGGGCGCCGGCATGATCATCCTTGCCGCGATCTGCTGGGCAGCGAACATCATCTACATCCGCTCGCACCGCTGGATCGCGACTCCGCTGCAATTGCTGTTGTGGCAGGTGCTGGTCGCCACGCTGGTGCTGACCACAACAGCGCTGGTCACCGAGGGCGTCCCCACCGTGACGTGGTCGCCACACCTCGTGCTGCTGTTCCTCTATTCCGGCTTCATCGGCACCGCGCTGGCCTATTGGGCGATGTCTGTTGTCAACAAGAGCCTGCCGGCGCTGACGACCTCGCTCGGCACGACGGGGACACCAATCGTCGGCATCGTGACCGCGGCGCTGCTGCTCGGCGAGCCGATCGATCTCTCGCTGGCGATCGCCGCAGCGCTGATCGTCGGCGGGATCGCGTTGAGCTCGCTGGCAGATGCACCGGCGCGGGCCTAAAACAGGATGAAGTTAAACTGAAACGGTTTAAGCCACCGATTCGGTCCGCCTCTCCCGACGGAGAGAAGCGAACATCCGTCACGACCTCAGCTCAACCTTGGGCGGTCCTCATAAATCCGGGATACCGCTTTCGAGCGTAAAAGCGACTCTCGACCTCACCCTTAGGGACGTCAGCTTGTGACCCATAGCGGACATATTTCGGCCCACGTTCCTGCGCTTGCTTCCCACTCTCAACACTTGGGAGACTTATTTGCGCAAGGCATTTTGGTCTTTAGTTGTCCTGCTTTCTTGCTCGGCCTTTTCCGCCGATGCCGCTGGTATCCAGCTTTTCAACCATGGTCCTAACTTGACGGGCGCGATCTGGTATCCATGCCAGGACAAGCCGAAAGATGTGGAGCTGGGCGACTTGGGGGTGGGAGTCGACTACGGTCTTGTCGGTGTGAAGGATTGCCCGGTCACTGGGACAAAGCTGCCGCTGATCATCATCTCCCATGGTTATGTCGGCTGGTTCGGCGGGCACCATGACACGGCAGCGGCGCTAGCGGATGCCGGATTTGTCGTTGCGGCAATCAATCACCCCGGCGATTGCGCGAGCGATTCCTCAAAGAAAGACGATCTGTCATCCTACTTGTCGCGGCCGACGGACATGGTCCGTCTGCTCGATTTTGTGCTGCAAGAGTGGAATGGTAGAGCCGTCGTCGATCCCGCGAAGATCGGATTGTTCGGGTTCTCAAAGGGCGGCTACACCGCGCTGGCACTGATTGGAGCCGCGCCAGATTTTGGCCGTGTTGCGCGCGGTTGCACGGATGCGTCGAAATTCTGCGAGCAAATTAGGAACACCGACATTCCTGCCTTGGCACAGGACGCGCGCATTCGCGCCGCTGTGATCGCCGACCCGATACCAGGTTTCTTCACTCAATCAAATTTGGCCGCCATCACGATTCCAGTGCAGTTTTGGCGAGCGGAGGTTGGAATTGGGGTTATTGATCCCGAAGGCACGGCGAGAGTCGCCCGTGCGCTACCGGGAAAGCCAGAGATTCACGATGTGCCTGCCGGGCACTTTGCGTTCGCAGCGCCATGCTCGCCGCAACTAAAGGCCGCGCTGCCCCGCATCTGCGCCGACAAGCCCGCGGGGTTTGATAGGTTAGCGTTTCATCGCGAATTTAACAGGAGCGTTGCTCGATTCTTCCATGAGCAACTGGTCGCGGGCAATTGACGGGTTTCGACGGACGAGTCCGCTTCTGGCCCTTAGCGGACATTCACTTAAGCATCTTGAATGTCAGCCTTTGACGGCAATCCGGAATCTCGCAGATCATCGCTTTCTTAGCGTCAAGCCGTTGCAGGCGGCCTGACCCGAAGCGCGCCGCGCAGGCCGGCGCCGGTGCCGAGCATGATGCCGGCGATGGCGATGAAGGATGACAGCGACAGCGTCGACAGTCCGGTCAGCCCCTGCCCGACCGAGCAGCCGAACGCCATCACGCCACCCACGCCCATCAGCGCGGCGCCGCTCGCCGAGCGCAGCATGTGCTGCGGCGAACGGTAACCCTCGAGCTGAAAACGTCCGGTGGCAAGCGCCGTGATCAGGCTGCCCGCGAACACGCCGAACACGGTGACGATGCCGAAATTCAGCGTCGATCCGGTCGAGAGCATCACGTATTGCAGCGCGTCGGCGATCGGCGCGATGAAGGTCAACGACGTCACCGGCACCGGATTGAAATCGTCGGCCCCGAGATGGCCGGTCGCATACCAGCCTCCGGCCACCAACAGGCCAACGATCAGGCCGGCCGCGATCTGTCCCGGCGATCTTCGGAACGGTGGGTGCGCTAGAGCGAAAGCGATCAGCACAGCCGCAAGCACGGAGGCTGCGACCATCCGTGCCGGCACCGCACCGAGGCCCGCGCTCGCCAGCAGGGCCGGCACCGAATTGACGGCGACGGTGGCCTGCGAAATCTGCACCATCGCGATCCGCGCTGGCGCAATCAGGCCCTTCAGCGTCATCTCGGCGACGATGCCGAGCACGATCACGACCACGAAGGACCGCAAATTGCCGCGCCCGAGCAGCACCAGCGCCCGCGAGCCGCAGCCGTTCGACAGCACCATGCCGTAGCCGAACAGCAGCCCGCCGAGGAACATCACCGGCGCCGAGAATAACGGTTGCAGATAGATCGACTTGCCGAGATCGACGAGCCCGGCCGCGGCCAGTAGCTGCGAGGCCGCGATCGCAACCCCCATTGCCAGCGCATAGGTACGCGCCAGCCGGCCGTCGCCCTCCGCCCACCAGCCGCGCAGGCCGCTCATCATGCAAAAGCCGCTGAGCAAGCCGACCGAGCCATAGATGAGGCCGATGATCAGGGCAGCGAGGATCACGATCGTGGCGGGGTCCATGGAAGTCCCTCAGAATTCGTCATTGCGAGCCAACGGGTCGGCGCGGAGCGCCGCCCGATGACAGGCTCCGCGAAGCAATCCATATCACCGCAACAAGAGAGAGTGGATTGCTTCGTCGCTTCACTCCTCGCAATGACGGTGAATTACGGCCGCAGGATCACGCGGTCGCGCGACGAGCCTGCCACGGCAACGAACGCTGCCCTGGCCTGCTCCAGCGGATAGATCGCCCCCGGCTTGATCGGGAACGGCTTCAGATGTCCGCTGGCGAAGCCCGGCGCGAGCTCGCGCAGCACCTCACCGGTCGCAACCGACGACAACGCCAGCGTGTCGATGCCGACATAGGTGTGCTGGCCGCGGTAGAATTCGAGGATGTTGAACTGCACGATGCGGTCGACCGCGGCGATCAGGATCTGGCGGCCGCGCAGCGCCAGCGATTTGTGCGCGGCCTGGAAATAGGGATCGCCAACCGTGTTGTAGACGATGTCGGCGCCCTTGCCGCCGGTCAGCTCGCGCGCCCGCGCCGCGACATCCATGGCCGAGGCATCGATCACCTCGACCGGCACATTGCTGTGGCCCTCATAGGGCTCGCGCTTGCGCACCACGCCGATCACGCGCGCGCCGTGCCAGCTCGCGATCTGCACCGCGGCCTGGCCGACCTTGCCGTTGACGCCCATCACCAGCACGGTCTCGCCCGGCTTCGGCAGGCCGGCGCGACGCAAGCCTTCCATCGCGGTGACGAAGGGCACGCCGATCCCTGCCGCCTCGTCCCAGGAAATGCCGGCGGGCTTTTCCACCACCGCATCGGCCTCGACCACCAGATGGGTGGCATGGGTGCCGTCGCGGCGGATGCCGAGATCGCCGGACGAGCCGAACACTTCGCGCCCGATCAAGCCGGAGGGGCCGTCGATCACGACGCCGGCATAGTCGCGGCCGGAGGTGCGCGGGAACACGGCATAGGGCATCAGCCCGGTCGCGGCTTTCACGTCGGATGGATTGACCGCCGCGGCCTTCACCTCGATCAGGACATCGTTGTCGCCGCGCGACAGCGCATGCGTCTCGACAACCGGTCCCACCGCGGCAGCACTCTCCGCCTTCGCCAGCAGGCGGACGCAGCGGGCGTCGACAGGACGATTTGCTTGCGGGGCCGGCGGCATGAGCATTCCAGTCTTGGTCATATTGGCGGCCTGACGGCCTCAGACATGACTAATCGACTGACCGATCAATTCAAGGGGCTTGTTGATGGCGACGACATCAGAGCTTCGGTGGCGGGGCCACGCCCAGGATCGCCTCGATCGACAGGCCGAACCCAAGCAGCTTTGCATCGCTGCCGACCGGACCATCGAGCTCGAGCCCCACCGGCAGGCCGCCAGGCGTCATGCCGGCATACAGCGACAGGCCGGGAAGGCCCGCATTGCTGCCGGGATCGGTGTTGCGGATCATGGTGCTGAAGGTCTGCACCGGCGCGCCGCCATTGACCGACATCTCGCCGGACCCGGTCTTCTCGTCGATCACAGGCGCCGGCGCGATCGTGGTCGGAAACAGGATGGCATCCAGTCGATTGTCCCTGAGATACGCGGCGTAGATCGCCTGAAGCGCCGGCCGCTGGACCTTGATCGCATCGTCATAAGCAGCGCCGAAAGCATCCGCCGTGATGGCACCGAAAGCACCCACCACGTCGGGACTGACGACACCGGCTGCGATGTCGGACAGCGTGATCCCCTCGATCCCGGACGCGGCGAGCCAGGCCGGGATATCGGCGATCGGTTCGTGCAGCGCGACCACGAAAGACACCTTTTCGTTCTGCTCGAACAGGCCGGGCATATCGACATCGACCAGTACGGCGCCCGCTGCCGTGAGCCGGGCGCAGGCTGCGCGGGCGACGGCTTCGACATCGCGATCAAGCCCGCTCCAGAAGCAGGCGGGAGTGCCGAGGCGCACACCGCGCAACGGAATGGCCGTGGCCAGGGGCGTGCCCGTGATGACAGAATCGAGCAGCGCGACGTCGGCGACCGTGCGGCCCATCGGGCCTACGGTGTCGCGGGTATGGCTGATCGGAACCACCTGGTTGTCGTCGTGATAGCGTCGCTCGGCGCCGCCATTGCCGACCGACGGCCGGAGCCCGACGGTCCCGGTCAGCGCCGCGGGCACGCGGGTCGAGCCGCCGGTGTCCGATCCGAGGCCGCAGGTCGTGATCCGCGCGGCGATCGCCGCCGACGTCCCGCCTGACGAGCCGCCCGGGATCCTGTTCGTGTCGTACGGATTCCGCACCGGTCCTGCGAACGGCGCGAGATTGGTGCTGGTGATGCCGAAGGCGAGCTCGTGCAGATTGGCCTTGCCGATCACGACGGCACCGGCGTCGAGCAGCTTTTGCAGCGACGGCGCATTGCGCGCGGGCCGCGCGTGTCGCAGCGCCGGCGTGCCGCCCGATGTCGGCAGGTCCGACGTGTTGATGTTGTCCTTCACGACGATGGGAAGCCCGGCCAGCGCGCCGGTGCGCTTCCCGGCATCGACCTCGCGCGCCGCGGCCAACGCGCCATCGCGGTTCAGCAGGATGAAGGCGTTGAGGTGCTTGAGCCGCTCCGCGCGATCGAGCGCCGCCTCGACGACGCTGACCGCGGTCACCTTGCCGCTGCTTATAGCGGCAACGATCTCCGCGGCGGTTGCTTCATTGCTATCGGCCATGCCCTGCGCCCTCTTGGATTGCGGCAGGGCAATCGCATATGGCGCTGCCATTTCCACACTCGTCATGGCCGGGCTTGTCCCGGCCATCCACGTCTTTCTTCGCAAGGAAATGGAGACGTGGATGCCCGGGACAAGCCCGGGCATGACGGAGTTTGTGGGGAGTCGCGCGCATATGCGATAGCCCTACGGATGCGGGCGAGAGGCTATTCTTTCGGCCGCTTGTCGTAAACACGTTTCGCCTTGCCGAGCGAACGTTCCAGCGTTTCGGGCGCAACGACGCGAACGCGGGTCGAGATGCCGATCGTGTTCTTGATGAAGGCGGAGACCTTCTCGGCGTGTGCGGTCAGCCCTGCACCGTCCCAGCTCTCGGGCCGCGCCTCGGCGAGCACCGTCATCTCGTCCATGCGGCCTTCGCGGGTCAGCTCGATGACGAAGTGTCCGCCGCACCAGTCGGTCGCCAGCAAGGCTTCCTCGATCTGGGTCGGGAACACGTTGACCCCGCGCAGGATGATCATGTCGTCGGAGCGGCCGGTCACCTTCTCCATCCGTCGCATGCCGGGCCGCGCCGTGCCGGGCAACAGCCGCGTCAGGTCGCGGGTCCGGTAGCGGATGATCGGGAAGCCTTCCTTGGTCAGCGAGGTGAACACCAGCTCGCCCTTCTCGCCGTCAGGCAGCACCTTGCCGGTCAAGGGATCGATCACCTCCGGATAGAAGTGATCCTCCCAGATGTGCAGGCCGTCCTTGGTCTCCACGCATTCCTGCGCGACACCGGGACCGATCACTTCCGACAGGCCGTAGATATCGGTGGCATCCATGTCGAAGGCCTGCTCGATCTCGACGCGCATCGCATTGGTCCACGGCTCGGCGCCGAAGATGCCGAACTTCAGCGACGACTTGCGCGGGTCGAGGCCCTGCCGCTTGAACTCGTCGAGGATCGCCAGCATGTAGCTCGGCGTCACCGTGATGATGTCGGGCCGGAAGTCGTTGATCAGCTGCACCTGGCGCTCGGTCATGCCGCCGGAAATCGGGATCACGGTGCAGCCCAGCCGCTCGGCGCCGTAATGCGCGCCGAGGCCGCCGGTGAACAGGCCATAGCCATAGGCATTGTGCATCAGCATGCCCTTGCGGCCGCCGGCGGCGCGGATCGAGCGCGCCATCACATCCGCCCAGGTGTCGATATCAGCCCTGGTGTAGCCGACCACGATCGGCTTGCCGGTGGTGCCGGACGAGGCATGCACCCGCACCAGTTGCTCGCGCGGCACCGCGAACATGTTGAAGGGATAATTGTCGCGCAGATCGGTCTTCACCGTGAACGGAAACTTGGCGAGATCGGAAAGCTGCCTGAAGTCCGTGGGGTGCACGCCCGCGGCGTCGAACGCCTTCTTGTAGTGCGCGACATTGTCATAGGCATGTTTGAGCGACCAGCCGAGCCGCTTGGTTTGCAACGTCATGATCTCGTCGCGCGAGGCGCGTTCGGCCGCATCGAGCTCGGCTTGGTAGCCGCCGTCCTTGACCTTGAGCTTTGCCGTTGCCATCGACGTTTCCCCCGCAACCCTATGCCTTGATGTCCGTGTCCGGCAGCCAGGTGCCCTGGATCACGCGCGAATGTCCGCGGAATTCGGCGATCACGCTGTCACCGGCGGTGACGCGCACGTCGTAGATTCCAGAGCGGCCGCTGCGCGAGACCTCGCGCGCCGTCGCCACCAGGCGATCACCGAGCTTGCCCGGGCGGATGAAGGTGACATTGCCCTGCGCCGCCACCGCGCGATCGTTGCGGCTGTTGCAGGCAAACGCGAACGCCGAATCGGCCAGCGTGAAGATGTAGCCGCCATGGCAGATGCGCTGGCCATTGACCATGTGCGACTGCACCGTCATCGCCATCGTCGCCTGCCCCGGCTTGATCTCGACCAGCTCCATGCCGAGGCCCTTGCTGGCGTCGTCTTCCTTCCACATCGCATCCGCGCAGGCGCGGGCCAGATCTTCCGGCGTCAAGTCTTCTGATGATAGCGTGGCCTTCACGTTCACATCGAACTCCCTGTGGGCGAGCCCGTTACAGCGGGCCTCTTGGTGTCAAACTAATCTCAAGCGCAACGCTCGGCGGGTCAACGCTACTTCCGTCATTCCGCGGCACGCGGAGCGCGAGCCCGGAATGACCGCTAGACATGGTCATAATCGACCACGACCTTGCCGGAGCACGGCTTGGCCTGACAGGTGAGGATGAACCCCGCCTTGAGCTCCCACGGCTCCAGTGAATAGTTCAGGTCCATCGGCGCCTCGCCTTCGACCAGCTTGGCGCGGCAGGTCGAGCACATGCCGCCCTTGCAGGCGAATGGCAGGTCCATGCCGGCGCGCAGCGCGGCATCCAGGATCGACTCGCCATCGGCCACCGGCACCTCGCGGTGCTTGCCGTCGATGATCAGGCCTGCGATCGCCTTCGGCGGCGCACCGGCGGCAACGACGACCTTCGGACGCGGCTTGCCGCCGAACTCCGACACGAAGCGTTCGACATGGATGCGCTCGTCGGCGATGCCGATCTCGCGGCAGGTGGCCTCGATGGTCTCGCTCATCGCGGCGGGGCCGCAGACGAAGACGTGATCGACGGTCGCGGCCGGCACCAGCGAGCGCAGCAGCAGGCGCACCTTGTCGCCGTCGAGCCGGCCGTGTAGGATCGGGATGTCCTGCTCCTCGCCTGAAATGACGTGGAACACCGACAGCCGCTGCATGAAGCGGTCCTTCAATTCCTCCAGCGCTTCGCGGAACATGACGCCTTCGGTGGTGCGGTTGCCGTAGAACAGGAAGAAGCGGCTGTCCGCTTCCCGCGCCAGCACGCCCTTGATGATCGAGAGGATCGGGGTGATGCCGCTGCCGGCCGCAAAGCCGACATAGGTCCGCGCCTCGCCTGCCGCGTGAGCGATGCCGAAGCGGCCGGTCGGCGTCATCACGTCGAGCTCGTCGCCGGTTCTGAGTTCATCGGCGGCCCAGTTCGAGAATGCACCGCCGTCGACCTTCTTCACCGCGATGCGCAGCTCGCCATCGTCGGGGCCGGAGCAGATCGAATAGGAGCGGCGAACCTCCTCGCCGTCCATCGTGGTGCGCAAGGTCAGGTACTGGCCGGGCGTGAAGCGGTAGTCGCCTTGCAGATCATCGGGGATCGCAAAGGTCATGGAGACGGCGTCCGACGCCTCGCGGCGCAGATCGCTGACGGACAGACGGTGGAATCGCGGGGTCAAGGACATCGCCTATCTCTCCCCGTCATTGCCAGGAGCGAAGCGACGAAGCAATCCATCTATCTCCGTGTAGAGAAATGGATTGCTTCGCTTCGCTCGCAATGACGGACTTGGCAGCTCGAAACGACATCATGATCAATGACACTTGAAGTAGTCGAAGGGTTCACGGCAGCTCTTGCAACGCCACAGCGCCTTGCAGGAGGTCGAGCCGAATTCGGAGAGCAGCTCGGTATCGCCGGAGCCGCATTGCGGGCACGCGACCTGCTGCTCGCCGAACAGCGCGCGGCGCGAGGAGCCCGGCAGCGGCGGCGCGATGCCGTACTCCCTGAGCTTGCGGCGGCCGTCCTCGCTCATCCAGTCGGTGGTCCAGGCCGGCGACAGCACGGTACGGACCTTCGGCGCATGAATGCCCTCGCGCTCGAGCGCGAGCTCGATCTCGAGCGCGATCATGTTCATCGCGGGACAGCCGGAATAGGTCGGCGTGATTGCGACCTCGACACGGCCGTCGTGCACCGCGACGTCGCGCAGCACGCCGAGATCGGCGATGGTCAGCACCGGGATTTCCGGATCGACCACCTGCGCGGCCGCGCTCCAGGCGCGCCGGCGCAGATCGGCATCGCTGAGTGCTGCCGTCACCATGTCGCCCCCGGGAAGGTGCGCTGGAGGGACTGCAACTCGCTGAGCAGATGACCGAGATGCTCGCTGTGGCTGCCGACGCGGCCGCCCTGCTGCATCCAATCGCTCTTCGGCAGCGCCAGCGTCGCCTCGTCGACGATGTCGCCAATCGTCTTGAGCCAGCGCGCCTTGAGCGTCGCAGGATCGATTGCGATGCCGGCATCGATCAGGCCGCGCTCGCCATCGTCGACCGCGAACATCTCGCCGGTATAGGCCCAGAGGTCATCGATCGCGTTCTGCGCGCGGCGGTGGCTCTCCTCGGTGCCGTCGCCGAGCCGGACAATCCACTCCGACGAATGCCTGACATGATAGGCGCTTTCCTTCTCCGACTTCGCCGCGATCGCGGCCAGCGTCGGATCGGACGATGCCATCATCGCGCGCCAGTACAGATCGGCGAACGCCGCATAGAAGAACTGGCGCACCATGGTGCGGGCGAAGTCGCCGTTCGGCTGCTCGACCAGCAGCAGATTGCGGTACTGCCTGACGTCGCGCAGATAGGCGAACTTGTCCTCGTCGTTGCCACGGTCTTCGACCTTGGCCGCGTAGCTGTAGAGCTCGCGGGCCTGGCCGAGCAGATCGAGGCCCATATTGGCGAGCGCCATATCCTCTTCCATCGCCGGCGCATGGCCGCACCATTCGGACAGCCGGTGGCCGAGGATCAGCGCGTCGTCGGCGCGGCGCAACGCGTACAGCACCAGCGGCGTTTCGGAGACTTCGATGTTGGCGGTTGCCATGTTCTAGTTCACCTGCATCCACTTGCCCGGCGTCATCCTGAGGAGCCTGCGTAGCAGGCGTCTCGAAGGATGGCCGCGGTTACGATCGGGGCGTCGTGGTTCGAGACGCCGCATACGCGGCTCCTCACCATGACGGGTGAAATTCACATATGCCCGACTTCGTCGGGCACGTCGTAAAACGTCGGGTGGCGATAAATCTTGGATTCCGCCGGCTCGAACATCATGCCCTTCTCGGACGGGTCCGACGCGGTGATCGCGTTCGAGGGCACCACCCAGATCGACAGCCCCTCGCCGCGGCGGGTGTAGATGTCGCGCGCGGCCTGCAACGCGAGAGTCGAATCCGCCGCGTGCAGCGAGCCGACATGCTTGTGCGCAAGCCCGTTGCGGCTGCGGATGAAGACTTCCCAGAGCGGAACGTTCGGCGTGGCCATCTTGAGCGCTCCTTATTCGGCGGCTTGTGCGAGCTGGCGACGCTTGCGCTTCTCGGCATAGGCCGCAGCCGCCTCGCGCACCCAGGCGCCGTCCTCATGCGCCTTGCGGCGCGCGGCGAGGCGCTCGCGGTTGCAGGGACCGTTGCCGGCCAGCACCTGCTTGAACTCGTCCCAGTCGATCAGGCTGTGCACCCAATTGCCGTTCTCGTTCTGCGTCATGCCGGGATCGGGAATCGTCAGCCCGAGGAATTCGGCCTGCGGCACGGTGGCGTCGATGAATTTCTGGCGCAGCTCGTCGTTGGAGAAGCGCTTGATCTTCCATTTGGTCGAGGTGTCGCTGTGCTGGCTGACCTGATCCGGCGGGCCGAACATCATCAGCACCGGCCACCACCAGCGATCGAGCGCGTTCTGCGCCATCGCCTTCTGCTCGGCGGTGCCGCGGCACAGCGTCACCATGATCTCGAAGCCCTGGCGCTGGTGGAACGACTCCTCCTTGCAGACGCGGATCATCGCGCGTGCATAGGGACCGTAGGAGCAGCGGCACAGCGGGATCTGGTTCATGATCGCCGCGCCGTCGACCAGCCAGCCGATGGTGCCGATGTCGGCCCAGGTCAGGGTCGGGTAATTGAAGATCGAGGAATATTTCGCCTTGCCCGAGAGCATGCCGTCGACCAGCTCCTCGCGCGAGGTGCCGAGCGTCTCGGCGGCGGCGTAGAGATAGAGCCCGTGGCCGCATTCGTCCTGCACCTTGGCGAGTAGCGCAGCCTTGCGGCGCAGCGACGGCGCGCGGGTGATCCAGTTGCCCTCGGGCAGCATGCCGACGATTTCGGAATGGGCGTGCTGGGATATCTGCCGGGTCAGCGTCTTGCGGTAGGCCGCGGGCATCCAGTCGTTCGGCTCAATACGCTCATCGGCATCGATGCGGGCCTGGAACTGACTGGCACGGGCGACATCCTCGACGCCGCGTTCGTCGCCGTCGGATGAGTTGAGCGCCTGCGTGTACATGGCCGACCTCCCAGTGTGTTGTTAGGCAGTAATATATAACACAAATTTTGAAATGCAACCTATTTTTGTAATATGTTCAGACATCCTCGAACCGGCGTGCCACAGCCCCGTTGGGCCTAGGCAGCACCCCGTCTTCATTGGTTGCGTGCTCGTCAAGCCATTGTTCCGACAGCGAAAGCACGCCGCGATAGATCTCGCCGCAGAGTTTTCGCGCCGCCCTGCCCGGCCAGTCCTTCGGCAGCAACTGATAGGGCAGCAGCGGGTCGCGCAGCACGACCCGGCGGTAGTGGTGGATCAGCAGGATGCGCGCGGTGAAGGCATCCGCGTCGCTCAGCGTCTCGCCCCGGACGATCGCGCCGTGCAGCGGCGCGAACGTCTTCATGAACTTCAGATAGGCGTCCGCGGTGCGATCGAGCGGCCAGCTCTCGCTGAGCAGGCGGCGGCCGCTGTCGTCTTCCGCTGACACTTCGAGACGGATCGCGCGCGACGCTTCATCGGGGATCGGCACGCCCGACGGCGCGACCCACACACCGGGCAGCGGACTGCCGAAGCCGGCATTCTTCAGCGCCTCGCGCGCGGCGTCGCGGTCCTCGGCATTGCCGATCAACAGCAGCTCGAAACGGCCGGTCCAGTCCGACGGCGGCGGATCATAGATGTGCCGGGTCGCGGTGTCGAAGGTCTGCCGCCCCTTGGTGTTGAGACGATAGAAGCTGTTGCGGCCGAGCTTGCTGCGCTCGAGCCAGCCGTCGGCAGCGAGCCGCGACATCGCGGTGCGCACCACATTGCCGTCGATGTCGAGCGACTTGAAGAATTCCAGCAGCGTGCCGAGCCACACCGCGCCGCCACGCGGCACGATGGCATCGCCGAACACGGTGATGATGATCGAGCCGGTGCGCGACGGTTCGCGCTTCAGCTGGTCGACGATGCGGGCAAGCGGCTGCGGCATGCCTCAACGCATAGCGCGTTTTGTCGAGTCACGACAATGCGGGTGCTTCCCCTTCTCCCCGCGTGCGGGGCCGAGACGAGCGAAGCTCGCTCTGAGAAGGTCGGGATGAGGAGGGCTCTCCGCGTTCACGGTGAGAGTTGCTCTCGAGGAGACTCCCCTCACCCGGATCGCATTGCGCTTCGCTTCATGCGATCCGGCCTCTCCCCGCAGGCGGGGCGAGGCAAGCAAGTCAGCGGTTCGGATCCGGATAGACGAAGCTGCGCCAGCCGCTGCGATCGAACGGGGCCCACTCGCCGTCCTTCTGCGCGAGGCGATCGGCGACGGCGTAGACCACGGCCGGGTGATGACCCATGCCGCAATGGCTGCTCTCGACCTCGATGCTGTCGGTCATCGACGAGGCCTGCTCGCGGCAACCCTGCCAGGCGCAGACGCCGTCGGTGCGGCTGAAGATCGCGGTGGTCGGCACCGGCGGCGCGCTGGCGAGCGAGCCACCGAAACGAGAATCCTCTTCGTCGGCACGGCGGCCGCTGGCCATCTCGTAGACGCGCCAGGCGTTGGTCGACTTCGGGCCGGCAGCGAACGGGCTACCGAGCGTGATCACCTGGCGCACGCGCTCCGGCATCATCTTGGCGAGCTGGCGCGCATAGAGGCCGCCGAGGCTCCAGCCGACCAGCGAGACCTTGCGGCCGCTGGTCTCGTTCATCTCCTGGAGCAGGTCGACCATGCCGTCCTGCACGCCGGAGCGCAGCCCGAGATTGCGGCCCTGGCGCCAGCCGCTGACGGCGTAGCCCTTGCTCTTGAGGAAGTCGCGCAACGGCCGCGTCGACATGTCGGAGGCAATCAGGCCGGGCAACACCAGCACCGGATGCCCATCACCACGCGGCGCGAGGCTCAACAGCGGCAATGCACCCAGGAAAGCTCCGAGCTCGTGAATGGCGCGGCCTTCCAGAAACATCAGCGTCCGGGACGGCGGGCGTAGCGACTGCGCAGCAACCGACATTTCAGCTCCTCTTCACGGCCCCTGACGTCGCGGCGGCCGGCAATGGGATCATCAGGAATGGGTCAGCAGGATTGACGCAAACCCGGCGGAATCGTTCCGCAACGCAACAATCAACCTTGAAAAGCTAGGAAACCGATCACTTTCGCGCAAGCGGTTCAGGTCACACTTGCCACAACTAAAGTCACTTGCGTGCCCAATCGGTCACAGCAGCCGCAGCACGTATTCCAGCGTGTAAAGTGCGAGCCCGGCAAGTCCGCCGATCAGCGAACCGTTGAAGCGGATGTATTGCAGGTCCTTGCCGACATTGACCTCGATCAACGCGATCAATTGCTCCATGTCCCAGCTCTTCATCTGGTCGGCGATGAAGCTCGAGACGCCGCTCTTCTGCTCGGCAACGACCGTGCGCAGGATCGCGACCAGGCCCTGGTTGATTTCGTTGCGCAGCTCGGCATCGCCATCGAGCGCATCGCCGGCTTCGACGAACATCCTTGCAAGCTGATGCTGCAACACCTGCGACTCGCCCGAGGCACTGCGCGCGATGAAATCCTTGACGTTGGCCCAGATGGTGCGCCCGAGATTGGCGAGTTCCGGCCGCGCCATCAGATCGCGCTTGAGGCCATCGATGCGGTCGGCAAAGGTCTTGTCGTTGCCGAGCCGGTCGACGAACGACAGCAGCATGCGATCGAACTCGCCGCGGAACGGATGCTGCGGATCGTTGCGCACCTCCTCGAAGAATTTCGTGGCCGAGGCGATGATCCGGTTCACCACGAACTTGTCGGCACGATAGAGCTTGAGCAGCGTCGGCATCTCCGCGCGGACCTTGTCGCGGATCACGGCCATGGTCTCCTGCTGCGTCAGCGTCTGGTGCAGCACGCGCAAGAGGTCGTCGAGCAGCCCCTCATGCTTGCCGTCCTGCACGAAGCCGCGCAGCGCGCCGGCGGCGAGCGGCGCGAGGTCGATCGAGAGCACCTGCGTCGTGACGCGGCGGCTGATGAACTGCATCAGGCCCGAGCTCTCGGTGGCCGCAAACGCTTCCGGCAGCATCCGCAGCACGAAGCGGGCGAGATCCTCCGACCGTTTGCGGTCGCGCAGCCAGTCGGCGATGAACGAGCCGAAATCGATCTCGCGCAGCTTGGCCTCGACCGGGCCGGCCTCCAGGAAATTGTTCTCGATGAACTCGCCGAGCTTCTCGGCGATGCGTTGCTGATTGCTCTGGATGATCGCGGTGTGCGGGATCGGCAGGCCGAGCGGCCGCTTGAACAGCGCGACGACGGCATACCAGTCGGCGAGGCCGCCGATGGTCGCGGCCTCGGCGAAGGCCGCGACGAAGCCGAAGGCCGGATGCAGCGGCAGCAGCGCCTTCGCCGCGATGAAGATGATCAGGGTCGCCACCAGCACGCCGGTCGCCAGCCACTTCACGCGCCGCAGCTCGGCGGCACGTTCGGCATCGACGGGCGTAGAGGCAAGGGCTGCGGGAAGGGTCATGGGGACTTTCGAATGTATGCTAGTTTACGTCCGCTCGCACCCCTCAGCTTGCTCAGTGTCATCACCCGCGCAGGCGGTGATCCAGTGTTCCAGAGACGGTGGTGCTTGAGCGGATAGGCCTCGGCGTACTGGGTCGCCCGGTCGAGCCGGGCGACGACACCTGTGGATGAGGACTAGCTTCACGTCAGGATGACGACTGTGAGGCAAAAAAGAAGGCCCGCAACATGGCGGGCCTTCGAAAAGCGGCAGTTGGTCGGCGCGAGCGCGATCAGGCGGTCTTGCCGTAGACCTTGGCGAAGTTGTCCTGCGCGGACTTGGCACCGTCGGTGACGAGCTTGCCGAGATACTCGGTGGTGGCCTTCGCCCGCGAGACGAACAGTTCGCCACGCGCACGGACCAGGTCCGACTGGATCTGGGCGGCTTCGCTCAGCGACTTGGCGGACGCGAGCTTGTCGATGCCGGCGAAGAACGCCTCGGCGTCGTGGTAGATCGCCTGCTGGATGTTGCGGCTGATCTTGGCGGCTTCGGTCACCGAACCGGCAACAGCGGACTCGATCACGGAGGTCACCTTCTCGGAGCCGGCATAGGCATCGGCGGCGCGGGTCTTGCCGGCCTCGGCCTGCTTCTTCACGAACTCACGGGCGGCTTCCGGAACTTCCAGGTTCTGGAGCTTGGTGAACGCCTCGGTGACGGGCGCGAAGGCTTCCTTGACGCTGTTCAGCACGGAATTGGTTTCGGTGGTCATTGGGGTCTCTCCATCCTCAGGTTTGAGCTATGGGCTCACCCCGTCCGGATTGGCCCGGGGCAACGGTGTTATGGCACACCCCATGGTGCGCTGCAATATTAATGTTGCAGCGCGATATCACGAACCTGTGAATTGGATGAAAATCCGGCAGATTGCCTAACGCGTCAGCGGTGAACGGTTTCTAATTACCCCCAACCGCGTCCGACACCCCATATGCCTCCATTTGCGCCCGGACCTGCGCCACGTTGTGCCCGAGCACGACGATGTCGTGGGTCTTGCCCTCGACATCGCGGACATGGTCGCGCAGCAGGGCCTCCGCCTTGAAGCCGAGGCTTTCGAACAGCGCGATCGCCGCGCGCTGGTCGACCGTCATCTGCACCGAGAACTTCTCCAGCCCGGCGCCAAGGGCAATGGCGAACGTCTCCTGTGACAGCGCCCGGCCGACGCCCTGCCCGCGCACGTCGAGCGACACCACCATCCGGATCTCGCCGACATGCGGCGACCAGGAGTGCGGATCGCGCACCAGCGTGCCGCAGCCGACCACCTTGCCATCCTTGATCGCGAGCAGGCTCGTGATGTCACCGCGCTCGATCTCGTTGACCCAGGCCGACAGCACCTTCGGCTGGCTGATGTTGCGCGGCAGGAACAGGAGGTCGTGCGTCGGCAGCTTCTGCGCGAAGGCCAGCACCGCGGCCTCGTCGGCCCGCGTCATCAGCCGGAACTCGATGTCGCCGGCCTCGGTCGTGACGTGGCGCGGGTAGGAACGTTGTTCGGTCATGTCGATCTCTTGCCCAACCAGTTGTCGAGTTTCGGCCACAGCCGCTTGATTGCATTGGCGCCGGCGACCAGCGAGACGTGACCGCCTTTCAGCATCACCTCCTCCTTGTCCGCCGAGCCGATCTTGGTGATCAGGTGCTTTGCCGCGTCATAGGGCACGATGTGGTCGTGCTCGGCGACCGCGTGCAGGATCGGCACCTTGATGTCGGCAAGCCTGGCCGCGCGGCCGCCGACCGTCATGGTGTCGTTGTAGAGCTTGTTGTCCCACATCAGGTCCTTGGTGATGGCGCGGAAATATTCGCCGGCCAGCGGCAGCGTGTCGGTCGCCCAGCGGTCGAACATCCGGTACGATTTGACGAACTCGTCGTTCCAGATGTTGTCCCAGAGCTGGATCTGGCCAGCTACGCGCGCGGCCGGCCGCAACATGTCGAACGATTGCAGGATCAGCTCGGGCGGCATGTTGCCGGTGCTGTCGATCAGGCGGTCGACGTCGAAGTAGCGGCGGTCGGCGAAATTCGAGAACAGCTTCATCTCGCGGAAATCGATCGGCGTGGTGAAGCAGATCAAATTCTTCATCGGCCCGTCGTTGAAGATCGAGCCATAGAGCAGCGAGAGCACGCCGCCGAAGCAATAGCCGATCACCGAGACGTCCTTCTCGCCGGAGACCTGCTGCACGCGGCGGACCGATTCCGGAATGAAGTCGAGGACGTAGTCCTCCATGCGCAGCGACTTCTCCTCGGGCTTCGGCGCGGTCCAATCCAGCATGTAGACATCGAAGCCGCGCTTGAGCAGGAATTCGATGAAGCTCTGCCCCGGCACCAGGTCGAGGATGTAACCGCGGTTGGTGGTCGCCATCACGATCAGGACCGGCACGCGATAGACCTCGTCGGCCTGCGGCCGGTAGTGATAGAGGTTCATGGTGCCGCGCGAGTACAGCACGTCCTTCGGTGTCTCGCCGAGCGTGGGGCCCGAGCTCGAGAAATACTCGACGCCCTTGATGCTGCGCTGGATCGCACGCTGCACCTCGGACTGCACCCGCTCGGAGATCGAGGCGAAATCAAACCCGGTGGGAGCATTCATGTGCCGTCTCCCTCGGATGGCGGGCGCTTGGTGCGCGGCGGCCGCGGCGTCGCGCCATAACCGTCGTCCGGCGCCAGCGAATTGTGATGCACCTGCTGCAACAGCGTCTTGATCTCGTTGAGCTGGGTCTCCATCGATTGCAGGCGCTCGGCCATGCCGACGAGCTGGGCGCGGCTCGGCAGGTTCATCGCCAGCAGATACTTCTCCATCAGCTCGCCGAGCTGCTTTTGCGCCCCGGCCGCGACGCCGCCGGCCTGGTTCATCACCTTCGAGAACTCAGGCGAGCTCATCAACTGGTTGCCGAAGGAGTTGAACCCCTTCTCCATCTCGCCAATCATCGTCTGCCAGATCACGGCAGGGTCGTTGCCCTTGTCGGCCATGCGGCCCTCCTCCTCACCAATCCCGAGCGCTTGTCGCGCTTCCACTTGTTCGTGCCATACGACACTGTTGCCGCTGATCGGTCAACAGCGCGGCACGACCCGCGGCGTCGAAGCCCTTCTGCGCTGCGTCAATCCATGGCAGCATGCAGGTTCCTGACCTCGAATCCGGAAGAGGACGCACGTGACCACGCTCGCCCATCAGCCGCCGCAGCTTGCCCGCGCCAACAACATCGACATCTGCTACGAGGTCTTTGGCGATGCGAATGCGGAGCCGCTGCTGCTGATCATGGGCCTCGGCGCCCAGATGATCCATTGGGACGACGAGTTCTGCCGGCAGCTCGCCGCGCGCGGTTTTCGCGTGATCCGATTCGACAACAGGGATATCGGCAAGTCGTCGCGGATGAGCGGCGGCAAGCGGCTGACCGCGCTCGAGCTGATCAAGCTGCGCTTCCTGAAGATCCCGGTCGCCGCGCCCTACAAACTCGCAGACATGGCCCGCGACACGATCGGGCTGATGGACGCGCTCGGCATCCGTACCGCGCATCTGGTCGGCGCCTCGATGGGCGGCATGATCGCGCAGGAGGTTGCGATCACCTTCCCCGAGCGGGTGCGCTCGCTGACCTCGATCATGTCGACCACAGGCAATCCCAAGATCCCGGGCCCGACCCGCGAGGCGACCGCGGTGCTGATGGCACCGCCGCCGAAGAGCAAGGAGGAGTATTTCGTCCGCTTCGGACAGACCTGGAAAGTGTTGCGCAACGGCTCGTTCCCGGAGGACGAGGCGCTCGATCCTGAACGTGCGCGGCGCACCTTTGAGCGCGGTCTCAATCCGGAGGGTGTCGGCCGCCAGCTGCGCGCCATCCTCGCCTCCGGCAGTCGCAAGGAGCGCTTGCGCAGCGTCAAGGCGCCGACGCTGGTGATCCACGGCACCATCGATCCCTTGGTGCATCCCGAGGGCGGCAAGGACACCGCGGTCTCGATCCCGGGCGCCAAGCTGCTGATGATCGAAGGCATGGGCCATGCGCTGCCGATCCCGATGTGGCCCGAGATCATCGACGCCATCGACAAGCACGCGCATGGCGCAGCGGCGCAGGCGGCATAGGCCCGGTATCTCCCGGTGACCATGTGAGCCAGGAGTGCGTTCTTTCGGGCGGGAGATGGACGCTGTAGAGAGCGCTATCCATCGCTCAGCCTCGGGAGCCTCCAGATGAACACCCTTCTCCGGCCACGGACAGTCGTCGCCGCTCTCCTCCTTGCACTCGCGTCGTCGTCGGCTATGGCCGCGACCAGCGAAGCGCAGCAGGAAGCCAACCGCAAGGCGGTGCTGGCCTTCTACGAGAAGGGACTAAACCAGAAGGACGCCGACGCGGCGCTGGCCTATGTCGGCAACCGCTATGTGCAGCACAATCCCGGCGCGGCCGACGGACCGGACGGCTTCCGCAAGTTCATCGCCTTCCTGCGCGAGAAGTTCCCGAACTCGCACAGCGAGATCAAGCGCTCGTTCGTCGACGGCGACTATGTGATCCTGCACGTTCATGCCGTGCGCGAGCCCGGCACCCGCGGCAACGCGATCATCGACATCTTCAAGCTCGAGGATGGCAAGATCGTCGAGCATTGGGACGTGGTGCAACCGGTTCCCGAGAACCCGGCGAACAGCAACACGATGTTCTGAGCGGTGGAGGTTCACCTCTCCCTTGGGAGAGGTCGGCGCGTAGCGCCGGGTGAGGGTTTACGGTCTCTCGTTGGAGCTGCGCCCCTCCCCCGATTTGCTCCGCAAATCGACCTCTCCGCAATGCGGAGGTAAAGCGAGCACGAAGCCAACGCGCTTCGATTTGAACCCATCATGCGCTAGCCGCTGCGGCCGAGCCAGCGCTGGGTCGGGAACAGCTGCCATTGCCAGCGCCGCGCCGCCGCGCCCCATACGCCGCGCGGCATGAACAGCATGATCAGGATGGCGAGCGTGCCGAGCACGACGAGGTAGAGGCTGCCATATTGGGCGAGCCAGGTGACGAGCCCCCAGAGCAGCAGCACGCCGACCATCGGGCCTTCGATGGTACGCACGCCGCCGATCACGACGATGAAGATCACATAGGCGGTCCAGTCGGTGACGCTGAAGGCGGCGTCGGGCGATATGCGCGCTTTCTGGAGGTAGACCACCGCGCCGACCATGCCGGTGGCGAACGCGACCGCGATCCACAGCACGTGCCGGATCCGCGCGGTGCGCACGCCGACGCTGCGCGCTGCCGCCGCGTTGTCGCGGCTCGCCGCCAGCGCCAGGCCATGGCGCGAGCGCATGAAGGCATAGATCGCGAGCGTGACCAGCACGGCGAGCAGCAGTGCCAGCCAGTAGACCAGCACGTCGCGCGCCGCTGCCGGGCGCAGGCCGAGCACCGCCTGTACCGCCTTCAGCCCGAACATCTGCGACAGTTCGCTGGGCGAGATCGACATCCCGGTGCCGCCGCCGAGCGATTTGAACTGCGCGCAGATCAGCCGCAACGCTTCGGCGGCGACCCAGCTGCCGATCGCGAAATATGGCCCTTCCAGCCGGAACAGCAGCGGCCCGAGCACGGTCGCGATCAGCGCCGCGAACAGCCCGGCCAGCGGGATCGCCGCCACGGGATCGAGCCCGGCCATCACGATGCCGGCGAACAGCGCATAGGCGCCAAGCCCGACGAAGGCCTGCTGCCCGACCGACACCAGTCCGCCCCAGCCGGCCAGCACGTTCCAGAGCTGCGCCAAGGTCAGCATGGTGAGAACGAAGATCAGATCCTGGATCAGATTGCGCGATGCGACCGCGGGCAGCACCGCGAGCACCACGACCAGCACCACGCCGGCCATGGCCGCGACGCGCGACAGGCGCGTGCCAACCCGGACCTGCCACACCGGCACATCGGCCTGACGATCCTTCCGATCTGCCGGGATATCGATGCTCTCGACGCTCATGTCCGCCTCGCCGGGAAGAGACCGCGCGGCCGCACCATCAGCACGGCCAGGAAGGTGAGATGGCCGGCCAGGATCTGCCATTCCGGATTGATCCGGCCGCCGATCGCCTGCGCGAGCCCGAGCACGATGCCGCCCGCCAGCGTGCCCCACAGGCTGCCGAGGCCGCCGATGATCACGGCCTCGAACGCGTAGAGCAGCCGCGCCGGCCCGATCGACGGATCGAAGCTGGCGCGGATACCGAACACGACAGCGGCGATCACCGACACCGCGAGCGAGAGCCCGACCGCGATGGCATAGACATTGCGCTCGTTGACGCCCATCAATTGCGCGATCGCCGGATTGTCGGCGGTGGCGCGGAAGGCGCGGCCGAGCGAGGTGCGATAGAAAATCAGCTGAAGCAGCGCGACGGCGGCGATCGCCGTCACCAGCGCCGTCAGCGGCGCGAGGCCGACGCTGAGACCCGGGGCCAGCGTGACCGATGATGATTCGAACGCGCCGGCTTGCAGGCGACGGCTGTCCGCGCCATAGCCGAGCAGCAGCCCGTTCTGGATCACGATCGACAGGCCGAACGTGACCAGCAGCGGCGGCAGGATATCGTCGCCGAGCACGCGCTCCAGCACCAGCCGCTGCAACACGAAACCAAGCACGAACATCACAGCGACGACCAGCAGCGAAGCGACCGCAAGCGGCACGCCGAGCGCGGTGGTGGCGCTGAGCACCAGATAGGCCGCGAGCAGGATCAGGTCGCCATGGGCCAGGTTGACGAGACGCATGATGCCGAAGATCAGCGACAGGCCGAGCGCGAACAGCGCATAGACGCCGCCGAGCAGCACGCCTTCGATGATGGTGTCGAATCCGCTCATCGCTCCCTCATGCTCCGAAATAGGCCGCGCGGATCGTGTCCTGATCCACATCGTCAGGCTTTCCGCTCAAGGTCACCCGCCCCTCCTGCAAGCAATAAAAACGATCGGCCGCCCGCAGCGCGCGGGCGATGTCCTGCTCGACCAGCACGACCGCGGTGCCGCCCGAGCGGATCTGCGGCAGCATGCGGTAGATATCCTCCACCACGATCGGCGCGAGGCCGAGGCTGATCTCGTCGCACAGCAAGACCTGTGGGTTCGACATCAGCGCGCGGCCGATCGCCACCATCTGCTGCTGGCCACCGGACAGCGCCGTGACGGCGCCGCGCCGGCGCTCCTTGAGCACCGGAAACATCCGGTACACCGCGGCCAGATCCCACGGTGTGGTGCGCTCGCCGCCGTAAGCACCGATCAGCAGATTCTCCTCGACGCTGAGCGAGGGAAACAGTTGGCGCCCCTCGGGGACCAGCGCCAGCCCGAGCCGCACGATGCTGGCGGCGGACGCATCGCCGATCGCGCGCCCGTTGAGACGGATGGCATCGGAGCGGTTCTTCACGAGACCGGCCAGCGATTTCAGCATGGTCGACTTGCCGGCGCCATTGGCGCCGATCACCGCGACCGCCTCGCCCTGGCCGAGCTCGAAATCGACGCCGAACAGCGCCTGGAAGTCGCCATAGAACGCATCGAGCGCAGACACATTGAGCAGCGCGGTCATGCTGGCACGCCCATATAGATGGTCTCGACCTCGCGCGAACGCATCACCTCGGCAGGCACGCCCTGGGCCACGACCTTGCCGAAATTGAGCACGACCAGCCGCTGCACCACCGCGAGCAGTGCATGCACCACATGCTCGATCCAGACGATGGCGACGCCCTCGGCGTGGATGGTTCTGATGGTCTCGACCAGCTCATGACATTCGGCATCGGTGAGCCCGCCGGCGATCTCGTCGAGCAGCAGCGTGCGCGGTTTGGTGGCGAGCGCCCGTGCCAGCTCGAGCCGCTTGCGATCGAGCAGCGGCAGGCTGCCGGCAAGACGATTGGCCTTGGCTTCGAGGCCGGTCAAGTCAAGCATCCGGCCGCAGTGCTGGACCGCATCCGCCTCCGACAGACCGCCGCCGAACTGGGCGGCGACCGCAAGGTTCTCGAACACAGAGAGGTGGTCGAACGGCTGCGGGATCTGGAACGAGCGCCCGATGCCGGTGCGGCAGCGCGCCTCCGGAGAGAGATGCGTGATGTCGGCGCCATCGAGGACGATACGGCCGGCATCCGGCCGCAACAGGCCGGTGATCAGGTTGAACAGCGTCGACTTGCCGGCGCCGTTCGGCCCGATCACGCCGAGCGCCTCGCCGGACGACAGCGTCAGGTCGATGGCATCGGCGACCACGATGGCACCGAACCGTTTCGAGACGGAATGGAGTTCGAGCATGTTCGCTCACCGCATGGGTTCGCTGGGAGAGGATGCGCGGATGGGACGCGCATCCTCGATCGATGTTGTGCCGGTGACGCGCTCGCTAGCTCAGCGCCTGCATGTCGCCGCCGAGCGGGATTTGCGGCGCCAGTCTGTTGTCGGTGATCACCATGTCGTATTTGTCGCCGCTGAGCCGCCATTGGCCGCCGACCAGCGGCGTCTTGGCGATGTTCTTGGCCGCGAATGGCGGCACCGCGCTGGAGCCGAACGCGACCTGGCCCACTATCGTATCGAGCTTGGTGGCTCCGATCGCCTTCGCGAGCGCCGCGCCGTCGCCCGGGTCGCCCGAACGCTTGATCGCGTCGATCGCGACCTCGAACAGCGAGTGCACGAAGCCGATCGGCTGGGTCCATTGCTTGCCGGAGGCCTGCTCATAGCCCTTGGCAAGATCCTTCGCGCTGACGCCGCTGAGGCTCGATTTGTAGGGATGCGTCGGTGTCCACCACACCTCGGTCGAGATGTTGTTGCCGCCCTTGCCGAGCGCCTGCACCGACGCAGGAAACAGCAGCGCCTTGGCGACGGAGACGACCTTCGGCTTCAGTCCCTTCTGCCGCGACTGATTCCAGAAGGTGGTGAAGTCGGGCGGGATGATCACGCCGGTGATGATCTCGGCATCGGCGCCACGGAACGCGGCGATCTGCGAAGAGAAATCGTCGGTGAGATTCTGGAAGCGGCCGGGGTCGGTCAGCTTGAAGCCCTGCTTGGCCAAGACGGGCGGGAAGCCGATCGTGGTGTCGCCCCAGGCGTTGCCGTCGGCATCGTTCGGGAACAGCGCACCGACCGATTTGTTGGTCGCGACCTGGCTCCACATGCTGGTGAAGACGCCGATCACATCCTCGAGCCCCCAGAAGTAGTGGAACGTGTAGTCGAACGGCTTCCAGCTCTTGGGATCGCCGGGATTGGCTTGCCGGCCGATGAAATTGGTCTGCCATGGTGCAACCGTGGAGATGCACGGCACCTGCTCCAGCTCGCACTGCGTCGCCACCGGATTGTTGGTCTCCGGCGTGGCGCCGACCACGATCAGGCTGACATTGTCGCGGGTGATCAGCTCCTTGGCGACTTCGGCGGCGCGGTTTGGATTCGACTGGCTGTCTTTGGTCACCACCTCGACCGGATAGGTCTGCGAGCCGACCTTGACGCCATCCTTGATGAATTTCCGGAATTCACCGAGCACGAAATCGTCGGCCTCGGCGAAGGCGGCCAATGGCCCGCTCTTCGGCGAGACGTAACCGATCTTGATCGGCTTGTTGGCGGCGCGCACGGCCGGCGCGAACAATGTCGTCGTGCCTGCTGCGGCGAACCCACCGGCGATGCCTTGCAGCACGCGGCGACGATCGAAAGACATGACGTTCAAATGATCCTTGGACATTTTCCCCTCCCTTGAGGCAAGCCGGTCGCACGCCGGCTGCCGTTCATTTCGTTCTGAAAAACAATCGCCGGCGCCCCGCCACATCAGGCGGCGGCGACGGACTTGGCTTGCGCACGGCCGAGGATCTGGCCGAACACATCCAGCAGCACGTCGCTGGCATTGGCTGCCGCCTCCTTGGCACGCCAGGCGACATACATGTCCGGTCGCACCAGCACGCAGCCGTCCTCGTCGACCTCGCTCTGGCGATACCAGTCGGCATAGATGTCGAGTGCATCGCAGCCCTGTGGGCCGATCGTCACCACATCGACCGGCAGGCCGTACGCCTTCTCGACCGCCGCCGCGGCCGCCTTCCAGCCATCGCCACCGATCCCGGTGAGCAGCGTGAAGCGGCCCTTGCCGGTGAGATCCAGCGTCGACTTGCGCTCGCCGTGATGCTCGACCCAGACATGCGGCAGATGCGCGCCGGGCCAGGTGGTGGCCTGATAGTAGAGTTCGTGATCCCTGGTGAAGGCCGGCATCGGCGTGCCGTCGGATACGACCGCGGTCGATCCGTAGCGCTGGTTCAGCTCGACGCCGTGGCAGTTGAACTCGTAGCTCTTGTTGGCGATCGCCTCGTAGAGCTTCTTGCGCCGCGTCTTGCCCTCGGCGGTCGGCGCCTTGCGCGCGGCAATCGCCTTGCGCGCCTCGGCGGGATCGGTCGAGGCGACGAGGCCGACGGCTTCGAAGATCGGCGGGAAGTCGCCGATGCTCTTGTTGGCGCGGGTCACGATTTGCTTGCCGACCGGCTGACGCTCCGCCGAATAGGTCTCGAGCAGCGACGGCGCGGCATGGCCTTCGAGCACCAGCTTGAGCTTCCAGCACAGATTGAAGGAATCCTGGATCGAGGTGTTGGAGCCGAGGCCGTTGGTCGGCGGATGGCGGTGCACAGCGTCGCCGACGCAGAACACGCGGCCCGACGAATAGTGGCCGGCATACATCTCGTTCACGGTCCAGGTCGAGGTCGAGCGGACCTTGACCTCGAGCGTCTCGTCGCCGACGAGGTTACGCACGATCGAAATCGCCTCGTCGTTGGAGAGCTTGCGCTCGCCCTGCTCGATGTCATAACCCCAGATGATCAGCCATTCGTTCCACGGCCGCACCATGCGGATCAAGCCGGCGCCGATGCCGCCGATCTCGGCCCCCGGCTGCAGCACCCAGTACAGCACGCTCGGACGGTGCGCGACGTACTTGCTGAGATCCGCCTGCACGATGATGTTCATGCTGCCGGCGCGGCCCATCTGGCCTTCCATCGGCAGGCCGATCACTTCGGCAACCCTGCTGCGGCCGCCATCGGCGCCGATCAGATATTTGGCGCGGATCTGGTAGGTTTCGCCCGACAGGCGATCCTTCACCGTCGCCGTGACGCCGTCGGCATCCTGCACGAGGTCGACGAACTCGGTGTTGAAGCACAGCGAGGTGCCGCGCTGGCCGGCGGCCTCGATCAGGATCGGCTCGAGGAAATTCTGCGGCAGGTCGCAGATGCGGGTCGGGCTTGCGAGATCATAGTCGGCCTTGCGTGACGGATGATTGCCCCAGGAGTACAGCCGACCGAATTCCTCGCCGGCGAGGCTTTCGCAGAACACGTTGTTGGCCATCAGATTCTGCGGCACGGCCTGCGCAACGGCCTTCTCCTCAAGACCGAGATCGCGCAGCACTTCCATCGCACGCTGGTTGGAGATGTGCGCGCGCGGCGTATCGGCGAGCCAGCCATATTTCGTCACCAGGATGTGCTTGACGCCGTACATGCCGAGCAGCGCCGCGGCGGTCGCGCCGGCCGGGCCACTGCCGACGACGAGCACGTCGGTCTCAACGGGTTTGCTGGTCATGGTCCTCTCCTTGGTCGTGTTGTTGGTTGTGATCGTTATTCCGCGGCCATCATCGGCTGCGGCACCAGGCCGGCGCCCGGCTTCATCTGGAAATCGTAGGTCATCAGGTGCCACGGGCCGGAGACCCGCTCGCCGTTCGGCAGCACCGGATCGCGCTTCGGCTCGACGCGGGCGACGAGCTCGTCCTTGACGCCGAACACCACGTCGCTACGCAGATACTCGTCGCCATCGAGGAAGACGTGGGTAATCAGCGGCTCGTAGCCCTCGGCCTTGACCAGGAAGTGCACATGCGCCGGCCGCATCGGATGACGTTTGGTCGCGGTGATCAGGGCGCCGACCGGGCCGTCGGTCGGGATCGGATAGCTGCACGGCAGGATGGTGCGGAACGAAAAGCGGCCGTCGGCATCGGTGACGAAGCGCGCCCGCAGCGACGGACCATGCGCGGCGTAGTCCGCCTTCTGCGAATCGTAGAAGCCGTCATCGTCGGCATGCCAGACGTCGATCTCGGCGCCGGCGAGCGGCTTGCCGGCAAGGTCGGTGACGCGGCTCTGCACGAACATCACTTCGCCGTCGATCCCCTCCGAGATATTGGCGCCGTGCGGCGTGACGCGGTGCTCGCCGACATAGAACGGCCCGAGCACCGTGGTCTCGGTCGCGCCCTCGCGCTCGCGATGGTTGACCGCGTCGACCAGCATCGAGACGCCGAGCACGTCGGACAGCAGGATGAACTCCTGGCGCAGCGGCGTGCAGGTCTGGCCGGTGCGGGTCAGGAACTCGATCGCCTGATTCCATTCCTCGAAGGTAAGCTCGGTGCGGCGCACCAGGTCGTGCAACGACTTCACCGTCTCCTCGATGAGGAATTTCAGCCGTGGGTTCGGCGTGTTGGCGAAGCTGCTGATCACTTCGTCGGTGAGATCGTGCTCGTTGAAATTGGCCATCGTGTTGTCCTTTGATCTTGAGAAGTCAGTGCCGTGCGGGCGCGTCGCCGCGCCAGGCCGCCGCGATCAGGTTCTGGATCGCGACGCGCTCCACAGGTCTTGGATTGGCATAGGGGTTGCGCACCGCCATCTCGGCGGCGCGCGCGATGCCGTCCTCGGGCATTCCGATGTCGGCCAGCCGGCGCGGCAGCGCGAGCCGCTGCGCCAGCTCGAACAGGCCTTGCGGCGCATCATCGGTACGCAGCGCGCGCGCGATCCGGGTCATCGCTTCCGGTGCCGCGGCGGCGTTGTAGCCGGTCGCATGCGGCAGCACGATCGCATGGGTTTCGGCGTGCGGCAGGTTGAACATGCCGCCCAGCACGTGGCAGAGCTTGTGGTGCAGCGACATCCCGACCGCGCCGAGGCAGACGCCGCACAGCCAGGCGCCGTAGAGCGCGTCGCGCCGCGCGACGGGATCGGCAGGCTCGGCCACGATGCGCGGCAGCGCGCGGGCGAGCGCGGCGATGCCGTCTTCCGCCATCAGCGAGGTCAGCGGATTGGCGTCCGGCGCATAGAGCGCCTCGACCGCATGGGCGATCGCATTCAGGCCGCTGGCGGCGGAGACATGCGGCGGCAGGCTGACGGTGAGGTCGACGTCGTAGATGACGGCGTCCGGCACCAGATCCTGGGAATGCTGCGTGGTCTTGATGCCGTTGGCGGTCTCACCGAGGATCGGGGTCATCTCCGAGCCGGCATAGGTGGTCGGGACGGCGAGATGCGGCAGCCCGGTGCGCAGCGACAGTGCCTTGCCGAGCCCGACCGTCGAGCCGCCGCCGATCGCGACCAGCCCGTCGATGTCGCGGATTCCACGATGCGAAGCGCTTCGTTGGTGACCTCGACCGGCGTATGCATGCGCGCGCCGGCAAATAACCCTGCGAGCCGGTCGCCGAGGCCCGCGCCGAGCCGGTGTCCGAGGTCCTGCTGCTCGGGGGTGGTCAGCACCAGCGCCCGCTTGATGCCGAGGCGCTCGGCCTCCTCGCCCAGCCGCGCCGAGGTGCCGGCGCCGAACAGCACGCGATATTGCTGCGAGCAATAGGCGAATGTGCCGCTGCCGGCATCTCCAGCCGCCGCGACCGGCGGGCGTACGGCATCGAACGCTGCGATGCTCATGGCATTTCTCCCAGCCGGTGGACCGGCACATCTCGTTTTGTTGGGAGAAAGCTAGCGGCAAGCGGCGGTCGCGGGCCTGCACGAAACCGGAGAGATTCTGCACAAAACCGGAAAAATCGTCAGCCGGGATATGGCAGGGTAGCGGCGCTCGCCTGACCAGGCCCGCTACGCACTAATGGCTGCGCCGATACCTACCCGGCGTCACGCCGGTGAAGCGGCGGAACATGCGCGTGAAATGCTCCTGATGCGAGAAGCCGCAGGCCAGCGCGATGTCGGCGAGGCTCTGCGTCTCGTCGGCGAGCAGCGCCCTGGCGCGCTCGATGCGCAGATTGAGCACGTATTGGTAGGGCGAGATGCCGCTGGTGGCCTTGAACAGGCGCACGAAATATTCGGTGCTGCGGCCGCACAGCTCGGCCAGCTGGTCGAGCCGGATATCGGTCTCGAGATTGGTGTCGACGAACTCGCGGATGCGCGCCATCTGCCTGACGCTGAGCAGGTTCGGATGCTTGCCGGCCTCGACGCTCGGCTTGTGGAAATTGATCGCGACAAAGCGGTTGGCGATCGCCTGCGCAATCGGATCGACGAACAGCGACGAGGCCGGCAGGCCGCTGGTGATGGTCTCGCCGATCGCCGCGGCGAGATGTTCGAGCACGGCATCCTGATCGCCGAGCATCGGCGCCAGCCCGCCGACCAGGCTGGACGCGCCCTCCCGGCCCGCGAACAGATCGGACCGCAGATAGATGTGGGTGGATTCCAGCGCCTCGCGCAGCACCACGTTGCAGGCGTGCCCCGCCGGCAGGAAGAACACGCCGCCGCGCGGGATCTGCCTGGCCACCGACTTGCCGTCCATCACATAGGTGATCTCGACCGGACCGCCCCGATGCAGCACCATGAGATTGTCGGAGAGTGCGTGGAAATGCCCGTCAAACGGCCGTTCGCGCTGCACCGACGCGAACGCCGACGACCAGCCGAGCCCCTCGCTCGAGCCGCGGAAATCAGCCTGGAAGCGGTTCAGGATCCCGTGCGTCTCCTGCACCCCGAAATTCGACGTCGCCTGCATCCGACAGACCAAAGGGCTCGAGGCTTCACGTGCCGCCGAGTGAAACCCAACGGCCCCGGATTTTCAATACAATCAGAACAAGGACGCCCAGCCAGCAATCTTGCTGCATCGCAATAGCGGCGCCGATTACTCCTTCACCGCGATCCAGATCACGTGCCGTACACCGCGGCCTCGGCCGGTGGCGCGGACGGCAATTTCGTTGACCGCGAACCCGGCCCGGGACAGCGATTTCGGGAACTTGGCATTCGGGCCGGAGGACCAGACCGCGAGCACGCCGCCGCGCCGCAGCGCGGTGTGTGCGAGCTTCAGCCCGGAGACATCGTACAGCGCGTCATTGGCCTTGCGGGTCAAGCCCTCGGGGCCGTTGTCGACATCGAGCAGAATGGCATCGAAGCTGCGTGGATGACGCTCGATCACATCGGCGACATCCACCTCCTTGATGTTCACGCGCGGATCGCTCAGGCTGTCGCCGAAGATCGCGGCCATCGGACCTCGCGCCCAGGTGACGACTGCCGGCACCAGTTCGGACACCGTGATGGTCGCTTCAGGTCCGAGCACCTTGAGCGCTGCCCGCAGCGTGAAGCCCATGCCAAGGCCGCCGATCAGAAAATGCGGCCGCTCGACCTTGTCGATCTTCTTCGCCGCAAGTGTCGCCAGCGCCTCTTCCGAGCCCGACAGGCGGCTGTTCATCAGCTCGTTGGTGCCGAGCATGATCGAGAATTCGCGGCCACGCCGCATCAGACGCAGTTCGCCTTCGGTGCCGGGAATGCCCGCAGTGTCGATCTTTTCCCAGGGAATCATGCCGCGGCTTCTAGCATGGCCGGCGCCTTTGCCGAAGGCTAGCCGCCAGCCCAGACGTCGAGCACGTAGCGGTTCCTGGTTCCCATCTCCTCGATCCAGCGCGTGGCCGCATCGGCATCGGCACCGCTGCGCTCGCGATAGATCGACATCAAGGTCGCCTTGACGTCCGGCTCCATCTTGCCGCCGTCACCGCAGACATAGACGATCGCGCCCTTGTCGATCAGCTCCCAGACCCGATCCTTCTGCGCGGCGACGAGGTGTTGCACATAGGTCTTCGGCCCTCGGCGCGCGAGAAGGCAGTGTAGAGTTCGGCGACGCCATCGGCCGCAAACGCCCTCAGCTCATCCGCATAGATGAAATCCTGCTCCGGATGACGGCAGCCGAAGAACAGCATGGCGGGGCCCAGCGTCGCGCCCTGCGCCTTGCGCGCAGCACGCTCCTGCAAGAAGCCGCGGAACGGCGCCAGCCCGGTGCCCGGCCCGATCATGATGATCGGCACGGCATTGTCGTCCGGCAGGCGGAAGCCGGCCTTGGTCTCCTTGATGGTGGCATGGACGGTGTCGCCGGCGCGGCGGCGCGCCAGATAGTTCGAGCAGACGCCCTTGTAGATGCCGTGGCCCGAGCTGGCGGGCGCTTCGACCACGCCGACGGTGACGCTGCAATGCTGCGCCTCGCCGGCCGGGGACGACGAGATCGAGTAATAGCGCGGCGCCAGCAGCGACAGCATTTCGAGGTAGAGATGGAACGGCAGCTCGCAGGCCGGATGTTCCTCGAGCAGGTCGAACACCGATTTGCGCCTGGCCAGCACCTCGCTCCGATAGCGCTCGGCCGAGGCGTCGTCGTCGCCGACATAGGCCATCAGTTTCGGCTTGGTCACCGGGCAGCGGGTGTGCTCGGCCATGATCTGGATCTGCTTGCGGGTCGCGACCTGCTGCAACTCGACGAACTCGGTGAGCAGCCGCCCGACTGACACCGCGTTGCCGACCGGCAGTTGCGCGCGGCGGCCTTCCGAGACCTGCAAACGGATCTGGTCGGCGGGCAGGAAGCCGAACCGGCGCGCAACGGAATCGACCAGGGTCGGATCGTTGCGCGGCACCACACTGAGATGATCGCCGACGCGATACTTCAGGGTAGCCGGCAGCTCGACCTCGATATGCCGGGTCGAACGCTCCGATGGATGGGCGCCATCCTTGGTCTGCAACTCGGTGTTGGCGAGCACCTTCATCTGCACCGCGCCGCCCTGCGTCACGATGGTGTTGACCGCGCCCTGCACTACCGGCTCGATCGCGTAGAGCGGCTCATCCTCGGCGGTGCGGGTGAAATTCCAGTCGATGCCGAATTCCTTGGTCGCGACCTTCGCCGCTTCCGGGAACCATTTCTGGAACTGGCCGTCGAGATCGCTGCGCGCATCGCCCTCGCCGCGCGGATAGACGGCGCGTGCGCCATGCTTGGCCAATTGCTCATCGATCAAGCGCGGCACCGACTGGTAGGTCGCGGCCCAATCGCTGTTGCCGCAGCCGAACACGGCGTAGCGCACCTTGGCAAAGGCATCCTTCGGCAGGTCGCTATCGAGCCATTTGACGAATTGCGTCGCGTTGTCCGGCGCCGCGCCATTGTAGGAGGCGCAGATGATCAGGACCCCGCCCTCCTCCGGCAGCTTGCCGACATAGTCGTCCAACGGGCCAAGCCGGGTGGCAAAGCCATTGATCTCGGACAGATCGGCCATGCGGGTCGCCAGTTCCTCGGCCGAGCCGAGGTTGGAGCCGTAGAGCACGAGCATCGGCGTGTTGTGGCCGGGCCGCGTGGTCGGTGCGCGCGGTGCCTTCGGCGCGGCGGCCGCAACCGTGCCCGTGCTGCCAGCGAACGCGCCGCGATCCCTGTCGTCGCGCGGGCGTACCTTGATCCGGAAGCCGTCGGGCTTGACGGTCAGCGTCTCCTTCAGATGCATCTGGTAGCGATGCACGTCGAGCAGCTTGAAGCGTTGCAGGATCATCCCGATCGCGAGCGCCGCCTCGTGCATGGCAAAGCCACGCCCGATGCAGGCGCGCTGGCCGTTACCGAACGGCTTCCAGGCATTGATCGGGCGATTGGCTTCGGCCTCGCGGCTGAAATTCTCGGGATCGAATACGTCGGGGTTCGGCCCCCAGACCGAGGGATCGCGGTGCAGCGCCATCACCAGGATGGTGATGAACGTGTTCTTCTTCAGCTTGTATTTGCGGCCGATCGTCTCGTCGTTGAGCGGCGCGATGCCATAGGCCGGCGCCGGCGGCCATAGCCGCAGCGCCTCCTTCAGGCATTGGGTGATGTAGGTGAGCTGCGTCACCTGCTGATAGGTCGGCCTGGCATCGACGTCGGGGCCCAGGACGCGATCGACCTCCTCATAGGCCTTCTTCAGCACCTCGGGATGCTTGAGCAACGCATAGATCGTGCACGACAGCAGACCGCTGGTGGTCTCGTGGCCGGCGATCAAAAACGTGTTGATCTGGTAGCGGATGTTGACGTCGTCGAGCTGCTCGCCGGTGGCGCGGTCGACGCCGGTCATCATCGCCGCCAGCATGTCCTTCTTGTCGTCGGTCGCAGCGGTATTGCCGCGCCGCTCCGCGATGATCTCGTCGACCATCTTGTTCATGAAGGCGACGTCGTCGGTCAGCGTCTTGCGACGCTTCTGCATCCACAGGCCTTCGAGCGGCAGGCCGCGGGTCATCATGATGGTTTCGAGCGAGCGCACCAGCGATTCCACGAAGGGGTGATAGTCGCGGCGATAGAACGAATTGAACCGGTAATCGAAACCGCAGAGGCCGATGGTGTCGAGGGTCAGCGCCGTCATGTCGTGGACGACCTCGATCTCCTCGTCGGCGTTGAGGCGCTCCCATTTCTTGACCAGCTGCTCGGCGATATCGACCATGCTCGGGTGATACGACTGCATGGCGCGATTGCCGAACGGCTGCATCAGGATGTTGTGCGCCTTGCTCCAGTTCGGCTCCCTGGTGTCGGCGGTGAACAGCCCGTCGCCGCCGACCGCGCGCACCCGGCGCAGCGAGCCGCGCACCGCCTTGTCGAAACGCTTCTCGTCGGAAAGTTCATCGACCAGATCGTGGCCGGACACGATCACGATCGGCGCGCCCATCATGTCGAGCCAGAAGATCGGCCCGAACTCCTTGGAGAGCTTCACCAGATGCTGCACCGGCGCGGTCGAATCCAGCGACAGCATGTTGCCGACCACCGGCTTCGTCGGCGGATGCGGGATCGGACTCAGTCTGTTGCCGGACGCCATGTTGGAAGTGCCCCCTGTGTCGCTTCAATCCCGCTCGTCATTCCGGGATGCGCCGCAGGCGCAGGCCCGGAATCCATACTCACGATCATGGTTATGGATTCCGGGCTCGCGCTACGCGCGCCCCGGAATGACGACCGCCGGTCGTCAACCAAATCGTCTCTTGCGCCACTCGATCAGCTTGGCGCTGACCTCGTCAGGCTTTTCCTGCTGCGTCCAATGGCCGCTGTCCTTGACCAGGTATTTCTCGAGGTCCGGCACCAGCCTCTCCATGCCATCGGCGGCCGAGGGCGGCAGCACCGCGTCGTTCTCGGCCATGATCATCAGCGACGGCACCCGCACATTGTGGTCCAGCCCGGCCGAGCGTTCCCAGTTGCGGGTGAAATTGCGATACCAGTTGATGCCGCCGGTGAAGCCGGTCCCGGTGAAAGTGTCGACGAACACCTTCTTCTCCTCCGCCGACAGGATCGGCGTGCGCGGATCGTGCCTGGCATCGTAGTTCGCGATCATCTGCGGGAACGCCAGATTGAGCCGGGCCGATGCGCCGACACCCGCGATCGGCTGTTCGGGGGGCGCATCGGCGGGACGCGGCGCCGGCTTGCGCATGAAGGCATCGAAGGTCTGCTCGACCCTGCTGCCGAAGATGCGGTCGGGTTCGCGCGCCGGATCCTGAAACTGGACGATGTACATCTGGTCGCCGAAGCGCTGCCGGAACAGCGCGATCGGGTCGACAGGCGCGCGGTCCCAATGCGGCGTGTTGACGCCGACGACACCGGCGACCCGCGACGGGTATCGTAGCGGCATCTGCCAGACGACGAATCCGCCCCAGTCGTGACCGACGAAGATCGCCTTGTCGATCTTGAGATGGTCGAGCAGGCCGACGAGATCACCGGTCAGGTGCTCCATGTCGTAGGCTTCGACCGGCTCCGGCCGGTCGGTCGCGCCATAGCCGCGCTGATCGGGTGCGATCACCCGGATGCCGGCCTCGCCCAGCGCCTTGATCTGGTGACGCCAGGAGAACGCCAGTTCGGGCCAGCCGTGGCAGAGCACCACAGGCGGCGTGTCGGTCTTGGGGCCCGCTTCGTAAAACCCCATGCGGATGCCGTTCGTCTCGGCGAACTGGAGCGGTGGCATTTCGATCATTGACAGCAATTCCTATTCGGCCGCGCCCTTGATGTCCGCAGGCGGGGGAGCGAACGCCGCCTCGAGTGCATCGAACTCGAGCGGCAGCATGTCACACATCACCTGCACATGGGGAATGATGTTGGCACCCACGATGAAGCCGAAATCGAGCTGATCGCGGTAGCTTTGCACGGTGATGTTGAGTGCAATGCCGTGGGTCGAGATCGAGACCGGGAAGATGTGCAGCAGCTCGGCGCCCGCCGCATACAGCGTCTGCCGCGGTCCCGGCACGTTCGAGACCGTGATGTTGGTGGCCGGGGGCAGCACGTTGGAGAGGTCGGAGCGGCTGTACAGCAGCGCCATGATCTGCACCAGGATCGGCGCGCCCAACATCGAGATGTTGGAAACCTGCGGCATCAGGGCACGCAGCGGATGCGACATCTCCTTGGACTTGGTCGACTGCGCGATGATGGTTTCCAGCCGCTTCTTGGGGTCCTCGACGTCGCTCGCAATCGAGCAGATCATGCCGAACACCTGGTTGTTGGAATCGGCATTGCCTTCCTCGCGCAGCGAGATCGGCACCCCGGCCGTCAGCGACTTGTTCGGCAACGCGCCCTGGCTGATCAGATAGCGCCGCACCACGCCGGAGGCGAGCGCTAGCACGACGTCGTTGAGCTTGCCGCCCGAGGCCTTGGCCAGCGCCTTGGCGCGCGACAGCGAGATCGAGGTGCCGGCAAAGCTGCGCTCCGACGAAATCGCCTTGTTGAGGATGGTCGGCGGCGAGGCCATCGCTTGCAGGCTCTCGCGCGACCTGGGATCGGCGACCTTGGCGACGACGTCGGACAGGCTCTTCAAGACCGTCGGCATCGAGCCGGCGAACTTCACCGCGCTCTCGATCTGGAACATGGCGTTGTCGAACAGGATCGAGCCGAGGTCGCTCTTGCCGGAGCGCGGCAGCTCCAGGCTCTTCTGCGCGGCGGCCGCCGCCTCGAACGGCTGGGTCCAAAGCTGCTGATAGGCGTCGATCAGATTGGCCGCGATGTCGCGCGGCTCCGGCGCGACCTTCTTTGCGCTCGGCGGTTCGATCTCGCGCGGCACCGGCGTCAGGTCGTAGATCATGCTGGTCAGCGCGGCACCGGCGCCGCCATCGATGCAGGCGTGGTGCATCTTGGAATAGAGCCCGATCTCATTGTCCTTCATACCCTCGAAGACGTAGAACTCCCAGAGCGGGCGGGCGCGGTTCAACAGCTTGGCGTGCATCCAGCCGACGATCCGTTCCAGGGTGGCGCGGTCGCGCGGCGCCGGCAGGCTGGCACGGAAGATGTGGCGGTCGATGTCGAACTGGTCGTCCTCGACCCACGACGGATGATCGATGTCGAGCGGCGCCTTCTGCAAGCGCGCCTTGAGGATCGGCGCGATGTGCAGCCGCGAGGCGATCATCGCCTTGAACTCCTCGAAGAAGTCGCCCTTGTAGCCGTCGGGCAGCCGGAAGATCGCCATGCTGCCGACATGCATCGGCATTTCCGGCGTTTCCAGATACAGAAACGATGCGTCCAGCGAGGACAGCTTCTTGGCGTCGCTCATGATCTCCTCCCGAGAGCCAACTCACGCGGGCGCCTTGGCGGCGCTTCTCGTCGTCTGGTCAGGATAGTGCCTGTTCTGCCGCCCCGTAGGCAATGGCAAAGGGGCCCGACCGGTCAAAATGCCGGAATTCCCCTTCGGGCTGCGCCAGCCGGTCCGCGATCGCCCACAGCGCCGCGGGGTTGACCCCGAGACCGAGGTGGCTGGCGAAATGCACCTCGATGTTCTCGGCGGTGGTCGACGGCCGCACCCGCGAGGTGCGCCAGTTCACGATGCCGTCGGTGCGGGAATAGATCGAGGTCGTCGGCACCGGCATGTCGCCCGCGATCGCGGCGCGGATCTCGGGGATATCGTTGATCCCCTCGCCGGAGAGCAGTTCGTAGAGCCGCGTCGCATTGGTGGCGCGGATGTCGTCGGCGAACGGGCTGCCGAGCGTGATGACGGAGCGCACCAGCTCCGGCATATGCGACGCAAGGTCGCGCGCGTAGACGCCGCCGAGGCTCCAGCCGATGATCGAGACCTTGCGCCCGGAGGTCTCGTGAATCCGCTTCAGCAGGTCACGCAGCGCGTCCCGTCTGGAGGCGATGCCGCCGAAATTGCGCCCCATGTTCCAGGCATGGGCGTCATAGCCGAGTTGCTTCAGATAGCGCCGCATCGGCGCCATCGAAAGGTCGCTGGCAAGAAAGCCCGGCAGCGCCAGCACCGGATGACCATCGCCCTTCGGCGCCTGCATCAGGAGCGGCGAAAGCAGCAGGCTCGAATTGAACTCGAGCAGGCCGCGGCCTTCGGCCAGCATCAGGAACAGGCTTGGCGGACGCAACCGGCGTTCGGTCCCTTCAACGCTCCTGTCCATGGCGGTCACTATTTCTTCTTGGCCACGCTGCCGAAGCCGGCCATTGCCGCGAACATGTCCTGGAAACGCTCGGCAAGCTTCGGATCGAAGGTGAACCAGCTCTGCATCAGCGATTCCGGCGAGATCTTGTCGATGTTCGACGTCATCTGCTGCTGTAGTTTGTCCATGACGGCGGTCTGCATCGGCGCCACATCCGGCAGGCCGAAGAACTGGCGCGCTTCAAGGGGCGTACAATCTATCTCGACATTGACCTTCATATCCGCCTCCTCAAATGCGCCTTGTCGCGTCTTGGCCCGTCCCAGTATCACCGCGTCGGGGTGCATTGCGCAAGCGAGCCTTGACTGCCCCATGGTGCAGTCGGCCTCAATCATCCGTTATGGTCAACCAAACTGTTTGGGACGGCCGGCATGCACGGCTCGCCGGCGATCATTCCCGCAATCGACGAGCGGCAGTCCGAAAGTCGAATGTCACGTGCTCGCGCCAGCCGCCTATGCTCAACTCCGCTGCATTGCGCTGCACCGGCGCGAACGGGGTGCCCCTTGGGGAAATCGCGCTTGCGCAGCCGTTAAACTCTGGCAACATGCATCAATAATACCAGCCGGACAAAGCAGCCGGCGGACAAAAACGGGGGACGCGGGTTCACATGTCGGTACGTTGGAGTTTGCTTGCGGCGGCCGCCGTCGCATTCGTTGCCTTTGCTTCGCCGGCGTCGGCCCAGACCTTGAGATATGCCAACCAGGGCGAGCTGAAGTCGCTGGATCCCTATACGCTGAAGGAAACCACGACGATCGCGCATCATGGCCATGTCTATGAAGGCTTGGTGGCGCGCGACAAGGACCTGAAGATCATCCCGGCGCTGGCGGAAAGCTGGGAGACGCTGAGCCCGACCAAATGGCGCTTCCATCTGCGCAAGGGCGTGAAATTCCACAATGGCGATCCCTTCACCGCCGACGACGTGCTGTTTTCCGCCGAGCGCGTCCGCGCCAAGGGTTCCAACTTCCTCAGCAACGTCCCGCCCGACGCCAAGTTCACCAAGGTCGACGATTACACGGTCGACGTGACGCTGGATTCGCCAAATCCCATCCTGACCTCGCAGTGGGATAGCTGGTACATCATGGACAAGAAATGGTGCGAGGAGAACAACTCCGTCGCGCCGACGCCGGCCTCCGCGACCACGCCGAGCTACGCGGCGCTGCACGAGAACGGCACCGGCCCCTTCATGATCGAGAGCCATCAGCCCGGCGTGAAGACCGTCTTCAAGGTCTACCCGGGCTACTGGCGCAAGCCGGAGCACAATCTCAAGGAGATCATTTTCACCTCGATCGCCTCGGACGCCACCCGGGTCGCCGCGCTGCTCTCGGGCGATGTCGACGTCATCGAGCCGGTCCCGATCCAGGACATCCAGCGCGTCAATTCGAGCGGCACCGCGACCGTGCTGACCGGGCCGGAGATCCGCACCATCTTCATCGGCATGGACATGGCGCGCGACGAGCTGCTGTTCTCCAACATCAAGGGCAAGAACCCGTTCAAGGACATTCGCGTCCGCGAAGCCTTCTACAAGACGATCGACGTCGATCTGATCAAGACCCGCGTCATGCGCGGCATGTCGACGCCCTCGACGCTGATGATCGCGCCCGAGCTCTACCCGCTGTCGAAGGAATTCACCCGGCCGAAGCTCGATCCGGAAGGCGCCAAGAAGCTGCTCGCCGACGCCGGCTATCCGAACGGCTTCGAGGTCACGATGGATTGCCCGAACGACCGCTATGTCAACGACGCCCAGATCTGCCAGGCGGTGGTCGGCATGCTGGCCCGCATCGGCATCAAGGTGAACCTGCTGGCCCAGCCGAAGGCGCAGTATTTCGCCAAGGTGCTGAAGCCCGGCGGCTACCAGACCTCGTTCTTCATGCTGGGCTGGACACCGGCGACCTCGGATTCCCACAATGTGCTGCACGATATCCTCGGCTGCCGCAACGATCCGAAGGATCCCACAAGGGGCGAAGCCAATCTCGGCGGTTATTGCAACAAGGAAGTCGACGCGCTCACCGACAAGGTGCTGGTCGAGAGCGACACCGCCAAGCGCGACCAGCTGATCAAGCAAGCCTATGAGATCGTGATCAAGGATTACGGCTATATCCCGCTGCATCAGCAACCGCTGGTGTGGGGCGTGTCGAAGAAGGTCAAATTGACCCAGCGCGCGGACAACCAGGTGCTGCTCTACTGGGCGACCAAACAGGGTGAATAGTGGTTTCAGCGAATTGGGTCCCGGAAGCGCAGGCTTCCGGGACCTCTCGTTTTCCGGCAGCGCAAGGCCGCGCGCCGCGTGTCAAAAGCAGTGAAAGGTAGAGATGCTGGCTTTCACTCTTCGCCGCTTTCTGCAGGCCATCGGCGTGATGCTCGCCGTCGGCGTCATCGCGTTCGCGATGTTCCGCTTCGCCGGCGATCCGGTGAACCAGATGGTCTCGATCGACACCTCGGCCGCACAGCGCGCCGAGATCCGCCGGTCGCTCGGGCTTGACGATCCCGTGCTGGTGCAGTTCGGCCGCTACTTCATCAATGCAATGCAGTTCAAGTTCGGCGTGTCCTACCAGTTCCGCCTGCCGGTCTCGTCGCTGCTGGCGGAACGCATGCCGGCAACGCTGGAGCTTGCGATCTGCGCGACGCTGTTTGCAATGGTGGCCGGCATCCTGATGGGGGTCTATTCGGCGCTGCGTCGCGACACCATGCTGGCCAGGTTATTCCAGGCGATATCGCTGATCGGCATTTCGCTGCCGACCTTCCTGATCGGCATCCTCTTGATCTATCTGTTCGCCGTGACCCTGGGCTGGCTGCCCTCCTTCGGCCGCGGCGAGGTGGTGAAGCTCGGCTGGTGGTCGACCGGGCTCCTCACCGTCTCCGGCTGGAAGGCGATCATCCTGCCGGCGATCACGCTCGGACTGTTCCAGATGACCCTGATCATGCGGCTGGTGCGCGCCGAAATGCTGGAAGTGCTGCGGACCGACTATATCCGCTTCGCCCGCGCCCGCGGCCTGACCACGCGCGCGATCCATTTCGGCCACGCGCTGAAGAACACCCTCATCCCGGTGATCACGGTGGCCGGGCTGCAATTTGGCTCGGTTATTGCTTTCTCGATCATCACCGAAACCGTGTTCCAGTGGCCGGGCATGGGACTTCTGTTCGTGCAGGCCGTGCAAAACGTCGATATCCCGATCATGGCCGCGTATCTCCTGATGGTCTCGCTGATCTTCGTCACCATCAATCTCGTGGTCGACATCCTCTACACCGTGGTCGATCCGCGCTTGCGCTCGACCGTCGGCCGCGCGGCGTGAGGCACGGGCCGATGTCAGACGCCGTCGTCCCCGATCGCTCCGAGGTTCGCCAGGCACCTGCCGGCTGGTTCAAACGCGCGCTCGACAGCGACATCTTCCATTCGTTCCGTCGCTCCAGGCTGACGATGGTCGCCGCCGCGATCACGCTGCTGTTCTTCCTGCTGGCGATCTTCGCGTCGTGGTTCGCGGTGCAGAACCCGTTCGATCCGGCGCAGTTGCAGCTGATCAACTCGCGGATCGCGCCGCTATGGACCGCCGACGGCCAGAGCCCGTTCCTGCTCGGCACCGACGAGCAGGGCCGCGACGTGCTCTCCGCGATCCTGTACGGCCTGCGCATCTCGCTGGCGGTCGGCATCGCCGGGGTGGTGTTCGCCGGCGCGCTCGGCATTGCCCTCGGGCTGGTCGCCGGCTACTTCGGCGGCGTGGTCGATACCGTGATCATGCGGATCGCCGACGTCCAGCTCACCTTCCCCGCGATCCTGATCGCGCTCCTGGTCAACGGCGTCGCCAAGTCGCTGCTCGGCAACCGGCTCGACGAGATGAGCACGTTCGGCGTGCTGATCATCGCGATCGGTCTCAGTTTCTGGGTGCAATATGCCCGCACCGTGCGCGGCTCGGTGATGGTCGAGAAGCACAAGGATTATGTGGCGGCGGCGCAGCTGATCGGCCTGCCGGCGCCCAAGATCATGTTCCGGCACGTGCTGCCGAACACGATGGGCCCGATCCTGGTGATCGCCACCATCAACCTCGCGCTCGCGATCATCACCGAGGCGACGCTGTCGTTCCTCGGCGCCGGGATGCCCGACACCATGCCCTCGCTCGGCACCCTGATCCGGATCGGCAACAACTATCTGTTCGCCGGCGAATGGTGGATCGTCGCCTTTCCCGGCATTGCGCTGGCGGGCCTGATCCTCTCCATCAACCTGCTCGGCGACTGGCTGCGCGACGCGCTCAACCCGAAACTCCGATGACCCAGCCCGTTCTCTCCGTGCGCAATCTCGAGGTGGAGTTCGTCACCCGCCGCGCCACCTTGCGTGCCATCAACGGGGTATCGTTCGACATCGCCAAGGGCGAGGTGCTCGGCATGGTCGGCGAGTCCGGCGCCGGCAAGTCGGTCACCGGCCTTGCCGTGATCGGGCTGATCGATCCGCCCGGCCGCATCTCCGCCGGCGAGATCGAGCTGTCGGGCAGGCGGATCGACCATCTTCCGCCGGAAGAGATCCGCCGCATCAGGGGCAAGCGGATCGGGATGATCTTCCAGGACCCGCTCACCAGCCTCAATCCGCTCTACAAGATCGGCGACCAGATCGTCGAGACCATCCGCACCCACACCGACTTGAGCGAGAGCGCCGCGCGCAGGCGCGCCATCGATCTGCTGGCTGAAGTCGGCATCCCCGCGCCGGAGAAGCGCATCGACGGCTACCCGCACGAATTCTCCGGCGGCATGCGCCAGCGCGTCGTAATCGCGCTCGCGATCTGTGCCGAGCCCGAATTGATCATCGCCGACGAGCCGACCACCGCGCTCGACGTCTCGGTGCAGGCGCAGATCATCGCACTGATCAAGCGGCTCGGCCGCGACCACGGCACCGCCGTGATGCTGGTGACCCACGACATGGGCGTGATCGCCGAGACCTGCGACCGCGTCGCGGTGATGTATTCCGGCCGCATCGCCGAGATCGGACCGGTGCAGGAGGTGGTACGCAACCCGCTGCATCCCTACGCCAAGGGCTTGATGGGCGCGATCCCGACGCTTGCGGGCGAGGACAAGCGCCTGGTGCAGATCCCCGGCTCGATGCCACGGCTGTCGGCGATCCCGCCGGGCTGCCCGTTCAATCCGCGTTGCGCGCTCGCCTTCGATCGCTGCCGTGTGGAACGCCCCGAACCGATCCGACAGGGCAACCAATCCGTCGCCTGCCATCTGTTCGAGCCGGCCGAGGAGACGGCGGTATGAGCGGGACGTTGATCGAGGTCAGGAACCTGCGCCGCGTCTTCGACGTCTCGAAACCGTGGCTCAACCGTGTGATCGAGGGCGGCCATCCCGAATTCCTGAAAGCGGTCGACGGCGTCTCTTTCGACATCAAGCGCGGCGAGACCTTTGCGCTGGTCGGCGAATCCGGCTCCGGCAAGACCACGGTCGCGCGCATGGTGGTCGGCCTGCTGCCGCCGAGCTCGGGTGAAGTCGTCATCGACGGCGTCTCGATGACCGATCCGCGGCAGGCCCCGGCGCGCCGCCGGCTGCGCCGGCGCATCCAGATGGTGTTTCAGGACCCCTATGCGAGCCTCAACCCGCGCTACCGGGTCACAGCCATCGTCGCCGAGCCGATCCGTGCCTTCGACCTGATCCAGGGCGAGCGCGACATCAAGGGCAGGGTCGGCGAATTGCTGTCGCTGGTCGGCCTGCATCCCGACGACGGCCAGAAATTCCCGCATGAATTTTCCGGCGGCCAGCGCCAGCGGATCGCGATCGCCCGCGCGCTGGCGTCGGAGGCCGAGTTCATCGTCTGCGACGAGCCGACCTCGGCGCTCGACGTCTCGGTGCAGGCCCAGATCCTCAATCTGATGCGCGACTTGCAGGACAAGTTCGGCCTGACCTACCTGTTCATCAGCCACAACCTCGCGGTCGTCCGCCACATGGCGAGCCGGATCGGCGTGATGTATCTCGGCCACATCGTCGAGATCGCCGAGGGTCGGCAATTGTTCGCGAATCCGCGGATGCCCTACACCAGGATGCTGCTCGGCGCGGTTCCGGACCTCGCGATGTCCGGCCGCCAGCGCATTCCGGTCAAGGGCGAGATCCCGAACCCGATCAATCCGCCGCCGGGCTGTTCGTTCAACCCGCGCTGCCCCCTCGCCTTCGAGCTCTGCCGCGAGAGGACGCCGGAACTGATCGATGGCGTCGCCTGCCACGCGGTCAACACTCCCGCCGCCGTTTCGGCGTGATCACGCGGATGGGAGCCGCCATGTGCACCAAGCGGTTGGCATACCAGCCCGGCTGTGATCAAGTGCGCGCGCACAAGAAACCCAACAAGCCGCCCAACGGTCCATCGCCATGAGCAACATCAACCCCGATCCGTTCACCACAAGGCCCGAGATCGAAGGCACCTTCGGGGTCATCACCTCGACGCACTGGATCGCGACCGCGGTCGGCATGGGCGTGCTGGAAAAGGGCGGCAACGCCTTCGACGCCGGTGTCGCGACTGCCTTCACGCTTCAGGTGGTCGAACCGCATCTGAACGGGCCCGGTGGCGACGTCCCGATCATCGTGCACGACGTCAAGCGCGGCAAGGCCGAGGTGATCTGCGGCCAGGGCCCGGCGCCGGCGAAGGCGACCATCGCGCACTATCGCAGCGAGGGCCTCGAAATGGTGCCCGGCACCGGTCTGCTCGCCGCCTGCGTGCCCGGCACCTTCGAAACCTGGATGCTGCTGCTGCGCGACTACGGCACGTTAAGGCTGCGCGACGTGCTGGAGCCCGCGATCGGCTATGCCCGCGACGGCTACCCGCTGGTCGAGCGTGCGGCGGCGACCATTCAGACCGTCGAGCAGTTGTTCCGGAAATACTGGACCACGTCGGCGGATGTCTATCTGCCGAACGGCGAGGTGCCGCGGCCCGGCAGCATCTTCACCAACAAGAAGCTCGCGGAAACCTACACCCGCATCCTGGAGGAGGCGGAGAGCGCCGGCCCCGACCGCGTGGCGCAGATCGAGCGCGCGCGGCAGGCCTGGTCGAAGGGCTTCGTGGCCGAGGCCATCGATAAATTCTGCCGCACCCAGGAGGTGATGGACGTCTCCGGATCGCCGCATCGCGGCGTGCTCTCGGCCGACGACATGGCGCGCTGGCAGCCGACCATCGAGGCGCCGCTGACCTACGATTACGGCCGTTATACCGTGCAAAAGTGCGGGGTCTGGAGCCAGGGTCCGGTGATGTTGCAGCAGCTCGCGCTGCTGAAGGGCTTCGATCTCGACGGCCTCGATCCCACGGGCCCCGACTTCATCCATTTGCAGATCGAAGCCGCCAAGCTGGCTTATGCCGATCGCGAGACGTTCTATGGCGATCCCAAATTCACCGACATCCCGATCGAGACGCTGCTGTCCGATGCCTATAACGACGAGCGGCGCAAGCTGATCTCAAAGGACAAGGCTTCGCTCGACTTCCGTCCCGGCTCGGTCGCAGGCTTCGGCGGCGTCGTGAAGCTGCGCCACGCCGAAGGACATCGCGAAGCGGTCGGCGCGATGGGCGCCGGAGAGCCGACCGTCGGCCGGTTCGGCGAGGTGCGTGGCGACACCGTGCATTTCGACATCATCGACAAGGCCGGCAACATGATCTCGGCGACGCCGTCCGGCGGCTGGCTGCAATCCTCACCGGTGATTCCCGAACTTGGCTTCTGCCTTGGCAGCCGCGCCCAGATGTTCTGGCTGGAGGAGAACCATCCGGCCTCGCTGGCACCGGGCAAGCGGCCCCGCACCACGCTGTCGCCGACCATGGCTTTGCGCGACGGCGAGCCGTATCTGTCCTGGGGCTCGCCGGGCGGCGACCAGCAGGACCAGTGGATCACGCAGTTCTTCCTGCGGCATGTCCACGCCAAGCTGAACTTGCAGGAGGCGATCGACGCGCCGGCCTGGCACTCCGAGCATTTCCCGATCTCGTTCTGGCCGCGCACCTCGCGGCCGGGCGTGCTGGTGCTGGAAAACCGCGTGCCCAAATCGACCATCGACGAATTGAAACGCCGCGGCCATGTGGTGGAGATTGGTCCCGATTGGTCGGAAGGCCGCCTCACCGCGGCCTCGAAGGTCGGCCCCCGCCGCCGCGCCGCCGCCAATCCGCGCGGCATGCAGGGCTACGCTGCCGGCCGCTAAGACAAGGTGACCGCCACAGCATGATGACATCGCGTCGGACCGCAGAGCGAGCCTCCAACTCCACCTCGCCCCGCTTGCGGGGAGAGGTCGGAATTCAAGCAAAGCCTGAATTCCGGGTGAGGGGGAATCTCCGCGCGTTTCGATTTGCACCGTCTTCGCGGAGCGAGCCCCTCACCCCAACCCTCTCCCCGCGAAGAGCGGGGCGAGGAAGAAGAGATCTGAGATGACCTGGTCGATCATCGCCCGCGACAGCGCCACCGGCCAGCTCGGCATCGCCGTCGCGACGCGGTTCTTCGCGGTCGGCGCCCTGGTGCCCCACATCGCGCCCGGGATCGGCGCCATCGCGACGCAGGCGCTGGTCAATCCCTACTACGGTATCGACGGCCTCGCGCTGCTGCGCGGCGGCAAGAGTCCGCATGATGCGATCGCTGCGCTGATCGCGTCCGACAGCGGCCGCGAGAGCCGGCAGCTGCATGTCATGGACGCCAAAGGCCGCATCGCCGCGCATTCCGGCAAGGACTGCATCGACTGGTTCGGCCATATCGCCGGCGACGGTTTTTCGATCGCCGGCAACATGCTGGCCGGGCCTGCGGTGCTCGACGAGACCGCGCGCGCCTATGTCGCGAACGAGAAGCTGCCGTTCGCGGAGCGGTTGATCAAGGCGATGTTCGCCGGCGAAGCGGCCGGCGGCGACAAGCGCGGCAGGCAATCGGCGGCCCTTGTGATCCATGGCATCGAGCAATGGCCGTTGCTCGACCTGCGGGTCGACGACCACGTCGATCCCCTGCGCGAGTTGGAACGGCTGGAAGCGGTCAGCCGCGAGCACTGGGTGGCGTTCCGGAACTTCATGCCGACCCGGGACAACCCGGCTGGAATCAGCGACCGCGCGACGATCGACGCCGGCATCGCAGCGGCCGCCGCGAGCCGCAAATGACCGCCGGCCCGTTGATCGAGATCGAGGGCCTGCGTGTTTCTTTCCAGGGCGACGATGGCCGCGTGACGCATGCGGTCGACAGCGTCGATCTCTCCGTCGCCAACGGCGCCACGCTCGGCCTGGTCGGCGAGTCCGGTTGCGGCAAGAGCGTGACCTCGCTTGCGATCATGGGCCTGTTGCCAAGGCAATCCGCCGAAGTCTCCGGCGCGATCCGCTTCGACGGCTTCGACCTGCTCGACGTGCCGGATGCGACACTGCGCGACCTGCGCGGCAATCGCCTGGCGATGATCTTCCAGGAGCCGATGACCTCGCTCAACCCGAGCTTCACCATCGGCGACCAGATCACCGAGACGATCCTGCGCCACCGCGGCGGCTCCCGGCGCGCGGCACGCGAGCGCACCATCGAGCTGCTGCGCCGCGTCCACATCCCCTCGCCCGAGAAGCGCATCGACGAGTATCCGCACAAGTTGTCCGGCGGCATGCGCCAGCGCGTGATGATCGCGATGGCGCTGGCCTGCGATCCGCAGCTCCTGATCGCCGACGAGCCGACCACCGCGCTCGACGTTACCTTGCAGGCGCAGATCCTCGATCTGATGCGCGAGCTGAAGGCGGCAAGTGGTGCTGCGATCATCCTGATCACCCACGACCTCGGCGTCGTCGCCGAGGTCTGCGACGAGGTCGCGGTGATGTATGCCGGCGAGATCGTCGAGCGCGCGCCGGTCGACGAGCTGTTTGCCAACCCACAGCATCCCTATACGGTCGGCCTGCTCGGCTCGATCCCGCGGCTCGACCGCCGCACCAGCCATCTCGCGACCATCGAGGGCATGGTGCCGAACATGGCGAACCCGCCGCTGGGCTGCCGCTTCGCGGCACGCTGCCCGTTCGTGGACGATGGCTGCACAAAATCCCCTCCGCCGCTCGCGATGTTGAGCGCGACCCACGCCTCGCGCTGCATCCGCGCGCCGCTGGAGCGGCTGGTGTCATGACCGCGCTGCTCGAGGTCGACGGGCTGGTGAAGCATTTCGTTGCCGAGCGTTCGGTGTTCGGCCGGCCGACGGCGCATGTGAAGGCGGTCGACGGCGTCAGCTTCACGGTCGAGGCCGGCAAGACGCTGGCGCTGGTCGGCGAATCCGGCTGCGGCAAATCCACCGTCAGCCGGCTGGTGCTGCGGCTGATCGAACCGGACGCCGGTCGCGTCACGTTCGAGGGCCGCGACCTCGGCATGCTCAATGCCGAGCAGTTGCGCGCGTTCCGCCGCGACGCGCAGCTGATCTTCCAGGACCCCTACGCCTCGCTCAACCCGCGCATGACGGTGAGCCAGATCCTGACCGAACCGCTGGCGCTCCACGATCTGGTGCCGTCGGCCCGCCGCCGCGAGCGGGTCGACGAGCTGCTGCGTCTGGTCGGCCTCGAGCCGCGCTTTGCACGCCGCTACCCGCACGAGTTCTCCGGCGGTCAGCGTCAGCGCATCGCGATTGCCCGCGCGCTCGCAGTCGAGCCGAAGCTGATCATCTGCGACGAACCGGTGTCGGCGCTCGACGTCTCGATCCGCTCGCAGATCCTGAACCTGCTGCGCGACCTGCAAGACCGCCTGAAGCTCGCTTACATCTTCGTGTCGCACGACCTTGCCGTCGTGAAGCACATCGCCGACCGCGTCGCGGTGATGAATCTCGGCACCATCGTCGAGACGGCGGATGCGCAGGCGCTGTTCGCCGCGCCGCGGCACCCCTACAGCCGCGCATTGTTGTCGGCGATCCCGGTGCCGCGGCCGCGCGCCAGGCGCAGCCGCATCGTGCTGGAGGGCGAGCTGCCGAGCGCACTCAATCCACCGTCCGGCTGCCGTTTCCATACCCGCTGCCCCTATGCGATCGCGCGCTGCCGCAGCGAGGTTCCGCAATTGCTGGCAGATGTCGCCAGCCACTTCACGGCCTGTCACCGCACAGCAGAGCTACCGCCCGCGGAGAACATCGTTCCCTCCGATGGCGGCTTCTCGCCTGCGCTGGAGAAACTGGTGGCGGCATTCAGCGGAGCGTCGGAAGACGCCCGGCGCGGCGGGGTTGGTAACGGGACGGTGCTGCAGGCATGATCATGGGAGTTGCGCGATGAGGATGTTTCGTTTGGCTGCGACCGCCGCCACCCTGCTGCTGTCGCTGGTGGCAGGCGCCCAGGTCCAGGCCAAAGCCCAGACCACGCTACGGATCGGGCTTGCCGAGGATCCCGACGTGCTCGACCCGACCATGGCGCGCACCTATGTCGGCCGCATCGTATTCGCCGCGCTATGCGACAAGCTGTTCGATATCGACGAGAAGCTCAACATCGTGCCGCAGCTCGCGCTGTCGCACGAGACCTCGGCCGACGGCAAGGAAGTCACGATCAAGCTGAGACCCGGCGTCAAGTTCCAGGACGGCGAGCCGCTCGACGCGGAGGCAGCGAAGTTTTCGCTGGAGCGGCATCTGACCTTCCCCGGCTCGTTCCGCAAGCCGGAGCTCGCCAGCGTCGATCACGTCGACGTCGTCGATCCCCTGACCATCAGGCTGGTGCTCAAGGCGCCGTTCTCGCCGCTGATCGCACAGCTCACCGACCGCGCCGGCATGATGGTACCGCCCAAGGCCGCCAAGGCGGCCGGCGACAAGTTCGGCCTGCACCCGGTCTGTGCCGGTCCCTACAAATTCGTCGAGCGGGTGCAGCAGGACCGCATCGTGCTGGAGAAATTCGCCGACTACTGGAACAAGGACAACGTCTTCATCGACCGCATCGTCTATCTGCCGATCGTGGACGCCACGGTGCGGCTCGCCAATCTGAAATCCGGCGGGCTCGACCTGATCGAGCGCGTGCTCGCGACCGACCTGAAGGACGTACGCGCCGATTCGCGCCTGAAGGTCTCGACCGCAATCGAGCTCGGCTATCAGGGCATCACGCTCAACATCGGCAAGGACAAGGCCAAGGGTCCCCTGAGCCAATCCGCCAAGGTCCGGCAGGCGCTCGACCTCTCGATCGACCGCGATGCGATCAACCAGGTCGTGTTCAACGGCGAGTTCAAGCCTGGAAACCAGTGGATCAGCCCGGACCATCCCTACTACCAGAAGGAATTTCCGGTCCGCCCGCGCGACGTCGCGAAGGCCAAGGCGCTGCTGAAGGAGGCCGGCGTCACGCCGCCCGTCAGCGTCGACTTCATGGTGCCGAAGGGACCGGAGGCCGAGGGCACCGCGCAAGTCGTGCAATCGATGGCCGCTGAAGCCGGCTTCGACATGAAGATCCGGGTCACCGAATTCGCGACCTCGCTGAAGCAGGCCGAGGCCGGCGAGTATCAGGCCTATTTGCTGGCCTGGAGCGGCCGCATCGATCCGGACGGCAACTCCTATGTCTTCCTGCACAAGGATGCGCCGCAAAACTACAGCGCCTGGGCCAATCCCGATGCCGACACGGCGCTCGACGACGCCCGCCTCACCACCGACATGGCGCAGCGCAAGGCGATCTACGCCAAATTGACGAAGCTGGAACAGGAGGACGAGCCCCTGCTCTATATCTATCACCGCCGCATCATCATCGCGCACACCACCAGGCTCGACGGCTACAAGCAGATGCCCGACGGGCTGGTGCGCGTGATCGGGCTGAAGCTGAAGTGATGATCGGCCGCGGACCTATCGCGGGACCGATACGGGTCCCGGTTCAGCAGCGCAACATTGCGTGCTGCGCCGCGCCCGGGACACGAGGCTGAGACATGCTGAACTTCCTCGCCAAGCGGCTGGTTCAGATCGTCCCGACGCTGTTCTTCGTCTCGGTGCTGATCTTCTCGCTGCAACATCTGCTGCCAGGCGATCCGGCGCTGGTGATGGCCGGCGAGGAGCGCGACCCGGCCGTCATCGCGCAGATCCGCGCGCAGTACCATCTCGATCAGCCGATCCCGGTGCAGTATGTCTACTGGATCAAGGGCGTGCTGTCGGGCGATTTCGGCGAATCGCTGCGCAACAAGATGCCGGTGCTGGAGCTGATCGCGCAGAAGCTGCCGGTGACGTTGCAGCTCGCCGCGATGGCGATCGTGATCGCCTTCCTGATCGGCATTCCCGCCGGCATCGTCTCGGCGGTCAAGAAAGGCACCGCCTGGGATTACGGCGCCAATCTGTTCGCGCTGTGGGGCATCTCGACGCCGAACTTCTGGCTCGGCATCATGCTGATCTTCCTGTTCTCGATCGAACTGGGCTGGCTGCCCGCCTCCGGCTATGTCCCGCTGACCGAGAACTGGCGCGCCAGCCTTGCCGCCACCATCATGCCGGCCTTCGTGCTCGGCAATGCGATCGCGGCGGTCCTGATGCGGCATACCCGCAGCGCCATGCTCCAGGTGCTGGAGAGCGACTATGTCCGCACCGCGCGCGCCAAGGGCCTGTCCGAGCGCACGGTCATCCTCAAGCATGCGATGCGCAACGCGCTGACGCCGATCATCACGCTCGGCGCGCTCGAACTCGGCACCCTGCTGTCGGGCGCTGTTCTCACCGAGCAGATCTTCTCGATCCCGGGCTTCGGCAAGCTGATCGTGGATGCCGTCTTCAATCGCGACTATGCCGTGGTCCAGGGCGTCGTGCTCACGACCGCGACGATCTACATCACGCTCAACCTGATTGCCGACATCGCCTATATCCTCGTCAATCCGCGACTGAGGGGCTGACCGGGATGACGGACGCAGCAATCGCGACATCGGCTTCACTTGCCGCCGCCGAGACGCTGGGGAGCCCGGCGCGGCGCGCCTGGCGGCGGCTGATGCGGCGCAAGGGCGCCATGCTCGGCCTCGCCGTGATCGTGCTCTTCATCGTGCTCGCGGTGTTCGCGCCGCTGCTCGTCCCCTATGATCCGATTGCAACGAGCTGGTCGCTGGTGCGCAAGGCACCATCGCTGCAACACTGGTTCGGCACCGACGAGCTTGGCCGCGACGTGCTCGCCCGCGTCGTGTTCGGCGCCCGCGCCTCGCTGCTCGCCGGTGTCATCTCGGTCGGCATCGCGCTGGCGATCGGCGTGCCGCTCGGGCTCGTCGCCGGCTACCGCGGCGGCTTCATCGACGGACTGATCAGCCGCATCACCGATGCGATGCTGGCCTGCCCGTTCCTGATCCTGGCGATCGCACTCGCGGCCTTCCTCGGCCCGAGCCTCGGCAATGCGATGATCGCGATCGGCGTCTCGGCGACCCCGATCTTCATCCGCCTGACCCGCGGTCAGGTGATGAGCGTCAAGGTCGAGGACTATGTCGAGGCGGCGCGCGCCATGGGCAATCCACGCTGGCGCATCGCGCTGGTCCATATCCTGCCCAACATCTTGCCGGCGCTGCTGGTGCAGGCGACGCTGTCGATCGCGGCCGCGATCATCGCCGAGGCCGCGCTCTCGTTCCTTGGCCTCGGCCAGCAGCCGCCCGCACCATCCTGGGGCAGCATGCTCAACGCTGCGCAACGCTTCCTGACCAGCGCGCCGTGGATGGCGATCTGGCCGGGCCTTGCGATCTTCATGGTCGTGCTGTCGTTCAACCTGGTCGGCGACGGCCTGCGCGACGCGCTGGACCCGAAGGCGCGGTGACACGCCACAGCGGCCACGAATTCCTCACCGTCATGCTGAGGAGGCCGCGAAGCGGCCGTCTCGAAGCACGACGGCCCGACTGTGGCCGTGCATCCTTCGAGACGCGCTACGCGCTCCTCAGGATGACGGGGTTCGCAATGCCCGCCCCAAACCACACCCGTCTAAATCACCACTTCCCTTAACACCCTGCGGCAATCCATCTCGTATTCGAGATCGACCACCGGCGGGCGGCAGAAATGCCAGGTCAGCCCCGAGCGCGTGGCACCGCGGCGGACCAGTTCGTCGACGACCACGGGATGGATGTCGTGCACGGTGTAGGCCTGCACCGCCGTCGTCGCTTCCCAGCCGAAGCTGAACTCGGCGAGGCGACGCTCCATCTCGCCGGCGGTGAAGCGCACCTTCTCCCGCCACGCGCCGGGACTGAGATCACGATAGCAGACGATGCGATCGGGATAGCTGGCGGTGCCGCTGCGTGCCTCGGCACCACCCGCGATCACGAAGGACGGCGACGCGGTCGCGCTCGACCGGGTGAACGAGAACGCATGGAACGACGGCTCGGCCGGCGGATCGATCTCGGGACAGACATTGCTGCGGGCCACCGGATTGATGGTGCCGTCGAACAGGCCCCATTCGGCGAGCGTCTTGACGTAATGCTGGTTGAAGGCGCGAAAACCGTCCTCGGTGAAGGCCGCCGGCGAGCGCAATTCGCAGGCGCAGAACGAGGTCAGCGGCCGGCCGGCGTCCTTGATGTAGGCTGCGATCCGCGCAAAGCCTTCGGCAAGCGGCAGCAGACGATCGAAGCGCACCCGCTCGATCTCGTAGCCGGCGTTCGCTTGCGCGCCGCTAGAATATTGGAACACAGCCGGAATGAACCGGTAATTGCCCGCCGCAAATTCGCTCGCCATGACAGTTTCCTCCAGAACCTCTGCCTGCCCAAAGGCTATCACGAGACAAAGAAAAGGCGGCAGTGGCTTTCGCCAGTGCCGCCTTCTCCGCGAGCATGAGCTTGGAGGGCTCAGGTCGGTTTCAATGCGCCGCCACGGCCTTCAAGCTCGTAATCGGCGATCTGCTTGGCGCGGTCGGAACGGGCCGCGGCCTGGTGGTCGGTCGCGATCACCGTGTAGACCATCGGCAGCACGAACAGCGTGAACAGCGTGCCAATCGTCATGCCGGTGACGACCACGAGGCCGATCGAGAAGCGGCTGGCGGCGCCGGCGCCCGAAGCTGTGAGCAGCGGCAGCAGGCCGGTGACCATGGCCGCCGTCGTCATCAAGATCGGGCGCAGCCGGATCCGGGCCGACATCTCAATCGCCGACCGACGGTCCAGTCCCTCGTTGAGCTGCAACTCGTTGGCGAACTCCACCATCAGGATGCCGTGCTTGGTGATCAGCCCGACCAGCGTCAACAGGCCCACCTGGGTGTAGATGTTCATGGTGGCGGCACCGAAGAACAGCGGGATCAAGGCGCCGACGATCGCCATCGGCACCGAGATCATGATCACGAACGGGTCGCGCAGGCTCTCGAACTGCGCCGCCAGCACCAGGAAGATGATGATGATGGCGAACGCGAAGGTGACCAGCAGCTGATTGCCTTCGTTGACGTACTGCCGCGAGTCGGCGAGGAAGTCGAAGCTGAAGCCGGACGGCAGCTTCTTGGCTTCACCTTGCAGGAACTCGACCGCCTGCCCCATCGAGACGCCAGGCATCGGCACGGCCTGGAAGGTCGCCGAGTTGAGCTGGTTGTAGTGGGTCAGCGCGTTCGGATCGACGCCGGTCTCGACCGAAACCACCGTCGACAGCCGCACCAGCTGACCGGTCGCGGTCGGGACGTAGTAGTTGTCGAACGACTCGGGCGCGAGCCGGTTGGCGCGCGGCACCTGCGGGATCACCTGGTAGGAACGCCCTTCGAGGTTGAAGCGGTTGACGTAGTTGCCGCCGAGCAGGGTCGCCAAAGCACCACCGATCGACTGCATGGTGATGCCGAGGTCGCTCGCCTTGGAGCGATCGACCTTCACCCGGACCACCGGCTGGTTGAAGTCGAGGTCGCTGTCGGTGACGATGAACAGGCCGCTCTTGCGCGCGGCGTCCTTCAGCTTGTTCATCTGGTCGAACACCTGCTGGAATCCGGCCGTCGAAGAGATCACCATCTGCACCGGCAGGCCGCCGGGGCCGCCGGGCAGCGGCGGCAGGCTGAACGCGAACGCGCTGACGCCTTCGATCTTCGACAGCTCGTTCTGCACCAGCGGCTGCAGCGTCTGGGCCGAACGCTTGCGCTCATCCCACGGCTTCAGCAGCATGCCGGCGAAGCCGCCCTGCGGACCGGTGATGCCGTTCAGGATGAACCGCAGATCGGTCTCGGGAAACTTCTGGAACTCCTTGTCCATCTTGTCGCCGTAGAAATCGATGTAGTCGATGTTGGCGTATTTGGGCGCCTTGGTCACCGCGAACACGATGCCCTGGTCTTCCTGCGGCGCCAGCTCCTTCTGGATGTGCATGTAGAGGAAGCCGACCAGGCCGAGGATGGTCACGGCGAACAACGCCGTGATCGGACGGTAGTCGAGCGAACGGTCGAGCTGGCGGCCATAGGCGCGCGTCACCGCGCCGAACACGCGATTGACGAGCTTGGCGAAACGCCCCTCCTCCGTGTTCTTGAGGAACACCGAGCACATCATCGGCGACAGCGTCAACGCGATCACGCCGGACACGATCACCGAGCCGGCCAGCGTGAAGGCGAATTCGCGGAACAGCGTGCCGGTCACGCCGCCGAGGAAGCCGATCGGCGCGTACACCGCCGCCAGCGTGATCGTCATCGAGACGACCGGGCCGACGATCTCGCGCGCGCCCTTCAGCGATGCCTGCACCGGTGGCAGGCCCTCCTCGAGATGTCGATGGATGTTCTCCACCACCACGATGGCGTCGTCGACCACGAGGCCGATCGCCAGCACCATCGCCAGCAACGTCAGCAGGTTGAAGCTGAAGCCGGCCGCCAGCATCAGGATGCAGACGCCGATCAGCGACAACGGAATGGTGACGACGGGGATGATCACCGAGCGGATCGAGGCCAGGAACAGGAAGATGACGACGACGACGATCAGCACCGCTTCGGTCAGCGTCTTCTCGACCTCGTCGATCGACGATTGGATGAACTTGGTGGAGTCGTAGGCCACCTTCATCTTCATCGACGGCGGCAGGTTGCGCTCGAGGTCGGGGAACAGCGCGCGCACGCCCTTCACCAGGGTCAGCGGGTTGCCTTGCGGGGTCGCCTTGATGCCGATGAAGATCGCATGCTCGCCGTTGAAGGCGACGCTGGCGTCGGTCGACTGCGCCGCGAGCTCCACCGTCGCGATGTCCTCGATGCGGACAAAGCCGCCGTCCTTCGACTTCACGATCATGCGCTTGAACTGATCGATGTTCTGAAGGTCGGTGTTGGCCGAGACGTTGGAGACGATGAAATAACCCTTGGTCTGGCCGGCCGCCGCCTGGAAGTTGTTGGCGGCGATCGCAGCCGCGACGTCATTGGGCGAGACGCCGCGCCCGGCCATCCGGGTCGGATCGAGCCAGACGCGCATCGCGAAGGTCTGGCCGCCGAGGATGTCGGCCGATGCGACGCCGTCAACCGTCGAGAGCACCGGCTGCACGACGCGGGTCAGATAGTCGGAGATCGCCGATCCGTTCAGCTCTTCGCTGGAGAAGCCGAGATACATCACGGCGATGGTGTCGCCGGTCGCCTTGGTCACGACCGGATCGAAGGCTTCCTTCGGGATCAGGTATTTGACCGAGTTGACCTTGGCGAGCACCTCGGTGAGCGCCTGGTTCGGATCATGATTGAGCTTGACGTAGACCTGGATCGTCGAGGTGCCGAGCACCGAGTTCGAGGTCATGTAGTCGACGCCTTCGGCCGAGGCGACGGCCTGCTCGATCGGCGTGGTGATGAAGCCGTTGATCAGCTCCGGCGCCGCGCCAGGATACACCGTGGTGATCGTCACAACGGTGTTCGAGAGGTTCGGATATTGCCGGATCGGCAGCACCATGGCCGCGCGCAAGCCGATCAGCAGGATCAGCAGGCTGACGACGACCGACAGCACCGGGCGCTTGATGAAAATATCAGTAAAGGCCATCGCCAACTCGATTCGTGTTGTCTGCCGGTTCGCGGCAACATTGGGCGGAGGGCCAATCGGGCCTCCGAGTTCAAGTGATCGGGCTAACGCGCAACGAGATCGGGTGAGATCATCATCGCGCGTCAGCTTCTTCCTTGGGCACAATCAATAGGGAAGAATGCTTCGCACGCTTCCGGATCATGCCTTAGTAGCGCGGCGGCTCGGCCGGCACCGGCGGCGCCGGATCGGCCGAGATCGCGACTGCCATGCCCGACTGCAGCTTGATCTGGCCGACGGCGACGACCCGGTCCCCGGGCTTCAGGCCCTTGAGGATCTCGACACGCCCCTCGATGCGGTTGCCGGTCTTCACGAAGGTGCGCTCCGCGGTCAGCGTCGACTTGCCGTCGTCACCCTTCTTCTCGGTGATCAGGAACACGGAGTCGCCATACAGCGTGTAGTCGACCGCGGTCTCGGGAATGGTCACGACCGGCGGCTTCTCGGGCAGCACGATCGTGGCGGTCGCGAACATGCCGGGCTTGAGGATGCTGTCCGGATTCTGGATCGTGGCCTGGACCCGGATGTTGCGGGTGTCGGTCGCGATCTGCGGCTCGATGGTCGTGATCTTGCCATCGAAGGTGCGGCCCGGATAGGCATCCACCATGATCCGCACGGCCTGGCCGACCTTGATCTGCGAGCTCTGCTTTTCCGTCACGGTCATGTTGGCGTACAGCACCGACAGATCGGTCAGCGACACGATCTGGGTGCCGGCCGTCAGATACTGGCCGACTTCGACCTGACGAACGCCGAGATCGCCTTCGAACGGTGCGCGCACCAGCTTCTGGGAGATCAGCGCCTCGGTCTTGGCGATGCCCGCCTTGGCCTGGTCGTAGGTCGCCTGCGCCGTGTCGACGGTCGACTGCGGCCCGAACTGGCGCGACGCCAGTTGCTTGGCGCGGTCGAGCTGCTGCTCACCCACGATGGCCTGCGCCTTGAAGCTCGCGAGGTCGCCCTGCTCCGGCGCGTCGAACAACTGCACCAGCGGCGTGCCCGCCTTCACATGGCTGCCGGCGGTGAACATGATCTGGGTGATGCGGCCCGGCACGTCGGTCGTGACATTGACCTGGTGCACCGCGACGAGATCGCCGACCGCTGTCAGCAGGTTCGGAATCACCTCGGACTTCGCCTCCGCGGCCGTGACGTTCGACGGCGGCGGCTTGTTGTTGGCGAAGAACTGCGCGATCATGTGGCTGCGGAAGGCGTTGAAGCCAACCAGCGCGCCGACCAGCAGGGCCAGCAAGAGGCCGACGATGATGAACCAGCGCACCAGGCGAACCGGGCGCTTGGCCTGCTTGTCCTTGATCGGTTGCCCCGAGATGTGGCTTTCGGTCTGAATATTCATGTCATGCACTTTCTGCAGTTACCGACGGTCCTGCGCTCGGCGACGGCTCGCGGCCCAAATGAGTTGAGATTGCGGCTTCGGTAAGTCCGATGCCGCGAAGGATGAATTGGCAAAGCTGCCGCTCGGCCGCGGCGGCATCGCCGTAGGGGAGACATGGTGTCGCAGGCAGCTGCGTCAGCGCGCCCATAAGCACGGTATGGTGCGCAAACCAGAACAGGTTGATCGGCTCGTCGCCGATCCGCGTCGCCTCGCCGGCCGCGATCGCCCGTTCGAGCGATGCGGAGAAGGTCGGGCCGATCAGCTTGCCGATCTTGTCGTAGAGCAGGCGCGCAAATTCGCCGTCGTCGAGATGGCTCGTCACCATCAGTCGCATCCGTTGCGCCTCTTCCTGGTCCGGCGCGTCCCGCAGCTGCATGAAGTGGCCGACCATGCCCTGCACCAGCTCGATCAGCGTCGCGGTCGAGGGCTCCTGGCCGAGCAGATGCGCGAAATCGGGATCCGCTTCGCACTCCTCGGCAAGGATTTCAGCGTACAGCGCAGCTTTCGACGGGAAATGCTTGAACAGCAACCCTTCCGAAATGGCAGCCGCGGCCGCCACGCTCTTGGTCGTGGTGCCGGCGAAGCCGCTGCGGGCGAAGCATCGCTTTGCAGCGCTCAGGATCAGCTGACGCCGCAAGTCACTTGTCATGCGTAAGGTAGACATTTGGGGTCGTGAGTAATCACTCACTTTACCAAAAGTCAAGGTTCTATTGCACCGCAGAAGTCGTTTTATATCGGAGTGTGTCCGATCGACCCTCTGATGCGGTTGACGATGTAGGTGCCGTCGCGGCTGGACAGCACCCGTTCCAGATTGGCCCCGTCAATCTTCACGCTGGCGAACCGAGGTCCCGCCGTAACATTCTGTAAAGACGAGGCAAAAGCCTCGACCTCGGCCATCGTGCTGGTTGCCCGGCTATCTCCGATTCCGCACGCCTTTGCAACACCTACGAGATCGGCGGTTCCACCGGTATGGCTGGCCTGGCCGCCGGTCTCGCCATAGGCCTCGTTGTCCAGCACGATGATCGAGAGGTTTTTGGGTTGCTGCAGCGCGACGGTCGCGAGGCTCCCCATCCCCATCAGCATCTCGCCGTCGCCGGTGATCACGACGACCGGCAGCGTCGGCTGCGCCAACGCGAGGCCAAGCCCGATCATCACGGCGCCGCCCATGCCGCCCCAGAGGTAGAAATTGCGGTCGTGGTCGCCGGCGGCGGCGATGTCATAGGTCGAGGCGCCGAGGCCGCCGACGGCGAAGGCGCCCTTGCGATCCCTCAGCAGTTCGGAAACCACGGCGCGGCGGTCGAGGAGATTGGCTTTGCTCATTTGGTGAAGACCTTGGCCCCGATCAGACGCTGCGACAGCAGGACGGCGGTCGGCGTGCAGGCGTTGTAGGCCTGCGCCGCACCGGCTTCGACGACTTCGCGCACTTCATCAGGACGCGAAGCGCGCAGCACCTTGATCCCCGCCAGTTCGAGGATGCCTTGCGTGTTCGATCCCATCGGCACCTGCCAGGGATTGAACTCGCCCCATTCGCCGCGCATCGTCACCAAAGTGAGAAACGGCAGACGGAAGATCTGCACCAGCGAGAGCATGTTGATGCAATTGCCGACCCCGCTCGATTGCATCAGCAGCACGCCGCGCTGGCCGCCCGCCCAGGCGCCTGCGAGCAGCGCCACGCCTTCCTCCTCGGTGGTCAACGCAATGCCGCGCATCGAGGATGAACCCAGCACCCGCTCGATCAGCTCCGAATGCCCGGCATCCGGCACGTAAGGCACCTGACGCACCTCGAAGCGCTGCAATATCGAGAAGATCTCCTCCGGCCAGGAGGCCGCGGTCTCGGCACGGGCATGCATTGGCGTTTCCGGCTCTCTGTTGATTGGCCGCGACTGTAGTGGGACGCACGCGCTTCATCAAAGCGCAAAACCGCATATGGCTCTGCGATATATTCGCACCACGCCGAGGGCGTCGCGCCGCTCCCGATACTTCCATAATGTGTTGCGCGGCGGCCGCCCGCCGCTTACGATAGTTGCAAATGAAACTAATTGGGTTGGAGTCGCCATGGATGGGCACGCGCGCGAGCTGGCTGATGGTTTCGACCTGGAGAAGCTGACGCCGGACTTCTACGCCGACCCCTACCCGACCTATCGCGCGCTGCGCGAACACGCGCCGGTCAAGCGGTTGCCGAACGGCTGCTATTTTCTCACCCGCTACGACGATCTCATCGCCGCCTACAAGAACACCAAGACGTTCTCCTCCGACAAGAAGAAGGAGTTCTTGCCGAAATACGGCGCCTCGCTGCTCTACGAGCACCACACCACGAGCCTCGTCTTCAACGACCCGCCGGCGCATACCCGCGTGCGTCGATTGATCATGGGCGCCTTGTCGCCGCGCGCGATCGCCGGCATGGAGCCGGACCTGATCGCGCTGGTCGACAGCCTGCTCGACCGGATCGAGACCCGAGACCGCTTCGAGCTGATCGGCGACTTCGCCTCGGCCATTCCGGTCGAGGTGATCGGCAATCTGCTCGACGTGCCGCACGACGAGCGCGAGCCGCTGCGCGACTGGTCGCTGGCGATCCTGGGCGCGCTGGAGCCCGTCATCAGCGAGGAGGCGTTCGATCGCGGCAACGCCGCAGTGAAGGATTTCCTTGCTTATCTCGAAACCCTGGTGGAACGCCGCCGCGCCAGGCCGGGCAATCCCGAGCGCGACGTGCTGACCCGATTGATCCGAGGAGAAGGTAATGGCGAGGACAATGGCGAGCGGCTGACCTCGAAGGAACTGCTGCACAACTGCATCTTCCTGCTCAATGCCGGCCACGAGACCACGACCAACCTGATCGGCAACGGTCTGGTGACGCTCACCCAGTACCCTCAGGAGAAGCAGCGGCTGATCGCGCAGCCCGATCTGATCAAGGCCGCGGTCGAGGAGATGCTGCGCTACGAAAGCTCGAACCAGCTCGGCAACCGGATGATCGTGGAAGAGACCGAGCTCGGCGGCATCAAGATGCCGGCTGGTACGCTGGTCACGCTGTGCATCGGCGCCGCCAACCGCGATCCCGCGCAATTCTCCGATCCCGAAGGCTTCAACGTCGCACGCACGCCGAACCGCCACCTCGCCTTCGGCACCGGCGCGCATCAATGCGCCGGCATGGCGCTGGCGCGTCTCGAAGGCGCCATCGCGATCTCGCGTTTCCTGAAGCGCCTCCCGAACTATGTGCTCGACGGCGAACCCGTGCGCGGCGGCCGGGTTCGCTTCCGCGGCTTCCTCAGCGTGCCGTGCCGGCGCGACGCGTGATCCGATGACGACAGAGCAATTGCGCGAGCGCTGGGGCGATTCGCTGCTGACGGTGCTGACCGTGCTGCTGCTCGTCATGATGTTCGTGGTAGCGCCGCTACAGGCGCTGGGGCTGTTCGAATTCCAGGTGTTCGAGCTGCTGCTCGCGATCTTCCTGGTCGGCGGCGTGTTCGTGATGTCGGGCAGCGCGATCGCCGTCGTCACCATGCTGGTTGCGCTATCGATGATCGTGACCGGCGCGATCCTCCGGCTGCGCTCGCCGTCGATCCTCGACCTCAACCTGTTCGCCGGTTCCTGGTTGCTGGTCGGCATCACGATGGCGGTGACGGTCGCGCGCGCGATCTTCGCGCCGGGCCGCGTCACCTACCACCGGGTGATCGGCGCGGTCCTGCTCTATCTCACGGTCGCGGTGATCTTCTCCGCCCTCTACACCTTCATCGGCACGCTGGTTCCGACCGCGTTTTCCGGCATGAAGGTCGAAGACAGCCCGACGCTGGCAAGCCAGTTGATCTATTTCTCCTTCGCGACGATGACCACCACGGGCTATGGCGATGTCGCGCCACTGCATCCGATCGCGCGCAGCCTGTGCAATGTCGAAGCGATCTTCGGCCAGCTCTATCCCGCGACGCTGCTGGCGCGGCTCGTCACGCTCGAGATCGCGCACCGCAATCAGGATTGACCTACGCCGGCACCGGCAGGCCCAACCGAATTTGGTGCCCAGCCGATCTTTAAGCCGCGTCGCGCGATCCCTAAATCAGCTATCATGCAAGCCGGACGACGCCTCCTTGGCGTCGCGCTGCCGGAGTGGCGAAACATGCGTCCGCCAGTCACCGATCTCATCGCAAGGGAAGCGCGGTTTGGCGCCCAGAACTACGCGCCGCTCGGCGTCGTGCTGACGCGCGGCGAAGGCGTCTGGGTTTGGGATACCGACGGCAGGCGTTACCTCGATTGCCTGTCGGCTTATTCGGCGGTCAATCAGGGCCACTGCCATCCAAAGATCCTCGCCGCCATGATGGAACAGGCAGGCCGGCTGACGCTGACCTCGCGGGCCTTCCACAACGACCAGCTCGCCTTGTTCTACGAAGAACTCGCCGATCTGACCGGCTCCCACAAGGTGCTGCCGATGAACAGCGGCGCGGAGGCAGTGGAGAGCGCGATCAAGGCGGTGCGCAAATGGGGCTACGAGGTCAAGGGCGTATCCGACGGCGAAGCCGAAATCATCGTCTGCGCCGACAATTTCCATGGCCGCACGCTTGCGATCGTCGGCTTCAGCACTGATCCAGCGAGCCGCGCGCATTTCGGGCCGTTCGCGCCGGGCTTCAGGATCATCCCGTTCGGCGACGCCAGGGCACTGGAGGCAGCGATCACGCCGAACACGGTTGCCTTCCTGGTCGAGCCGATCCAGGGCGAGGCCGGCGTCATCATTCCGCCCGCGGGCTATTTCGCCGAGGTCCGCGCGCTCTGCACGCGCAACAACATCATGCTGGTGCTCGACGAGATCCAGACCGGGCTCGGCCGCACCGGCAAGTTGCTGGCGGAGCAGCACGAGGGCATCGAGGCCGACGTCACGCTGCTCGGCAAGGCGCTGTCCGGCGGCTTCTATCCGGTCTCGGCGGTGCTCTCCAACACCGAGGTGCTGGGCACGCTGAAGCCCGGCCAGCACGGCTCGACCTTCGGCGGCAATCCGCTCGCCTGCGCGGTCGCGCGCGCGGCGCTGCGCGTGCTGGTCGACGAAGGCATGATCGAGAACGCGGCCGTGCAAGGCGGCCGCTTCCTCGACGGCTTGCGCAGCATCCGTGCCAACATGGTTCGCGAGGTGCGTGGCCGCGGGCTGATGCTCGCGGTCGAGCTTCACCCCGAGGCTGGTCCCGCGCGCCGCCATTGCGAGGTGCTGCGGGAGCACGGCATCCTCGCCAAGGACACCCACGACCACACCATCCGGATCGCTCCGCCGCTGGTGATCACGCAGGATCAGGTCGATTGGGCACTGGAGCAGATCGCCGCGGCGCTGACGCAGGACCTGTCGTGACGCGAGGCGGCTATCTGAACCGCAAGTTCGCGCGGGAGAGCTGGCTGATCGATGAACACCCCATCAGCCGCATATCGCGCACCAGCTCCGTCTGCAACAGACCAAGCGCCCGCTCGACCCCGGCCTGGCCGGCCGATGCCAGCGGGTAGAGATAAAAGCGTCCGAGGCCGACGGCCTTGGCACCGAGCGACAGTGCTTTCAGCACGTGGCTGCCGCGCTTGATGCCGCCGTCCATCATCACGTCGATCCGGTCGCCCACGGCATCGACGATCTCGGCGAGCTGATCGAATGCGGCCCGCGACCCGTCGAGCTGCCGGCCGCCATGGTTGGACAGGATGATGCCGGTGCAGCCGATCTCGACGGCGCGCTTGGCATCATCGACCGACATGACGCCCTTCAGGCAGAACTGGCCGTTCCACTCCCGGACCATTTTGGCGACGTCGTCCCATGTCATGGCGGGGTCGAGCATCTCCGTGAAATAGCGCCCGATCGACATGGCGCCGCCGCTCATATCGACATGCTCGTCGAGCTGCGGCAGCTTGAAGCTCTCATGGGTGACATAGTTGACGGCCCAAACCGGCTTGATCGCGAATTGCAGCATGCCGCCGAGCGTGAGCCGGAACGGAATCGAAAACCCGGTGCGCAGGTCGCGCTCGCGGTTACCGCCGGTGATGCTATCGACCGTCAACATCATCACATTGACGCCAGCTTGCTTGGCGCGCTGCATCATCGCCGTATTCAGGCCGCGGTCGCGGTGAAAATAGAACTGATAGACCTGCGGCGTATCATACGCCTTGCGCAATTCCTCCAGGCTCACGGTACCGAGCGAGGACACGCCAAACATCGTGCCATACTTCGCCGCGGCCGCAGCAACGGCCCGTTCGCCATCATGGTGAAACAGGCGCTGCAACGCGGTCGGCGAACAATAGAACGGCGTCGCCAGCTTCTGGCCCATCACGGTGACCGAGAGATCGACGTTCGCGACGCCGCGCAGGATATTCGGCACCAGATCGCAGCGCTCGAAGCTCGCGGTGTTCTGGCGCAACGTCGCCTCGTCGTCCGCCCCGCCGTCAATATAGTCGAAGATCGGCCCCGGAAGCCGCCGCCTTGCCAGTTCGCGGAAGTCATGGAAATTATGGCAATGGCTCAAGCGCATGTCGTGCTCCGAAGGTCCGGACCGCGGATTTCAACGGCCCGAGCGCCGTTCACACCCACAACATCCCGAATAGCGGGCAGACTTCGCCTTGTCCACCGAACTGGCCATCCGGTCAGACCACCGTCCGATGCCGCGCGATGCAGATCCCGAGCACCTCATCCAGCGGCCTGCTCCACCAGTCATTCGAGAAGATCTCGATCTCCGAATAGCCGGCGAAGCCCTGTGCCTCGACCATCGCGCGCACCGATCTGATATCGATGACGCCGTCACCCATCATGCCGCGGTCGTTGAGGATGTCCTTGGTCGGCACCAGCCAGTCGCAGACATGGAACGCGAGCAGGCGATCCTTGCCGGCGCGCGCGATCTGGCCCATCAGCTCCGGGTCCCACCAGATGTGATAGACGTCGAGCGCAACGCCGATCGCGCCGGTGCGGCCGGGATCGAGCGCGTCGCAGATGTCGAGCGCGTGCTTCGTGGTGTTCACGCAGGCGCGGTCGGCGGCGTAGGCCGGATGCAGCGGCTCGATCGCGAGCGGCAATTTTGCCTGCTTCGCGTAGTCGAGCATCTCGGCGATGCCGTCATGCACCTGATTGCGCGCAGCGGCGATGTCCTTCGAGGGTGTGCTGCCCGGCCGGGAATAGTGCGGCAGGCCGCCGACCACAAGCACAATGCAGGAGGCACCGAGCGCAACGGCCTCGTCGACGGCGCGGCGGTTGTCGTCGCGCGCCTCGCCACGATGTGCGTCGTCGGCCGTGAACATGCCGCCGCGGCAATAGCCGGAGAGATCGAGCCCGGCGTCCTTGACCGCGCGCACGGCACGGTCGAGGCCGACGGCCGCGACCTGGTCGCGCCAGGGATCGATGGCGCGGATGCCGTGACGGGCGCAGGCCTCGATGATGGCTGTGAGATCACCCTGCTTGCGGACGGTCGCCGTATTCAGCGACAGCCAACGGTGATCATTGGAGAAGTCGCGCATCAGGCTTCGATGCCACGCGTCGCCAGGATCGTCGTCATCCGGCGCGTCGCGGCTTCCGGATTGGCGAGCAGTCCCGCCTGGTCGGCGAGCCGGAACAGTTCGCCGAGATGCAGGGTCGAGCGCGTGCTCTCCTGTCCGCCGACCATCGTGAAATGATCCTGGTGGCCGTTGAGATAGGCCATGAGCACGATGCCGGTCTTGTAGAACCTGGTCGGTGCCTTGAAGATGTGGCGCGACAGCGGCACCGTCGGGCCGAGCACATCATGGAATCCGGCCTCGTCGCCCGCCGCCAGCCGCGACAGCGCATAGGAGGCCGCGGGCGCGATCGCATCGAATATGCCGAGCAGCGCGTGCGAAAATCCCTGGTCGTCGCCGGCGATCAGTTCGGCGTAGTTGAAATCGTCGCCGGTATACATCTTGACCCGCGGGTCGAGCCGCCGCCGCATGTCGATCTCGCGCTGCTTGTCGAGCAGCGAAACCTTGACACCATCGACCTTGGCGGCGTTGGCGTTGATGATCGCAACCGCCGTATCCATCGCCTTGTCGAGATCGGCCGTGCCCCAATAGCCCGACAGCGCCGGATCAAACATGTCGCCGAGCCAGTGGATGATCACGGGCTCGCGGACCTGCGACAGCACCCGGTCATAGACCTTCGCATAGTCGTCCGCGGTCTTGCCGAGATTGGCCAGCGCGCGCGAGGCCATCAGGATGATGCGGCCGCCGGCCTTCTCCACGGCCGCGACCTGCTGCTCATAGGCACGAATGACGCCGTCGATCGACCTTGCGTCTTCCACCGCCAGATGATCGGTGCCGGCACCGGAGAACACCAGCGCATTGTCCCTGGCTTTCGCCGCCTTCACCGAGCGTTGGATCAGTTCCAACGACGTCGCCCAGTCCAGCCCCATGCCGCGCTGCGCGGTGTCCATCGCCTCGGCGACGCCGAGGCCGAGGTCCCAGATGTGCTCGCGGAACGCGATCGTCCTGTCCCAATCGATCGCGGCCGTCAGCCAGGGATCGACGTCGGCGCGGGGATCGGCGACCACATGCGCGGCCGAGAACGCGACACGGTTCAGCGAGCCGTCGAGCTTCGCCGGAAAGGTCCGCGACGCCGCCAGGCGATAAGTCTCGAGAGCGCCATCGGCGGTCGGCAGCTTCAAGGACAGGGACGACATCGGCAGGACTGGCTTGTTCATGACATCGGTCCTTCTCAGACGACGATCGGGGCGACGTCGATCCAGCGCCGCTCCTTCCAGCTCTTCAGCGCGCATTCGGCAAGCTGCACGCCCTTGGCGCCTTCGAGCAGGGTGTATTTATACGGCGCATCCTCGCAGACATGGCGGATGAACATCTCCCACTGCTCCTTGAAGCCGTTGTCGTAGACGACGTTCTCCGGGAGCTTCTGCCAGTCGGCATAGAAATCGTGCATGCGCTTCTCGTCGGGATTCCACACCGGCCGCGGCGTCGCCTGGCGCGCCTGGATCATGCAGTCGGTCAGGCCCGCAACGGCCGAGCCATGGGTGCCGTCGACCTGGAAGGTGACGAGGTCGTCGCGGTAGACCCGCGTCACCCAGCTCATGTTGATATGAGCGATCACGCCACCCTTCAGCCTGAAGGTGGCGTAGGCGGAATCGTCGGCGGTCGCCTGGTATTTCTTGCCCTTCTCGTCATAACGCTCGGGGATGTCGGTGTTGCCGATGCAGACCACGCTCTCGACCTCGCCGAACAGATTGTCGAGCACGTAGCGCCAGTGGCAGACCATATCCAGAATGATGCCGCCGCCGTCCTCGGCGCGGTAGTTCCATGACGGCCGCTGCGCTTCCTGCCAGCCGCCCTCGAACACCCAGTAGCCGAACTCGCCGCGCACCGAGAGCATGCGGCCGAAGAAGCCGGAGTCGCGCAGGAAGGCGAGCTTCTTCAGGCCGGGCAGGAACAGTTTGTCCTGCACCGTGCCGTGCTTGAGACCCTTGGCATTGGCGAGCTTCACGACCGCCACGGCTTCTTCCAGATTGGTCGCGATCGGCTTCTCGCAATAGACATGCTTGCCGGCATTGATCGCCTTAGTCAGCAGCGAGGGCCGCGCCTGCGTCGTCGCGGCATCGAAGAACACGGTGTCGTCCTTGTCGGCCAGCGCGCGATCGAGATCGGTGGTGTGCCGCTCGATGTTGTAGCGCTTGGCGAGGCCGGCGACCTTCTCGGCATCGCGGCCGACCAGGATCGGATCCGGCATGATGCGGTCGCCGTTCGACAACAGCACGCCGCCCTGCTCGCGGATCGCGACGATCGAGCGGATCAGATGCTGGTTGAGTCCCATCCGGCCTGTGATTCCGTTCATGATCAGGCCGAGGCGTTTGGTCGTCATCCTGTCTGCTCCTGCGAAACGCGTGGTGTTGGCCGCTTGAGCGGCTGCATGGTGGACCAGTCCGGATGGACCGAACTGGCGAAGCCCGAGGCGGCGGCGATCGATCCGGTCAGCAGATCGCCGTCATGGATCGCGAGGCGGACCTTGCCGCCGGCGCGCATGTAGAGGTCGGGATGCGCGGCGAGGAAGGCGTCGGCCTCGTCTGACGGGGTATCGGCAAAGCCGTCGACATAGTGGTGTCCGTTGCGCTCGGCATGGGTGACGCCGATCAGAATCAATGCACCGAGCGCGAGGTCCTGCTGCACGGCCAAGCCGGCCTGACAGGTGAGGTCTTCGCAGCAGATGACGCATTCCGCACCGTCATCATTCCACTTCGCGATGCGCGTCATGTTGATGATCGACTTGTAGAGCCCCTTGCAGGACTTCGACGAGATGCCGCTATAGCCAAGGGCCCTCGCAGCCAGCAGTGCATCGTAGCTATCGTCGGCTTCGTCGATGATGAAATCACGGCGGCCAAGCGCGCCGAGCGGCGACTGCCAGGTCACGTCGCGCGGCATCGGTTGCTCGATATAATGCAATTTCGCCACGATCGGATCCAGCGCAGGGTCGCGCTCGAGACGATCGACGAGTGCGTTGAGCCCGGCGATGTCGGCATACTGTTCGTTCGCATCCAGCGTGACGTGGTACTCATATGGCAGCGAAGCGAGCTGTTTGCCGATGCGGATCAGTCGCGCCGCATCGTGCGCTACATCGCCGTTGAGCTTGAGCTTGAACCAGCGCGCGCCGCCGTTTTCCCTGGTGTCGGCGACGCCGCCCTCGCCATCGATCTTGTCATCGAGGCCGACGGTATGACGGATCGGAATCCGATGGTTGCGGTATTCGTTGGCCAGAACGAGGACCTTCGCGACATCATCGTCCCGCAGGTCGGGAGATAACCTCGCGTCGATACCTGCAATGTTTGCCGCCATGCCATCGAAGAAGTTGGTACCGACACAGCGCAGCAGCGCGTCGAGAATGGCCTTGTCGATCTCAGCCGGGCCGAAAATCGCGGCAAGCGGAGGAATGTCCAGTTTCGCGCAAGCCTCGACTTGGGTACCGATGCAAGCAGCGTGCAGGCCGAACGCGGTATCAAAATCCCGGCTCGCCAGATAGAGCTCGCGTGCGATGGCAAGCGAGCGGCGCAGGTCGTCAACCGTCTGGTCCGGCGTCAGATGCGGCCGCTTGTCGAACCATTTCGGCGCCAGCATCTCGGCGCTGGCGCCGGTGGCGCGGCCCTTGCCTTCCACCTCGATCTCGACCCGCACAAAGACCTGCCTCGCGGCGTTGACCGTCACGGCGCCGAAACGGAACGGCCGGGCGAAGGGCAGCGGCCGTTCGAAGTAGGCAATATCTTTGACTCTGAGGTGAAGCGGCATCGTCGGCTCGGTTCAGTCCAGCGATCCCTGGGTGAAGAAATGCTTGCGGATGCGCTGCACCAGTTCGGTGAAGACGGGATCGGACATCGTCTCGAGCGAGCGCGGCCGCAGCATCGGCACGTCATAGATCGCAGCGATCGCGCCGGGACGCTCGGTCATCACGAGCACGCGGTCGGCGAGGAACACGGCTTCGGGAATCGAGTGCGTGATCAACAGAACGGTCTTGCCGGTCTCGCGCTGGATCCGCATCAGCTCGACATTCATCCGCTCCCGCGTCATGGCGTCGAGCGCGCCGAACGGCTCGTCCATCAACATGATCTTGGGATCGTGCACCAGTGCCCGGCAAATCGAGGCGCGCTGCTGCATGCCGCCGGAGAGCTGCCAGGGCAGCTTCTTCTCGAAACCTTCGAGCCCCACCAGTTTCAACAACGCCTTGGCGCGATCGAGATATTTGTCGCGGGCGAGCCGCTTCATGTCGATCGGCAGCATCACGTTGGAGAGGATGTTGCGCCACGGCAGCAGCAAGGCGTTCTGGAACACGATGCCGACATTGCCGTGCGGCTTCGTCACCGGCTCGCCGTCGACCAGCACCTCGCCTGATGTCGGCGGCAGCAGGCCCGAGATCATTTTCAGCAGTGTGGACTTGCCGCAGCCGGACGGCCCGACCACGACGAAGAATTCGCCGTCGTTGATGGTGAAGTCGAGCGGCCGCAGCGACGGCACATCGCCGTCACGCGACCGGTAGGTCTTCGACACGCCCGACAGCCTGATGCCCGGGCGGTGCCGGTCGCGCGGTCCGACACCAGGCGCAGATGCGCGGCGGGCTGCTCGGCAGCACTCCTGATCGCCGATTTCATGGCTTACGAATTACCCTTCGGCAGATAGTCGTTGGTGTAGAACGCCTTCGGATTGGCCTTCGCCTTGGCGTCGAGGCCGCCATATTCGACCATCAGATCGACCGACTCGGTCATGTTCTGGTCGGTGACCTGGAACGGCCGCTTGTCCTTAGTCTCCGGCGTGCGATAGAGCGGGATCGTCAATTCGAAGCCCTGGGTCAGCGTGTCGATCTTGCCGCCCTTCGGATTGGCGTCGAGGATCGACTGCGCCGCCGCTTTCGGGTCCTTCTCCGCGGCCTCCACCGCCTTGGTCGTCGCCGACATGAAGCGGCGGACCAAATCTGCGTTGGCCTTCACATAATCCGAGTTCGCGATGATGCCCGACGATACCATGTTGATGCCGTAGTCGGCGAACTTGATCGGATAGACGTCCTTGCCGGTGGCGTCCTTGATCTTCATCGACTGGTCCATGACATAGCCAAGCAGCAGATCGGCCTGGCCGTTGATGACGGCGTTGAGCTTGGTCTGGCCGTCGCCGGCGACGGTATGGAAGTCGCTTTCCTTCAGGCCGGTCTTCTTCAGGAACAGCGGCCAGATCTGCGTCATCGAATCCGCCGGCGTGATCGCGACCGTCTTGCCCTTGATGTCCTCCGGCTTCCTGATGTTCTTGTCGACGAAGCCCATGGCCGACATCGGACTGGTCTGCAACAGCACACCGGTGGCGATTACGGGCGCGCCCTTCACCACCGCGCGCATCATCGTGGGCACGTCGACATAGCCGAAATCCGCGGTCTTGGCGGCCACCGCCTGTGTGGTCGCGGCCGAGCCGCGGCCTTCCTGGATCTCGAGGTCGATACCCTCGGCGGCGTAGATGCCCTTGGCCTTGCCGTAATAGAACGGCGCGTGCTCGCCATAGACGTACCAGTTCAGCATCAGCACGACCTTGTCGGCCGCGGATGCCGGTGCCACTGCCAGCGCGCTCCAGACCAATGCGGCGCCCACGACCGCAATCAAACGCTTCATGGTTGTTCTCCCTCGATGATCCGGCCCTTGTGTGGACCGCTTGTTCGGTTGCAGCGCTAGGAAGCGAAGCTGATGTCGTCGCGCTGGCTGACGTGCCAGGGGATCACCAGCCGCTCGATGCGGTCGACGATCCAGAACAGGATGACGCCGAGCAGCGCCAGGATCACCAGCGCGGCGAACATCGTCGGCAGGTCGAAGGTGCCGATCGAACGCTGCATCACATAGCCGATGCCGGAATTGGAGCCGACGAACTCGCCGACCACGGCACCGACCACCGCGAGCGTCACCGAGACCTTCAGGCCGGAGAAGATCGCGGGCATCGCGTGCGGCAGGTTGACCGCGCAGAACACCTTGGAGCGGCTGCCCTGCATCGCGCGCGCCAGATCGACCATGTCGGGATCGACCGACTTGAAGCCCTGCACCGCCGAGACCACGACGGGGAAGAAGCCGAGCAGGAACGCCGAGATCACCTTGGGAATGATGCCGAAGCCGAACCACACCACGAACAACGGCGCGATCGCGATCTTCGGCACCGATTGGGAGAACACCAGCAGCGGATAGACGTAGCTTTCGACCGTCTTCGAGCCCGCGATCAGCATGGCAACGGGAATGCCGAACAGCGCCGACAGCAGGAAACCGCAAAGCGTCGCGTAGGTGGTCGGCCAGGACTGTCGCAGCAGCTCCGGCCAGTCGCTCCACAGCACCGCGACGACGTCGCCGGGCGACGGGATCTGATAGGCCGGGATGTGGAACAGGCGGATCGAGAGGTCCCAGGCGGCCACGATGACCACCAGGAACAGGAACGGGCGCAGCCACGCCGCGTTCAGCACCTTCGACAGGCCCGAAGGGCTCTTTGCCTCCGCCACGTCCCCACTCCCTTGCAGTCTCTCTCGTTCGGTCAGAAATTAACCCGTTGGATAATTACTGTCCAGCCCCCGGCACGCGACGAAATCGCGCTGGAATCCCCTACTTTCGTCAGACGAGATTTTGTGAATACGGGCCGCGGACGATACCGCGAGCCGTCACACCACGCGGTGTTCCGCGGCGTGCCGCACCGGCATCGCGCCGAACGCGGCGGTGGACTTGCCGGTCAGCGCCGCCAGCACCAGCGCGATCATGTGATCGAGACGCTCGTCGCGGGCGTCCTTCTTGAGTAGGTCGCGGCCGAAGATCACGCTCAAGGTGGCGCTGTTGGAAAGATAGAAGAACGCAAGCCCCGCGATCGAGATATAGAGCTGCACCGGATCGACCGTGACGCGGAAATCGCCGCTCTCGACGCCGCGCGTCACCACCGTTCGAATCATCTCGACAAAGGGCGAGTGCATCGACTTGACCTTGGTCGAGCGCTTCAGGTGCTTTGCCTTGGCGAGGTTTTCCGTGTTCAGCAATGCCAGGAACTCGGGATTGCGCAGAAAATAGTTCCAGGTGAAGTCGATCAGACGCCCGATCGCTTCAGGAGGATCGAGATGCTCGAGATCGAGCGTGCGCTCCTCGGCGCGAATCTTCTCATAGGCTCCTTCCAGCACCTCGAGATAGAGATCCTCCTTGTTGCCGACATGGTAGTACAGCATGCGCTTGTTGGCGCCGGCATTGGCCGCAATGCGATCGACCCGCGCGCCCGCAAGGCCATGGGCGGCGAATTCCTGCTTGGCCGCCTCGAGAATCCGCAGCCGCATCCCTTCCGGGTCGCGCTGCCATCTCTGTATTCGCTTTGCCTTGGCCAAATCGATTGCCCGGTGATGCTGGATCAATCAACCTAGCATGACGCGCGACGTTTGAGAACGAATGTTGTCGCGATGGTGGCGCGGGGATATTTCTCGCGGTGTCCCTTCGTCATTCCGAGGCTCGTGAAGCGAGAACCCGGAATCCATCGAACCGAACGTACGTTGGATGAATGGATTCCGGGCTCGCGCCAAGAGGCGCACCCGGAATGACGAGATCCCACGCACGCTGCCCGGAAGACGCGCAGCCGAAGCGCCGCCTAGTCTGGCTTCCCCTGAGAGGGCTGCACCAGGAGCGTCGGCACACCGCACGTGCCGTTGCGCACCGTTATCACGCGCGTGCCGGGCTTGCGGCCGGTACGAATCTCCGAGACGTCGACGCCGGCGGCAACCAGCCGCGCATGCGTGGCATCGATGTCGGCGACGCGCCAGCAGATGCCGCGCAGCCGGTCCGGGGCGTCGGCCTCCGCCTTGTCATTCCCCTTGCTCGGCCGGTGCGTGACCTCGACGACGAGATCGCCGCAGCGGAAGAACATCAGCCGTCCCCAGTCGGGATGCGAGCGGTCGAGTGCCATGTCGAGCCCGAGCCGCGCGCCATAGAGTGCCGCGGCCCGTTCCGGGTCGGCGGTCGAGACCACCACATGATCCATCGCGGTGATCGAGGCCGGCGTGGTGCGCACCGACAGCGGCCGCTCCTGATCCCGCTCCAGGAAGAACATGCGCACGCCGCGCGTCGCCTCGGTCGCGGCGCGCGTGCGCTTCCACGACAGCGTGGCGCCGCTCGCCTCGTCGCGGCTCTCGACCTCGGCGACCGGCTCGGGCTTCAGCGTCAGCCGCTCGAGCCTGCGATGCGTCCTGGCGACGTCGCTGGTGCGGAAGCAGAGGCTCGCAAGCCCTTCTCCCTGGGTGGCGAGCGCGCCGCGGACGCGTTGCGCGGCGTCCTCGTCGCCGCGCGGCGCCATCAATTCCAGCGTGGTGTTGTCGAGCGTGAACAGCACGCGGTTCGCGCCGTCGCCGCTATTGCGCCAGGCCGGCGCCCGCGCGAACAGCGTCTCGTAGGCGGCGCTGGCGGCCGCGATGTCGCTGGTCAGGACGACGACATGATCGAGACCTGTAATCATGGTTGCGGCCTCCCCGAATCTGCCGTCATTGTGCTCCTCCCTTGCGCATCCCGGAACCACGGGCTGCGGGCGGCCGTTATGCCGAATGCCAGAACGGTCCTCGATCTGCTCGCCCGCCCCATCTGTACCCGCAAACCAGGCAAGGTTGCGAATATTTTCAGCGATGTCGGCCGACCAGCAGTGCTAGTCTGGTCACCGGCCGGGACCACACCAAGCGACGACGGAAAGCGAATGCAGGCTCTCTTCATCGGACAGACCTATATCGACGTCACCTTCATCACGGATCACATGCCGGTCGGCGACGAAAAGCACGTCGCGGACGCCTATGCCGTGTCGTTCGGCGGCAACGCGGTGACCGCGGCGTTCTGCTGCGCCAAGCTCGGCATCGAGCCGGACCTGATCGCCACCATGGCCAATGACTGGCTGGGGCGGATGTTCTGGGACATGGCCGACAGGTACGGCATCTCGTTCCATCCGCGCAAGGTCAACTCCTCCTCGCTGTCCTTCATCATGCCCCATGACGGCAAGCGTGCCATCGTGCGCTGCCGCGACGACCAGCACATCCATCCGTTTCCGCTGCTGAACATCGATGGCTGCCGCGCGCTGCACATCGACGGCCACCAGCCGGACGCTGCGATCCATTACGCGAAGCTGTGCCGCGAGGCCGGCATCCTGACCTCGCTCGACGGCGGCGGCCTGCGCACCAACACCCACGAGTTGCTCGCCTTCATCGACATTGCGATCGTCGCCGAGCGGCTGTGCGAGCAGATGGACAAGACGCCAGAGCAGATGCTCGACTATCTCAAGAGCCGCGGCTGCAAGGTCGGCGGCGTCACCATGGGCGAGCGTGGCCTGCTCTGGTACGACGAGGCCGGCGCGGTGCGAACCTTGCCGGCATTCCCGATCCCGCGCGAGCGGGTGATCGACACCAACGGCGCGGGCGATGTCTTCCACGGCGCCTACATCTATTCTTACCTCGCAAATCCGAGCAAGGGCTGGCATGAGCACTTCAAGTTCGCGCGCGCGGCGTCGACCTTCAAGATCCAGAAGCTCGGCAACGAGGCCGGCCTGCCGACGCTCGCCGATATCGCGGCGGTCAAGCAGGAGTTTCGTGCCGACGCCTGAGTGGAGCTAGCCATGGGCCGCGTCTTCGTCGCCGGCAGCATCAACATGGACGTGGTGGCGACCGCGGAGCGCCATCCGCGGGTCGGCGAAACCGTGGCCGGCCAGGCCGTGCTGTATTTTCCTGGCGGCAAGGGCGCCAACCAGGCGGTCGCCTCGGCCAAGCTCGGCATTCCGACCACGCTGATCGGCCGGCTCGGCACCGACGCATTCGGCAGGGAGCTGCGAGCATTCCTTGCCGCGCAAGGCGTCGATCTCGCCTTCGTCAAGGATACGGACGGCGCGCATTCCGGCACGGCGATCATCACGCTTGCCCATGCCGACAACACGATCGTCGTGGTGCCGGGCGCCAACGGACTGGTCGATGCCGACGACGTCGTGGCCCCCGCGCTTGCGAAGGGCGACGTCGCGGTCAGCCAGTTCGAGATTCCGCTGCCGACCATCGCCGCGTTCTTCAGACGTGCCCGCGCGGCCGGCGTCACCACGATCCTCAATCCGGCGCCGGCGAAACAGGCCGACAAGACGCTGCTGGATCTGGTCGATATCCTGATCCTCAACGAGACCGAGCTCGGCCTCCTCGCTGGAACGGAGCTCAGCGACCACGATACCGCCTCCCGCTTTGCCGAAGCGGCGCGAACCATGGGGCCAGGCAAGATCGTCTGCGTCACGCTCGGCAAGCGCGGCGTTCTGGTGCTGGTCAAGGGCCACCAGCCGCTGCTGGTGCCGGGGCGCGAGGTCAAGGCCGTCGACACCACAGGCGCCGGCGATTGCTTCGTCGGCGCCCTCGCCTCACAACTCGCTGTCGGCAAGCCGCTAGGCGACGCCCTGGCCTACGCCAACGCCGCCGCCTCGATCTGCGTGCAACGGATGGGGGCTGCGCCGTCGATGCCGACGGCGGATGAGGTGAACGCCGTTCTTTCCACGACTCGTCCCGGCGCAGGCCGGGACCCATAATCACGAATGGTCATTGTTGAGGGACGCTGGAACGACGAGTCGTTTGCACAACGTCCGCCGCGGCGTATGGGTCCCGGCCTGCGCCGGGACGACGCTTGTTTGCGTTTACGTCAGCGCGCTCTTCAAATCAAAGCTCGCATCCGCGGCCTGCTCCGGCGTGATCGAGCCGTCGGCACCAAGCAGCCTGCGCCCGAACATGTGATCGCCGGCGCGATTCACCGACTCGATGCCGAGCAGCCTGTCGCCGCGATAGCAGAACGCCGAGAATGCCCCCTGGGCGCGGTCGCCGCGCACGACGACGCGGTCGTAGCCGGTGGTGAGACCTGCCATTTGCAGCTTGTCCGGGCCCTGGTCGCTCCAGAACCACGGCAGACCGTCATAGACCTCGGTCTTGCCGGTCAGCCGCGCCGCGACACAGCGCGCGTGGTCGGTCGCGTTCTGCACCGATTCCAGCCGCAGCGATCCGCCGAACCGCTTGCTGGTGTAGAGCGCGCAATCGCCGATTGCGGAGACGTTGGGATCGGCGGTCAAGAGATGCTCGTCGACGATGATGCCGGATGCGACCGGAAGGCCGGCCTCTGCGGCCAGCTCGACATTCGGCAGCACGCCGACGCCGACCACGACGAGATCGGCCGGGATATGCGTGCCGTTGCTCAGGCTGACGCCGGTGACCCTGGCGCCATCGGCCTCGATCGCCGTGACCTGCACGCCGAGCTGAATCCGGATGCCGGCCGCGGCGTGACGCGCCTGCGAGAACTCGGAAATCTCCGCGGTAACCGCGCGCGCCATCACGCGGGAAGCGAGCTCGACCACATCGACCTCGAGGCCTTTCGCTCGCGCTGTGGCGGCGAATTCGAGCCCGATGAAGCCCGCGCCGATCACCACGACCCGCATGCCGGGTGCGATCAATTCGCGCAGCGCCTGGCTCTCGTCGAGGATGCGCAGATAGCGCACCGCGTCCAGCCTGGCGTTGGGAATATCGAGCAGCCGGTTGCGCGCACCGGTCGCGAACACCAGATGGCCGTAGTCGAGCGACGCGCCGGAGGCGAGCACCACTTTCCGCGCATTGCGGTCGATCGCGTGCGCCCGGTCGGTGATCAGCTCGATCTTGTTGTCGTGGTAGAATTTCTCGGGCCGGAACATCAGGGTCTCGGGCCCGCCGGTGCCTTTCAGATAGGCCTTCGACAGCGGCGGCCGCTGATACGGCAAATGGCCTTCGTCATTGAGCAGGGCGATGCGCTCAGCGAAGCCGGCCTGGCGCAGCGACGCCGCGAGCTGGAAGCCGGCATGTCCGGCGCCGACGATGATGACCGAGCCTGTCATCGGAACAACCCAAATTCGCGCGAGCAGGAGTGACCCATGCTGTTTCCTCTTGTCGATGTTAGCTTGCTTGCCCCGTCCCCACAGCGCTCGTGTCTGCGTACCGAAGGCGCGGGCCATTTGGCCTCATGGCTCGCGCGGACGCAAGGGGTCCCCGGCAAATCTGGGTACCCCACAACCGCCTATGGCGGCGCGCCGGATTGCCACGGCTCCCGCCAAGGCCTTAAATGCCCGGAACCAACAAGCCCAAGGTCCTCAAAATGCCAGATCCCGCCTCCCCCAACGACCCCGCCTTGCTCCGTATCGACGGCGCCGTCGCGACCATCACGCTGAACCGGCCGGCCGCGTTCAATGCGATCGATCTGACGATCGCCAGGAAGCTCGAGCAGCTCAGCGCCGAGATCGAAGCCAACAAGGATGTCCGCGTGCTGGTGATCGAGGGCGAAGGCCGCGCCTTCTGCGCCGGCGGCGATCTGCAGACCATCGGCGCCGCCGCCGAAGCCAACAACATCGCCCCCGTGGTCGGCGAGATGCTGCATCACTACCACGCCTTCATCGAGACGGTGCGGCGGATGCCCAAGATCGTGCTGTCCAGCGTGCATGGGTCGGCGGCCGGCGCCGGCATGGGCCTCGCCTTCGTGACCGACCTGTGTATCGCCGCGGACGATGCCCGCTTCACGCCTGCTTATGCCAAGATCGGCGTCTCGCCGGATGGCGGCAGCACGGTCGGCATCGTGGGCACGGTCGGCACCCGTCGCGCGTTGCAGATTTTCCTTGCCGAGGACGGCTTCACCGCGCAGCAGGCCTATGAATGGGGGCTGGTGGTCAAGGCCGTCCCCGCGACCGAGCTGAAGGCGGCCACAAGGCAACTCGCCGAGCGGCTGGCGAAAAATCCGCCCGCCGCGATCGCGGCGACCAAATCACTGGTCTATCAGGCGGCCACCACGCCGACCAAGCAGCAGCTCGATGCCGAGGAACACAAGATCATCACGACCATGCATACCGACGATTTCCGCGTCGCCGTGAAGAAGTTCACCAGCAAGTCGAAGTGACCGCGTGGCATTTCCTTCGCGCTCGTTCCTGTGCCTGCGGCACGGGACCACCGACTGGAATCGGCAGGGTCGCTTTCAGGGCCTGACCGACAATGCCCTGAACGCGGACGGCATCGCCGAGGCACATGCCGCGGCGCGCCGATTGGCCGGCGTCGCGGTTGCAGCGATCGTTGCAAGCCCGCTGCGCCGCGCCGTCCAGACCGCGGAGGTGGTGGCGGCGACGCTGTCCAAGGACATCAGCATCGATGCCGGCATCATCGAGTGCGATTTCGGCAGCCTCGAGGGCCAATCGATCCGCGAGGCCATGCAACAGCATGGCATCACCGCGATGGAGGACATCACCACGATCCTCCCTGCCGATGGCGAGCCGTGGCCCGCGGTGTCCGAGCGCGCGCTACGTTGCGTGGCGGCATGGCAGCAGCGGCATCCGCGCGCCGACATCTTGTTCGTCTGCCATGACGGCGTGATGCAGGCGATGGCCGAGGTGTTGTGCGGCGGCTTCTTCGAGAACCACCACGAGACGCCATTCCGCTACGCGCGGAACGGCAATGGCTGGAAGCTGGAGCAGATCGGCTAGTTCGGGCAGATGTAGCCGGTGCCGCCCGGCGCCTTGAAGCAGCCGACAGATTCCGGGATCACCTGCTTGGGTAGCCACAGCACGACCTTCGGAAAATAGATCGTGAAGCAGATCGTGATCAGGAACACGACGTAGATCGGCAACGCCGCCCGCAGCGCTTTGGCGAAGCTGACGCCGACGAATTTCGAGGCCATCAACAGCACCAACCCGTAAGGCGGCGTGATCAGGCCGAAGGCAAGCGTCGCGATCAGCACCACGCCCATATGCACGCCGTTGATATCGCCGGCCTGGGTCAGCGCGTTGACCAGCGGCATGAAGATGATGATGGTCGGGACCGGCTCGATGAAGTCGCCGACCACGGTGAACAGCAACACCATCAAGAGCATGATGAGGTGGGGATCGTTGCCGGCGATCGAGGTGATCCAGTCGGCGATGTAGATCGCACCGCGCAGATAAGCGAGCATCCAGCCGAATGCATTCGCCGCCCCGATCGTGATCAGCGGCAGCGAGAAGATCAGGCCGGCCAGGCAGAAATCGTATGGGATCTTCTTCAGGTGTCCGCGGTTCAGCGCCGGGATCACCACGATGATGATGTAGGCGACCGCGACCACGCCGGCCTCGGTCGGGGTGAACCAGCCGGTCAGGATGCCGCCGAGCAGGATCACCGGGATCATCAACGGCAGCGCGGCGTCGCCGGCGGCGAACGCGACCTGGCGCAGCGGCGCGCGCGGCTTGCGCAGGCCTGAAGGCCCGAAGAAATAGCAATAGATCATCAGCCCGAAGCCGATCATCAGCCCGGGCACTACGCCCGCCATGAACAGGCCGGCGATCGAGACATTGCCGACCGCGCCATAGACCACCGCCGTGATGCTCGGCGGCACCAGCGCCGCGATGGTCGAGGCGGAGGCGATGATCGCGGCGATGAAGGCCGGCTCATAGCCTTCCCGCTTCATCGGCCCGCCGAGCGCCCGGCTCATGACGGCGACGTCGGCGGTGGTCGAGCCCGACATCTCCGAGAAGAACATGCTGAAGACGACCACGACCTGCGACAGCCCGCCCCTGATATGCCCGACCAGCGAGACCGACAGGTTGGCGATGCGGACCACGACATTGGCCGAGCTCATGAGCTCGCCGACCAGCAGGAAAAACGGGATCGCCAGTAGCGCCTCGGAATCGACGCCGTCGAAGATTTTCTGGATGATCGCCGCCAGCGAGACATCCGACAGCAGCGCGCCGACGAAGACGCCGGCCATCAGCGAGAACGGCACCGGCACGCCGAGATAGCCGAAGAACAGGAAGCAGAACGACATCAGCGCAAGCACGACCGGTGCGCTCACGGCTGGGCTCCCGTGTTGATCGCCGGGATCGCAAGGTCGTCATCGGCCGGCTCCGGACGATCGAAGCCGTTACGGATGCCGTTGACGAGCTGCTCGATCGTGAACAGGCCGATCAGGAGGCCGGACAGCGGGATCACCACATAGAGCGAGGCGATCGGCGTACCCGACGGCAGCCGGAAGCTACCGAAGCCGCGCAAATAGTTCAGATAGCCGTACCAGACCAGGCAGAAGGCGACGCCGAGCACCACCAAGCGGATGATGACCTCGATGACCAGCCGCGACCTGCCGTGCATCGCCTCCGAGATCGCGGTGAGATAGAGATGATCGTTGCGCCGGGTCGCGGCCGCGGCGCCGATGAAGATCGCATAGATGAACAGCGTCGAAGTCACTTCTTGGAGCCACAGCCAGGGATGACCGATGGTGCGGGTGACGATGTCGGCAGTGACCGAGAGCGAGAAGCCGAAGCACAGCACGCCGCACAGCATCATCAGGATCAGCTCGAGCCGGTCGAGCGCCCGCCACTTCAGATGCCGCTGCCTTTGCAGCACCAGTCTGTCGGCGATGGCCATGGCGCGCTCCCCGTCGACCCGGGCCTTAATTGATCGCGCGGATCAGGTTCTTGATCTTCTCGGCGTGCGGGCCGAGCTCCTTGGCGAGCTTGTCGAGATAGGGATCCGCTATCGCGGTGAAGCTCTTCTTGTCGACATCCTCGACCACTTTGACGCCGAACGATTTCAGCTTGGTCAGCGCGCTCCGCTCCAGCTCGAAGGCCTTCTGCGGCTCCTTGGCGCTGACCTCGTTGGCGGCGGCCTGCACCCAGCCCTTCTGCTCGGCGGAGAGGCTCTGCCAGAGCTTGTCGGAGACGAACAGCAGCGCGTTGTTGGCCTCGTGCTCGGTGATCGAGAGCACCGGCGCGACCTCGTAATGCTTGTTGACGAGATAGACGTTGATGCTGTTCTCGGCAGCGTCGACCACCCCGGTTTGCAGCGAGGTGTAGACGCTGCCGAACGGCATGTGCACGGTTTGCGCGCCATAGGCCGGGAACATGGTGTCCTCGGTCGCGGTCGCCTGCACGCGCACCTTCACGCCCTTGAGGTCGCCGACATTGTGGATCTCCTTCTTGCTGTAGATGTGCCGCACACCCTGCGAGCCGGTGCCGATCACATGCAGGCCCTGGGCGGTGTCGTCGATCATGGTCCTGATGGCATCGAACACCTGCGGGTCGGCCAGCGCCTTGATCACATGGGCATCGTTGCGGAACAGGAAGTGCAGCGACATCACGCCGGCCTGCGGCGAGATCGTCGCGGTGTTGGCGGAGGAGATGATGGCGAACTCGATGTCGCCCGACTTCACGAGTTGCAGCAATTGCGGCTCCTGGCCGAGTTGCGCGCCGGGATATTGATCGACGATCATCGTCCCCTTGCTCAATTCCTTGAGCTTGTCGGCGAACAGATCGCCGGCGACCGAATAGCCGGTGTTGCGCGGCTGGTCATAGGCGAAGCGGAAGTGCTTGACCTCCTGCGCGCCGACGCTCGACGGCAGCAGCAGCGCTGCCGCGGCCATGGCGATCCCGACGATCTTGGCTGAAGTGCCCATCGCGACGCTCCCCCGGTTTTTGATTGACGAGATCATCCCACCAGTCCCGCGGGATTGTCAATAAAACAGGAGGATTCAGCGACCACTGTGCGATATCTTGGGGCGCGCGGCAGGAATTATCGACAATTCCGTCGCTACGCGACGACGCCCGTTACTTTCCCTTGGCGCGCATGAAGTCGAAATCGCAGCCTTCGTCGGCTTGCAGGATGGTCTCGTTGAAGAGATGCGCGTAGCCGCGTTTGGCCCTGTCCGGCGTGCCGGCCGGGGCGAGCGCCGCGCGGCGCTTCTGCAATTCTGCCTCGTCGACCAGCAGATCGATGCTGCGCTTGGCGACGTCGAGCCGGATCATGTCGCCGTTCCGCACCAGGCCGAGCGGGCCGCCGACGGCGGACTCCGGCGTGATGTGCAGCACGATGGTGCCGAACGCCGTGCCGCTCATCCGCGCATCGGAGATCCGGACCATGTCCTTCACACCCGTGCGGGCGAGTTTCTTCGGGATCGGCAGGTAACCCGCCTCCGGCATGCCAGGTGCGCCCTTCGGGCCGGCATTCCGCAGCACCAGCACGTCGTCGGCGGTGACGTCGAGCGCGGGATCGTCGACCCGCAGCGTCATGTCCTCGACCGACTCGAACACCACGGCACGGCCGGTGTGCTGCAACAGCTTCGGGCTCGCCGCCGACTGCTTGATCACGGCGCCGCGCGGCGCGAGATTGCCGTGCAGGATCGCCATCGCACCTTCGGACTTGATCGGGTTGGCCTTGGAGCGGATCGCATCCTGCCCCGGCACGTCCTCGGCGTTGGCGACGACCTCGCGCAAGGTCTGACCGGTGATGGTCCTGGCGTCCAAGTCGATGAGGTCGCCGAGTTGTGCCATCAGCTTCGGCACGCCGCCGGCATGATGGAAGTGCTCCATGTAGTGCTCGCCGGACGGCTTGAGGTCGACCAGCACGGGGACCTCGCGGCCGAGCTTGTCGAACGCCGCGAGGTCAATCTTGTGCGGCGAACGGTTGGCGATCGCGGTGAGGTGGATCAGCCCGTTGGTCGAGCCGCCGATCGCCTGCATCACGACCTGCGCATTGCGGAACGAAGCCGGCGTCAGGATCTCGCTCGGCTTCGGCCCCTTGGTCTTCGCCATCTCGGCGGCAACGCGGCCGCTGGCCTCGGCGGAGCGGAAGCGTTCGGCATGTGGCGCCGGGATCGTCGCGCTCATCGGCAGCGACAGGCCCAGCGACTCGGTGATGCAGGCCATGGTGGAGGCGGTGCCCATCACCATGCACGTGCCCACGGAAGGCGCAAGGCGCCCGTTGACCGCCTCGATCTCGGTGTCGTCGATCTCGCCGGCGCGATACTTGCCCCACAGCCGGCGGCAATCGGTGCAGGCGCCGAGCACCTCGCCCTTGTGATGGCCGACCACCATCGGGCCGACCGGAATCACGACCGTCGGCAGATCGGCGCTGATCGCCGCCATGATCTGTGCCGGCAGGGTCTTGTCGCAGCCGCCGATCACGATCACCGCATCCATCGGCTGGGCGCGGATCATCTCCTCGGTATCCATCGCCATCAGATTGCGCAGATACATCGAGGTCGGATGCGCAAAGCTCTCGGCGATCGAGATGGTCGGGAACACGAACGGCATCGCGCCCGACAGCATCACGCCACGCTTCACCGCTTCGATGATCTGCGGCACGTTGCCGTGGCAGGGGTTGTAGTCACTGTAGGTGTTGGTGATGCCGACGATCGGGCGATTGAGCGCGTCGTCCGAATAGCCCATCGCCTTGATGAAGGCCTTGCGCAGGAACAGCGAGAAGCCGGCGTCACCATAGCTGGTCAGTCCCTTGCGAAGTCCGTCGGCCATTTTCTTCTCATCCCGTGGTTATCAGGCGGCACTTAAGGAGCGGCGGGAATTATTGTCAATATGAGATAATCTGGTGATAGAGCGGCGCTGCCATGCGGCAAAATCGTCCCTATTATTGACAATAACCGACGCGTCGTGCTGACCTCCGGCATCGATCCGAAGCCCAGAGCCATGAAAGCCGAGCCCATCCCGTCCGAACTCCAGACCCCCTCGCGCGAGGAGGAACAGGCGGAAGTGATCCGCCGGCTGGAGGAGGACATCATCTTCGGCCGCTTCGCGCCCGGCCTGCGGCTGGTCGAGGATACGCTGATGCAGCGCTACGGCGCGAGCCGGCATTTCGTCCGCCAAGCGCTGTTCCAGCTCGAGCGCCAGGGCATCGTGCTGCGCGAGAAGAATGTCGGCGCCACGGTGCGGTTCTATTCGGCCGAGGAAGTGCGCCAGATCTACGAGGTGCGCGAGATGCTGACGCGGCAGGCCGCACTGATGATCGCCCTGCCCGCACCGGAAGGCCTGATCGACCAATTGAGCGAGCTGCAACGGCATTACTGCGTCAAGGCCGACGCGCAGGACATGCGCGGCATTCACGAGACCAACGATGCATTCCACCTCGCGCTGTTCTCCGCCTGCGGCAATCCCTATCTGGTGCGATCGCTACAGGACTACATGAACCTGACGCTGCCGATGCGCGCCAAGAACCTCGCCGATAGCGAAGGCCTTGCGCTGTCGCGCCGCCAGCACGAACTGATGATCGAGCTCCTGAAGGGTCGCGACAGCTGGGCGCTGGCGCAGCTCTGCGTCGATCACATGCAGTACAGCAAGGCGGATTATCTGGTCCGCATCTCCAACGACAAAAAGCCGCAATAGCGCGATACCCGGCCTCCTCGTGAAGGAGACGGCGATGCGCTATGTGGCTGTGTTGATTGGATCGCTTGCTGCCCAGCTCGCGCTGAGCGGAATTGCCAAGGCGGCGGACCCGCGCGCGACCGAGCTCAGCTACGAGCCCTGGGCCAAGACTTGTCTCACCGAGGCGAGTTGCTTCGTCGCGGCCGCCGCGCGCGGCAAGTGCGCGCCGTCGGGGGGCACCATCAGCATCTCGCCGCAGAGCAGCACCCGCGCGCTGCTGACCGCGAATGTCGGAACGCGGACCATGCTGGAAGGCACGATCAGCCTCCGCATCGACCAGGAAGAGCCGATGCAGATCGGCAGGACTCACTGCTACACGCTCGGTTGCGGCGGCACGCTGGAGGCCAATGCCGAGCTCATCCAGCGGCTGAAGCATGCGCAGGCGATCGCGGTGGAAGCGAAGAACCTGACCGGACAGAAGATCAGCCTCAGCTTCCCGCTCGCCCACTTTTCCGAGACCTATGACGGGCCCGGAAGCCCGCCCAAGGCGTCCGGGCGAAACTCCAACGAGCCGCAGCGCGAGCACACCGAGGCCGTGAAACAACTCCCCCAGTGCGACGATTGATCACTTCTTCCAGTCGATCACCCTGCTCTCGTCACCGTCGAACTCCATGCTGCAGAACGCGCCGCCCTGGTAGTAGTCGCCGACTGGATCGGGCGGCAGCTTGGCCTGCTCGGCCATCGCATGCTCGCGGAAGTCTTCGCCACGGCCGGTCGGGCGATAGCCGAGATCGTAGGCGCGGTGATTGTCCCACCATGAGCGCTCATTGTAGGACGCGCCGTACAGCACCTCGAAATGGATGTCGGGATGCTCGAGGCCGATGCGGCAGAGTTGCACCAGGTCTTCCGGCTTCAGCCAGATCGACAGCCTGCGGTGATCGAGCGGCGCCTCGCCGAAATTGCCGATCCGGATGCACGTCACCTTGATGTCGTACTTGTCGGCATAGAGCGCACCGACCCCTTCGCCGAACACCTTGCTGACCCCATAGCGGCTGTCCGGCCGCGCCGTGACGTCGGTGCCGATACGGTGATGCCGCGGGTAGAAGCCGACCGCATGGTTGGACGAGGCGAAGATCACGCGCTTGACGCCCTGCTTGCGCGCCGCCTCGAACAGATTGTAGCAGCCGATGATGTTGGATTGCAGGATCGCATCCCAGGGTCCCTCGACCGAATAGCCGCCGAAATGCAGGATGCCGTCGACGCCCTCGCAGATCGCCTCGACCGCCGCGAGATCGGCGAGATCGGCCGCCTTGAATTTTTCGTGTCCGCCGAGATCGGATGGCGGCTTGATGTCGCTGAGCAGGAGATCCGGATAGATCGGCGGCAGCAGCTTGCGCAGGCTCGTTCCAATTCCACCCGATGCGCCGGTCATCAATATGCGTGGCATGCCGTCCCTCGTCTTTCCTGATTGCCGCGATCGAATTGCGGTCGCAGGCCGACAATGATAGCAAACCATGCGCAGAGGAAACACAACAACGAGAACAGCAAATGTCCGATGTTCATTCCGCCGGCTGGCGTCCCGCGACCTGTTACCCCGATCCCGCGATCCATGCGCTCGATCCGCGCTTCGAGAAATACTGGCTGAAGCTCTCCGCCGTGGAACGCATCGCCACCGGCCTGCGCTGGGCCGAAGGTCCGGTGTGGTTCGGCGACGGACGCTATCTGTTGTGCAGCGACATCCCGAACCAGCGCATCCTGAAATGGGAAGAGGAGACCGGCGCGGTCAGCATCTTCCGCAAGCCGTCGAACTTCGCCAACGGCAACACCCGCGACCGCCAGGGCCGGCTGATCACCTGCGAGCATGGCGGCCGCCGCGTGGTCCGCACCGAATATGACGGATCGATCACGGTGCTGATCGACTCGTTCGGCGGCAAGCGGCTGAACTCGCCGAACGACGTCGTGGTGAAGTCCGACGGTTCGATCTGGTTCACCGATCCGATCTTCGGCCTGCTCGGCAATTACGAGGGCTACAAGGCCGATCCGGAGATCGAGCCCAACGTCTACCGGCTCGACCCCGAAACCGGCAAGGCGACGATCGTTGCCGAGGGCGTGCTCGGCCCCAACGGGCTGTGCTTCTCGCCGGACGAGAAGATTCTCTACGTCGTGGAATCACGCGGCGAGCCGAACCGCAAGATCCTAGCCTACGACGTTTCCGCCGACGGCAAGACGATTGCCAACAAGCGCGTCTTCATCGATGCCGGTCCCGGCACGCCAGACGGCATGCGCTGCGACATCGACGGCAATCTGTGGTGCGGCTGGGGCATGGGCGATCCCGAACTCGACGGCGTCGTGGTGTTCGCGCCCGACGGCGTCATGATCGGCCGCATCGCGCTGCCGGAGCGCTGCGCCAATCTCTGCTTCGGTGGCGTCAAGCGCAACCGCCTGTTCATGGCCGCGAGCCAGTCGATCTATGCGCTGTATGTCAACACGCAGGGCGCGCTCGGCGGTTAGTTCGCGTCGTCCCGGCCTGCGCCGGGACGACGATAAAATTTCTACCTTCCCAAACGTCTGGCGCCGGAGCAGTTGCCCGCCCCGGCGCCAAATTCGTGCCTCTCGCCCTTCCAGCTTACGCGGCGTTGTAGCCGGCGACCGCCTTGGCTTCGAGATATTCTTCCAGACCGTAGCGGCCCCACTCGCGGCCGTTGCCGGACTGCTTGTAGCCACCGAACGGGGCGGAACGCTCGTTCGGCACGCCCTGGAGGTTGACGTTGCCGGCGCGGATCTGGCGGCCGACGCGGCGCGCGCTCTCCACGGTGTCGGCCGAGACGTAACCGGCCAGACCATACGGCGTATCGTTGGCGATCTTGACGGCTTCGGCCTCGTCCTTGGCACCGAGGATGGTCAGCACCGGCCCGAAGATTTCCTCGCGGGCGATCGTCATGTCGTTGGTGACGTCGGCGAAGATGGTCGGACGGACATAGAAGCCCTTGTTGACGCCCTCGGGCAGGCCCGGGCCACCGGCGACGAGCGTTGCGCCCTCGTCGATGCCCTTCTGGATCAGCGCCTGGATCTTGTCCCACTGGCCGCGGTTGACCACCGGACCGATCGTGGTGCCGTCGGCACGCGGATCGCCGGCCTTGGTCTTGTCGGCGACGCCCTTCGCGATCGCGGCCACTTCCTTCATCTTGGAGAGCGGCACGATCATGCGCGACGGCGCGTTGCAGGACTGGCCCGAGTTGTTGAACATGTGCATCACGCCGCCAGTCACTGCCTTGGCGAGATCGGCGCCTTCGAGGATCACGTTCGGCGACTTGCCGCCGAGCTCCTGGCTGACACGCTTGACGGTCGGCGCGGCGCGCTTGGCGACGTCGACGCCGGCGCGGGTCGAGCCGGTGAACGAGATCATGTCGATGTCCGGGTGCTCGCTCATCGCGGCACCGACCTCCGGGCCGAGGCCGTTGAGGAGGTTGAACACGCCCTTCGGCACGCCGGCTTCATGGAGGATTTCCGCAAAGATCAGCGCCGAGGTCGGGGTGAACTCCGACGGCTTCAGGATCATGGTGCAGCCGGCGGCGAGCGCGGGCGCGACCTTGCAGGCGATCTGGTTGAGCGGCCAGTTCCAGGGCGTGATCATGCCGACGACGCCGACCGGTTCGCGCACGATCACGGCGGTGCCCATGGTCTCCTCGAACTCGTACTTCTTCAGCACTTCGAGGGTGTTCATGAGGTGGCCGAGGCCAGCGCCGGCCTGCAGCTTCTCGGCCATCGGCAGCGGTGCGCCCATCTCGTCGGAGACGGAAGCACCGATCTCCTTCATGCGGCCCTTGTAGACCTCGACGATCTTGGTGAGCAGCGTGATGCGCTCCTCGCGGCTGGTCCGGGAATAGGTCTCGAACGCGCGCTTGGCGGCGGCGACCGCCTTGTCGACATCGGCCTTGGAGCCGAGCGCAATCTCGTACATCGCTTCTTCGGTCGCCGGATTGACGACGGGGGTGGACTTGCCTTTGACGACGGGATCGACCCAGGCGCCGTCGATGTAGAATTGCATGCGATTGACCATCGGAAACCTCTTGTAGGGGGCGTATGGAATTGGGAACGGAGAGCGTTCGGCAGGCATCCTTGCACGAAAGCAGGGCGAATTGAACCCGCCATATGCGGGGCGCGGCTCGTGCACGCCCACGGCATATAAGATGCGAGGCCAGCAGGTAGCAAGACTCCAACCGTCGTCCCGGCGAAGGCCGGGACCCATAACCACCACCGTTAATGGTGAGAAGAATGCTGGGGCAACGAGTCGCGTCCACAACTCCCTTTTGTGGTAATGGGTCCCGGCCTTCGCCGGGACGACCACGTGGTGAGAGCCGGGGCTACACCGCCATCTTGCGATGCCGCACCGGGGCGCCGACCGACAGGCTTTCCGCGGCATCGATGATCGCATTGGCGTCGATGCCGTAGTGGCGGTAGAGGTCGGCGATGGTGCCGGTCTGGCCGAAATGCTCGACGCCGAGCGCCTCGAGGCGATGGCCGCGCACGCTGCCGAGCCAGCCGAGCGCGGCCGGATGGCCGTCGATTACGGTCACAATGCCGCAGTCGCGGCCGAGCGGCGCCAGCATGCGCTCGATATGACTCAAATGCTGCGCGCCACGGCGGTCGCGGCGCAAATTCCGTGCCGCGGACCAACCGGCATAGAGCCGGTCGGCGGAGGTTACCGCCAGGAGACCGACGTCGCGGTGGCTCTCTCCGATCAGGCCGACCGCCTCGATCGCCTCCGGCGCGACGGTGCCGGTATACGCGATCACCAGGTCGCAGTTCGGACCCGGCTTGCGCATCCAGTAGGCGCCTTCGGTGATGTCGCGTTGCAGATCCGGCGTCATGATCCGTTGCGGCTGCTCCAGCGTCCGGGTCGAGAGCCGCAAGTAAACCGAACCACCCTCGGCGCCCTCGCGCTGCATGTGGCCAAAGCCCCACCCCATGATCACGGCAAGTTCATCGACGAAGGCCGGATCGAACGAGGCGAGCCCGTCCTGCCCGATCCCGATCAAGGGCGTCTTGATCGACTGATGCGCGCCGCCTTCCGGCGCCAGCGAGATGCCCGACGGGGTGGCCGCCACCATGAAGCGGGCGTCCTGGTAGCAGGCATAGTTCAAGGCATCGAGGCCGCGCTCGATGAAGGGATCGTACAGCGTGCCGACCGGCAATAGCCGCGCGCCGTTGATCTGGTGCGACAGCCCGAGCGCCGAAAGCATGATGAACAGGTTCATCTCGGCGATGCCGAGTTCGAGATGCTGTCCCTTGGGCGAATATTCCCAGGTGAAGGCCGACGGGATCTTCTCCTGCCGGAACAGGTCATGGTTCTCCGCCTTGGCGAACAGGCCGCGGCGGTTGACCCAGCCGCCGAGATTGGTCGACACGGTGACGTCGGGCGACGTCGTGACGATGCGCGAGGCGAGTTCGTTGTCGCCGCGCGCCAATTCGTGCAGCACCAGACCAAAGCCTTGCTGGGTCGACATTTGCGCGGACGCCTTGAAAGCCAACCGTTCCGGCACGTCGATGACGGGCGCCGAGAGCCGGCGGCGGCCCTCGCGGTTGAACGGCGCGGCCGCCAGGAACGCCTCGAGCTTCGCCGGCTCCTGCGACAAGCCCTCGAACTTGTCCCACTCGTGACCGGTGCGGATGTTCTGCGCGGTGCGCCACTTCTCCATCTGCGCCACCGTCATCAGCCCGGCGTGATTGTCCTTGTGGCCCTGCATCGGCAGGCCGACGCCCTTGATGGTGTAGGCGATGAAGCAGACCGGACGATCATGGTCGATCGCCTCGAAGGCCTCGATCATGCTCGCCATGTCGTGACCGCCGAGATTCGACATCAGCGCCAGCAGTTCATCGTCGCTGCGGCGGTCGATCAGCGCCGTGACCTGTCCCTGGTCGCCGATCTCGTCGTGCAGCCGCTTGCGGAACGCAGCGCCGCCCTGGAAGCAGAGCGCCGCGTACATCTGGTTCGGACAATTGTCGATCCAGCGCTTCAATGCTTCGCCGCCGGGCTCGGCAAACGCCTCGAGCATCAGCTTGCCGTATTTCACGATCACCACGTCCCAGCCGAAATTGCGGAACATGGTCTCGAACTTCGACCACAGCCCCTCGCGCACCACGGCGTCGAGCGACTGCCTGTTGTAGTCGACCACCCACCAGGTGTTGCGCAGGCCGTGCTTCCAGCCCTCCAGCAGCGCCTCGAAGATGTTGCCTTCGTCCATCTCGGCGTCGCCGACCAGCGCGATCATGCGGCCCTCGGGCCGGTCGTTCAGCCAGCCATGCGCCTTGACATAATCCTGCACCAGCGAGGCGAACAGCGTCTGCGCCACGCCGAGACCGACCGAGCCGGTGGAGAAGTCGACGTCGTCGACATCCTTGGTGCACGACGGATAGGATTGCGCGCCCTTGTAGCCGCGGAAATTCTCCAGCTTGTCGCGGGTCTGGTGGCCGAACAGATACTGGATGGCGTGAAACACCGGGCTCGCGTGCGGCTTGACCGCGACGCGGTCCTGCGGGCGCAGCACCGAGAAATACAGCGCCGACATGATGTTGGCGAGCGAGGCCGACGAGGCCTGGTGACCGCCGACCTTCAGCCCGTCGGTCGAGGGCCGGACATGGTTGGCGTGATGGATGGTCCACGACGACAGCCACAGCACCTTGCGGGCCAGGGCTGTGAGCATGTCGAGGCGTTCAGGCACAATTCCCATGGCGAGGCTCCCAGCAAGTTCGCCGATGTTACCGCCGCGATGGTCGCCGAAAATCTCAATTCCACGCGACAGCACAGGAAAAATTGGGATAAATTCCCACGATCCTGCCTCAATCGACGAGTTCATACCAATGCCTGCCCTCGATGCCATCGACCGCAAGATCCTGAGTCTGCTCCAGACCGACAGCCGCATGACCATGCAGGAGCTCGCCGACAAGGTCGGGCTGTCGGTGTCGCCCTGCCATCGCCGGGTCAAGCTGCTCGAGGAGCGCGGCGTGATCTCGCGCTACATCGCGACCGTCGACCAGAAATCGCTCGGGCTGCACGTCTCGGTGTTCATCTCGATCAAGCTGGCGCGGCAGAAGGAGGAAGACCTCAACCGCTTCGCCCGCGCGATCTCGAAATGGGACGAGGTGCTGGAGTGTTATCTGATGACCGGCAACCGCGACTATCTCCTCCGCGTCGTCGCCGCCGACCTCTCCTCCTATGAAGCCTTCCTGAAGAACAAGCTGACCCGCCTCGACGGCATCGCCTCGATCGAGTCGAGCTTTGCATTGAGCCAGGTGAAATATTCGACGGCATTGCCGGTGTGAGTGTGTCGGAATACTCGGACCGTATACTCGATGTCGTCCCGGCGAAGGCCGGGACCCATACGCCGCGGCTTGTGTTGTGAATGGGACTCGTCGTTCCAGCGTCGCGCATCAATCAGCATTGGTGGTTATGGGTCCCGGCCTTCGCCGGGACGACGGTGAATGTGGGGCACGGCCGGTGAATCACAACTTCGCATTCTCGCGACATGATTTGTCCGAGGTTTGCTTCTTGTCTCGCCCTCATCTCGAAGAGGGCGCAGGGAAAGCCGGGTGCCGATCGCACCCATGGGCCCCGTGCAAAAGGTAGAAAGCACGGGGTAGGACCACAGGTGTAACCGGAAACAACCCGGCTTTCCCTGCGCGATGGGTTACGGCTTACTTCGTGCTCTCCCCGGCGAGACTTGGCTTGTTTGTCACCGTCTTCGCAACGCGCACCGCGCAATCGGAAAAGACACCTGCCACTTGGGCGTCAGGACCACACGACTTCACCGTCCGCTTCACGCGCACTCGTCAGTCGCGCATTCGGCGTCCACCGCATCTCGACCCGCGCTCGTGACGATCGCGAAGCGCCCCTCGATCGGGCGAGACCGGCAGACCATACACTGAGTTGCCCTACCGATAAACCGAAATATTTTCGACGCTGGGTCTTGACCCGTCGGGCAACTCAGTGATCGGCACCGAGGCTGCCATTGCGGAACGTATGCTTCCAAAGAAGCACGTGCGGTTGACCTCCCGGCAGGAACCGGGCGGCGGCGTGAAGTGTTGGTGTCCGGCATTATTGGATGTTTTGACACCAGCGAGAACCAACATGGCCAGAGCTGTGCGCCGGAAATTCCCGTGGTTGGCGCTCGTCGCAATTCTCGCGACGGCAACATGGGCGACGCTGCCCGCGAATCCTGCGCTGGCAGCCCGTGGCGGAGGTCACGGCGGCGGCGGTTTCCATGGCGGCGGTGGCGGCGGTTTTCATGGTGGCGGCGGTTTCCACGGCGGAGGCGGTTTCCGCGGCGGAGCGATGGGCGGCTTCCATGGCGGTGGTGGAGGCTTCCACGGCGGCGGGCTTCGAGCCGGTGGCTTTCATGGCGGCGGCTTTCACGGCGGCGGTTTCCATACCATTCATGCGGCGCCGCATGCCGCCACCAGGATCGGGCGCGGCGGCGGCGCGCGGCAATTCCACGCCACCCACAATCCCGCCATCACCCACAACCCAGCCGCCGGCAATCCGGCGGTCTCGCACGGCGTAGCCGGGGGCCGCCACGCGCCTTCAGCCGCCGCGATGGGGCGCAACGCCCGCGCCGTCGGCCGCACCCTGTCCTCGCGTCCGATCGCAGCCGCTATGCACCGGCCCGGTGGCTTGCGCAGCCCGATGGCGCGCGCTGCGATCGTGACGGCCGCAGCGGGAGCTGCCTGGGGCCATCACCACGGCGGCTGGTGGTGGCACCATCCGCATGGCGGTTTCGGCTGGGTCGGTCCGGTGTTCTGGCCCTATGCCTATTATGATCTCTACGACTACGCCTGGTGGGGCGATGATTATGACCCGTATTTCTGGGACTATGGCTACGGCGATATCTATACCGGCCTGTTCGGCCCGTATGACTACGATGCCCTGAGCGGCTATGCCGATTACCTGCCGAGCCACCGCGGCGCGCGTCAGCCGGCGGCATCCGACAATTCAGCTCAGGCCGAGCCGACGACGCTCGCCGACATGTGCGGCAGCGACAGCCGCAACATCGCGGGCTTCCCGATCGACCAGTTCCGCGACGCGATCCAGCCCAATGCCGAACAGAGCACCGCGCTCGACGAGCTCGCCAGCGCCTCGCAGACAGCATCCGAAACCATTCTCAACTCGTGCCCCAAGGATGTGCCGCTGACCGCCCCGAGCCGTCTTGCCGCCATGCAACAGCGTCTCGAGGCCATGCGCACCGCCGTTGCCAGCCTGCAACCGGCGATGGACAAGTTCTATGGCCTGCTCAGCGACGACCAGAAGGCCAAGGTGACCGCGCTCGCAGCGGATCAGCAGCGTGCGCAACGCGGACGTTCGCCGCGCCAGGCCACCGCGGACACCGGCAGTTGCAGCACCGCGCAACCGGCCACCACGATCGGCTGGCCGGGCGACCTCATCGATCGCCAGGTGAAGCCGACCGATGCACAGCGCGTGAACCTCGATGCCCTGAAGGACGCCGCGACCAAGGCCGAGGATGGCTTGAAGTCGTCATGTCCGCCGAGCGATGCACGGACGCCGCCGGCGCGCCTCGCGGCCGTGCAGGCACGGCTCGACGCCATGCTCCAGGCGATCGGAACGGTGCGTCCGGCGCTCGACACGTTCTACAATTCGCTCAGCGACGAGCAGAAGGCCGCGTTCGACGTCATCGGCCCGGAGCAGGATGGCGGCAAGACGGCGATAGCCGCCGCAAGCGACGAGCCGGCGCGACACCATCACCACCGTCACCACCATCATTACGGGTTGAATGTGCCCGGCATGGTGTTCCGCATGATGGGCTTGTGAAGACTGCCGGCGCGCCGCCCGCTCACGGTTTGCCGCGATATCGCAGCGCGTCGACCAGCAGCGAGAACGCCGGCGAAGCCTGCCGGCGGCTCGGGTAATAGAGGTGATAGCCGGAGAATGGCGGGCACCAGTCGGAGAGCACGCGCACCAGCCGGCCGCTCGTCAGGTGCGGCTTGGCCTGGCCTTCGGTCATGCAGGCCAGGCCAAGCCCGTTGACCGCGGCACTCAGCAGCGTGCCGGAGCCGTTGAACACCAGCTGTCCCTCGACGCGGACGTTGAGCTCGCGGCCGTTCTTCTCGAACTCCCATGCATAGAGCCGGCCACCATGGGTCGGCAGGCGCAGGTTGAGGCAATTGTGCTCGGTCAATTCCTGCGGCGTGCGCGGCTTCTTGCGGGTGGCGAAATAGTCGGGTGAACCGACCACCGCCATCCGTAAATCGGGACTGACCCGCACCGCGATCATGTCCCTTGCAACCAGCTCACCCGGGCGGATCCCGGCGTCATATTGCTCGGCGACGATGTTGGTGAGGCCGTAGTCGATCACGACCTCGATCTTGATGTCAGGATATCTCGGCAGGATCTCGCGCAGCGCCGGCATCAGGATCGCCTCCGCGGCGTACTCCGTCGAGGTCAGGCGGATATTGCCGGCCGGCTTTTCGCGCAGCTCGCTGAGCGCCGCGAGCTCGCTGTCCATCTCGTCGAATTTCGGTCCGATCGAGCGCAGCAGGCGCTCGCCGGCCTGGGTCGGCGCGACGTTGCGCGTGGTACGGCTCAACAGCCGCACGCCGAGCCGCTCCTCCAGCGCGCGGACGATCTGGCTCAGCGCCGATTGCGACAGGCCGAGCTTGGCGGCGGCGCGCGTGAAACTGCGCTCCCGCGCCACCGCGAGGAAGATCAGCAGGTCGCTCGCATTGTCCCGGTCCATTGATTAGCAGGCCTCATGAATGCATGCACTTTTCATCATCTAATCCGCAGGTCGCGCAAGCGCTAGCTTTCCGGCAGCCAACAATTCGGCCGCCAGCCACCATGTCCATGACACCACCGGGCGCGCACGCCGCCACATCGCCGGTCGTCGCAGCCCTGCTTCGGACCCTCGTCATGATCATGGCGTGGGCGATCGCGTCGCCTCCCCTGTCCGGGGCCGAGCTGCCACAAGGAGCACAATCGATGCCAATCATGGATGATATGCGCGCGGTCGCGCCCGCGCTCGGGAAATACCGCGAGAGCGTCGTGCTCGGCGATCTGTGGACGCGTCCCGGCCTGTCGCCGCGCGACCGCAGCCTCGTCACGCTTGCCGCGCTGATCGCACGCAATCAGACCATCGAACTCGCCGACCATCTCGGTCGCGCGCTCGACAATGGCGTGACGCCGGCCGAGATATCCGAAACCATCACCCATCTCGCCTTCTACACCGGCTGGGCGAATGCGATGTCGGCGGTCGTGGTGGCCCGGCAAGTGTTCGCCGCGCGCCACATCGGCACCGACCAGATCCCCGCCGCATCGGGTCCGCAGCTCAAGCTCGACGAGGCAGCCGAGGCACAGCGTGCCAGGCGCGTCGGCGAACAGTTCGGCAATATCGCCCCGGGCCTCGTGCAATACACCGCGGACGTGCTGTTCCGCGATCTCTGGCTGCGGCCCGGCCTCGCGCCGCGCGACCGCAGCCTGGTCACCGTCAGCGCGCTGGTGGCGACCGGACAGGTGGCGCAGATCACCTATCACCTCGGCCGTGCCATGGATAACGGGCTGACCAGGACCGAGGCCGGCGAGATGGTCACGCAGCTCGCCTTCTATGCCGGATGGCCGAACGCGTTCTCGGCACTGCCGGTCGTCAAGGACGTGATCGAGAAGCGGCCGCAGTGACCTCGCTGTCGCGGCGCGGCCTGCTCACCGGCACGGCCGGCGGCCTCGCCGCGCTGGCGATCACGACGAACCAACACGGGAGCGAGATCATGCAAATCACCCGGATCGGATCGCAGCCGTCCCGCAAGGGACCCGAGGATTATTTCAGCGGAACGGTCCGGATCGATCCACTGTTCCAGGCATCGGAGCCGGCGCGGGTCGGCGGCGCCAGCGTGACCTTCGAGCCCGGCGCGCGCACTGCCTGGCACACCCATCCGCTCGGCCAGACCCTGATCGTCACCGCCGGCTGCGGCTGGGTACAGCGCGAAGATGGGCCGGTCGAGGAGATCAGGCCCGGCGACGTGATCTGGTTTCCGCCCGGCGTGAAGCACTGGCATGGCGCGACACCGACCACCGCGGTGACGCATATCGCGGTGCAGGAGACGCTCGACGGCAGCAATGTCGATTGGCTGGAGAAGGTCAGCGACGCGCAATATCGCAAGTGACGATGCAGCGCCTGCGGCGGACACGGCGCGATTGCGCCTGTTCCCACTCCGCCGACGCCGTCACAACAGCCTGCGCTGCGCCAGGTTCTTCATCAGCGCACCGAGGCCGAAGGTCCAGGGCTCGCATTCGTCACTGTTGCGCATCCGGTTGACCAGCTTGCCGAGCTGGGGGGCGGCGATGGTAACGATGTCATCGCGCTTGTGGGTGAAACCCTCGCCCTTGGCGTCGCGATCCTTCACCGGCGCGAACATCGTGCCGAGGAACAGCGCAAAGCCGTCGGGATATTGATGCACGGCGCCGATGGTCTGCGCGACCAGGTCGGTCGGGTCGCGGCTGATCTTGCTGATCGAGGAATGGCCCTCGAGCAGGAAGCCGTCGGCGCCCTGCACGGTCAAGCCAACATCCATCTTCCTGACGTCGTCGAGCGAGAAGGTCTGATCGAACAGCCGCAGCAGCGGGCCGATCGCGCAGGAGGCGTTGTTGTCCTTGGCCTTCGACAGCAACAGCGCCGAGCGGCCCTCGAAGTCGCGCAGATTGACGTCGTTGCCGAGGGCTGCGCCGACGATCTTGCCGCGGCCGGAGACGATGAGCACGACCTCCGGCTCCGGGTTGTTCCAGGTCGACTTCGGATGCAGCCCGGCATCCATGCCGGTGCCGACCGACGACAGCGTCGGCGCCTTGGTGAACACCTCGGCGTCGGGGCCGATGCCGACCTCGAGATACTGGCTCCAGGCGTTCTGATCGATCAGCACCTGTTTCAGCTTCATCGCCTGCTCGGAGCCGGGCTTCAGCTTGGAGAGATCGTCGCCGACCAGGCGCACCACCTCCTTGCGGATCGCGTCCGCCGAGGACGGGTTGCCGCGCGCCCGCTCCTCGATCACCCGCTCCAGCATCGAGATCGCGAAGGTGACACCGGCGGCCTTCAGCACCTGGAGATCGACCGGCGCGAGCAGATGCGGCTTGGTCGTGTCACGGTGGTCCGGCGGCGTGTTGGCGAGGATGGTTTCGAGGTCGCCGATCCGCACGCCGGGCACGGCGCGCAGCGCGGCCGCCGGATCAGCTTCCTCGCACAGCGCGCTCACCGTGGGAAAGCGCGCGGTGACGTCGAACACGCCGTCGGCCCGCACCGCGGCCACGGCCGGGCCGCCGGCCTGCGGCAGCCAGACCCGCCCGACCAGCGTGCCGGCGGTCACGTCCGCCGGCAGGACGTCCTTGGGTGTGAGCGAAATCATCGGCGTAGCTCCCGTTTTTGATCTTGTGATCGCTTGTTAGCACAGTCCCGCGGCCTGCGTGAAACAGCGGTCATGCCATTGTCATAGAGGGGTAACATCACCCGTCAATGCTCCCGCCGATCCAGCTAACACACTGAAAGACGGACATTCATGACCGCCTCCGACCTCACCGACGAAGCCTCTCGAGATGCAGCCTTGCGGGAGGAAGCCTTGCGCGAGGAAGCCTCGCACGAGGAAGCCTTGCGCGCCCGCATCCACCAGGAGATGGCCGACAGCCTCGACGAGGAACTCGAGCTCGAACTCGATGACATCAGGCTCGACCAACTCGAGCATGACGGCGGCGGCGAGCCGTCGATCGATCGCAAGTTCTACTTCCGCGAATTGCTGCGGTTGCAGGGCGAGCTGGTCAAGCTACAGGACTGGGTGCAGCACGAGAAGAAGAAGGTCGTCGTGCTGTTCGAAGGCCGCGATTCCGCCGGCAAGGGCGGCGTCATCAAGCGCATCACCCAGCGGCTCAACCCGCGGGTCTGCCGGATCGCGGCGCTGCCGGCGCCGAGCGAGCGCGAGCGCACGCAATGGTACTTCCAGCGCTATGTCTCGCATCTGCCGGCCGGCGGCGAGATCGTGCTGTTCGACCGCAGCTGGTACAACCGCGCCGGCGTCGAGAAGGTAATGGGGTTCTGTACCGACGAGCAGTATGAGGAATTCTTCAAGTCGGTGCCGGAATTCGAGCGCATGCTGATCCGCTCCGGCACCATCCTGCTGAAATACTGGTTCTCGATCACCGACGAGGAACAGGCCTTCCGCTTCTCGATGCGGATCCAGGATCCGCTGAAGCAGTGGAAGCTGAGCCCGATGGACGTCGAGGCGCGGACCCGCTGGGAGCTTTACACCAAGGCCAAGGAGACGATGCTGGAACGCACCCACCTGCCGGACTCGCCATGGTGGATCGTCGATGCCGTCGACAAGAAGCGCGCCCGGCTCAACTGCATCTCGCATCTGCTGAGCCAGATTCCGTATCAGCAGGTCTCCCACCAACCGGTGGTGCTGCCGCCGCGGGTGCGCAACCCCGACTATCACCGCGGCCCGATCCCGCCGGAGATGTACGTGCCGGGACGGTATTGATTCTGATCGCTTCCCCTCTCCCCGTTCTTACGGGAGAGGGTCAGGGTGAGGGGCTCTTTCCGCGCATATGGTGCGCATCGAGCTTGCGGAGGCTCCCCCTCACCCGGATTGCATCGTACGATGCAATCCGACCTCTCCCCGCAGGCGGGGCGAGGTGAGAGACGTCTGCCCTCGCACCCTATCGCCTACCAATGGTGCAGGCGCACGCCCTTGCTGGCTCCGGATACCGACGCTAGGCTTCCCGATCTGGTGCAGGGAGGCCCGCTTGACTCAATCCGATGACGTGAAGATGTCCGAAGATCGCCGCGACGCGCTGCGCTACGCGCTCGGGATCGGCAGCGGCGCGGCGCTCGCGGCCGCGATGGCAACGCCGGCCGCGGCGCAGGCGCAAGCCGACAACACGCTGGATCGCATCCGCGCCAACAAGGTGCTGCGGATCGCGGTGCTGCCTGGCGAGTTGCCCTATTTCAACAAGGACCTCGCCACCGGCACCTGGTCCGGCTTCTCGATCGAGATGGCCAACGACCTCGCCAAGCTGCTCGACGTCAAGCTGGAGTATGTCGAATCGACCTATGGCAATTCGATCCTGGATTTGCAGGCCAACAAGATCGATCTCGGCTTCGCGCTCAACCCGACGCCGCAGCGCGCGCTGGTGGTCGATTTCACCAACCTCGTGTTCCCGCATCCGTTCGGCGCGATGCTGAAGAAGGGGCTGGAAGCCAAGACCTGGGCCGACATCAACAAGCCGGAGGTCAAGATCGCGGTCGACGTCGGCTCGGCCAACGAGGCGGTGGCGCGGCGCTTTGCGCCGAACGCCACCATCAAGTCGCTGAAGTCGCGCGACGAGGTGATGCTGGAGATGTCGTCGGGCCGCGTCGATTGCGTGGTCAACGCGCTGGTGCTCGGGCTGACCGCGATCGCCAAGAACCCGAACCTCGGCACCTACAAGGTCCTGACTTCACCGTCGGTGACGATCGCGAGCGGCACGGCGGTGCGGCGCGAGCAGGACAAGCGCTGGCGCGATTTCCTCTCGGTGTGGATCGACTACAACCGCGGCATCGGCCAGATGCGCGAATGGTTCGTCAAGGGCCTCGGACTTGCCGGCGTCAAGCCGGAAGACGTGCCGGTGGAGTTGAATATCTGAGGATTTGCTCTTGCTCGGTCTGAGCCCCGCCTGTCACCTCTCCCTCCGGGAGAGGTGAGAAAGATCACACCTTGTCATACGTCAGGCCACGCTCCAGCCGCCGCGCCACCAGCGTCGACGGGAACAGGATCGCAAAATAGATCAGCGCCACGATGGTGTAGACCTCGAGCGGCCGATAGGTGTCGGCGTTGATCAGCGTCGCGTTGTAGACCAGATCGGGCACTGCGATGATCGAGACCAGCGAGGTGTTCTTGAGCTGCGTCACCGACTGGTTGACATAGGGCGCCATCATCGGCTTCAGCGCCTGCGGCAGGATCACGAGCCGCATCAGCCGCCAGCCGCGAAAGCCAAGCGCCTTCGCAGCATCCCACTGCCCCACCGGCACGCTCTCGATCGAGCCGCGCACGATCTCGGCATAGAACGCGCCGCCATAGAGCGACAGCACGCTGACCGCTGCGACATGCGCCGGGATGTTGACGCCGATCACCACCGGAAACGCGTAGTAGAACCAGATGATCTGCACCAGCAGCGGCGTGCAGCGGAACAATTCGATATAGGCGACCAGGAGCCAGTCGATCACCGGGATCCGCCGCAGCCGCAGCATGCCGACGATCAGGCCGATCAGGGTCCCGAGGATGATGGTGCCGATCGTGTAGGCGATGGTCCAGCCGAGCCCGAGCCAGAACAGATGGCTGTATTTGGCGAGGATCCCGAAATCCCAGACGTAGTTCATCCTGCCCCTCGGCTGCCGCGTGTCTCGTGCTCACCCTGCGGCCCCAGCATCGCAGGCGGCCCCGCGCGTGTCACGCGCTATGCCGGCACGACGACGCCGACCATGGCGCCCTCACATCAGGGTCAGCCCGCCATCGACCGGCAGCGTCGCGCCGGTGACATGGGCAGCGTCCGGCGACAGCAGGAATGCGACGACGGCGGCGACTTCGTCGGGCTCGGCCAGCCGCTGCATCGGATTGGCCTTCGCGACACGGTCCCAGGTCGCGGTATCGAGCGCGCCGAGCAGGCCGGGATCCTTGCGCGTATAGCCGGGCATCACGGCGTTGGCGGTCGAGCCGGATGCCGCAAGCTCGATCGCAAGCGATTTCACCAGCACTTCGAGCGCGGCCTTCGCCGCCGCCGATCCGGGATAGGTCGCGCCGGGCACGAAACGATGCGGGCCGAAACTGGAGACCGCGACGACACGGCCTTGCGCGCTGCGCGTGAGGTCGGACAGCGCGGCCGCCGTGATCTCGTGAAATGCCGCCGCCATCACGGCAAAGGCGCGCTCCAGCGCCTCGCGCGGCAGCTTGGCGAATTCGCGGCGGTCGGCGAAGCCCGCGGCATGCACGATCGCGTCGATCGGTCCGAACGCGGCACGCGTCGCCTCGACCAGCGCTGTGCCCGCCCCCGGCCTGGCAAGATCTCCGGTCTTGATCTCGACCCTGGCGCCCTTGCCCCGGCACTGCTCCGCGACCGCATTCAACCGCGCAAAGCCGGCGGCCTCGGCGCCCTGGCCGTGCAGCATCAGCGCTTGATCGGGGCCGGCAAGCCGGCGCGCAACCGCCGCGCCGATGCCGGAACCACCGCCTGTGACGATTGAAACGCGCATCTGGTGCGTGCTGCCGGTGCGATGAGGAACAGCGAACTATAGGTTCGGTGCCGCGAAATGCAAATCGCGCGCCGCCGTCAGCCTACGGCCAAAATCAGCGCCACGGCTCGACCAGGATCTTGGTGTGCGCCTCGGGATTGGCGAGATCGGCGAACGCCTGCGCGACGCCATCGATACCGACGCGGCCGGTGACGAGCGATGCGGCATCGACCTGGCCTTCCGCGATCAGGCGCAGCGAATAGGCAAACTCCTCCGGCGTATAGCCGAGCACGTACTGGACGTTGAGTTCCTTGATGATGCCGAGCATCGGCTCCGACTTGTCGGTCTCCATGCAGACACCGACCACGACGACGCGGGCGCTGCGCGGCGCGCCCTCGAACACCTGCTGCAACACGCCGGGCACGCCGACGCATTCGAAGATCAGCGCGGGCTTCAGCGGCGGCAGCAACGCCTGCAACGGCGGCCGCGCCGCCTTCTCCGCCTCGCTCATCTGGGCATGCTCGGCCCAGCTCGCATAGGGCTGCGTCTTGGCCGGATCGACCACGACATCGGCGCCCATCTTCTCGGCGAGCAGCCGCCGCGCCGGCGAATAATCGGCGGCGACGATCGGGCCGAGCCCCCTGATCTTCAGCGCCGCGATCACCGCGAGGCCCACGGGTCCACAGCCGATCACCAGCGGCACCTCGCCGCCCTGGATGTTGGCCATCGCCACCGCATGCACGCCGACCGCCAGCGGCTCGGTGAGCGCGGCGTGCTCGGCGGAGAGCCCATTCGGCACTTCGAGCAGCAGCGGTTCGCTGAGAACCATCTGTTCGGCATAGGCGCCGACGTAGTCGTTGGAATAACCGATGCCCTTCGGGCCTTCCGGCGTCAGCAGCGCCGGCAGCGAGCAGACGCGCGTGCCGGGCTTCAGCTTGCGGGTGGTGCCCGGGCCGTAATCGAGCACCTCACAGCAGAACTCGTGGCCGAACACCACGTCGCGCGACAGATCCATCGGCGTACGGCCGGGCAGGAACTTGCTCAGCTCCACCATGCGGTGGGCATGCTTGCGCGCGTGCAGATCGGAGCCGCAGATGCCGCAGGCGAGCGTTTTGACCAGCACCTGGCCGGCACCCGGCTTCGGTTCGGGCATCTGGTCCACGACAATCTCGCCATTCCTGAAGATCGCTGCGCGCATAGTCCCTCCCGCGTGGGTTTCGCCCCACTCATTTTGATGCGTATTTCGTCTCGCGAAATGCACCATCGCGGATCAAATCCGCGGCAGGCTTTCGTCAAGACGCTATAGCACGGAGGGTCACCACGTGTAGCGCATAACACCCTTGCCGGCGTAGGACCGGGTGACGCTGGAGAACTCGCCTTCGAAGGTCGTCCCCACCGACCAGCCATTGCGCCAGCGCATTTCGAGCGAGGCAGTGGTCAGCGCGGCCTCGCTGGCCTGTGCCGCGCCGTTGACCACGAAGGCCGCACCGGGCAGCGTCTGGAACACGGCAGCGGCGCTGCGCTCCGGGTTGAAGTCATGTGCCCAGGCGAAGCGGCCGCGCAGCGTCAAGAGACCGCCATCGGCCGCGAACGATGTGTCGGTGCGCAGGCCGAGTTCGCTGCGAACGTCGGTAACGCTCTTGGCCGCATAGTTCAGCGCGAAGGTGCCGGCACCGGAGACCACGCTCTCCGCATAGGCCGGCAACTCGAAGCTGGTGAACTGGGCGGCCGCGTAAGGCGTCAGCCCCATCCATGGCGTCGCGGTGCGATAGCCACCCTCGAGCCGGCCCGACCACGCATTGGCATTGAAATTGGCGCGCAGATGATCGGTGCCCGCGGCGGTGACGACGCGGTCGGTGGTGATGTCCTGCCAGCCATAGGCCAGCGCCGCGCTGAGATAGGCGGCGCCGATGTTGTGGCGCAGGAAGGCGCCGGCCTGGAACAGGTCCGAGCGGCCCCAGCCGAGACCGCCGGTGCCGAAGCTGGTGCCGCCGCCGGCCAGCGCGAAGCCGGCGATCGTGTTCGGCGAGAAGCGGTAGTCGGCACCGACCGACGTGCCATAGACGCTGCTCGTGGTGTTGTTCGATCCCAGCATGGCGTTGCCGCTGGTGCTTTGCGAGCCGCCATAGCCTGCCGCCCAGATGCTCCAGCGCCGGTCGAAGTCGATCTGTTGCCGTGGCGCCTTGGCATCGATCGCGGCCAGTGCGTCGCGCGGCTCGGTATTTCGCGCCGCATAGGCAAGCGTTGCGCTCTCCTCGGCGAACGGCACTGCGCCTGCGCCCGTGCCGCCATCGCGGCCGGCAACGAATGGATCGGTCAGCAATCCAATGAACTGGTTCATCGCGCCGAACGTGGTCTGCTGCGATCCTGTCGCGCCCTCGCCCGAAAGCTGCGACAGGCCAGTCGCGGAACGGCCGGCAAAGCCGGCGTTGATGCCGCCATTGGTGTCGAAGAAGTTCTGCAACACGGTCGCGACCGCCTTCTGGTTGGCATTGAGGTCGGTGCGGCTGGTGTAGTCGAGCGCGAAGTTCAGGTAGGCGTGGCCGGCCTCGTAGCTGAGGCTCGTCACGAATCCCGCTGGCGTGCCTAGTGTATCAACGCCGGTAAAGGTGCCGCTACGGCCGCCAGCCGCCGACAGGATGGTGTATTGCTTCGCGACCGTGCTGTTGGCGGCGATGCTGACGCCGACCGATCCGGCGAGCGCGGCGCCGCCGGTGACGTTGACCGAGGTCGCGGCATTCGAACTGAGCTGGACGAGATACAGTGCGCCCGACTGGAAGGCGAGATTGCCTGCCACCGTCATCGCTGAGCCCGTCGTGCCGCTGCCGGGAGCAAGGATACCGCCGCTCGCGATCGTGGTGCTACCGACGGTGCCGACGCCTACCAACGCCCCGCCGGCATTCACCATGGTGAGGCTCGACGAAGCGATCGAGCCGTCGACCTGGAGGATGCCGCCGTTGACTGTCGTGGTGCCGGTATAGCTGTTGGTGCCCGACAGGGTCAGCGTGCCGCTCCCGGTCTTCTCCAGGCTGCCGGGGCCAGCCGGGGCACAGCCGCAGGGATCGACATCGGCGATCACGCCGCGGACCATCGTCGAGAGGTTGTTGCCACCGACCACGAGCGTGTTGCCGCCGCCGATATAGTAGGTGCCTGAGCCGGCGATCGAGCCGGCCGTGATCCGGCCATCACCGTTCGCACCGAGACTGCCGGCGAACGAGACGAACCCGGTGTCATTCGTGATGAACTGCGCGTTGCCGCCGGTCGAATTGCCGTAGAAGACCGTCGAACCACCGGAATTGGTGATGATGACGGCGCTGCCGGCGGTTGCATGGCCTTGAAACCACGCCTGACCGCCGTCGTTGTTGGTGATGACGGCGTTGCCGGCGGTCGTGGTATCGATCGCACAACACCCGCCGAACACGGTTTGGCCGCCAGAATTGTTGGTGATTGTCGCTCCGGCGGCCGACGACTGATCGTAAAATGTCGTGCTGCTATAGGAGCGATTGATGATGGTGGCAGTTCCGGCATTGGTCGACGCGGCAAAAATCGTGATTGCGCTGGTGTTGTCGATCGTCGCATTACCTGCGGTGCTGGTGTCCGTACCTCCATACGTTCCAAACCGCGTGCTGCCGAAAATAATCTGCGTGATCTTGGCGTTGCCGGCGCTGCTCGCGCCGAGAATGCGAGGCTGGACTGATTGGTGATCGCCATCGCACCCGCGATCGTCGCGCCGGAGAATTCCGTGTATCCATTGTTGGTCAGACTGGTGATCGCGGAAGTGTTGGCATTCCGGACATAGAGGAACCCGTCATTACTGACCTGGCCGACGATCGAGGCGGTGTGGCTGGCGTCGCCCAGCACCAGGGTCGCGCAATTGCAGATCGCAGTGCCGCCGCTATAGGTGCTGGTACCGAGCAACACCACCGTGCTGCGCCGAAACGTACTATCCGTGATCGTCAGCCTGCCCGGACCGTTGCCGTCGGCAATGTTGCCGGCGATCGTCAGCGTCTTGCCGTTGGCGTCGAGCGCGCTGCCATAGGTGGAACTGTTGATGTTGAAATTGTTGGCGATGGTCAGGTTGCTGGTGCCGCCGATCTGCACCCGGGCGTCCTGCAATGTCACAGCGCCGGAGCCGAATGAGCTGCTGTTGGTCGCGCGCACCGTGGTGCCGATCACGGAGGTACCGCCGGAATAGGTGTTGCTGCCCGAGAGCGTCACCGGGGCACCTGTTCCTGTCGAATCCTTGATCAGGAGGCTGCCGCTGCCGCCCGCACCGTCGGCGATGTTGCCTGAATAGGTGAAGCGGTATCCGTTGGAATCGATCGTGCCGCCGTTGGCATTGATCGCTGCCTCGTTCGCGATGGTGTAATTGCCGCCGGCCTGCAACGTGCCGCCGTCGAAGGTCAGCCGCCCGGTGCCGATCGCCGACGAGACGATCGCACCGGGTGTGCCGACCGTATCGGTGCCGACCACCAGAACGCTGCCGCCGCCGGCGACGCCGCAGGCTGTGCCGCAGATCGTGGTGCCGCCGGTGTAGGTATTGGCGCCCGACAACACCAACGTCCCGCCGCCATTGAGCACGATATCGCCCGCGCCGCTGATCACTCCGGTCATCGTGTTGGTGTTGCCGGCCGCGACGGTGACGACGGGATCGCTGTTGATGACGATGTTGTTGGCGATGGAGAGGCCGTTACCGTTCAGCACTAGCGTGGTGTGCCCCGCAAGCGTCTCGCCCATCGTCAGCGTGCCGCTGCCGAGCGCGTTGCTGTTGCCGATGATGATCGTCGATCCGTCGCTCACCGAGGTGCCACCGCTGTAGTTGCTGGCGCCGGTGATCTTGAACGCGCGCCCGCCGTCGATCTTGATGGCGACCGCGGCGTCGGTGGCGCCGCCCGTGAGGCCGGTGATGCCGGAGATGGTCAGATCGCCGGAGGCGCCGGCGGCACTGGTCTGCAAGAAGGTCAGGCTGGCGCCGACGCCATTGGCAATGCCGAGATTGCCGGTCAGCGTTCCGCCGCTCGATGTCAGCGTGTTGGCCCCGCCGGTGAAGCTGATCGCATTGCCCGCGACGCCCGATCCGGTGCCGCCGGCAATCGATCCGCTGTTGATGATGGTGAGGCCCGCGCCAATGATGCCGGAGCCGCCAATACCCGCTGCTCCAGGTCGCCCCCGCGTTCCGCCGTAAACTGGATCACCACCGTCCGAATAGGTGTCGGATACCTGCGCTCCGCCGGCGCCGCCAGCGCCACCTGAGATCGAGCCCGAATTGTTGATTGTCACACCCGACGCGGTGACGACGATGCCGTGACCGCCGTCGCCGCCGCTGCCACCGACGTCGCCGGCACCGCCGGCGCCGCCATTGCCACCCGTGATGCTGCCGCTGTTCGTGTCGCTTCCCGGCCCAGTGATGGTGAATGCAGAGCCGCCTGCACCGCCACCACCGCCGCCGCCAGCAAGTCGGTTGCTTGGATCCGAATGATCGACGCCGCCATCACCGCCTTTGCCGCCATTGCCGCCAGTCAGCATCGCGGTATTGTTGAGCGTTGCACCACTTGGCCCGCTGGCTGCGCCACCACCGCCACCACCGCCACTGGCCGTGCCCAGTCCGATCGCTCCGGTAGCCCCATCCTGGCCGACACCACCACCAGTTCCACCAACGGGACGCGAGCCGGCGCCGCCGGGACCGCCGGCCCCTCCGGCGGCGCCCTCAGCGCCGCCGCCACCGCCACCACCGGTGCAATTGCACGACCGGTTCGGCGCGCCGCCGTCGCCGCCGACCCCGCCGTTGACGCCCGCAACGCCGCCAACGCCGCCAGACTGTCCCGTCGACTGATAATCACCCTCGCCGCCCACGCCACCGTTTTGCGCGAGCGCCGGCCCGGCCAATAGACCGACTGAAAAAATGACCGCGGCCATCATCCAGCCTTGCAGACGCAATCGCGCGCAGCCCCACTCCGGCATTGCCCCAGCCCCAAATCGACAGTGCCGCGTGGACGCGGCTTAATCCGAACGGGCTATCTTGCAATTCGCGGAGAACGCGTCTTCTCAGGCCGCGCATGGTGATGGTGCGCGTCCGGAATCCGGGCGGATAAAGGGCAGTTGTTGTAAAATGGATACGCGCGTCAGGCGTTCGGCGACGGCTCGCCGGCGACGTCAAGCAATTGCGAGCGGCGGATGCGCTCGCGATGCGCGGTGTAGAGGCCGGAGGCGACGATGAAGCCGGCGCCGAGGATGGTCCAGCGGTCGGGCACCTCACCGAAGATCAGGAAGCCCAGGATGCTCACCCACAAGAGCTGCGTGTAGGAGAACGGCGCCAGCACCGAGGCGTCGCCATAGCGGAACGCCAGCACCACGATCCACTGTCCGACCGTGGAGGCAACGCCGATCAGGATGCCGAACATGATGTCATGCCAGGTCGGCGTGACCCAGACGAACGGCACCAGCGCGCTGACGATGGCGACGCCGACGATGGACGAATAGGTCATCACGGTGATCGGGCGCTCGCTGCCGCTCATCATCCGCGTCAGGATCAGCGTGCCTGCCCATGCCAGCGCCGAGACGATCGGGAAGATCGCGGCGGGATGGAAGGCGCTGGTGCCCGGCCGCAGGATGATGAACACGCCGGCAAGGCCGATCGCTGTCGCGACCCAGCGGCGCATGCCGACCTTCTCGCCCAGGAAGGCGATCGACAGCGCCGTGACGAACAGCGGCGAGACGAAGCTGGTGGCCGAGGCCTCGGCGATCGGCAGGAAGCCGAGCCCGGTGATGAAGATCAGCGACGAGCCGAGCAGCGCGGCGCCGCGCAGCACATGCAGACCCGGACGGCTGCTGCGCAATGCGAACAGTGGCGTGCCCGGCAGCATCGCCGGCGTCATGATCAATGCGAACACCAGAAAGCGGATCCAGGCGATCTCGATCGATGGCAGCGTGGACGAGAGATATTTTGCGGTGACGTCCGATGTCCCCAGGAACACCGTCGACAACAGGATCAGCGCGATACCCTTGAACGGACGGTCGGTGCGGGCCGGCGCCTTGCGCGCCAACGTGGTCTTCGCGGGCAATGAAAGGGGAACGCTGTCCAGCCTGGCGGCCACGGCGGCGGGGGCGGTGTCACGGCAATCTCGATGAGCAAAATAACGGGAATCTGCTGAAGGAGAGAACGCCAATTCCGCTGCGAGAACAATGCCCGAAAACGGGACTCCGATATGCGTCAGCAGGCGCGACCGCCCGCCGCGGCCGCAATGCGGCCGCACCTGCAACAGTTTGTTAACTCATGAGTGGAGTGGAGCGCGGTGAATCCCGGCAATTTGCGGGATTCACGGATTCCTGTGCAACGCGTTTTGTTCAGAGCATCGGCAACGAGCGCGGTTTCGGCCCGCGTGGGAACGCGGCGTCGAGCGCAGCGATTTCGTCGGCGCCAAGTTTCAGCGTTCCGGCCAGGGCATTTTCCGCCGCATGATCCGCGTTCGACGCCTTCGGGATCGCAAGCACCGACGGCAGCCGCGTCAGGAAGCTCAGTGCGACCTGGCGCGGCGTCGCCTTGTGCGCCTGCGCGATGGACTGGAGCACGGTGCCGGCCTTGCTCGACGCTTCAGGAAAATCATTGTGGCCGAACGGCGAGTAGGCAACGACGGCGACGCCATGCTGCACGCACCACGGGATCACGGCATGCTCGATGGCGCGCTCCCGCAGATGGTAGAGCACCTGGTTGCAGGCGATCTTGCCAGGACCTGCGACCTCCAGCAGCTCGTCGAGATCGTCAGCGTCGAAATTGCTGACGCCCCAGGAGCGGATCTTGCCGGCGGCGATCAATTCGTCGAACGCCGCGACCGTTTCCGCAAGCGGATAGGTGCCGCGCCAATGCAGCAGGTAGCAATCGAGCCGGTCGGTCTTCAGTCGCTTCAGCGAACGCTCGCAGGCGATGATGGTGCCGCGCCGCGAGGCGTTGCTCGGCAGCACCTTCGAGACCAGGAACAACTCGTCGCGCCGGCCACCGATCGCATCCGCGATCACGAGCTCGGCGTCGCCATACATCTCGGCGGTGTCGATATGGGTCATGCCGGCATCGATGCCGCGCTTCAGCGCAGCGACGGCCGCCTTGCGGTCCCCGCGGTCGAGATACCAGGTGCCCTGCCCGATCACCGAGACCTGCGGGCCGTGTTCGCCGAATTTTTTTGTCTGCACGATCGCCTCGTTTTCGCGTGGTTGGTGTCGCCCCCCGAGGATAGAGGAAACGAGCAATCATGTCTGCACATTGCCCGATAGTCTCGCCACATCGTCGTCCCGGCGCAGGCCGGGACCCATAACCACAAAGGTCAGTCGCGGACGTTGCTGCGGCCCCAGCGTGTTCCAACAACATGGATTTGGGGTTATGGGTCCCGGCCTGCGCCGGGACGACAGCAATTTTGTCGCGCGTTCTCGCGCCTCCTGACGATCGTCAGACGTTCAGGTTCATCCACACCGCCTTCGGCTCCGTAAAGTTGTCGAGCGCGGCGGTGCCGTGCTCGCGGCCGAGGCCGGAGTCGCGTTCGCCGCCCCAGGGCAGGCGCACGTCGGTGTAGCCATAGGTGTTGATCCACACCGTGCCGGCGCGGGCCTTGCGCGCGAAGCGCTGCACGCGGCCGATGTCGGCGCTCCAGACGCCGGCGGCGAGGCTGTAGGCGGTGCCGTTGGCGAGACGTAGCGCATCGGCCTCGTCCTTGAACTTGATCACGCTCACGACGGGACCAAAGATCTCCTCCTGCGAGATCCGCATCTCGTGCGCGACATTGGCGAACACCGTGGGGCTGATGAAATAGCCGCGGTCGCCGACGCGTGTGCCGCCGGTGGCGAGCTGCGCGCCCTCTTGTTTACCGATCTCGACATAGTCGAGGATCGAGCGCATCTGCTTCTCCGAGATCACAGGGCCAAGCGCGGTGGCGCGATCCGCGGGATCGCCGATGCGCAACGCCTCGGCGCGGGCAACCAGCCGCTCCACCACCTCGTCATACGCCCGCTCCTGCACCAGCACGCGCGAGCCGGCCGAGCAGACCTGACCGGCATTGAAGAAGATGCCGGCCGCGGCGGCCTTGGCCGCAGCTTCGAGATTGGCGTCGTCGAAGATCACATTGGCCGACTTGCCGCCGAGCTCGAGCGAGACCCGTTTGAAGTTGCCGGCGGCGCCCTTCATGATGCCGCGGCCGACGCCGGGCGAACCGGTGAAGGTGACCTTGTCGACATCGGGATGGTTGACCAGCGCCTCGCCGACGGTGCGGCCAGGACCGGTGACGATGTTGAGCACGCCGTTCGGCAAACCGGCCTCGAGCGCCAGTTCGGCGATCCGCAGTGCCGACAGCGAGGTCAGCTCGGCGGGCTTCATCACAATGGTGCAGCCGCAGGCGAGCGCCGGGGCGAGCTTCCACATCCCGATCATCAGCGGGAAATTCCACGGCACGATCGCAGCGACCACGCCGACCGGCTCGCGCACCGTGTAGGTCAGCGCGTCGTCACGCGCCGAGACGACGTCGCCGCTGATCTTGTCGGCCCAACCGGCGTAATAGGTCAGCGTGTCGATGGCGGCCGGGAAATCCTGGCGCAGCACGGCCGCGATCGGCTTGCCCGCATCGAGGCTCTCGAGCGCCGCGATCTCGTCGGTGTGCTGCTTCAACAGCTCGGCCCATTTCAGCAGGATATGGCCGCGCTCGGCGGCGCGCATCGTACGCCACGGGCCCTCGAAGGCGCGGCGGGCGGCAGCGACCGCACGATCGACATCCGCCTCATTGCCTTCCGCGATGGTCGCGATCACCTGCTCGGTGGCCGGGTTGAGCGACTTGAAGGTCCGCCCGGAGAGCGAGCGGACCCGCGCGCCGTCGATCAGCAGCAGTTCGTCCTTCAGTGCCGGGGCTTGGGCCGCGGGGGGTGGCGTTCGTGTCCATAGTCATATGCAACAGACATCATATTTCCTCCTGGTGTTATCATTGAACGTAGGAGGCCTCGATCAACAGTAAATATGATATCTTGTGCCTATTGGTATGCCAGTATATGAAGTCAATTTCATAACTGGATGTCCGTGATGTTGCAGATCGAGATCGAGACCGTCTGGCGCTTCCGCAAGGAGAACTCACCGCAGACCGTGGTCGTGATGCTCGGTATCCTCAACGAGATCAGGAAGACCGGGAAGATCACCAGCGCCGCCAGCGACGCGCAGCTGTCCTATCGCCACGTCTGGAACCTGATTGAGCAATGGTCCGCCTTCTTCGGCGTTCCGCTGGTCGAGACGCAGCGCGGCAAGGGCTCGAAACTGACGGCGTTCGGCGAGAAGCTGGTGTGGGCGGGCGAGCGGATGCAGGCGCGGCTCAGCCTGCAACTCGAGAACCTCGCGCAGGAGCTGGTCACCGAGATCAAGCCGTTCCTCGAGCAGCGGCCGCAGGTGATCCGGGTCCATGCCAGCCATGGCTTCGCGGTTTCAAAGCTGCGCGAGTTCCTCGACCGCGAGAGCGGCATGGGCGTCGATCTGCGCTATGTCTCGAACCAGAACTCGCTGGTGTCGCTGGCGCAGGGCGCCTGCGATCTCTCGGGCGTGCATCTGCCGCGCGGCGAATTGCGGGCGCAGGGCATCAAGGCCTGCCGCGAGTGGCTCGATCCGCGCGAGGACCGCGTGATCCATTTCGTGACCCGCGAGATGGGCCTGATGGTGAAACGCGGCAATCCGCTGAAGATCACCGCGCTGAAGGACCTGGTCGACCGCAAGGCCCGTTTCGTCAACCGCGACCATGATTCCGGCACGCGCATGCTGTTCGATCAGTTGCTGGCGCTGCACAGGATCCCCGAGAGCCGGATCAACGGCGCCCAGCACATGGAATTCACTCACGCCGCGGTCGCCGCCTATGTCGCGAGCGGCATGGCCGATGCGAGCTTCGGCGTCGAGGCCGCCGCACGACAGTTCGGCCTCGACTTCATCCGGCTGCTCACGGAAGATTATTTCTTCGTCTGCAAGCGCACCTTCCTCGATACCGATCCGATGCGGCGCGTGCTCGACATCATGAAGAGCCGCGAGTTTCACAAGGCGGTGGGCGCCCTCCCCGGTTACGTCGCCTCCAACACCGGCGCGGTCAGCGGCGTGAAGGACTTCCTCGAGAAGATGCATTCCGATCGCTGACCGGCCCCGCCCGGCGGCGGCTGGACTCGTCGTGATCCGCTACGCTATATTTGTGATTATATAACGACAGACTGGACGTCACCGATGCGACCACGCCGCTCCGCCATTGCCATCCGTCATGTGGCGTTCGAGGATCTCGGGCTGCTCGCCCCGATCATGGAGCGTGCCGGCTGGAGCGTGTCGTTCTGCGACGCGCCGGTGGATGATCTCTCCGATCGCGCGATCCGGGAGGCCGATCTCTTGATCGTGCTCGGTGGCCCGATCGGGGTCTATGAGACCGACAAATATCCGTTCCTCACCGCCGAGATCGCGCTGCTCGAACAGCGGCTGCGCCGCGACCTGCCCACACTCGGCATCTGCCTCGGCGCACAGCTGATCGCGCAGGCGCTCGGCGGCCGGGTATTTCCGGGTGAGGTCAAGGAAATCGGCTGGGGGCCGATCGAGCTGACGCCGGATGGCAAATCGTCCTGCCTGCGCAACCTGCAAAACGAGGTGCTGCACTGGCATGGCGATACGTTCGACCTGCCCGTGGGTGCCGTGCGGCTGGCCTCGAACGCCAACTACCAGAACCAGGCCTTCGCCTGGGGCCGCAACGCGCTCGCGCTGCAATTCCATCTCGAGGCCGATCCGCGGCAGCTCGAGGAATGGTATGTCGGCCACGCCGTCGAACTGGCGGCGGCTAAGGTCTCGATATCAGAGCTGCGCGGGAGGACTCAGGCGCTGGCCAGAACCGTCGCCGTGCAAGCGGAACAGGTGTTCGGCGACTGGCTTCAGTCGATCGCACCGACCGACAGCGCGCTCCGGTCCAGCGCGGGGGCATGAGCCTGCGCACCCGCGCAGCTTCCATCACGATACGACAAGAGCGGAGAATCGCCGATGACGACCTATCCAGAGATCGAACTCTATATCGACGGCCACTGGAAGCGCGCCGACGGCGCGCCGATCATCAATCCCGCCGATGAAAGCATCCTCGGTACGGTGCCGACCGCGACCCGCGCCGATCTCGACCATGCGCTCGACGCGGCTGAGCGCGGCTTTGCGGTCTGGCGCAAGACCGCGCCGGCGAAACGCGCGCAGGTCATCCTGAAGGCCGCCGCCCTGATCCGCGCACGCGTCGACGAGATGGCGGTCGCGATGACGCTCGAACAGGGCAAGCCGATCGAGCAGGCGAAGCTCGAGATCCTCCGCGGCTGCGACATCATCGAATGGGATGCGACCGAGGGTCAGCGGCTCTATGGCCGGGTGATCCCGAGCGAGCCCGGCATGCGCCATACCGTGCTGCGGCAGCCGATCGGCCCGGTTGCCGCGTTCTCGCCGTGGAACTTCCCGATGAGCTCGCCGGCCCGCAAGGTGGCCGGCGCGCTGTCGTCCGGCTGCTCGATCATCCTGAAGGCGTCGGAGGAAACTCCGGCCGGCGCGGTGCAGCTGGTTCGCGCCTTCCACGATGCGGGCCTGCCGCCGGGCGTGCTCAATCTGGTGTTCGGCAACCCGGCCGAGATTTCCGAGTATCTGATCCCGCAATCGCGAATCCGTCTGGTGACCTTCACCGGCTCGATCCCGGTCGGCAAGCACCTCGCCGAAATGGCGGGCCGGCACATGAAGCCTGCGATCATGGAGCTCGGTGGCCATGCGCCCGTGATCGTCTGCGACGATGTCGATCCGGTCGCGACCGCGGCAACGTCCGTGGCCGGCAAGTCGCGCAATGCCGGACAGGTCTGCGTCGCGCCGACGCGCTTCTTCGTACAGGAGCAGATCTATCAACAGTTCGCCACCTCGTTTGCCGAGAAGGCGGCCGCGCTCAAGGTCGGCAACGGGCTCGATCCCGCAAACCAGATGGGACCGCTGGCCAATTCGCGGCGGATCGAGGCGATGGAGACGCTGGTGGCCGATGCCACGGCCAGAGGTGCGCGGGTGCTGGCCGGCGGCCACCGGATCGGCAATCGCGGCTACTATTTTCCGCTCACGGTGATCGCCGACCTGCCTGACGATGCACGCGCGATGAACGAGGAGCCGTTCGGCCCGCTGGCCCTTGTCAATCCGGTCAAGACGCTGGATGAGGCAATCGAGAAGGCCAACGCGCTGCCGTTCGGATTGGCCGCCTACGCCTTCACCCGCTCGGCGTCCAACGCGGAGCGTCTCGCCGATGGCGTCGAGGCCGGCAACCTCTCGATCAACCATTTCGTCGCCTCCGTCGCGGAGACGCCGTTCGGCGGGGTCAAGGACAGCGGATATGGCCGCGAGGGCGGCACCGAGGGCCTGCAATGCTACACCGTCGCCAAGAACGTCTCGCACAAGACGAACTGACCCGCGGCCTCGCCGCGACCCGATGAGAGCCATGCAAAGCAACGCACCACGACATCAAGACGGCAGCGCCGGCGACGCCAATTATGGACTGGTCGGCAATCGCTACGGCCAGTTCCGCAAGCCTGAACCGCGCATCGCCGCGCTGATCGCCGACGCTCTCGGCCATGCGCAGACGGTGCTCAATGTCGGCGCCGGCGCCGGATCATATGAGCCGACCGATCGCGCCGTGACGGCAGTCGAGCCGTCGAGCTCGATGCGAAGCCAGCGCCCGGCCTCGCTGGCGCCGGCGATCGACGCCGTCGCCGAGAAGCTGCCGTTTCCGGACGGCGCCTTCGACGCCAGCATGTCGACATTCTCGGTGCACCAGTGGAAGGATCTCGCCGCCGGCCTGCGCGAGATGCGGCGCGTCACGCGCGGGCCCGTCGTCATCATGACGTGCGAACCCGCCGAGCTCAATCGCTTCTGGCTGCACGACTACTGTCCCGATGTGATCGCAACCGAGGCCGGCCGCTATCCACCTCCCGCCGCGATCGCCCGCGCGCTCGGCGCACGGTCGGAGATCCGACCGGTGCCGATCCCGCTCGACTGCGCCGACGGATTCAACGAGGCGTATTACGGCCGGCCCGAGATGCTGCTCGATCCGATGGCGCGGCTGGCCTGCTCGGCGTGGAGCTTTGTCGACGATACGACGACGCGACGATTCGAGGACCGGCTGCGCGACGACCTGAAGTCCGGACGCTGGGACCGGACCCATGGCCATCTCCGGACGCAGCCATCCTTCGACGGTTCGCTGAAGCTGATCGTCGGCCGCGGCTGAGCGCGGCCTATTTGCCGCCGCTGACCGCGTAGCTGCCGGGGCCGTAGCTTGCGATCAGCGCCAGCGCGCCGAGCAGGCCGAGGTTCTTCAGGAAGTTGATGGTCTGGGTGACGACCTGCGCCTCGGGCGCGGCCCAGAAATTGTGGAACATCAAGGTCGCGGCGATCGTGAACAGGAACAGGATGATGGCGGCCCGGCGCGCGAACAGGCCGAGCAGCAGCGCCGCGCCACAGCCGAGCTCGACCGCCATCGCGCCACCAGCCAGCAGGGCGCCAAAGCCGTCGGCTGCGCCGAGCCGGGCGGCAGTCGCGGAGAATGCCATCGCCTTGCCGATGCCGCTGTAGAGGAACAGCGGCGCGATCGCGAGTCGCGCAAACAGCAGCACCAGGGATGATCCCGGAAGTCGTGCCGCGCCGGCATCTGCGGCGGTACGGGTAGAACTGGACATGAGTACTCCTTTCGTGGAGATCACTCCGCGGGCGCGCCGTCGACGGTCGCGTGCCGCGGCACAGTGGCCAGGCCAAGCGAGCCGATCGCGAACGCACCGACGATCGCAGCCCCACCGATCGCCCAGAACAAGACGTCGGGGCCGCCGGTCGCCTGTTGCAGCAGCCCGATCACATAGGGTCCCAGGATCGCACCGACGCGACCGACGCCCAGCTCCATGCCGACGCCACTGGCGCGCAGCAGCGTCTCGTAGGAACCGGCGGTGAAATTGTTGAGCACGTGCTGGGCGCCGATGATGCAGAAGCCTGCGACCGCGACGATCGCGAGATTGACGCCATGGCCGCTGACGAACACCAGCGCCAGCACGGCGATGCCGCCGATCAGCCACCATGTCGCGAGGTAGCGCGGCGTCAGCGCCATCTTGCGGTCGGCCAGCATCGCGAGCGTCAACCCGCCGACGAACGACATTGCCTGCATCAGCGCGCCGAAGCCGAATGACGCTGCAAAGCTCTCGCCGCGCTTCTGCATGACAGTCGGGATCCAGCCGGTCAGGCCGAAAATCGCGAACAGGCTGAGGAAGGCGGTGATCCAGATCGTCAGCGAGACGCGGCGATAGCGCGGGCTCAACAGCGCCGCGACCGGATTGGGCATGCTCGCGGCATCGGCCGAAACGAAGGCGGCGTCACGATAGAGCGCCGCCCGCTCCGGACGCAACCGCCCGAGCAGCGCGCGCAGTTCCCCGGTGCGGCGGCGCACGGCAAGGAATTGCGGGCTTTCCGGCAGCACCGCATGCGCGACAAGGGTCAGCGGGATCGACAGCGCGCCGAGATAATACAGGATCTGCCAGCCGTAATGCGGCGTCAAATAGACGCCGACGAGCCCGGCGAAGACGCCGCCGAGCGACCAGCCGAGGGTCACGCCCCACAGCGAGAAGGCGTTGCTGACGCGGCGCGGCGCCAGCTCATTGACGAAGGTCGTGCCCAGCGGCAGCAGCACGCCGAGACCGAGGCCGGTCGCAAAGCGCAGCGCGCAAAAGCTCCAGAAGTCGTTGCCGATGGTCGCGGTCAAGAGCGTGAAGACGTTGACGACCCAAAGCCCGACCAGAAGCGTGCCACGGCGTCCGAGCCGGTCGGCGACCGCGCCGTGCCCGATCGCACCGAACAGGCCCGAGCTCACGAGGAAGCCCGCCTGGCTCGGCGACAGGCCCCACGGCTTGGCCACGTAATGAATGACATAGGCCGGATTGAACGTGTCGTAGCCATCGAACAGCGTGATCAGCGTGATCAGGATGCCGAGCACGATGTGCAGCCGGCCGATGGCCGCGCCGGACAATTCCTCGTGCACGTCGAGTTCAGGCGAAGTGCTCACGGTTTCCTCCCTTGCAACTGAAGATGCGCCCTGCTCTGCGGCAGGTTGGACGGCGCGCTCCTAGAGCTTGAACAGCCTGCGGGCGTTGCCGCAGCCGATCTTGAAACGGTCGCCCTCGGAGATGGTCGCGGTGTCGAACCATTCGGCGGCGTGATCGATGTTCTCGAACGGCCAGTCGGCCGAGAACAGGATGCGGTCGGCGCCGATCTCGAGCATCGCGTCGATCAGGGCCTGGGTGCGGAAATTGCCCGATGTCGTGATGTAGAAGTTCTCGCGGAAGTAGTCGGCGATCTTGCGCTTGGCCGGATAGACGTTCTGCGCGCGCATCCACTTGTTGTGGTTGTCGACCCGCCACATCGAATATGGCAGGCCCTCGCCCATATGGCCGATGATGATCTGCAGCCTCGGGTGGGCATCGAACAGGCCGGAGCCCATCAGTCGCAGCGCATGCACGGCGGTCTCCTGGCCGAACGCCCAGGTCGGCCCCATCAGCCAGCGATGGCCCTCATAGATCGCGGCGTCCTTCGCGAGCGGATTGCGCGGGTGGAGATAGAAGGGAATGTCGAGCCGCTCGACCTCCGACCAGAACGGCCAGAACTCCTTGCGGTCGTAGTACAGCGCGCCGTCATGGCCCTCGACTTCGCTGAAGCCGTTGACCAGGGCGCCGCGAAACTTCAGCGCGCTGACGCAGCGGTCGAGCTCGCGCGCGGCGGCCTCGGGATCCTGCATCGGCAGTGCGGCGAGGCCCTGGAAGCGCTGCGGCCGGCGCGCCACCTGCTCGGCGAGGAAATCGTTGGCGCGACGCGACAGCTCCAGCGCGTGCTTGACGTCGGGAATGGCCTGGATCGCCGGCGCGTTGAGCGACAGCAGCATCATCTCGATGCCGTGCGCGTCCATCTCGGCGAGGCGCCGGTCCTGGATGTCGAGCAGCCGGGCCTTGAGCTCGGTCCAGTCGTCGGCCGGCGAGAAGCCTGCGCTGTCCTTGACCGTTTCCTCGATGGCGAAGTGCTCCTCCAGCGCGATCTTTCCCCGCATGGCGTCGTCCTTTCCGGCTCGGGCCCGTTTCCGTGTTGACAGGAGGAGACATCCGGTCCAGATATTTGTCAATGGTAATGTTGCAAATGCAAATGATTGATATGCAACTGTTGTCGATGCGAGGACCGGCGGCTATTCCGGGCGGAGACCTCCCGCCAGGACTCAAGCCCGGACCTAAGCCCATGTATCGATTTTCGAATTCGCTGCCCTATCTGCTCGCCCGACTGGGCGTGCGGATGGGCGATCTGTTTTCCCGCGTCATTCGTCACGAGAAGTTGACGCTGCCGATGTACCGCGTGCTCGCCGCGTTGTCGGAGCAGGGACATCCGCTGCGGCTCGGCGAGATCGCCGAGCTGACCTCGGCCGATGTCTCGACACTGTCGCGCATCGTCGCCGAGATGAGCCGCGCCGGGCTCTTGACGCGTGACCGGCCGGAGAACGACCAACGCAGCCTGCAGGTCGCGCTGACGCCGAAGGGCGCCGAACTGGCCGGCCGGCTGATGCCGATCGCGCAATATTACGAAGAGGTCGCTACCGGCGCGATGTCGGCGAAGGCCGCCGCCGAACTCAAGCAGTTGCTGGTCGAACTCTACAAGAATCTCGATCGGCTCGAGCACGAGGTCGAGGCCGGCCTGATCGAGGTGCCCGCCGCGGCGACGCCGAAGGAGCCGCGGGAATCGAAACCCGAAGCCAAAGCCATGGCGGGGCGCCGGCGCAAGATACCGAGGAAATAGCAACCATCAGGGAGAGGACATGCGCAGGGATCCGATCATCATCGCAGGCGGCGGCATTGGCGGACTGGCGGCTGCGGTCGCGCTGGCCCGCAAGGGATTCCAGATCACCGTCCTGGAGCGCGCCGCGCGCTATCAGGAGATCGGCGCCGGCATCCAGCTCGGCCCGAACGCCTTCCATGCCTTCGACCATCTCGGTCTCGGCGATGCCGCCCGCGCGACCGCGGTGTTCATCGACCAGCTGCGCTTGATGGATGCGATCTCCGCCGAGGAGATCACCAGCGTCGACCTGACCGACTATTTCCGCCGCCGCTTCGGCAATCCCTATGCGGTGGTCCACCGCGGCGATCTGCACAGCATCTTCCTGCGCGCCTGCGAGGCCGATCCCGCCATCACGCTGCGCAGCGATTGCGACGTGGTCGGATATGACCAGGACGGCACCGCAGTCGTGGCGCGGCTGAAGTCCGGCGAGCGCGTCACGGGCCGCCTCCTGATCGGCGCCGACGGGCTCAGGTCGCGGATTCGCCAGCAGATGGTCGATGACGGTCCGCCGCGGATCGCGGGCCACACCACTTACCGCTCGGTGATCCCGACCGAGCAAATGCCGGAGGATCTGCGCTGGAACGCTGCCACCTTGTGGGCCGGCGCGAGGTGCCATCTGGTGCATTATCCGCTGTCCGGCTGGAAGGTCTTCAACCTCGCCATCACTTGCCACAACGATCCCTTGGAGGCTTTCGCGGCTAGGCCAGTGAGCCACGACGAAGTCCTGGAGAATTTCCGCGACATCCATCCCCGCGCCAAGGCGATCATTCACCACGGCAAGGACTGGAAGGCGTGGGTGACCTGTGACCGCGACCCCATCGAGCGCTGGGTCGACGGCCGCGTGGTGCTGCTCGGCGACGCCGCGCATCCGATGCTGCAATATTTTGCGCAGGGCGCCTGCATGGCGCTGGAGGATGCGGTCTGGCTCGCGGACTTGCTGGGCGACATGCCCGACGCGTTCGAACCTGCGCTGGAGAGATACCGGCAGGTCCGGCTGATGCGCACGGCGCGGGTCCAGTTGCAAGCCCGCGAACTCGGCACCCAAGTCTATCATCCGGCCGGCGTGCACGCGCTGCTGCGCAACCAGCTGATTCGGGAGACCAGCCTCGAGCAGTTCTGCGACAAGCTCGCCTGGCTCTATCATTCGCCGTTTCCCGAACCGCGCGGCGCCGCAGCCTAGGCGACGCCGGACATCGGCAGACTAGCCGAGCCCGCTGATGTCGGCGACCAGCACGCTGCCGGTCGCCGATTCCGTGATGTAGAGACGGTCGCGGTTGGCGCCACCGATCGCGACATTGGTGCAGCTTGGTCCGGCGCAGGACTTGATCCGCGCGATGCACTCGCCGTTCGGCGCGAACACGAAGACATGGCCGAGCGAGGCGTGCGCGACGAACAACCGCCCTGCCTTGTCCATCGTCATGCCGTCGGGCCCGCTCGGGCCGAACAGCGAGCAGAAGCGGCCGACCTTGGAGACGCTGCCGTCCTTCATGAATGGCGCACGCCACACCGCGTTGTCGCGCGTCATGGCGACGAACAGCACCGCCTCGTGCGGATCGAGCACCAGGCCGTTCGGACTGATGCCGGTGTCGATCAGGCAGTCGAGCGCGCCGCCCGCCCGCAACCGATAGACCCGGCCGGTCGGATCGTGCAGGCCGGTCTGGCCCTGGTCGGTGAAATAGATGTCACCGTTGGTGGCGATGTGCAGATCGTTGCAGCCGCGGAACGACTCCGAATTGCGCGACCGCAGCAGCGGCGTGACCTTGCCGGTGCCGGCATCGAGCTCCATCAAGCCGTGCCGGTAATCGGCGATCAGGATCCGTCCGCTGGCGTCGATCTTCAGCCCGTTCGGCCAGCCGTCATATTCGGCGACCTGCGACCAGGTCCTGTCGGGCGCGATCCTGAAGATGCGGCCGAACGGAATGTCCACGATGTAGAGATTGCCCTCGGCATCGAACGACGGCCCCTCGATGAAACAGTCGATCACCGCCCCAGGCCGGTTGGCATCGGCCCATTCGCTCGCCACCTTGCGGCGGAATTCGGCCGGCATGGCGGAGAAGATGTCGGTCGGGATCAGTTTCGGCGGCGTTTCCAGGAACATCATTTTTGGTTCACCCGTTGGCGGAACGGGGTGGACCATAGATCGATCCTCTCGTCATTGCGAGGAGCGATAGCGACGAAGCAATCTATTCCTCCGCAAGCGGAGGATTGGATTGGATTGCTTCGCTTCGCTCGCAATGACGCGGTTAGGTTTCCGCTCGCAGCGGAACAGACGTCGCGGCGTGCGCCGACGACAACATGCCTATTCCGCTGCCTGCGCGCTGCCATAGGCTTCCGCAATCATGTATCCGGACAGCGTGCCGTAAGCCGCGGTCCACGCGGCGGCAGTTTCGGGCGTCCAGGCTTCGCCAAGGCCTCTCTCGAGAGTCCACAGCAATGCGCCGCCGACCACCGGATAGTGCTCGGGCCTGGCGCCGTAGCCGACATGACGTTTGGCGAGCGCGCTCGCGGCGGGGAGCACCGACGGCAGATCATTCAAGCCATTGACCACGACGGCGAGCGTCGCCATCAGCTTCTTGCGCTGCTCGGTCAGGTCAGCGGGAAACATCGCCTTCACGCCGGGCGCGACCTCGAACAAGCGGTCATAGAAGGTGACCGCCGCCTGCGCCGAGATCGGCGCAACCTTGCTGAAGGACTGCTGGACGAGCTTGACCTGGTCTTCCGTCATGTGTGCCTCCGTGCACGATGTTTCCCGCCGCGCCATTGCGGCGGGGCAGAAAAACCTTTCACGTGGGCCGTGGCTTGCTCATGCCGCCTCGACGAAGCTGTGCCGCTCATAGAGGAATTCGAGCACGCGCTGCCGGCATTTCAGGTAGCTGGCGTTGGTCGCGAGCTCGAGCCGCTTGCGCGGACGCGCCAAGGGCACTTCGAGCACCTCGCCGATCCGCGCGCTCGGGCCGTTGGTCATCATCACGATACGGTCCGACAACAGCACGGCCTCGTCGACGTCGTGGGTGATCATCAGGATGGTGTTGCCAAGCTTCTGGTGCAGCGCCATCACCGAATCCTGCAGATGCGCCCGGGTCAGCGCATCGAGCGCGCCGAACGGCTCGTCGAGCAGCAACACCTTCGGCTCCATCGCAAGCGCCCGCGCGATGCCGACGCGCTGCTTCATGCCGCCGGAGATCTCACTCGGCCGCTTGTCCCTGGCATGCGCCATCTGCACCAGGCCGAGATTGTGCATCACCCAGGCCTCTCGCTCGGCCCTGCTCTTGGTCCTGGCGAACACCTTGTCGACGCCGAGCTTGACGTTCTCGTAGACCGTGAGCCACGGCAACAGGCTGTGGTTCTGGAACACGACGGCGCGATCCGGTCCCGGCGAATTGACCTCGCGGTTCTCCAGCAGCACGCCGCCATTGGTGGCGCCGGTGAGGCCGGCGACGATGTTGAGCAAGGTCGACTTGCCGCAGCCGGAATGGCCGATGATCGAGACATATTCGCCCTGATCGATGGTCAGGTTGATGTCCTTCAGGACTTCCGTCGTGACGTTGCCGCGGGCAAACGTCTTGTCGATGTGGTCGAGCTTCAGATAGGCCTGCATGTCTTGCCTCCTCAATTCGCCGCCGTGCCGCGGGTCACGACTTTGCCCGCGCCCGCAATGAGGCGATCGAGCACGAAGCCGATGATGCCGACATAGAACAGCGCCAGGATGATTTCGCTGATATGCGAGGAATTCCACGCGTCCCAGATGAAGAAGCCGATGCCGACGCCACCGATCAGCATCTCGGCCGCAACGATCGCGAGCCATGACAGGCCGATGCCGATGCGCAGGCCGGTGAACATGTAGGGCGCAGCCGCCGGGATCATGATCTTGGTGAAGAACTCCAGCGGATTGAGCTGCACCACCGCGGCGACGTTGCGGTAGTCCTGCGGGATGTTGCGGATGCCGACCGCGGTGTTGATGATGATCGGCCAGACCGAGGTGATGAAGATGACGAAGATCGCCGAGGGCTGGCCGTCGCGGAACGCGGCAAGCGACAGCGGCAACCAGGCAAGCGGCGGGATCGTGCGCAGCACCTGGAACAACGGATCGAGCCCGCGCATCGCCCACACCGACTGGCCGACCAGCGTGCCGAGCGCGATGCCGGCGATCGCTGCCAGCGAGTAGCCATAGGCGACCCGCTGCAGGCTGGCGGAGAGATGCCAGAACAGGCCCTTGTCGATGCCGCCATGGTCGAAGAACGGATCGAGGATCAGCTCTTTGGTGTCCTTGAACACCTTCGACGGCGGCGGCAGGCTGGAGCCGGCGCGCCGGCAGATCAACTCCCACACGACGAGCAGCAGCGCGATCACGATCAACGGCGGCAACACACGCGCCGCGGTCTCCTTCGCCATCCTGGCGTAGGTCTCGGTATGCGGCGCGCGCTTCGGTGTCATGGTCACGACCGGCGCCGCGGCGGCCTGCGGGATCGCCACCGCTGACAGTTCGGTCTTTATGGCAGGCATCGACATTGAACAAAAATCTCCATGGTCAGGCGACGGGCGGCGCAAGAGAGCGCGGCCCTGTCGGGCTCAGACATCGACACGCTTGATGGACAGCGACTTCAGGTACGCGGCGGGATCGGCGGGATCGAACACCTTGCCGTCGAAGAAGGTCTCCTTGCCGCGCGAGGTCGAGGCCGGAATGTCGGTGACGCCAAGTTCCTTGGCGGCCTCCTTCCAGAGATCCTCGCGGTTGACCTTGGCGATCAGCGCCTTGGTGTCGAAGCCCGCCTCATACTTGCCCCACCTGATATCCTCGGTCAGGAACCAGAGATCATGGCTCTGATAGGGATAGGACGCGTTGTCCTTCCAGAACCGCATCTGCTGCGGCGAGTTCTCGACCACGCGGCCGGTGCCGTAGTCGAACTTGCCCTTCATGCGATCGGTGATGTCTTCCACCGGACAGTTGATCCACTGCCGCTTGGCGCAGATCGCCGCAGTCTCCTCGCGGTTCTCGGCCTTCTCGCACCATTGCTGGGCTTCCATGACCGCCATCAGCAGCGCCTTGGCGGCCTTCGGGTTCTTGTCGACCCAGGCGGCGCGCAGGCCGAACGATTTCTCCGGGTGCTTGTCCCAGAGCTCGCCGGTCGTGATCGCGGTGTAGCCGATGTCCTGATGGATCAGCTGCAAATTCCACGGCTCGCAGACGCAGAAGCAGTCCATGGTGCCAACCTTCATGTTGGCGACCATCTGCGCGGGCGGCACTACGATGGTCTCGATGTCCTTGTCGGGATCGATGCCGCCGGCGGCGAGCCAGTAGCGGATCCACAGATCATGCGTGCCGCCGGGGAAAGTCATCGCCGCCTTGATCGCCTTGCCGCCCGCCTTCTTCTTCTCCAGCGCCGGCTTGAATGGTGCGGTGTCGACTCCGATCTTGAGGTCGGCATATTCCTTGGCGACCGAGATGCACTGACCATTCAGATTGAGCCGCGCCATGATGTACATCGGCGTCGGCTGATTGTTCTGCGTCACCTTGCCGGCCGAAATCAGATACGGCATCGGCGTCAGGATGTGCGCGCCGTCGATGCCATTGCCTTCGGAGCCGAGCACCAGATTGTCGCGCGTGGTGCCCCACGAAGCCTGCTTCTGCACCTCGACGTCGGGCATGCCGTATTTGGCGAAGATGCCCTTCTCCTTGGCGACGAACAGCGGCGAGGCATCGGTCAGCGCGATGAAGCCGAGCTTGGCGCCCTTCACTTCGGGACCCGCACCCTGCGCGAACGCGCCGGCGGGAAAGTTGAGCTTGGCTGCGGCGAGCAGCGCGGCGGCGCCGCTGGTTGCCTTCAGGAGCCGGCGACGACTGATCGCACGGTTCGGGGGCGTGTTGCTGGGCTTGGTCATCGGTCGTCCTCTGCGTCGTTGCGTTGCGGTGATGCGGCTGTGCGTCGAGCACCATCCGCCGGATCGCGACGCGCGCAGGGCGCAACAGGGCATGCACCGGGGAGGCCCGGTCTGGCGGCGTCAGAACTCCGATGGGGTGGCCTCGAGGGACGGCTTCAATGGCGTCGGCAGCTCACTATTCAAGCCTTGTGCCAAGCTACCGCAGTGCAAAAATGGATTTTACCGCAATGTTTTGCGCAACTTGTCGCAGCGCATGCGAACGGTGCGCGCGCTGCCAAAACTTGCGCTTCGCTCAATCCTTGTGCGTCGCACAAGGATTGAGCAGGCGCTTTTGACGATAGCGATCAGGCGTCCTCGGTGACCTTGGTGCCGAGCGGCGCGGGCGCCATGCCGCCGCCGGGCTTCACATGGAATTCGTAACTCATCAGGCTCCACGGGCCGTCCGAACGCTGGCCATCGGGCATTGCGGGATCGGTGCGCCGTTCGACCTTGGCGATCAGTTCGTCCTTCACGCCGAACACCACATCGGAGTCGATGTACTCGTCGCCCTCGATGAAGACATGGGTGATCAACGGCTCATGGCCCTTGGCGTTGACCAGGAAATGCGCATGCGCCGGCCGCATCGGATGGCGGTTGGTTTGCGTGATCATCTGGCCGACCGGACCGTCGGTCGGGATCGGATAGCTGCACGGCACGATGGTGCGGAAGAAGAAACGGCCGTCGGCATCGGTGATGAAGCGCGCCCGCGACGAGGCGCCCTCGGTCGCGTAGCTCGGCTTCTGCGAGTCATAGAATCCGTCATCGTCCGCGTGCCAGACATCGACCGGCACATTGGCCAGCGGCTTGCCGTCGAGGTCGGTGACGCGGCTCTGCACGAACATGCGCTCGCCGGGCAGGCTCGCCGAGATGTCGGTGCCGTGCGGCGTCACCTTGTGCTCGCCGACATAGAACGGCCCGAGCACGGTGGTCTCGGTGGCGCCGTCGCGATCCCTGTGGTTGACCGCGTCCACCAGCATCGAGACGCCGAGCACGTCGGACAGCAGGATGAATTCCTGGCGGATGTCGGTGCATTTCTGCCCGGTGCGAGTCAGGAAACCGATCGCGTGGTCCCACTCCTCGAAGGTGAGATTGGTCTTGCTCACATAGTCGTGCAGCGACTTCACCAATTCCTGCAACAGGAACTTGGCTCGCGGATCGGGCGTCTGGTCGAAGCTGCGGATCACGGCTGCGGTGAGCTCGGTTTCGTTGAACTGGGTCATCTCGGCGTTCCCCTTAGGCCCTTGAGGGCGCGATTGCAGGGACGAGCGTACACCACCGGCCCGGAGCCGGTAAGCGGCGGCCGATTGGTGCAACGGACACTTTTCGGCTATCAAGGCGGCCTCGCAGCCGGAGAAACGCCCGATGTTAGCCCCCACGCCTGCCTCGCCCGAATCCGCGGGAATGTCGACCGCAGCCCTCGATCGCCTCGAAGCGCATCTGAAGAGCCGCTATCTCGATTCCGGCCGCTTTCCCGGCACCCAGCTCCTGATCTATCGCCGCGGCAAGATCGTGCATTCCACCGTCCAGGGCTTCGCCGACCTCGAGCGCAAGGCGCCGATGAAGGACGACACGATCTTCCGCATCTATTCGATGACCAAGCCGATCACGTCGGTCGCCTTCATGATGCTGGTCGAGGAAGGCAAGGTCGCGCTCGACGAGCCGGTCGCAAAGTACATCCCGGAATGGAAGAACCTCGGTGTGTTCGTCGCCGGCACCGCGCCCGCCTTCCTGACCCGCCCGCCGACGCGGCCGATGCAGATCGTCGACCTGCTGCGCCACACCTCGGGCCTGACCTACGGCTTCCAGCAGCGCTCCAATGTCGACGCCGCCTATCGCGAGAAGAAGATCGGCGAGGTCATCAAGGCCGGCACGCTCGACGGCATGATCGAGGATCTGGCGAAGATCCCACTGGAGTTCTCGCCGGGCGAAGCCTGGAATTACTCGGTCTCGACCGACGTGCTCGGCTATCTCGTCGGCAAGATCGCAGGCATGCCGTTCGAGCAATTCCTCAAGGAGCGGATCTTCAAGCCGCTCGGCATGAACGACACCGATTTCTTCGTGCCGGCCGACAAGGCGCACCGCTTTGCGGCCTGCTATTCCGCCGATCCGCAGGGCGGCTTCAACCCGCTCGCCGCCGAGCGCAAGGGCACGCTGACCTTGCAGGACGATCCGACGACCAGCACGTTCCTGTCACCGCCCTCGCTGATCTCGGGCGGCGGCGGGCTGTGCTCGACCGCGGCCGACTATCTGACCTTCTGCCGGGCGCTGCTCAATGGCGGCGAGCTCGGCGGCGTCCGCCTGCTCGGCCCGAAGACGCTGAAGCTGATGGCGTCCAACCACCTGCCCGGCGGGGTCGACCTGCCGGCGATGTCGCGTTCGATGTTCGCCGAAGCCGCCTATAACGGAATCGGTTTCGGCCTCGGCTTCGCCGTCACCATGCACCCGGCGCAGACGCTGATCGCGGGCAGCCCGGGCGAATTCAACTGGGGCGGCGCGGCGACGACGTCTTTCTTCATCGATCCGGCCGAAGAGCTGATCACGATCTTCATGACCCAGGTGCTGCCATCGAGCGCCTATCCGTTGCGGCGCGAGCTGCGTACCATGGTCTACGCCGCGATCACCGAGAGCAACCTCTGACCTGACGCTATTCCGCGGCGCGCAGCTCATGTGAGCATGATCTTTCGGAAAAGCCGCTTCACACTTTTTCCGGATCATGCTCGCGGCGCCGCGGAACTTTTCCGACCACCAGTCATTTCCTTTGGCGGATATTTCCCGCTTCCCCTAAGCTCACCGCAAATGGGCACCGACCCGGGGACTTCGTGCCGAAACTGACATTGCCAGTGCGTCTCGCGCTTCTGGTCGCGGGAACGATGTTGCCGCTGATCATTTTCGCGGTCGGTATCGTCTTCCACAATTACCAGCGGGACCGCCAGGCCGCCACGCAGCGCGTGCTCGAGACCGCCCGCAACATCCGCCTGCTGCTCGACGCCGAAATGCAGCGGATGACCGGCGGCCTGCAGGTGCTGGCATTGACCAACTCGCTGCGCGACGGCGATTTCGCCAATTTTCGTCGCATCGCCGCGGGCTTTCTCGAGCAATACGGCAAGGACGGCGTGGTGCTGGTGGCCGACCGCACGGGACACCAGGCGTTCTCCTCGTTGACGCCGGACACCGCGAGCCTGCCGCCGCGCAACAATCTCGAGATCGTCGAGAAGGTGTTTGCGACCCGGCAGCCGCAATACTCCAACCTGTTCTTCGGCGCGGTGAAGCAGCGCCTGATCATCACCGTCGAGGTGCCGGTGATCCGCGACGGCGAGGTGCTCTACGACATCTCCTTCAGTCCGCCGATCGGAGTCTTCCAGGCCATGATCGAGAAGCAGCGCCTCAACCAGGACTGGACCATCTCGATCTTCGACAGCGAAGGCGTCAACCTCGCCCGTGTGCCAAATCCGCAGGCGACCATCGGACAGCGCGCCGCGCCGACGTTGTTTGCCGAGATGTTCCGCCAAAGCGAAGCGACGCTGCCGACCGTCTCGCTCGAAGGCGTGGCCCTGATCACCGGCTTCACCCGGTCGCGCGTCACCGGCTGGACCGTCGCCGCGGGAATCTCCGAGGGCTCGCTGGTGGCGCCGCTGTGGCGCTCGCTGGCGATCACCAGCGTGATCGGCGGCTTCCTGCTGCTGGTCGGCCTCGGCTTCGCGGTGCGGATGGCGACCACGATCGCGCGCGGCGAGATGCTGCACGGCCTCCTGATCGAGGAGCTCAACCACCGGGTCAAGAATACGCTGGCGATCCTGCAATCGATCGCCACCCAGACCTTCCGTAGCGCGAGCCGCGCCGAACGCGAGAAATTCGAGGGGCGGCTCGGCGCGCTCGCCGAGGCCCACAATCTGCTCTCGACCGACAAATGGCAGGGCTCCGACCTTCAGGACGTGGTCAGCCGCGTGCTGCGGCCCTATCTGCTGAACGCTTCGGAGCGGGTCAAGATGTTCGGACCGCGGGTGCCGCTGTCGCCACGGCTTGCTTTGGTGCTGTCGATGATCATGCACGAAATGGCCACCAACGCGGCCAAATATGGCGCATTGTCCAACGACACCGGCACGGTGACGCTGGACTGGGAAATCCTGCGGGAAGGCCCCGAGCCGAAGCTCCGGATGATCTGGACCGAGGCCGGCGGACCACAGGTCACGGCACCGGTGCGGCGCGGCTTCGGCTCCCGGCTGATCGAGCGCAGTGCCCGCGACCAACTCGGCGGCGAAGCCACCGTGGACTTCCTGCCCCAGGGCGTCGTTTACACCCTGACCAGCTCCCTCGACGTCGACGATTGACCGATATTCACACCAATCCTGCGACATCTTGGCACGCAAGTTGCTAAGATGTCGCGGGTCCGGCCGGCAGGAATAACGGCCAGAGACAGGGGGATGTCATGTCGACCATCGCAGCGGAAGCCACCACGGCCCGCAAGCCGCTTTATACGTCGCTGTTCGTCCAGGTGCTGGTCGCGCTGCTGCTCGGCATCGTGATCGGCATGGCCGCACCGGATTTCGCGATCGGGCTGAAGATCTTCAGCGATGCCTTCCTGAAGCTGATCTCGATGATCGTGGCACCGATCGTGTTCTGCGTGGTGGTGCACGGCATCGCCGGCGCTGGCGATCTCAAGAAGGTGGGACGCGTCGGCGTCAAGGCGCTGGTGTATTTCGAGACGATGACGACGGTCGCGCTGGTGGTCGGCCTGCTGCTCGCCTATCTGTTCGGGCCCGGCCACGGCATGAACATCGATACCTCGACGCTCGATGCCAAGGCGCTCGGCAACTATGCCAGCAACGCGCAGAAGCTGAAGGGCGAAGGCGTCGGCAGCTTCCTGCTCAACATCATCCCGACCACCTCGTTCGACGCGCTGTCGCGCAACGACGTGCTGCAGGTGCTGTTCTTCGCGATCATCTTCGGCGTCAGCCTGGCGCTGGTCGGCGGCGAGAAGGGCGAGCGAATCTCCTCCTTCATCGATGCGGTCTCGACCGTACTGTTCCGCGCCATGGGCCTGATCGTGCGCTTCGCACCGATCGGCGTGCTCGGCGCCGTCGCCTATACGGTCGGCAAATATGGCGTCGGCTCGCTGAAGCAGCTGCTGTCGCTGGTGGCGCTGTTCTACGTCGCGGTCGCGGTGTTCGTGCTCGGCGTGCTCGGCGGGGTGATGGCGCTCGCTGGCGTCAACCTGCTCAAGTTCCTCGGTTACCTGCGCGAGGAACTGATGATCGTGCTCGCCACCGCATCGTCCGACGCGGTGCTGCCGCAGGTCATGCGCAAGCTGGAGCGGCTCGGCGTCAAGGACTCGGTTGTCGGCCTCGTGATCCCGACCGGTTACTCGTTCAATCTCGATGCCTTCTCGATCTATTTGACGCTCGCGGTCGTGTTCATCGCGCAGGCGACCAATACCCCGCTGTCGTTCGGCGACCTGCTGCTGGTGCTCGGCGTGTCGCTGATCACCTCGAAGGGCGCGCACGGCGTTCCGGGCTCGGCGATCGTCATCCTGGCCGCGACGCTCAACGCGGTGCCGAGCATCCCGGCAATCGGCCTCGTGCTGGTGCTCTCGGTCGACTGGTTCATCGGGATGGCGCGCGCGGTCGGCAATCTGATCGGCAACTGCGTCGCCACCGTCGTGGTCGCGGCGTGGGAGGGTGACCTGGACCGTGACCAGGCCCGCCGGGTGCTCGAAGGCAGCGAGGCAGTCGACGTCACCGCGGGCTAAGGCAGGTTCCGCAAAAGCGAGGTCTTCAATCGAGAGAAACGCAGACCGCCTTTGCGCGGTGGCTGCGCGCAGGAACTCGGGCGCAATGGCCTCACCACTGGGCTCACGAAGCTTCGGAATCGTGCGCTGGCTGATAGACGAAATCCCGCGTGGTGCGCGGGGGTACGTCAGTTGAACCCGGATGACTTGCTTCGAAGCGGGCTTATTTGACGATTTTCAAGTATGGCGGCAGCCGCTTCAGCGCCGCCGGCTCCTCGGTGTGATCGTCCGACGCGATCATGTCACACAGGGCCTTCAACTCGGAATCGGTCACCTTGTGGAGCTCCATCCGGAGTTCGAGGATGGCGAGCGACAACAGCCGCGCCGTTTCCGTGCTGGCCCGGTCGGTCAGAAAAGCCTGACATTCTTCCAGGGTTGCAAGCAGCGCCAACAACCTTTCTTCCGCATTTGCGACCGGCATATCTTCCACTCCCGAAGCCGCGAGGTAGAGTCGAGGCGTGGCCTTCTTCCGCTTCATTGGCCTCTCCCGCCAGGATTCGCCGGAATGTCGTAGGCGCACAATTGTTCCCGATGATTCAGAACTTTTGGGTAATTGTCCAGCAACATTCCGAAAGCCTGACTTGCACTTACCTCAAACTTTCCCATCCCCGGCGATTCAGTCAAGCAACCGCGCACCGTCTGCGCGACCTCAGGCTGCACTAGCTGGGGTTGCATCCATACTAAGACGCCCGTACAATATAGTTGCCCGTAGAACTACGGGCGCAATGCATTGCCGCCCGGTAAGCATGCGCGCAAAATCTGTGTCGATCAAACTCGCGCTAGTTGTGATTTGGTCAATATTTTGCCAAATGTAGAGGGCGGGGTGTTGATAGACACCTCGGCGCGATCGACTTCAGGTAGTCGGCCGTGTCGGTAATTGGGTGCTTCCAAATACGCACGCTTCCAACCCGGATGTGCGCTTGGATACCATCCCGCGATCTTCCTGGATTTTCGTAGTTCACGACGAACCGACGATCCACTCGAGCTTAACGCGGTACATCATGAACGTGTCCCTGACCTAGCCGGGCCAGGGATTTCCGATTGAAGGACGGGTCACAAGAATGAACAGATCAGCAGCAAAGAAGATGAAGCAGCGCAGTGCCGGCAAGCCGGACATTGAGTTGGGCAAGCGAATTCGCCTGCGCCGTGTCGAGCAGAAGATCTCGCAGGCTGAACTCGGCGACAAGCTTGGTGTCAGCTTCCAGCAGGTTCAGAAGTACGAGAAGGGCGTCAACCGCGTCGGCGCCGCCCGCCTTCAGCAGATCGCGACCGCGCTCGATGTGCCGGTCACCTTCTTCTACGATGGCGACAACAAGGCCCGCGAAGTCGAGAGCCTGTTGTTCCTCGACAGCGCGTTCAGCCTCCGGTTGCTGCGCGCCTACAGCAAGATCAAGGATCAGACCGTGCAGCGCCAGTTGGTGTCGCTGATGGAATCGATCGCCGCCAACGAGGACTGAGCCACGGATCGGATCGCGGTGCCGCGACGCGATCCGCTACGCCGCCGGGACTGAGCTGTGGCCGGTCATCGCGACCGCCACATGCCGTTCCGACCAGGAAGATGTCGAAGCGCTGCCGTCCACGATGGCAGCGCTTTTTGTTTGGCCGCGCATGGCGACGCATTTGCGCCGACTTTCGCGGCGGGCTCTGAACGCCCGGGACATCGGGGCCGATGCGTGCGTCGCCATTCTGTCGCGCGGCCAATTGTCGCCCGCGCGCCGTGTCATCTCACAACCCCCGCATTTCCTGCGTTGAACCATCGCACCTCAAACCAAGTGCACGTGCTCGTCTTTTTTGTCGCAGCAACCAAGCGGCCGCATGGACGTTTTCAGGCTTCAACCAAGGAGATCTCAATGAATATCAAGCTTGCTGTTATTGGACTGGCCGCGCTTGGCAGCGCAGTGCTGATGTCCGGCGCGGCATCGGCGGTGCCGAACGGACTTCCGCAGGCCAGCCACATCGCAGGCGAAACCTCCAACGTCGACAAGGTGCGCCAGGTTTGCGACCGCTGGGGCCGCTGCTACTGGCAGCCGGGCGGTTACGGCTATTACGGTCCGCGCCATCACGGATGGCATCATCGTCCGCACGTCCAGCCTCGCCACCATCACGGTCATCGCCATCATGGCGGCCGCCACGGCGGCGGACATCATGGTGGTGGACATCACGGCGGACATCGCCGCTAACCGTCACGAGGGGGCTTCGGCCCCCTCAGTCGCGGCGCTAAAGCGCCGCCAGCACGGCCTTCGCTACATCGGCCGTGCCGCTGCTGCCGCCGAACTCGAACGGCTTGATGCCGTCGGCATAGACCCTGTCGACCGCGCGCTCGATATTTTCGGCGGCCTCAGCGGCGCTCTCGATACCGTGCTTGTCGGCGAGCCAGTCCAGCATCATCGCAGCCGACAGGATCATCGCGGTCGGGTTCGCCTTGCCCTGCCCCATGATATCGGGCGCGGTGCCGTGGCAAGGTTGGAACACCGCGTAGCGGTCGCCGATATCGGCTGACGGCGCCATGCCCATGCCGCCGATCAGGCCGGCGGTGAGGTCCGACAGGATGTCGCCGAACATGTTCTCGGTGACCATCACGTCGAAGTCCCATGGGCGCTTCACCAGCGCAGCCGCGGTCGCGTCGATGTAGAGGTGATCGGCCTTGACGTCGGGATGACGCTTCGCCGTCTCGTCGAAGATGTTGCGGAAGAAGGCGAATGCCTTGAACACGTTCGCCTTGTCGACGCAGGTCAGCCCGCTATTCGCCTTGCCGCGCGCCTTGCGACGCTCGGCAAGCCGGAACGAGAACTCGAACAGCCGCTCGGAGGTGTGGCGCGTGATCACCATCGTCTCGCGCGCCTCGCTGTCGGTGACGACGCCCTTGCCCATCGAGGCGAACAGGCCCTCGGTGGATTCCCTGATCACGACGAGATCGATGCCCTTCTGGTCGGCCCCGACGATCGTGCTCGGCACGCCCGGAATCAATCGCGCGGGCCGCACGCCGGCATAGAGATCGAAGATCATGCGCAATTCGATCTGCGGCGCGATCTCGGTGTTGTCGGGATAGCGCACCGACGGCAATCCGCAGGCGCCGAGCAGGATCGCATCCGCCTCCTCGCACAGCCGGATCGTGCTCTCCGGCATCGACTTGCCGGTCTCCTTGTAGTGGCCGGCTCCGGCGGCCGCCTCGGTGAAGCGGAATTTGAGGCCGGCCGATGCCTCGATCTTGCGCAGCACCTCGAGCGCCGGCGCCATCACCTCGGGGCCGATACCGTCGCCGCCGAGAACGGCGATGTGGAGCGTGTCGTTGGCGGGCATAGAGGGACTCCAAGATCAGCGAGAGGCGTTGCGTCCGTCATTGCGAGCGAAGCAAAGCAATCCATGCCGCAGCTTGCGGAGATATGGATTGCTTCGTCGCGGAGCCTGTCATCGGGCGCGCGTTCGCGCGACCCGTTGGCTCCTCGCACTGACGGCCGATACCTACGGCGTCAGCACGGCGCGGCCGACGAGTTGCCCCTTGTGCAGATTGGTCAGCGCCTCGTTCGCCTTCGCCAGCGGCATCGGCGTGACCGGGATCGCCGGAATCTTCTTGGTGCGCACGAGGTCGAGCAATTCCTGGGTCTCGCGGAGGTTGCCGACATAGCTGCCCTGGATGGTGACAGCCTTGATCGGGATCAGCGGCAGTGCCCAGGTCGCGCCACCGCCGAACAGGCCGACGATCACGAGCTTGCCGCCCTTGGTCAGGCAGTCGAAGCCGAGCTGCGAGGTCTGGGCGTTGCCGACCAGGTCGATCGCGGCGCGGATCGGCTGGCCGGCCTTCTTGACAAGCTGCTCCAGCGCATCCGGCGCCTTGCCGTCGACGGTTGCGAGCGCGCCGGCAGCCTCGGCCGCCTCACGCTTCTTGGCGTCGATATCGACCACGATGGCGCCCTTGCCGCCCATCGCCTTCAGCAGCGACAGCGCCATCAGGCCGAGGCCGCCGGCGCCGAAGATCACGATCGGCGTGTCGAGATCCTTCTCGACCTTCTTCAGCGCGCTGTAGGTGGTGACTCCCGAGCAGGCGTAGGGCGCGGCGGTGACGGGATCGAGCCCCCGAGGTCGAGCAGATATTTCGGATGCGGCACCGTCATGTGATCGGCATAGCCGCCGTCGCAATAGACGCCGAGCGCATTCGGCTTGATCGCGCACATGTTCTCGTCGCCGCCGAGGCAGGTCGGGCATTTGCCGCAGCCGAGCCAGGGATAGGCCAGCGCGACGTCGCCGATCTTGAGGCCGCCCTTGTCGGCGTCCTTGACGTCGGGGCCGAAGGCCACGATTTCGCCGACCGTCTCATGCCCCATCGTCCGCGGCAGCGAGACGCCGCGATCCTTGAGCGACAGCGGCTTGCGGCCATGGCCGAGGTCGTAGCCGCCCTCCCAGATGTGCAGGTCGCTGTGGCAGACGCCGGCGGCCTTGACCTTGATCAGCACCTGCGTGCCCGACGGCTGCGGCGTCGGCTGATCGACCTCCTTCAAGGGGGCGTTGAAATCGACGACCTGGAAACTCTTCATCGCTGTTCTCCCGAAGCTTGTTGTTGCGGCGGACCTTGCCACGCCTGCCCTCCGGGGACAAACGTTGATGCCCCCGTTTTCGAGCAAGCCGCCATGCGGCCGGCTCGCAAGCCAATTCCGAGGCTCATTGTTCAGACCAGCGGATGATGGCAAGCCGCGAACTGGCCGGGCGCAACCATGCGCAGGTCCGGCACCTCACTGGCACAACGCGCATCGGCCCGCGGACAGCGGGTGCGGAAGCGGCAGCCGGAGGGCGGCGCGATCGGCGACGGCGGTTCGCCGACCGGCACGCTCTGGGTCGGGCGCACATCCGGATCGGGCACAGGGATCGCCTCGATCAGCAGCGCGGTATAGGGATGCGCAGGCCGCGCGAACAACTGCTCGGAGGGTCCGACCTCGCAGAGCCGGCCGAGATACATCACCGCGACCCGATCCGAGACCGCCTTCACCACGGCAAGGTCGTGGGCGATGAACAGCAAGGTCAGGCCGTAGCGCGCCTTCATCTCCTCCAGCAAATTGAGGATCTGGGCACGAATTGAAACGTCGAGCGCCGACACCGGCTCGTCGCAGATCACGAACTCCGGATTGAGCACCAGCGAGCGGGCGATGCAGATGCGCTGGCATTGCCCGCCGGAGAATTCATGCGGCAGCCGGCCGCTGACCAGCGCCGGGTCGAGGCCGACCGCCGACAACACCTCGGCCACCCGCCGCTTGCGTTCCTCGGGATCCTTGACGCCGGCGATCACCAGCGGTTCGGCGACGATGTCGCCGATCCGCCGCCGCGGATTGAGCGAGGCGATCGGGTCCTGGAAGATCAGCTGCACGCGCCGGCGCATCTGGCGCAGCGCCTCGCCCTTCAGCGTGGTGAGATCGTGGCCGTCGAACAGCACCTTGCCGGAAACCGCCTGACGCAGTTGCAGCACCGCGCGGCCGAGCGTGGATTTGCCACAGCCGGATTCGCCGACCAGCCCGAGCGTTTCGCCCCGCCCGATCTCGAGGCTGACGTCGGAGACCGCATGGATGGTCTTGCCGCCGACCGAGTATTCGACGACGAGGTTTTCCACCTTCATCAGCGGGTTGGATGCAGCCTGCAACATCATGCGCCGACCCCTGCTGCGATCGGATGGAAGCAGGCGTAGAGATGCTCCGGTGTCTCCGCCGGGCTGAGCTGCGGCTTCTCCGCGCCGCAGCGCTCGGCGGAATAGCGGCAGCGTGGCGAGAACGAGCAGCCCTTGAGCGGACGGGTCGGATCTGGCGGCCGCCCCGAGATCGCCGGCAGCGGCGTATGCGGCGCGACGTCGAGCTTGGGCAGTGCGGCGAGCAGCGCTTCGGTGTAGGGCATCCGCATCCGCTTGAACAAGGCAGGCGTCGGCGCGCGCTCGACGACGCGGCCGGCATACATCACCGCGACCTCATCGGTACGGCCGGCGACCACGCCGAGGTCATGGGTGATGATGATCATCGCCATGTGACGGCGCTGCTGCTCGCGCGCCAGGAGATCGAGGATCTGGGCCTGGATCGTGACATCGAGCGCGGTGGTCGGCTCGTCCGCGATCAGCAGCTTCGGCTCGCACGACAGTGCAACTGCGATCGCGACGCGTTGGCGCATGCCGCCTGAGAGCTGGTGCGGATATTGCGCCAGCCGCTGCTCGGGCGCGGGAATGCCGACCGCCGCCAACAGTTCGATGCTGCGCTGCCTCGCCTGGGCGAGATCGAGCTCGAGATGTTCCTGGATGGTCTCGATCAACTGGGTGCCGATGGTCAGCACCGGATTGAGCGAGGTCATCGGGTCCTGGAACACCACCGCGAGCGAGCGGCCGCGCAGCTTGCGCAATTTCTCCGCGGACAACCTTGTCAGGTCCTGCCCGTCGAACATCACGCGGCCGGACAGTTTGGCCTTCTTGGGCAGCAATTGCAGGATCGCGCGCGACAGCATGGTCTTGCCGCAACCGGATTCACCGACGATGCCGAGCGTCCTGCCGGCGCCGACCGCGAGATCGACATGATCCACCGCCCGCAGATTGCCGCGTGGCGTCGGCAGGTCGACGACCGCATTCTCGACCGAGAGCAACACGCTACTCATAGCGCACCCTGCCTGGGGTCGGTCAGCGCGCGGATGGTGTCGCCGATCAGGTTGAAGGCGAGCACGGTCAGGAACATCGCGATCGCCGGAATGAAGGCGAGCTGTGGTGCCACCTCGAGGCTCTCGCGTCCCTCCCCGATCATGCTGCCCCAGCTCGAGATCGGCGGCGGCACGCCGAGGCCGAGGAACGACAGCGATCCCTCGACCACGATGGTGACCGCGACGCCAAGCAGGAAGAAGGCGAGCAGCGGCAACAGCACGTTGGGCAGCAGCTCGCGCAGCAGGATACGGGTGTGCGTGGCACCGAGCGCCTGCGCCGCGATGACGAATTCGCGCCGTGCCAGCGACAGGGTCGCGGCCCGCGCCACCCGCATGAAGGCGGGAATACCGAGCACGCCGAGGATGCAGGTCAGGTTGAAGATCGACTGGCCGAGATAGGCGGTGACTGCAAGCGCCAGGATCAGCGGCGGGAACGCCAGCAGCACGTCCATGCTGCCGACCACGAAGGATTCGAAACGGCCGCGGAAATAGCCGGCGAGCATGCCGAGCGCGCCGCCGATGGTGACCCCGATCATCGGCGCGCACAGGCCGACGATCAGCGAGATGCGCGCGCCATAGATCAGTCGC